>NZ_JBOFIN010000074.1:0-47477 GCF_051650185.1 Scandinavium sp.
TTCATGGCATAACGCTGGTTGCTGCCGTCAATCGCCGGATGGTTAAAGTCGATGGTGAAATCCAACGAGAAACCATTGTACGGCTTGAATTCAGCCCATTTGTCGCCATCTTCAACGCGAACCGTTTCTTTAATGCGCACAAATTTCTTCGCGCAGTTCAGTTCATCGATCCCTGCATCGAGCAGCAGATAGACAAACGGTGCAGCACTGCCATCCATGATCGGGATTTCTGGCGCATCGACTTCAATAACAATGTTATCGATACCCAAGCCCGCCAGCGCGGCATTCAAGTGCTCAACCGTTGAAATCCGCACGTCATGCTCGTTGACAAGGCAAGTACAGAGCATGGTATCACGCACAGATTTGGCATCTGCCGGAAAATCAACCGGTGGATTCAAGTCGGTGCGACGATAGATGACCCCGGTATTTGCCGGCGCAGGGCGCAACGTCAGCGTGACTTTCTTGCCGGTGTGTAAACCGACGCCAGTCGCCTGAACGATACGTTTAAGTGTCCTTTGTTTGATCATCGTATAATCTCGCCAAATTACCTATCCAACCGAAGTGTACTATACATTCGGCAGGCCAGTTTAGCACAAAGAGCGCAGATACCCAACTTCCAGCTAATTCTTAATCAGCTTGCTTACGCAGGAAGGCTGGAATGTCCAGATAATCCGGTTCTTTGGTGGTTTGCGGCGTATTGTCGTTTACCACTTTTGCGACCGGCTTCTGCTCTTGCGTCAACGGAGCCATACCGTGCTGCTGGTAGCGTTCCATCACTGGCTGCTGCTGTTGTTTGTTGGTCACCAGAGTAATTTCTGGACGTTTGTCCATACCGATACCGGTGGCAACAACGGTCACGCGCAGTTCGTCGTTCATGTCCGGGTCCAGTGAAGTACCGATAACCACGGTCGCATTATCCGAAGCAAATGCACGGATAGTGTTACCCACGGTTTCGAACTCATCCAGACGCAGATCGAAGCCTGCAGTGATGTTAACCAGCACACCACGCGCGCCAGACAGATCGATATCTTCCAGCAGTGGAGAAGAGATAGCCATTTCAGCCGCTTCTTCCGCACGGTCTTCACCGCTAGCCAGGCCAGAGCCCATCATCGCGTAGCCCATTTCGGACATCACGGTGCGCACGTCTGCAAAGTCGACGTTCATCAGACCCGGACGTGTAATCAGCTCTGCGATACCCTGCACTGCGCCTTTAAGAACGTCGTTCGCCGCACCGAATGCATCAAGCAGAGAAATCCCACGACCCAGCACTTTCAGCAGCTTGTCGTTCGGGATAGTAATCAGAGAGTCCACATGCTTGGACAGCTCGGCGATACCCTGCTCCGCGAATGCCATGCGCTTCTTGCCTTCAAAGTTGAAAGGCTTCGTCACGACAGCAACGGTCAGGATACCCAAATCTTTTGCGACTTCAGCGACTACAGGAGCCGCACCGGTACCCGTACCACCACCCATACCAGCGGCGATGAACACCATGTCTGCACCTTCAAGGGCAGCACGCAGTGCTTCACGGTCTTCGTCTGCCGCGTTGCGACCGACTTCCGGGTTTGCACCAGCACCCAGGCCTTTGGTAATACCATTACCAATCTGGATGGTCTGGCCAACGGCCGTTTTACGCAACGCCTGGGCGTCGGTGTTAACGGCGAAGAATTCAACACCCTCAATGCGCTCGCGCACCATGTGTTCGACGGCGTTGCCACCGCCACCACCGACGCCGATGACTTTAATCACCGCGTCGTTGGTCAGTTCCATAGGTTCAAACATAGTTTCTCTCTCCGTTGTGCCTGTCGCCTGAGAACGCTAATTTTCTGCGCTCTCTTAAAAAATTAAAACTCTTTTCGCAGCCAGGTATTAATTCGCTTAATCCATGAACTCACTGCGACACGTTTTTCCACTTCCGCTTCACCACTCAGGTGTGACTCTTTCCCGTAGTGCAGCAGGCCCACCGCCGTTGAATAATACGGCTCCTGGGCATAATCCGTCAGTCCGGTGATGTTCAGCGGTGCGCCAATGCGAACCTGGGTATGGAACACACGCTGCGCACAGGCCGCCAGGCCTTCAATTTGCGCCGCGCCTCCGGTCAGAACAATCCCCGCAGCCAGGTGGTGTTTGACACCCTGCTGGCGCAGCTGTTCCTGCAGTTGCAAAATCTCTTCGTTCACCAGATTGAGCAACTCGGTATAACGCGGCTCAATCACTTCTGCCAGCGTCTGACGCTGCAGACTACGCGGTGGACGACCACCTACGCTTGGCACTTCAACGCTTTCGTCTTTCCCGACGATGGAGCCCAATGCACAGCCATGGCGAACTTTAATCGCTTCGGCGTCGCTTGGCGGTGTGCCGAAGGCGTAAGCGATATCGCTGGTCACCACGTTCCCGGCATACGGGATAACCTTGGTATGACGCAGCGCTCCGCCCGTATAAACGGCGATATCCATGGTACCACCGCCAACGTCAACCACACAGACGCCCAGCTCACGTTCGTCTTCCGTCAGGACTGAATAACTCGATGCCAGCCCGGCAAAAATAAGTTGGTCAACTTTCAGACCACAACGTTCCACGGCTTTCACAATGTTTTTCGCCATATCGTTGTGACATGTGATCAAGTGCACTTTTGCCTGCATACGCACACCGGAAAGGCCAACCGGATTTTTGATCCCTTCCTGATAGTCGATGGCGTACTCCTGCGGGATCACGTGCAGAACACGATGTTCGTCACGCACACGTACGGACTTCGCCGTATGCACTACGTTCTCAACATCTTCCTGCGTCACCTCTTCTTCAGAGATGGGCACCATACCAATTTCATTCTGACAGCTAATATGTTTGCCTGAAAGCGCCAGATACACTGACGAGATTTGGCAATCCGCCATTAACTCCGCCTGATCAATGGCACGCTGTACGCATTTCACCACGGATTCAAGGTCGTTCACGCCACCTTTGTCCATACCCCGGGATGGGCAACTGCCCACGCCAATAATATTCACCATTCCGTCGGGCAGAACTTCCCCTACCAAAGCGGCTACCTTCGCGGTACCAATTTCCAGTCCTACTACCAGTTTTCTGTCCGTCGCTTTGATCATTGTTGCTCTGCCTGTGCCTGATTTTGTTGTTGATGTGTATCCTCTACGGGAGCAGGCTGCCAACCCACCGCCGCGCCTGAGTCATAACGCAAATCAACGTAGCTAATCCGTTTGCCATCGGTCTGCGCCTGCTGCTGTAGAACAGGATAGAGTTCTAAAAAGCGCTCAAGCCTTTTCATCGTATCGCCACGTCCCAGGTCCAGTTTGATGTCGTTACTCAACGTCAACTGCCAGGAACGGCGTGCGGTCATCGCCGCCACTTTCAACGTAAATTTCCCTTTCGCCAGCATCTGCCCCATATCGCGATAGCCTTGCAGCACTTCACTCTCGCTGCCTTCCGGGCCATACAACATGGGCAGATTCTGTTTACTGGTGCGATCGGTCGGCACGCTAAAGGCATTGCCGTCGCTATCCACCATATGCTGATCATTCCAACGCGCAATCGGCACATATTCAACCAGATGAATCTTCAATTCGTCCGGCCACTGCTTACGAACGCTTGCCTGCTTGATCCACGGCAGACGTTCAATCTGGCTCTGAATGATGTTGACGTCCTGGGTCATGAAGGTGCCCGGTGGCCCCAACGCCAGGATCGCCTGACGAATATCATCATTTCTTGTGTAGTGACGTTCCCCGGTCACCACCAGTTTTGACAGCGGCAGCCGCTGCGCATCTTCCATCCAGCCCAGCACCATCCAGCCGCTCATCAACACGGTGCATAATACCGCGAGCAGGAACACTATCCCTGCAAGACGCGTTCCATTATTTCTGCGTGAAGAAGCGATTTCCTCTTCTTCACGGTTCCGTGTATTCAGTGCTGCCTGCGACATATCAACCCGCCAGGTCCAAAATGCGTACCACTAACTGCGAGAAGCTCATGCCAGCCTGACGCGCCGCCATCGGCACCAGGCTGTGGCTGGTCATGCCTGGAGAGGTGTTCGCCTCCAGCAGATACAACTGGCCATCGCTATCCTGCATCACATCAATGCGTCCCCAGCCTGCACAACCCAGGACTTTCCAGGCTTTTAGCACCAGAGTGTGCATTTCTTGTTCACGCGCTGGATCTTCACAACCAGGGCAGAAATACTGCGTCTCGTCAGAGAGATACTTCGCCTCATAATCATAGAAGACTCCAGCCGGTTGGATGCGGACTGAAGGTAAAATTTCTTCACCGAGTACGGCGACGGTAAATTCCGGCCCGCTTAACCATTTTTCAATCAATACTTCTTCATCGTGCTGAAAAGCCAGCGTTAAGGCGTCGTTAAGCGCACCCTTTTCGCCCACTTTCGACATGCCCACGCTTGAACCTTCACGACTCGGCTTCACAATCAACGGTAATCCCAGGGCGGAAATGCGCTGCTGCTGGTCTTGCGAAAGGCCATGGGCAAACTCATCACGGGTCAGTGCCACCCACGGAGCCACCGGTAAACCAGCGCCCTGCCACAGCAATTTGCTGCGCAGTTTATCCATAGAAATTGCAGAAGCCATCACGCCGCTACCGGTATAAGGCAGGCCAATCAGCTCCAGCACCCCCTGAAGCGTGCCATCTTCCCCACCGCGTCCGTGCAGCGCAATAAACGCTTTCTTAAAACCCTGATTTTTGAGTTGCGTGATATCCGCATCGCGAGGATCAACGCCGTGTGCGTCGATACCCGCTTCGCGCAAGCCCGCCAGCACAGCCGCGCCAGAATTCAGAGAAACCTCTCGCTCTGCGGAAGTGCCGCCGAGGAGGACAGCGATTCTATCAGCCATGGCGCTCTTCCTCCTGAGTTTGCGGCTTGAGTTTGATTTCAGCTAAGTTACGCGCAATTTTGCCGATATTTCCCGCTCCCTGAATCAGAATCAGGTCGTTGCCCGTCAGTACGGGTGCCAGCATTTCTGCAACTTTCGCCGGATCAGAGACCAGGATGGGGTCCACCTTGCCACGGCCACGAATGGTGCGGCACAGTGAGCGGCTATCCGCGCCAGGAATCGGAGCTTCACCCGCCGGATAGACTTCCAGCATCAGAAGCGCGTCGACGTCCGTCAGCACGTTGGCGAAATCGTCATACAGGTCACGCGTACGGGTATAACGGTGTGGCTGGAATACCATCACCAGATTTTTGTCCGGCCAGCCCGCACGTGCCGCTTTGATAGTGGCATCAACCTCCGTTGGATGATGACCATAGTCGTCAACCAGCATCGCGCTGCCGCTTTTACCGTTCACTTCCGCTAGCGGATATTCGCCGAGGAAATCGAAACGACGCCCCGTGCCCTGGAAGCTTTCCAGTGCGCGCAGAATAGCTTCATCGTCAATGCCTTCTTCCGTAGCAACAGCGACGGCTGCGGCGGAGTTCAGAGCGTTGTGACGACCCGGTGCATTCAGCGTCACTTTCAGCGGCGCATGATCCTGACGAATCAGCGTGAAATGCCCCTGAGCGCCAATTTGTTTGTAATCTTCAACACGCACATCGGCATCGTCACTGAAACCATAAGTGGTAATTTGACGGCCAACGCGTGGCAGCAATTCGCGGATAACAGGGTCATCAACGCACATCACCGCACGACCATAAAACGGCAAATTGTGCAGGAAATTAATAAACGTCTGCTTTAAGTTCTCGAAGTCGCCCTGGTAAGTGTCCATGTGGTCGGCTTCGATATTGGTGACAATCGCCACCATCGGTTGCAAATGCAGGAACGACGCATCGCTCTCATCCGCTTCCGCAATCAGATAACGGCTGTGGCCCAGACGAGCATGCACTCCGGCAGCTTTCACCAGACCACCGTTAACGAACGTCGGGTCAAGACCCGCTTCGGCATAAATGCTTGAGACCATCGCCGTAGTCGTGGTTTTACCGTGCGTACCGGCAATGGCAATGCCATGACGAAAACGCATCAATTCTGCCAGCATCTCTGCACGGCGAATGACTGGAATACGCGCTTCATGCGCCGCGACAATTTCCGGGTTATCCGCAGAAATGGCGCTGGAAACCACCACCACACTCGCATCGAGTACGTTTTCCGGGCGATGATTGAAATAAATGGTGGCACCCAGCGCCGTCAGCTGCTGAGTCACAGGGTTCGGAGCAAGATCCGACCCACTGATTTGATACCCTTCATTCGCCAACACTTCGGCAATACCGCCCATGCCAGCACCGCCGATGCCGACAAAGTGGATGTGCCGGACGCGACGCATCTCGGGCACAATAGAACGCAGTTTCGCCAGTTGTTGTGTATTCATTCTCTAAACGCCATCGACTACTTCAAAATTCGTGCAACGCAAAAGGCGCTGCGATGATTAAGCCTGAGCTGCCAGGCTGACTGCTTTTGCTACCCGCTCGGTAGCATCCGGAATGGCGGCAGCTCGCGCACGCTCGGCCATTTCCAGCAATGTCTTTCTGTCCCAGTCTGCCAACGTGTTGGCGACGGCTTCCGCGGTGAACTGCGGCTGCTCAAAAATTTTGGCTGCACCGGCTTTTTCCAGCGGCAGTGCATTCCAGTACTGCTGGCGGTCTTTGTGCTGGAACGGCACAAAAATCGCGGGCAAACCTGCCGCAGCGATTTCGCTGACCGTCAGCGCGCCGGAGCGACAAACCACCACATCAGCCCAGGCATAGGCCGCGGCCATGTCGTCAATAAATTCGGTCACTTTATGCTGTGGCTGGCCTGCATCAGCATAAGCTTGCTCAACGGCTTGCTGCGCACCCTTCCCGCTTTGATGCCAGACAGAAATCTGATCGTCGAGCTTCGCGGCAACCTGCGGCATTGTCTGGTTTAAGACGCGCGCGCCCTGAGAGCCGCCAACCACCAGCACACGAATTTCACCTTCGCGCCCGGTCAGTCGCTGCTCCGGCAATGGCAGCGCCAGTACATCAACGCGAACGGGGTTCCCAACCACTTCTGCGTCAGGGAATGCGCCCGGGAACGCCTGCATCACAGTTTTAGCAATCTTCGACAGCCATTTGTTGGTCAGGCCGGCAATGCCGTTCTGCTCGTGCAGCACCACTGGAATACCTAATGACCACGCTGCCAGACCACCTGGACCCGAAACATATCCGCCCATTCCCAGCACCACATCCGGCTGAAAACGCTTCATGATGGTGCGAGCCTGTCGCCAGGCGTTGAAGATACGTATCGGCGCAAAAAGCATAGCCTTGAGGCCTTTTCCACGCAGACCCGAAATCTGAATGAAATCAATCTCGATCCCATGCTTTGGCACTAAGTCCGCTTCCATACGATCGGCGGTACCGAGCCAGCGAACCTGCCAGCCCTGATCCATCAGATGGTGCGCAACAGCCAGCCCCGGGAACACATGCCCCCCGGTACCGCCCGCCATCACCATCAACCGCTTAGCCTGACCACTCATCGAACACCCCGTGTAAACGCCTGAGCTTTTTCCAGACGCGTTTCATAATCAATTCGCAACAGCAACATGATTGCTGTCGACATAATCAGCAGACTGGAACCACCGTAACTGATGAGCGGCAGCGTCAGACCCTTGGTTGGCAGCATACCTGCCGCAGCCCCGACGTTAACTAACGCCTGGAAGCTGAACCAGACACCGATCGAACAAGCCAGAAAACCTGAGAAGCGCTGGTCAATCTCCAGCGCTTTACGGCCAATGGACATGGCGCGGAAAGCGACGAAGAATACCATTAAAAGCGCCAGTACCACACCGATATAGCCTAATTCCTCGCCGATGATGGCGAAGATGAAGTCGGTATGCGCTTCCGGCAAATACTCCAGTTTCTGCACCGAGTTGCCGAGGCCCTGCCCCCACATTTCACCGCGACCAAAGGCCATCAGAGACTGGGTTAACTGGTAACCGCTGCCGAACGGATCTTCCCATGGGTTCCAGAATGAGGTGACGCGGCGAATACGATACGGCTCGGCAAGGATCAGCAAGACCACGGCGGAGATCCCCATGCCGATAATGGCGATGAACTGCCACAGTTTTGCCCCTGCCAGGAACAGCATCGCCAGCGTCGTCACAAACAGCACAACCACCGTACCAAGGTCTGGCTGAGCCAGCAGAAGGATGGCCAGTACGAAAATCACACCCATCGGTTTTAAGAAGCCACGAAGGTTGTTTCGAACCTCATCGCCCTTACGCACCAGATAGTTGGCGATGTAACAGAACAGCGACAGTTTGGTCAGTTCCGCAGGCTGAATACGCAGTGGCCCCAGTGCAATCCAGCGTGATGCCCCGTTAACCGAGCTCCCGACGACCAGTACGATCAACAGCATGCCAATCGACGTAATCAGCATCGCGGTGCTGTGACGCTGCCAGAAATCCATCGGCAAACGCAGCGTGATGAGCCCTAAACAAAACGCCAAAATGATGTACAGGCCATCACGCTTGGCAAACAAAAACGGATCGTTCGCCAGGCGTTGCCCGACAGGCATGGACGCAGACGTCACCATGACAAAACCAATCGCCGCCAGGCCGAGTGTCAGCCACAATAGCGTGCGATCGTACATCACCAGGCTGTCGGTATCTTTCTGCCGAGAGCCCATCACCCAGCCTTTCAGTGCCGCAAACAGCCAGACCAGGACTCCTGATCCCGGCAGACGCGGCAATCTCAGGCGAGGGAGAGATAAACGCATTAGCCTAACTCCTTCGCCAGGCGGGTAAACACATCCCCGCGCTGCTCAAAATTCTTAAATTGATCAAGGCTGGCACAGGCTGGCGACAGCAAAACCATATCGCCCGCTTTCAGCTGCGGCGCAATCGCACGCATCGCCTGTTCCATGGTTTCGGTGCGCGTTGCCACTTCAGGGCGCAGGGCAGCAAGTTCATCACCGTCGCGGCCAAAGCACCACAGACGCACGTTATCGCCTTTGAGATACGTTTTAAGCGGAGAAAAATCGGCCGCTTTGCCATCACCACCCAGCAGTAAATGCAGCGTGCCGTCGACGTGCAGGCCATTCAGCGCGGCTTCAGTGCTGCCGACATTGGTGGCTTTAGAGTCATTAATCCAGCGCACACCGTGATGTTCCAGCGCTAACTGGAAGCGGTGCGTCAGGCCCGTAAAGGTGGTCAGCGCTTTCAGGCTGCTGGCGCGCGGTAAACCCGCGGCATCTGCCAGAGCCAGTGCCGCCAGCGCGTTGCTGTAGTTGTGTTGCCCGGTGAGTTTCATTTCACGTACGTTAAGCACCTTCTCCCCTTTCACGCGCAGCCAGGTTTCGCCCTGCTGGCGATTGAGGTGATAGTCGCCCATGTTGACGCCAAAGCTCACGCAGCGCTCATCGGCCCCGCGAACCGGCATGGTCAGCGCATCATCGGCATTCACCACACAGGTTTTTGCATTCTCATAGACGCGCAATTTGGCTGCCCGATACTGCTGCAGCCCAAACGGGTAGCGATCCATATGATCTTCCGTCACGTTGAGGATCGTGGCCGCCACCGCTTGCAGGCTGGAGGTGGTTTCCAGCTGGAAGCTTGAAAGTTCAAGCACGTACAGCTCACGGGAAACATCCAGCAGCATCAGCGCTGGCAGGCCGATATTGCCACCAACCCCAACATTGACGCCTGCGGCTTTCGCCATTTCGCCCACCAGCGTGGTAACCGTACTTTTGCCGTTTGAGCCCGTGATAGCGATGATCGGCGCCTGAGCTTCACGGCAGAACAGTTCGATGTCGCCAACAATCTCAACACCAGCATCCGCCGCCGCGATCAAGGAAGGGTGCGCTAAGGCAATACCAGGGCTGGCAACAATTAAGTCCGCCGCCAGCAACCAGTCATCATTCAGACCACCAACATGACGCTCCACTTCTTCAGGCAGCTTATCGAGACCCGGAGGAGTGGCTCGGGTATCCATTACCCTAGGCATTACGCCCTGCGCCAGAAAGAAATCGACGCAGGAAAGCCCGGTCATTCCCAGACCGATGATGACAACGTTTTTATCCTGGTAATCTGCCATCATTAACGTACCTTCAGCGTGGCCAGGCCAATCAGGACCAGCATCAGTGAAATGATCCAGAAGCGCACGATGACGCGCGGTTCCGGCCAGCCTTTCAGTTCATAGTGGTGATGAATCGGCGCCATACGGAAGATGCGCTGACCGCGCAGCTTGAAGGAGCCCACCTGCAGAATCACCGACAGCGTTTCGACCACGAACACACCGCCCATAATGACCAGCAGGAATTCCTGACGCAGTAACACCGCGATAATGCCCAGTGCGCCGCCCAGAGCCAGGGAACCGACATCGCCCATAAAGACCTGAGCCGGATAAGTGTTGAACCACAGGAAGCCTAAACCTGCGCCGACTATCGCGGTGCAGACGATAACCAGTTCACCCGCATGACGCAGATACGGAATATGCAGGTAGTTCGCAAAGTTCATGTTACCGGTCGCCCATGCCACCAGCGCGAAACCGGCAGAAACGAACACGGTTGGCATAATCGCCAGGCCGTCCAGGCCATCGGTGAGGTTAACCGCGTTACCGGTCCCCACAATCACGAAGTAGGCCAGCAGGATGTAGAAGATACCGAGCTGCGGCATGACATCTTTAAAGAACGGCACAACCAGCTCGGTGGCTGGCGTATCTTTCCCGACCATGTACAGCGCGAAGGCCACGCCCAGCGCAATCACCGACATCCAGAAGTACTTCCAGCGGGCAATCAGGCCTTTGGTGTCTTTGCGCACAACTTTGCGGTAGTCGTCGACAAAACCGATGATGCCGTAACCGACCAGAACGACCAGCACGCACCAGACGTACGGGTTAGACGGATAGGCCCACAGCAGCACTGAAACCACAATCGCGGTCAGGATCATGATCCCGCCCATGGTTGGCGTTCCGCGTTTGCTGAAGTGTGACTCAGGGCCGTCATTACGGACGACCTGACCGAAAGAGAGTTTTTGCAGACGGGCGATCATGCGCGGGCCCATCCACAAAGAGATGAACAGCGCAGTCAGCAGGCTGACGATGGCGCGAAACGTCAGATAGGAAAAGACGTTAAAGCCAGAATAATATTTGACCAAATGTTCGGCCAGCCAAACTAACATGTCCCATTCTCCTGTAAAGCGCGAACCACCTCTTCCATGGCAGCGCTACGTGAACCCTTCACCAAAATAGTGATAATTTGATGTTCTTCGATGAGTGACTTAAGGCGTGCAATCGCTGCGGTTTTGTCCGCGAAATGCTCGCCGACGCCGCTTGCATCGCTGATCGCTTTGCTTTGTTTGCCAACGCTCAGCACGCAATCAATGCCTGCCGCTTTTGCCGCTTCGCCTACCTGCTGATGACAGGCTTCGCTTTCCGCCCCCAGCTCAGCCATATCTCCCACCACGAACACGCGGTAACCCGGCATTTCGGATAAGACCTGCGCCGCCGCCGTCATTGAGCCGACGTTGGCGTTGTAGGAGTCATCCAGTAAGAGCTGATTTTCAGCAAGCTTGATCGGGAACAAGCGCCCCGGCACCGCTTTGAGTGAGGCTAACCCAGCTTTTACGGCTGGCAGATTTGCACCGACAGCCATGGTCAAAGCCGTGGCAGCTAAAGCATTCGCGATATTGTGACGACCGGGTAACGGCAGCAAAACGTCAATGTTGCCCACTGGCGTTTGCAGCGTGAATTCGGTGCCGTGGCTGGTAACGTGAACGTTGTTGGCCGTGAAATCACTGTTCGCCGCATTCGGTGAGAAGCGCCAGACTTTGCGATCGCCAATCACGCTCTGCCAGTTCAGCCAGTCGTTATTGTCGGCATTGAGGATCGCGATACCGTTCAGCGGTAAGCCGGTGAAGATTTCACCTTTCGCTTTCGCTACCCCCGCCAGAGAGCCAAAACCTTCCAGATGTGCCGCCGCGAGATTATTCACCAGCGCCGCTTCCGGACGAGTCAGACCGACAGTCCAGGCGATTTCGCCCTGATGGTTAGCGCCCAGCTCAATCACCGCGTACTCGTGCTCTTTAGTCAGACGCAACAGCGTCATCGGCACGCCGATATCGTTGTTCAGGTTACCTGCGGTGTAGAGCGTATTCCCGCACTGGCTCAGAATCGATGCCGCCATCTCTTTCACAGAGGTCTTGCCGGAAGAGCCGGTTAACGCAATTACGCGCGTCGGTAGCTGCTGGCGAACCCATGCAGCCAGTTCACCAAACGCCAGACGGGTATCTTTCACCAACACCTGCGGCAAATCGCAATCAACTTTGCGGCTGACCAGCAGCGCACCTGCGCCACCTGCTTTTGCCTGTTCAGCAAAATCATGGGCGTCGAAACGGTCGCCTTTCAGGGCGACAAACAGGCAGCCAGGCGTGAGTTTACGCGTATCGGTCGTGACAGCATCGATGGTCACATCGTTACCCAGCAGTTCGCCATTGAGGATGTCGGCTATCTGACTTAGCGTTACGCTAATCATGCGATCCCCCCCAGCAGACGGGCTGCGGTTACACGGTCGGAGTAATCCAGACGACGAGTCCCCACAATCTGGTAATCCTCGTGGCCTTTTCCGGCTAACAGTACGACGTCGTTTTCTTTCGCCTGCATGATGGTGGCCGTCACCGCTTCAGCGCGGCCTTCCATCACTTTGGCATGGCCTGCATCTAGCATGCCCGCCAGAATATCGTTGATGATGGCGCGCGGCTCTTCAGTACGTGGGTTGTCGTCGGTGACGACAGCAATGTCCGCAAACTGCTCAGCGATGGCTCCCATCAGCGGGCGCTTGCCTTTGTCGCGGTCGCCGCCGCAGCCAAATACGCACCAGAGTTTACCGGCACAGTGCAGGCGGGCCGCTTCAAGCGCTTTTTCCAGCGCATCGGGAGTGTGAGCGTAATCGACCACAACGGTCGGTTTGCCCGGCGCAGTAAACACTTCCATACGGCCACAAACCGGCTGAAGGCGTGATGCTGTTTTCAGCAGTTCGGCCAGCGGATAATTCAGAGCCAACAACGTGGCCAGCGCCAGCAGAAGGTTGCTGACGTTAAACGCGCCCATCAGACGGCTTTCGATTTCGCCCTGACCCCAACTGGAGTCAAACTGGATAGTCGCTCCGCTGTCGTGATAGCTCACTGCAGTGGCTTTCAGCCAGCGGCCATGACAGTTCGGGTTGATGTGATCTTCCATCGATACCGCAACCGCATCCGGCAGTTTTGCCAGCCAGCGGCGACCCACTTCGTCATCGGCGTTAATGATTGCCTGACCAAAGTGGTGCGTGGAATAGAGCATCCATTTTGCCGCTTCGTAGTGCTCCATATCGCCGTGATAGTCGAGATGGTCACGGCTGAGGTTGGTAAACACGGAAGCCACAAATTTCAGTGCAGCGACACGGTGCTGAACCAGACCGTGGGAAGAAACCTCCATTGCCGCAAACGAAGCGCCCTGTTCTGCCAGTCCTGACAGCACATGCTGCACATCAACCGCAGAACCGGTGGTATTTTCCGTTGGCACAACCTTGCCCAACAACCCATTCCCCACCGTACCCATTACCGCACTGGTTTCACCGAGCAGTTGCGCCCACTGTGCCAGCAACTGAGTGGTGGTCGTTTTGCCGTTCGTTCCGGTGACGCCCACCAGTTGGAGTTGTTCAGAAGGTTGATGGTAGAAACGCCCGGCCAGCGCGGACAAACGTTCATTCAACTGGCTGAGATAGATGACGGGCACACCGTGCATTTCACGGATTTCGCCATCAGCAGCTTCATCTTTTGCTTCAGCAATAATGGCAGCTACACCTTGCGCTATCGCCTGCGGGATATATCGACGCCCGTCCGCCTGATGACCTAAAACAGCCACGAAAAGATCGCCCGACGCAGCCACACGGCTGTCGAGTGTCATTTCTCGCAGTGCTCGCTCCGGTGCATTTGGCACCCACGGAGCCAGAAGGTCGCGCAAATTACGATCTGCCACCTGTTCCCTCGCCTTGATTAGTCACAAATTCACTTTTTTCGCCCGTAGACAGCGCATCAGGTTCGATGTTCATGGTGCGCAGAACGCCGCCCATGATGGCACCAAACACTGGCGCAGATACGGCACCGCCGTAGTACTTACCGGCCTGCGGATCGTTAATCACCACCACCAGCGCAAAACGCGGCTGGCTGGCTGGTGCAACGCCCGCGGTATAAGCAATGTATTTGTTGATGTACTTACCGTCTGGCCCCACTTTTTTCGCGGTACCGGTTTTGATGGCGATGCGATAGCCTTTGATCGCCGCTTTCACGCCGCCGCCGCCAGGCAGCGCCACGCTTTCCATCATGTGAACGACGGTACGAACAATGGGTTCCGGGAAGATGCGTTCTCCCGGAACGGGTGGGTCAACTTTGGTAATCGACAGCGGGCGATACACCCCGTAGCTGCCAATCGTTGCGTAGACTCGCGCTAACTGTAACGGCGTTACCATTAGCCCGTAGCCGAAAGAGAAGGTGGCCCTCTCTATGTCAGACCACCGTTGTTTTTGAGGATATAAGCCACTGCGTTCTCCGACCAACCCCAAATTGGTCGCTTTTCCCAATCCAAAACGTGAGTAAGTATCTACTAACGCTGAGGAGGGCATCGCTAACGCCAGTTTGGAAACCCCGACGTTACTCGACTTCTGTAGTACCCCGGTGAGGGTCAATTCGCTGTAACGCGCCACGTCTTTGATTTCGTGACCGTTAATTCGGTAAGGAATGGTATTCAGCACCGTGTTTTCGTTGACGATGCCGCGTTGCAATGCCGTCATCACCACCATCGGTTTAACGGTGGAACCCGGCTCGAAGACGTCGGTGATTGCGCGGTTACGCATCGCGTCTTTTGCCGTGCCGGTAAAGTTGTTCGGGTTATAAGAGGGGCTGTTTGCCATCGCCAGTACTTCACCGGTGCTGACATCCACCAGCACTGCGCTGCCCGATTCCGCTTTGTTAAACGCCACGGCGTTGTTCAGTTCGCGATAAACCAGTGCCTGAAGGCGTTCGTCAATGCTCAACGCCAGGTTGTGTGCTGCCTGGCTGTCGGTGGAAGAGATATCTTCAATGACGCGACCGTAACGGTCTTTACGCACGATGCGCTCGCCTGGCTGGCCAGTCAGCCATTTATCAAAGCTTTTTTCGACGCCTTCAATCCCCTGACTGTCGACGTTGGTGAAGCCAATGAGGTGAGCAGTCACTTCCCCTGAAGGGTAATAACGGCGGGATTCTTCACGCAGATGAATCCCCGGCAGCTTGAGCTTTTTGATGTAGTCGGCCATATCAGGGTTAACCTGACGCGCCAGATAGATAAAGCGCATGCGCGGGTTGCTGTTGATACGCGTTGCCAGCTGATCCAGGGGCATGTTGAGCGCATCGGCTAACGCCTTCCAGCGGTTATCAATGCTCACGCCACCGGCGTCATGCAGCTCTTTCGGATCGGCCCAAATCGCTTTTACGGGCACGCTCACCGCCAGCGGGCGACCAGAGCGGTCGGTAATCATGCCACGGGACGTTGAGACTTCCTGCACGCGCAGCGAGCGCATGTCGCCCTGACGCACCAGCATGTCCGGATTGATTATCTGTAACCAGGCCACGCGGCCCAGCAGGAAAGCCATCGCCAGCAAAATGCACCCGCAAAGCAACGCAAAACGCCAACTGATAAAGTTGGCCTGTTCTTCCTGACGTTTTGGTTTAAGCGTCTTTGCCGCTGCTTTCATTGCGTTACATTAATCCTTATTCTGTAGCGTCTATTTCTGAACGACGATGTTTTCCTGTGAAGGATCGACATGCTGCATTTGCAGCTTCTCCGTCGCGATCCGTTCTACCCGGCTGTGATCGCCGAGTGCGTTTTCTTCGAGGATCAGGTTGCGCCACTCGATATCCAGAGCGTCGCGTTCCAGAACCAGTTGTTCACGTTGGGCAGTTAACAAACGAGTATGGTGCGCCGTTGTGACTACCGTCACTGCCGAAATGATGATGCAAATGAACAGGCAGAGTGGCAGCTTCCCAAACCGCAAAAGATCGTCGCCGATCACGCCAGGCAAAGCATGGCGCTCGTTGCTTCCTAACGATCCTTTCACTTTGCTTAGGGCTTCTGACACTCTGCTGATCATGCGTTCGTCCTTTCTGCGATACGCAGTACTGAACTACGAGCGCGTGGATTCTCTGCCACTTCTTGTTCGCCCGGCATCAACTTGCCTAGTGCTCGCAGGTGACGGCCACCCAGTTTCCTGAGTTGCTCTTCGGTCATCGGTAACCCGGCCGGAACCTGCGGACCGCGGCTTTGCTCACGCATAAAGCGTTTCACAATGCGGTCTTCCAGCGAGTGGAAACTGATGATAGAGAGCCGCCCTCCCGGGGCAAGCACGTCGAGCGAGCTTTTTAGCGCCTGCTCTATCTCCTCAAGTTCACTGTTCACCCAGATGCGCACCGCCTGGAAAGTACGGGTCGCAGGATGTTTGAATTTGTCCTTCACCGGCATTGCCGCAGCGATAACTTCCGCCAGCTCTTTGGTGCGGGTCATCGGCTCTACGCGATTGCGTTCAACGATGGCGCGAGCAATACGTTTGCCGAAACGCTCTTCGCCAAAGGTTTTGATAACCCAGGCGATGTCCGCTTCGTCCGCCGTTTGCAGCCATTGGGCAGCAGACTGACCACGAGTCGGATCCATACGCATATCCAGCGGCCCATCACGCATGAAGGAGAAGCCGCGCTCTGCGTCGTCAAGCTGAGGTGAAGAGACACCAAGATCGAGAAGGATGCCGTCGATCTTGCCAATAAGGTCACGCTCGGCCACGTAATCGGCCAGCGCGGAAAAAGGTCCATGCACGATGGAAAAGCGAGGGTCATCGATGGTGCTCGCCTCAGCGATCGCCTGCGGATCACGATCGATAGCCAGCAGCTGCCCTTCCGCACCCAGCTGCGACAGGATCAGACGCGAGTGGCCACCACGACCGAAGGTGCCATCAATGTAGATACCGTCAGGACGAATATTCAGGCCGTTGACAGCCTCATCCAGCAGTACCGTTGTATGTTTGAAATTTTCCATCATTTTATAAGGACAAGTCCTGCAACCGCTCCGACAACTCTCCGGAGGCGGACTGCTCAGCGTCGATATCTTCCTTGACCCGTTGATACCAGGTCGATTCATCCCACAGTTCAAACTTGTTGAACTGCCCGACCAGCATCACTTCTTTAGTCAGTCCGGCGTGTTGCCGTAAAACCGGCGCAATCAGCAAACGACCGGCGTTGTCCATTTGACATTCGCTGGCATGTCCCAGCAGCAGACGCTGCACGCGGCGCTCTGCGGGATTCATGCTCGACAGTCGTGACAATTTTTGCTCAATGATTTCCCACTCAGGCAGTGGGTAAAGCAGCAGGCACGGGTGATGGATGTCAATGGTGCAAACCATTTGACCGGCAGCGTTCTCGTTCAGCAAATCCCGGTATCGGGTCGGCACCGCTAAGCGCCCTTTGCTGTCGAGATTGACTAACGTAGCTCCACGGAACATGCCAGCCTCACCCCTTTTCTCCACTTTCACCCACAAATTCCCACATAAAGGAGTTTACGGAGCGGAGGAAAAGCTTGTCAAGCCAGCACTGGTGCTATAAGAGTCTTAAAACTCAATATTGGACACCAATATTCGCCCTGATTAATTTCTGTCCAGCGAACGAGGCAAAATAACGTTATGAATACTGGCGAGAAAAAAACCAACAGGTTCGTAACGATTTTGAACAACTCAATTTCACAAAGGTGAAAATATAAAGTGTCAGTTTGCGACGTGCGCGGCATTTTAGGACATTCTCATCCGCGTTAATAGCCCTTGTGGGAACTGTTTCTGCCAGCCCACAGGCGCTAAAGCGTGAGGAAATGTGAGAGTAAGAATGAAGTGACTGTTAATTCTGCAAAAGCCTCGCAGAATGTAACAAAACAATACAAGGTAAACGAAACTTTACTTTCTATTAACCTAAATTAATTCATTTTAACTCAGACAAATAACGGGGTTTATTAAGAATCCGGGAAATTTAAGGAATTGTCTGAATAAGAAGTTTCCCTACCTTCGTCTGCAAATCTGGAAAGGCAATCATCGTTAATTGCCTTTCCTTTCCCCTTATCGGCGGCTGAGGCTGCCACGACGATAAAGATTACGACGGATGCGGCTCAGACCCGGCTTCGGCTTACGCGGCTCGTCCAGGCTGGCAAGGACGATTTCCAGGACACGCTCGGCCACATCACGATGGCGCTGGGCCACCGCTAAAACGGGACACTGCAGGAAATCGAGCAATTCATGATCGCCAAAGGTCGCGATGGCCAGGTCCGAAGGCAGTTTACCTTCGCGACGCAGCGTCACATCCATAACGCCCTGAAGCAGCGCGAAAGAAGTGGTAAACAGCGCCTGTGGCATAGGATGGGTTTCCAGCCACTTCTCGAACAACTGCGCGGCAGCTTCACGCTCGTAGCTGTTGGCGTACAGGAAATGAACATCGCGCGAGTCTTCTTTCCACGCAGTGCGGAAACCTTGCTCGCGTAAGAAACTGACGGACAATTCCGGTAATGCGCCAAGATAGAGAACGGTCTCCGCAGGGAATTTCCGCAACTCAGCGGCTAATGCTTCTGAATCTTCCTGATCGGCACCCACTACGCTGGTGAAATGCTCGCGGTCGAGTGCGCGATCCAGCGCCACGATCGGGAAGGGATCGTTGGCCCAACGTTGATAGAACGGATGCTCCGGCGGCAACGACGTCGAAACAATGATGGCGTCGACCTGCCGTTGCAGCAAGTGCTCAATGCAGCGCATCTCGTTATCGGGCTGGTCTTCAGAACAGGCAATCAGAAGTTGATAGCCACGCTGTCGAGCCTGACGCTCGAGATAGTTAGCAATGCGGGTATAACTGGTGTTTTCGAGATCGGGGATAACCAAACCAATGGAACGCGTGCGTCCAGCACGAAGACCAGCCGCTACGGCATTAGGATGGTAGTTATGCTCACGCACGACAGCCATGACTTTTTCGACCGTTTTATCGCTAACACGGTACTGTTTGGCCTTTCCGTTGATCACATAACTTGCCGTGGTGCGCGATACACCGGCAAGCCTGGCGATTTCGTCCAGTTTCACAATTGCCCCTTGCTTAAAATGTACAATCCATAACCATTGTTAAATTATGGGATAAATTCCATAACATCTAAGCGCAGAATAAAGATCGCGGCAACCGCTTTTGTTGCCACTTCCCACTGATTTCGCAAAAAAAAGCCCGACGTGGAACGCCGGGCTACGTATTTCGGATGAACCTCAGGCTTATCGCATGATCTTGTCGCCGCGAGACAGGCCAACCACGCCTGAACGCGCAACTTCAACAATCCTCGCTACGTCACGCAGCGAGGCAAGAAATGCGTCAAGTTTATCGCTGGTTCCGGCAAGCTGAACGGTATAAATAGAAGGCGTAACATCGATGATCTGCCCACGGAAGATCTCTGTGTTGCGCTTAACTTCTTCACGCCCATAACCGCTGGCCTGGACTTTCACCAGCATAATTTCACGCTCAACGTGCGCGCCCTGCCCCAGTTCGCTAACGCGTAAGACGTCAACCAGTTTGTGTAGCTGCTTTTCAATCTGCTCGATGACTTTTTCATCGCCAACGGTCTGAATAGTCATGCGAGACAAGGTCGGATCGTCTGTCGGAGCGACGGTCAGGCTTTCAATGTTGTAGCCACGCTGAGAAAAGAGCCCAATCACGCGCGATAAAGCACCCGATTCATTCTCTAACAGGACTGATAATATCCGGCGCATAATCAGGTTCTCTCCGTTTTGCTTAACCACATTTCATCCATACCCCCGCCGCGGATGTGCATCGGGTAGACGTGCTCGCTACCGTCGACGATCACATCGACAAACACCAGCCGGTTGTTACGTACGTGCTCCAGCGCTTCTGCCAGTTTTGTTTCCAGCTCAGCGGGATCGCTGACACGGATACCTACGTGACCGTAAGCTTCTGCCAGGCGAACAAAGTCAGGCAAAGAGGACATATAGGACTGAGAATGACGACCCGAGTAGATCATGTCCTGCCATTGTTTGACCATACCGAGATAGCCGTTGTTGAGGTTCAGCACCAGCACCGGTAACTCATATTGCAGGGCTGTCGACAGCTCCTGGATATTCATCTGAATACTGCCGTCGCCGGTTACGCAGACCACAGTCTCTTCCGGCAGCGCCATCTTCACACCCAGCGCGGCTGGCAGGCCAAAGCCCATCGTGCCCAGACCACCAGAGTTAATCCAGTGACGTGGCTTGTCGAATGGGTAGTAAAGGGCGGCAAACATCTGGTGCTGACCGACATCGGACGTGACGTAGGCATCGCCGTGGGTCAGCTTCCAGATGGTCTCAATAACGGCTTGCGGTTTAATGTGCTCACTTTGGGTGTCATATTTCAGGCACTGGCGAGAGCGCCATTGCTCGATTTGCTGCCACCAGTCACGAATCTCATCCAACGGTTGCGTTGTCGTTTCTTGCTCCAGCAGCTCAAGCATTTGCTCCAGCACCAGACGAGCATCACCGACAATCGGCACATCTGCCGAGACCGTTTTGGAGATAGACGTTGGGTCGATATCGATGTGCAGTACCGTCGCATTAGGGCAATACTTCGCGAGGTTGTTGGTTGTGCGGTCGTCGAAGCGTACGCCAACCGCAAAAATGACATCGGAATTGTGCATCGTCATGTTGGCTTCATAAGTGCCGTGCATGCCCAACATACCGAGCGCCTGACGATGTGATGCGGGAAACGCCCCCAATCCCATTAAAGAAGAGGCAACGGGTAAATTCAGTTTCTCAATCAGCGTGTGCAGTTCGCCCTCACAGGCTGAATTGATTGCCCCACCACCGACATAAACCACGGGTTTTTTGGCGGCGATAAGAGTCTGCAAAGCACGCTTGATTTGCCCTTTATGCCCCGTGGTCGTCGGGTTGTAAGAGCGCATGCTAACCGTCTCCGGCCAGCTATAAGGCAGTTTATTTGCCGGGTTGAGAATGTCTTTTGGCAAGTCGACAACGACTGGCCCTGGACGCCCGCTGGCTGCCAGCCAGAAGGCCTTTTTCAGCACACCTGGAATGTCTTCAGTTTGTTTTACCAGGAAGCTGTGTTTCACCACAGGACGGGAGACCCCCACCATATCGCATTCCTGGAATGCATCGTAGCCAATCAGTGAGGTCGCCACCTGCCCTGACAGCACCACGAGCGGAATGGAATCCATATAGGCCGTGGCAATGCCCGTTATGGCGTTGGTCGCCCCTGGTCCGGAAGTGACGAGCACCACGCCGACTTCCCCTGTTGCGCGAGCCAGGCCGTCGGCCATATGTACCGCTGCTTGTTCGTGGCGAACCAGAACGTGATCGATTCCGCCGACCGTATGCAACGCATCATAGATATCGAGGACTGCGCCTCCGGGATAGCCGAAAACCTGCTTCACGCCTTGATCGATTAACGATCGGACGACCATCTCGGCGCCAGACAACATCTCCATGGTTTGCCTCCAGGCTTAGTTAATGACGGCAGAACTCATTTCCGCATCGTCACACAACAGGGCACCTATGCACCCTGTTGATTTTAGAATGACAGCATTTCCTTAACATAACCGCTCACTCCCGGGCAGGCAATCAGCCACCAGGATGAGGCCATGGTAACAAACAGGAGAAATGAAGAGCCCGCCCCACATTCGTGGTGGAATACTTCAGAGATAAGAACAGACGATAGGGAAAATTTGGGAAATCAGGATGCTGACAGACAATCATCCATTTTTAATCTGATCAACAAGGCGTGAAAAAAATGGCATTAGATAAAAATATCGATTTCATTGTGAATAACGCTATAAACCAGATGCCGAAACATCTGGTTTAAGCAGAGGCCATTAATCGCGGCAAACAGAAACCAGCAGTTCTTCCATCCATTGATGGCCTTTATCTCGTCCGGCAGCTTCATGCCAGGAAAGATAACAAGTTCGGCTATTCAGTTTCATTGGCAACGGTAAAACCTGAATGTTAAGTTTTTCCGTGAACGCTTCCGCCAGCCATCTCGGCGCAATCGCAACGAGCTGCGTTTGAGAAACAACATTAAGCACGCTGATTAATGCCATCCCCTGATAGGCAATGCAGGCCTGTTTTTCTGGTGTGTCGTACCAGGGCTGGCTAAATGAGGCATAGCGTTCCAGAGAAACAATCGCATGCTCTTCACGATAAATATCGCTTTCTTTCAACGGCCCAAGAAGACGCGGATGGTTTGCACTGGCGACCAATACCATTTCATCGCGGAATAAAGGCACACAAGCAAACTCCGGACGGCGGAATTCTTCATAGCCAATAACAAATTCCAGCTCCTGGTAGCGCAGCTGATGTTCTGTATTCTGATTTAAGCTGGACTTAAATACGAGATGAATATTCGGTGCGATCGCACTCACATTATTTAGAATTAATGAGGTCAACCGATTATCCAGCGGACTGCAGACGCAAAGATTAAACACGCGTTCACTGGTGACAGGTTCAAATCCAGAGCCTGGCAACTCATTCTGCACCAGTTGCAATGCCTGGCGAATTGATCCAAACAGCTGAGATGCCCTTGCCGTGGGCTGAATGCCTCGCCCGTAGCGCACGAACAACTCATCATTGAACATGACTTTCAAACGCGCGACGGCATTACTGACCGCCGGTTGCGACATCCCCAGAAAGTGTGCGGCACGAGTAATATTTTGCTCCTGCATCACCGCATCAAAAACGGTCAGTAAATTTAAATCCACTGAGCGTAATTGCGGCCGGTGCGCGTCCGGAGCCGAAGCAGAGCTGGGCACTTCTTTTTCTACGACCATGGTTGACTCCAATGTCACACATAACTCCCTTGCCTGACTGCAGCAATACATTTCGAAAATATGATTTACCACGCAAATACATTCAGCAGAAGAGTAGCGGCGAAATTTAGGAATTTATAAAGCTCTTCCACCCGGTGCCGACAAACGTGCCTTACACCAGGAGCAATAAGCCATCGAACGATAACTGGTACTTTGTAAACCAAGTTTACTCATAAACCGGATCAATAAACAACAGCACGACAAGACAAACAATGTTTTAGTAATCTTAAATTGGCTTTTAAGAATTTTCGAATCACATAACAAACAATTATCAATTAATTATGAAAATTCCTAAAACTTAATGACCTCATTAATTAAGTTTCACTATATCATCGCGTTACACGAGCACACTGACGAGGTCAGTCTGTATCCGGATAAAAATGGATATTGAAAATTGATTCAAATTATTAAAATCATGAATTGCCGCTAAAACATTCTGCGAAAAAAAACGACGCTGCCAGCACAATTAGCTTAAGAAAACTCGCAGAGCCCCTCCCCGGAAACCAAAACAGAACTCAGAAAAGATTGACATCAATCGTCGTATCCAGTACCACTAGAAGCATATCGAATTCATCTGGAGCATGACGTAATGACTCGCAACTCTCGTTTCAACGGTCTACTACTACTAAACGCATTCACTGTGCGCGGTAGACTGGTGGGCGACGTTCAACGTTAAGTCATCTTCCAGCAAGACTGAAAACCCGCGCCTTAGCGCGGGTTTTTTTATGCTCGTAGCAAGGCGACCTAAGACTGACAAGGACCAAAAACCATGAGCCAACAAGTCGTTATCTTCGATACCACCTTACGTGACGGTGAACAGGCATTGCAGGCAAGCCTGAGTGTAAAAGAGAAACTGCAGATTGCCCTGGCCCTTGAGCGTATGGGCGTCGACGTCATGGAAGTCGGCTTCCCGGTCTCTTCCCCTGGCGATTTTGAGTCAGTTCAGACTATCGCTCGCACCATTAAAAACAGCCGTGTGTGTGGCTTAGCCCGCTGTGTTGAGAAAGATATTGATGTTGCGGCTGAATCACTGAAGGTGGCTGAAGCTTTCCGCATCCACACATTCATTGCGACGTCTCCAATGCACATCGCCACCAAGTTGCGCAGCACCCTGGATGAGGTCATCGAGCGTTCTATTTATATGATCAAACGCGCTCGTAACTACACCGACGATGTTGAATTCTCTTGCGAAGACGCAGGCCGCACACCAATTGCTGACCTCGCCCGCGTTGTCGAAGCAGCGATCGCCGCTGGCGCACGCACCATTAATATTCCGGACACCGTCGGCTACACCATGCCGTTTGAGTTTGCCAACATCATCTCTGGCCTGTATGAGCGCGTACCGAACATCGATAAAGCGATTATCTCTGTTCATACCCACGATGACCTGGGCTTAGCGGTCGGCAACGCCATTGCCGCTGTTCACGCTGGCGCTCGTCAGGTCGAAGGCGCGATGAACGGTATTGGTGAGCGTGCAGGCAACTGCTCACTGGAAGAAGTGATCATGGCTATCAAGGTCCGCAAAGACATCATGAACGTGCAGACCCGCATCAATCACAACGAAATCTGGCGCACCAGCCAGACCGTCAGCCAGATTTGCAACATGCCAATCCCGGCGAACAAAGCGATTGTTGGCACAGGCGCCTTCGCCCACTCCTCCGGTATTCACCAGGATGGCGTGCTGAAGAATCGCGAAAACTACGAAATCATGACCCCGGAATCCATCGGTCTGAATCAGGTGCAACTGAACCTGACGTCCCGCTCTGGTCGTGCGGCAGTGAAACACCGCATGGACGAAATGGGTTACAAAGAGTCCGATTACAGCCTGGATAACCTGTACGACGCGTTCCTGAAACTGGCTGATAAGAAAGGTCAGGTCTTTGATTACGACCTGGAAGCCCTGGCGTTCATTAACAAGCAGCAGGAAGAGCCAGAACATTTCCGCCTGGATTACTTCAGCGTGCAGTCAGGCTCTAACGACATCGCAACGGCATCAGTCAAACTGGCCTGCGGCGAAGAAGTCAAAGCAGAAGCGGCGAACGGAAACGGCCCGGTAGATGCGGTTTATCAGGCTATCAACCGCATCACCAACTACAACATTGAGCTGGTGAAATACGGTCTGACCGCAAAAGGTCACGGTAAAGATGCACTGGGCCAGGTAGATATCGTCGCCAACTATAACGGTCGTCGTTTCCACGGCGTCGGTCTGGCAACGGATATCGTCGAATCCTCCGCCAAAGCGATGGTTCACGTGCTGAACAACATCTGGCGTGCCAATGAAGTCGAAAAAGAGTTGCAGCGCAAAGCGCAGAATAACGAGAACAAAAAGGAAACCGTGTAATGTCGAAGAACTACCATATTGCTGTGTTGCCGGGTGACGGTATTGGCCCGGAAGTGATGACACAAGCCCTGAAAGTCCTGGAAGCCGTCCGCAAGCGTTTTGACATTCGTATTACCACCAGCCATTACGATGTTGGTGGGATCGCCATCGACAAACACGGCCAACCGCTGCCGCAGGCAACGGTGGAAGGCTGTGAACAAGCTGATGCCATTTTGTTTGGCTCTGTAGGTGGCCCAAAATGGGAACATTTGCCACCAGCCGAACAGCCGGAGCGCGGCGCGTTACTGCCACTGCGTAAGCACTTTAAACTGTTCTCGAACCTGCGCCCGGCAAAACTGTATCAAGGTCTGGAAGAGTTCTGCCCGCTGCGCGCTGATATTGCTGCTAACGGCTTCGACATTCTTTGCGTGCGCGAACTGACCGGCGGCATCTACTTCGGTCAGCCGAAAGGCCGCGAAGGCAGTGGTCAGCATGAAAAAGCGTTCGATACCGAGGTGTATCACCGCTTTGAAATCGAGCGTATCGCGCGCATCGCGTTTGAGTCTGCCCGCAAACGTCGCCACAAAGTGACCTCTATCGACAAAGCTAACGTGTTGCAGACCTCTATTCTGTGGCGCGAGATCGTCAACGAAATTGCCAAAGAATACCCGGACGTTGCGCTGTCCCACATGTACATCGACAACGCCACCATGCAGCTGATTAAAGATCCGTCCCAGTTCGACGTGCTGCTGTGCTCCAACCTGTTCGGCGACATTCTCTCTGATGAATGCGCGATGATCACCGGCTCCATGGGCATGCTGCCTTCCGCCAGCCTGAACGAGCAAGGTTTTGGTCTGTATGAACCTGCGGGTGGTTCTGCGCCAGATATCGCGGGCAAAAACATTGCTAACCCGATTGCGCAGATCCTCTCCCTGGCGTTGCTGCTGCGCTACAGCCTCGATGCCAACGATGCGGCAGCCGCTATCGAAAGCGCCATCAACCGTGCATTAGAAGAAGGCGTGCGCACTGGCGATTTAGCCCGTGGTAACGCAGCCGTCAGTACCGATGAAATGGGCGATATCATTGCCCGCTATGTAGCTGAAGGGGTGTAATCATGGCAAAGACGTTATACGAAAAATTGTTTGATGCGCACATCGTGCATGAAGCGCCAAATGAAACCCCGCTGCTGTATATCGACCGTCACCTGGTGCATGAAGTGACGTCTCCGCAGGCGTTCGATGGCCTGCGCGCGCATAAACGTCCAGTACGTCAGCCGGGTAAAACGTTCGCGACGATGGATCACAACGTCTCGACGGAAACCAAAGATATCAACGCTTCCGGTGAGATGGCACGCATTCAGATGCAGGAGCTGATTAAGAACTGCAACGAATTCGGCGTCGAGCTGTACGACCTGAATCACCCGTATCAGGGCATCGTCCACGTGATGGGCCCGGAGCAAGGCATCACCCTGCCGGGCATGACCATCGTCTGCGGCGACTCTCACACCGCAACACACGGCGCATTTGGCGCGCTGGCGTTCGGGATTGGCACCTCTGAAGTGGAACACGTTCTGGCGACACAAACCCTGAAACAGGGCCGCGCCAAAACCATGAAAATTGAAGTCACCGGCAAAGCAGCACCGGGCATTACGGCGAAAGACATCGTGCTGGCCATTATCGGCAAAACCGGAAGCGCTGGCGGTACTGGTCACGTGGTTGAATTCTGCGGCGATGCCATCCAGGCGCTGAGCATGGAAGGCCGTATGACCCTGTGTAACATGGCTATCGAATTAGGCGCGAAAGCGGGTCTGGTGGCACCGGATGAAACAACCTTCAATTATGTGAAAGGTCGCCTGCATGCGCCGAAAGGCCAGACTTTCGATGATGCCGTCAATTACTGGAAGACGCTGAAAACCGACGAAGGTGCGAAGTTCGATACCGTTGTCACCCTGAAAGCCGAAGATATCGCGCCGCAGGTGACCTGGGGCACTAACCCGGGCCAGGTGATTTCCGTTAACGACAACATCCCGGACCCGGCCTCCTTTGCCGATCCGGTAGAACGCGCGAGTGCAGAGAAAGCACTGGCCTATATGGGCCTGAAACCAGGCGTACCGCTGACAGAAGTCGCTATCGACAAAGTGTTTATCGGCTCCTGCACGAACTCCCGCATTGAAGATTTACGTGCAGCCGCTGAAATCGCTAAAGGCCGAAAAGTCGCACCAGGCGTTCAGGCTCTGGTCGTTCCAGGTTCTGGCCCGGTCAAAGCGCAGGCGGAAGCGGAAGGTCTGGATAAGATTTTCATTGAAGCCGGTTTTGAATGGCGTCTGCCGGGCTGCTCCATGTGCCTGGCGATGAACAACGACCGTCTGAACCCAGGCGAGCGCTGCGCCTCCACCAGTAACCGTAACTTTGAAGGCCGTCAGGGCCGTGGTGGCCGTACGCATCTGGTGAGCCCGGCAATGGCCGCAGCCGCCGCCGTTACCGGCCATTTTGCCGACATTCGTGGCATGAAATAAGGAGACCATCATGGCAGAGAAATTTACCCAACACACAGGCCTGGTTGTCCCTCTGGATGCGGCTAACGTCGATACCGACGCCATTATCCCGAAGCAATTTTTGCAGAAGGTTACTCGCACTGGTTTTGGCGCGCACCTGTTTAACGACTGGCGCTTCCTCGACGACAAAGGTGAGCAGCCAAACCCGGAATTCGTGCTGAACTTCCCGGAATTCAAAGGCGCTTCCATTTTACTGGCGCGTGAAAACTTCGGCTGCGGCTCTTCCCGTGAGCACGCCCCGTGGGCATTGACCGACTACGGCTTCAAAGTGGTGATTGCCCCAAGCTTTGCCGATATCTTCTATGGCAACAGCTTCAACAACCAGCTGCTGCCCGTCACCTTAAGCGATGAGCAGGTCGACGACCTGTTTAACCAGGTGCAGGCCAATCCGGGGATGAAGTTTGAAGTGGATCTGGAAGCGCAGGTGGTGAAAGCCGGTGATAAGACCTACAGCTTTACTCTCGATGCCTTCCGTCGCCACTGCATGCTGAATGGTCTGGACAGCATCGGCCTGACGCTGCAGCACGAAGCCGCCATCTCGGAGTACGAGAAGAAACAGCCTGAATTTATGGCTTAACACCTTTGCCCGGCGGCGTCTTCGCCTTGCCGGGCTTACAGGATCGGTAGGCCGGGTAAGGCGAAGCCGCCACCCGGCAACATTAAACGTCCTTGACGCGCAACGTCAGCCCCAGTGCCACCAGCGAAATCCCCGCAATCACCCAGTAAACCGTAAAGTGTCCGAAGCTTTGTGACACCGCGCCCTGAATGATCCCTGCGAGGATCACGCCCGTCGAAATGCTGTTGGTGAAGAGCGTCGTCGCGGCACCGGCTTTTCCTGGCATCAAATCCTGGAACCACAGCATGCCGATCCCGGCAATGATCCCGATAAAGACCGCATTGAACAGCTGCAGAGCTAACAGCGCTTCACGGCTGTGAAACAGAATCAAACCAGCGTAAAACAGCACGCCTGCCGTGATGGCGGTGATCATCATCGGTCGTTTGCCAAAGCGTTTCACGTAGTAACCCGCGAGGATCATCGCCGGGATCTCAAGCCCCGCCGCCGTGCCCATCAGGATCCCGGCAAGATTGTCCGGCAATCCCAAATCGCTGCTGATCCACAGCGGCATGTCGATGATATACATCGTGTTGCAGGTCCACATTAAGGTGGAAGCCACAAACAACATCCGCACGTTCTTATCGCCCCAGCCGCTGATTTGGGTGATATCAACGGCGGCTGGCTGTTCGACCCGCGCGACGGAAGGAAGCGCAAAAGCGATCAACACAAGGCTCAGGACGAAGATCCCGGCCGCGATACAAAACATGGTGGTGAAGCCGTAATTGAGCGCCAGCATGAACGCCAGCGGCGGCCCGATAACCCAGGCTAAAGAGAGCTGCGCACGCATCACCGAGCTGAACATCACCACTTCACGCGCAGAGCTGTCGGCATACTCACGTGCCAACGCAAACAGCTGCGGCATGGCGGTATTGGCCAGCGAAGCCAGCAAAACGCCGCAGGTGATCAGCGTCAGATAATGACGATTAAAGGCAAACAGCAGCGCGTTACCGACCGCCATCAGGCAGCAAAACATAATCAGCTTGCGGCGGTCGCCTTTATTATCAGAACGCTTCGCCAGCCCAAGGCTAACCGCAATCCCGGCGATGGCGTTGACGGTATAAAACAGCCCAACCCAAAACGGCTGAACGCCCACTTCCCGGCTGAGAAACAGGCTCAGCGTCGGTGCCTGCAACGCCCCCGCAACGCCCACCATAAACGCCACCAGCATAAAAGCGGCGTACACCCCGTTGAGGCGGCGCCCCATCGTCATCAGCCAGAGCATGAATCATCCTTAAGCGCGAAGAGAAAACGAAAAAAGCCAGCAGAACAGTTCTGCTGGCGGGTGATTTTACACCAATACTCAGTCACACATGATTAGGCAAGTTAGTGGGGTCAAGAAGCCGGGTTTGTAACTTCCCACTGCATCAGTTCTTCGAGCATTTTCAGGCGCTTTCCTGCGACCAGGCGGGCCAGCCATGACGCTCCCTGCGTTGCCAAAAAGTACTGACGGTAAAACTGACGGACAGATGGCTTGTTCATCATCACCTCCTCACTTCATCGGGAGTGATTATTGGCTTAATATAGGGATTAATAAATTGCTGAGTTTTCGTCAGGAGTTCCTCTTTTATGTCCTCGGGCCGTCTGCAACAACAATTCATCCGTCTCTGGCAGTGCTGCGACGGTAAATCTCAGGACACCACGCTCAATGAGCTGGCGGAACTTCTGAGCTGTTCCCGTCGCCATATGCGTACGCTTTTGAACACCATGGAAGAGCGAGGCTGGCTGAAATGGCAGGCGGAAGCCGGGCGTGGCAAGCGCTCACACCTGACGTTTCTCTATACCGGTCTGGCGCTGCAACAACAGCGTGCGGAAGATTTGCTGGAGCAGGACAGGATCGACCAGCTCGTGCAACTGGTCGGCGATAAAGCCGCCGTGCGGCAAATGTTAGTCTCACATCTGGGGCGTAGCTTCCGCCAGGGTCGGCATATTCTGCGGGTGCTTTACTATCGTCCAATGCGCAATTTACTGCCCGGTACCCCGCTACGCCGCTCTGAAACCCATATGGCACGCCAGATTTTTAGCGCCCTGACCCGCATAAATGAGGAAAATGGGGAACTGGAAGCGGACATTGCGCACCATTGGCAGCAAATTTCCCCTTTACACTGGCGCTTCTATCTTCGACCTGGCATTCATTTTCATCATGGTCGGGAACTGGAGATGGGAGATGTCATTGCCTCACTGGAACGAATCAACACCTTGCCGCTTTATGCTCATATCGCGCAAATCAGCTCACCCACCGCCTGGACGCTGGATATTCACCTGTCACGTCCCGACCGTTGGCTGCCATGGTTGCTCGGACATATTCCCGCAATGATCCTGCCGCAGGAATGGGAAACCCTGGGGAATTTCGCCTCTATGCCCGTAGGCACAGGCCCCTACGCGGTGGCACGTAACAACGAAAACCAGTTAAAAATCCATGCATTCGATGATTTTTTCGGTTTCCGGGCGCTCATTGATGAAGTGAACGTTTGGGTACTGCCGGAAATTGGTGAAGAGGTCACCTGCGGCCTGACGCTGAAAGGCCCGACTGACGGCGAAAAAGCCGTGGAAAGCCGCCTGGAAGAAGGCTGCTACTACCTGCTGTTTGATGCCCGAAGCCAAAAAGGGCTGTCGCACGAGGTTCGCGACTGGGTTAGCCAGATCCTTTCCCCGGCCAACTTGCTCTATCACGCCGACGAACAGTATCAGGGCTACTGGTTCCCGGCGTACGGCTTGCTGCCCCGCTGGCATCACGCGCGTCCAGGCAAAGGGGAGAAACCCGCAGGGCTGGAAACGCTGACCCTCACCTACTATCGCGAACATCTGGAACATAAAAATATCGCGCTCATCATGAGCCGCCTGCTGGCAGAGCATCAGGTGAAACTCGTCATTCAGGAAGTGGATTACGACGAATGGCACCGTGGCGAGGCGCAAAGCGATATGTGGCTGAACAGCGCCAACTTCACGCTGCCGCTCGATTTTTCGCTGTTTTCCCATCTGTTTGAAGTGCCGCTGATCCAGCACTGCATCCCGCTGGACTGGCAGCAGGCGGCGAGCGAATGGCAATCCGGCGAAATGAATCTGGCGAACTGGTGCCAGCAGTTAATCGCGCAACGCGCCGTCGTGCCGCTCATTCACCACTGGCTGATGATTCAGGGGCAACGCAGTATGCGCGGCCTGCGAATGAACACCCTGGGCTGGTTTGACTTTAAATCTGCGTGGTTTGCTCCTCCTGATCCTTAATTTACCCCTAAATAATTCAAGTTGCAGAAAGGCGGCAAGGGAGTGAATCCCCAGGGGCTTACTTGAGTAAGTGACTGGGGTGAGGGAGTGCAGCCAACGCATCTGCGGCTTGAAGTATGACGGGGGGCTTTCTGGAAAGTCACAAACTCATTACAATAGCGCCGTTCTCAACGGGGTGCTGCGTAAAGCGGCTGAGAAGATACCCGTCGAACCTGATCCGGATAACGCCGGCGAAGGGATTTGAGGCTGACTCAAAATCCTTTGCCACCCCTACTTTTTGAGGTGCAAAGTGCTGAAGAAATTCCTGCCATTACTGGCGCTCGTGAGCCTGCCCGTGTTCGCGAAACCTGTACTCACCGTCTATACCTACGACTCTTTCTCTGCCGACTGGGGCCCAGGCCCGGCGGTCAAAAAAGCCTTTGAAGCCGACTGCAACTGCGAGCTGAAATACGTGGCGCTGGAAGACGGCGTGTCGCTGCTCAACCGCCTGCGCATGGAAGGCAAAAACAGCAAGGCTGACATCGTGCTTGGCCTCGACAACAATCTGCTGGAAGCCGCAACTCAAACTAAGTTGTTCGCGAAAAGCGGCGTATCACCTGAGGGGCTGACTGTCCCTGGCGGCTGGAAGAACGACACGTTTGTGCCGTTCGACTATGGCTATTTCGCCTTTGTCTATGACAAAAACAAGCTGAAAAACCCGCCAAAAAGCCTGAAGGATTTGATCGAAAGCCCGCAGAAATGGCGTGTTATCTATGAAGATCCGCGCACCAGCACACCGGGGCTGGGCCTGCTGCTGTGGATGCAAAAGGTGTATGGCGATAAAGCGCCAGAAGCGTGGCAAAAACTGGCGGCGAAAACCGTTACCGTCACCAAAGGCTGGAGCGAAGCTTACGGCCTGTTCCTCAAAGGCGAAAGTGACCTGGTGCTGAGCTACACCACGTCTCCGGCTTATCACATCATCGAAGAGAAGAAAGACAACTACGCTGCGGCTGATTTTGCGGAAGGCCACTATATGCAGGTCGAAGTTGCCGCGCGCACGGCATCCAGCAAACAGCCAGAACTGGCAGAAAAATTCCTGAAATTTATGGTCAGCCCGGCCTTCCAGAAAGCCATCCCGACCGGCAACTGGATGTATCCGGTCACACAAATTGAGCTGCCTGCGGGTTTCAACGGTCTGGTGAAACCCAAAACTACGCTGGAATACACCCCACAGCAGGTTGCAACCGAACGTCAGAACTGGATTGCTGAATGGCAACGCGCCGTCAGCCAGTAATTGCCGGCTGGCTAATGCCCGGCCTGACGGTCGCCGTAATGATGGTGACCGTTGCGCTGGCGGCATTTCTTGCGCTGTGGTTTAACGCTCCGGCCGGTAGCTGGAGCGGTTTTCTGCACGACAGCTATCTGTGGCACGTCGTGCGCTTCTCTTTCTGGCAGGCCTTTTTATCGGCTTTGTTGTCCGTCATCCCGGCCATTTTCTTAGCCCGCTCGCTTTACCGCCGTCGCTTTCCCGGTCGCCAGACGTTGCTGCGCCTGTGCGCGATGACGCTGATCCTGCCGGTGCTGGTCGCCGTGTTTGGCATTCTCAGCGTATATGGCCGTCAGGGCTGGCTGGCGCATCTGTTTCACGCCGCTGGCTGGGAATGGACATTCTCGCCGTATGGCCTGCAAGGCATTCTTCTGGCGCATGTTTTCTTCAACATGCCGATGGCGACTCGCCTGCTTCTGCAAGCGCTGGAGCAAATTCCCGGCGAGCAGCGCCAGCTAGCCGCACAGCTCGGCATGCACGGCTACACCTTCTTCCGTTTTGTCGAATGGCCGTGGATGCGGCGACAAATTCCCGCCGTAGCCGCCCTGATTTTCATGCTGTGCTTCGCGAGCTTTGCGACAGTCCTTTCGCTCGGCGGCGGCCCACAGGCCACGACCATTGAGCTCGCTATCTATCAGGCACTCAGCTTTGATTACGACCCTGGCCGCGCCGCGATGCTGGCGATAGTCCAGATGCTTTGCTGTCTGGGTTTAATGCTTCTCAGCCAGCGCCTGAGCAAAGCCATCGCCCCGGGTAATAGTCAACACACCGACTGGCGCGATCCTGAAGATAAGCTGCACAGCCAGATTGCCGACACGCTCCTGATCGGCTTTTCCCTGCTGTTGCTTCTGCCGCCACTGTTAGCGGTCATTGTGGATGGCCTGAATCAAAACCTGCCCGAAGTGCTCAGCCAGCCCGTTCTCTGGCAAGCCATCTGGACTTCATTGCGCATCGCGATTTGTGCCGGAGTGCTTTGCCTGGCGTTGACCGTGATGTTGCTGTGGAGCAGTCGTGAACTGCGAGCCAGGCAGCGAAACCTTGCCGGGCAAGCGCTCGAGTTAAGTGGAATGCTGATCCTCGCGATGCCGGGGATCGTGCTGGCGACAGGTTTCTTTTTGCTGCTCAACAACAGCACGGGGTTGCCCACTTCTGCAGACGGTATCGTGATTTTCACCAATGCGCTGATGGCCATTCCGTATGCTCTGAAAGTGCTGGAAAGCCCGATGCGTGATGCGACAAGCCGCTACAGCCAGCTTTGCCAGTCTCTGGGATTACAAGGGCTGACTCGTTTTCGGATTGTGGAATTGCGCTCGCTGAAAAGGCCACTGGCACAGGCGATGGCCTTTGCCTGCGTCTTATCGATGGGCGATTTTGGCGTCGTGGCGCTGTTCGGCAATGAAGATTTCCGCACCCTGCCGTTCTATCTTTATCAGCAGATTGGTGCCTACCGCAGTCAGGACGGTGCCGTGACCGCGTTTATCCTGCTGATGCTCTGTTTCCTGTTATTCACCGTGATTGAAAAACTTCCGGGCCGCCATGCTAAAACTCAATAATGTTACCTGGCTTTACGAGCACCTGCCGATGCGCTTCACGCTCACCGCCAGACAAGGAGAGCACATTGCCGTGCTCGGCCCAAGTGGCGCAGGGAAAAGTACACTGCTCAATCTGATCGCCGGTTTTCTGACGCCCGCCAGTGGGTCGATTTACATCGAAAATCAGCCGCATACCGATACGCCACCGTCAAAGCGCCCAGTGTCGATGCTGTTTCAGGAAAATAATCTTTTCAGTCATTTAACCGTGCGGCAAAACATCGGATTAGGTATGCATCCGGGCCTCAGGCTCAATGAGGCGCAGCGCCACAAGCTGGAAGTCATCGCCACACAAATGGGCATTGAATCGCTGCTGGAACGCCTGCCGGGCGAACTCTCTGGCGGGCAACGTCAGCGTGTGGCGCTCGCACGCTGCCTGGTGCGTGAACAGCCGGTGCTGTTACTGGATGAACCTTTTTCAGCACTCGATCCGGCGCTGCGACAAGAGATGCTGCAACTGGTCAGCGACGTTTGCCGTCGCCAGCAACTCACATTATTGATGGTGTCTCACAGCGTGGAAGATGCCGCAAAGATTGCCGGGCGGTCGCTGGTGATTGCCGATGGGCGTATCGCCTGGGATGGCGCAACGGATGAGCTGCTGAGCGGGAAAGCCAGCGCCTCGCATTTGTTGGGGATCGAGGTATAAAAGATTTTCTCCCTCTCCCTTTGGGAGAGGGCCGGGGGGAGGGGGGATCAGCGACTCACCACTTTCCCTAAAATATCCAGATACACCGGCATCAGCGGGTGCCTGAAAAGCATATACAGCGACACCGCCGCCAACACCACCAGCAGCGGCGTTAGCCACAGCAAGCGCCCGCGAGGCAGATATTTGGTCAGCTTGTCAGTGCCTGCCTTACCGCTGCGCCACAGGCGCCAGCCCATCCACGCAGCCAGCCAGAGAAGAGCCGCCGCCAGTAGCAATAGCCACTTAAAGCCACCGCTCTGCGCATCTGCGGGAATATCAATTGCCGCCCCCGCCAGAATACCCGGCAGGAAATAGACTGGCGGCCATAGCAGGCAACCAATAATATTTGGAATAACGAATTTCGCTACCGGCAGGTCTAACATACCCGCCACCATCGGTACGACCGGGCGAGTCGGGCCAATAAAACGGCCAATCAGAATGGTGATCATGCTGTGCTGGTGCAGCGCGTGTTCGGTTTTATCGAGCAGCGCCTTGTTCTTCTTCATAAACGACCAGCGATGAAGCGGCTTTTTGAAGCGCCAGCCCAGCCAGAACGAGATCCAGTCTCCCAGCAGACAGCCGATAATGCCCGCCAGCCAGGCCTGCCAGAAGTTCACCTCTCCGCTACCAATCAGCGCCCCGAGCGCCGACATCATTATCGTACCGGGTAAAATCAGGCCGACCAGCGCCAGCGATTCCAGAAAGGCAACCAGGGCCACGGCAATCAGCGAGTACATCACGGACTGAGTGATGAAATGTTCCAGCAACGCTTGCATAAAGTATCCGGTAGAAAAGCGAAGCAGCGATTCTCCCGAGGGGACGCTGCGGCGTCAAGTCGACAATTGTCTGAATAGTTTACAGGTTAGGACCGGGATAGCGGGCTAAGGGTTCACTTTTTTCACACGTTGTTTACACCCGCGCGGAATTCGCTCGGGCTCGCTCCGGTACATTTCTTAAAGACGCGAGAAAAGTAGAGCTGGTCTTCAAACCCGACGTTTCGCCCGACGCTGGCAATCGGCATCCTCGTGGTACTGAGCAACAGCTTGGCCTGGCTGATACGTTGATCTTCGCGCCAGCTCAGTACGCTGACGCCAAGCTGTTGGCGGAACAGATGAGAAAGGCGAGAAGGAGACAGACAAACATGCTGGGCGACGCTTGCGATATCAAACTGGCTGTCCGCCAGATGGTCGCTGATGTACTGGCAGGCATCCCGCACGCGGTTATCCATCGGCGGATGCAGCGATTCGTTGATTGCCTCCATTCGGCGCAGCAAGAGCTGCTCCAGCAGGTTAATCGCCAACAGTTCGGAATAGCGCCCTGAGCCCTGCCCGGCCTCAATAATCTGGCCGAACAACCCGGCAAACAGAGCCTGATGCGCTTCATCCGGGCGATAAAACCCTGTCTGAGCAAACAGCGTGGGCCACGCAAGCCACTCATGCCAGTAGGCGCGTGGGCGAAAATAAACCCATTGGTGATACCACTCGCTGGCGTCCGGGTGACGGCCGTAGTGATGAATTTCGCCTGGCGGAAACAGCACAATATCGCCCGGGCGGCAGACGAACTGATTTCCCTGATTGTTGATGACCCCTTCCCCACGCACTGTCAGATTGAGGATAAAGCCTTTCATCCCGAGCGGCCGGTCGATGAAAAAGTCCAGATAGCCGTCGGCTTCGACAGGCGTTAATCCTGCCACCAGATGGGCATTAAAGGAGTAGCCAGGCAACAGCGGATCGTTCTGGGGTTCAGGCATAAACACGCTCACTCAGCAGGCTTGAAAGGGAATCAATTGTCCATATTGCCAGCGAAGCGAAAAAGGCAGAAATGGCATGAGAGATTATTTGCACGGCGTCACACTTTGTATCGCCACAGCATTATTGTCCATAAGATTAGCGCTTCCCGCCTGACGCTTTTGGGCGCAAATATCTACTGTTTCTCCATACCCGACACTCTTCATGGAGCAACACGATGGCAATAGCAATTGGCCTCGATTTTGGCAGCGATTCGGTGCGTGCGCTGGCGGTAGACACCACCAGCGGAGAGGAGATCGCCACCAGCGTAGAGTGGTATCCGCGCTGGCAGGAAGGTCGCTACTGCGATGCACCGCACAACCAGTTTCGCCACCACCCTCTCGATTACATTGAATCAATGGAAGCCGCGCTGAAAAGCGTACTGAACGAGCTCGGCCCACGCCGGGACGAAGTCGTTGGTATCGGCGTAGACAGCACCGGCTCAACGCCCGCGCCGATCGATGCTGAAGGCAATGTGCTGGCTTTACGCCCTGAATTTGCCGACAACCCCAACGCCATGTTTGTGCTGTGGAAAGATCACACTGCCGTAGAAGAAGCCGAAGCGATCACCCGCCTTTGCCATCAGCCAGGAAAAACTGACTATTCCCGCTATATCGGCGGGATTTATTCCAGCGAATGGTTCTGGGCCAAAATTCTGCATGTCACACGCGCTGACCACAGCGTGGCTCAGGCCGCCACTTCCTGGATTGAGCTTTGCGATTGGGTACCAGCCCTGCTTTCAGGCACAACGCGTCCGCAGGACATTCGTCGAGGACGCTGCAGCGCCGGGCATAAATCCCTGTGGCACGAAAGCTGGGGCGGTTTACCGCCTGAGAGTTTCTTTGACGACCTCGATCCCGTGCTCAATCAACATCTTAACTATCCCTTATTCACCGACACTTACACAGCCGACATCCCCGTTGGCACGCTGAACACAGAATGGGCTAAGCGCCTGGGCCTGGCGGAAAGCGTAGTGATTTCTGGCGGCGCGTTTGATTGCCATATGGGCGCGGTAGGCGCAGGCGCACAGCCAAACACGCTGGTAAAAGTTATCGGCACCTCAACCTGCGACATCCTGATTGCCGATAAAGCAAGCGTAGGCGATCGCGCGGTACAAGGCATTTGCGGCCAGGTGGATGGCAGCGTCACACCAGACTTCCTCGGTATGGAAGCCGGGCAATCCGCCTTCGGCGATATCTACGCCTGGTTCGGCCGCATCCTTGGCTGGCCGCTGGAACAACTGGCGGCGCAGCATCCGGAACTGAAAGATCAAATCAAAGCCAGCCAGAAGCAGCTTCTGCCTGCCTTAACCACTGCATGGGCGCAAAAACCTTCTCTGGAGCACCTGCCCGTCGTGCTCGACTGGTTTAACGGTCGCCGCACGCCGAACGCTAACCAACGCCTGAAGGGAGTGATCACCGACCTGAATCTGGCGACCGATGCGCCCGCGCTGTTTGGCGGTCTGGTTGCCGCCACCGCCTTTGGCGCACGCGCCATTATGGAGTGCTTCACCACTCAGGGCATCCCGGTGGATAACGTGATGGCGCTGGGCGGCATCGCCCGCAAAAACGTCGAAATCATGCAGGCCTGCTGCGACGTGCTGAATCGCCCGTTGCAGATTGTCGCCTCCGATCAGTGTTGCGCTCTGGGTGCCGCCATCTTCGCCGCTGTGGCCGCTGGCGTTCATTCAGATATCCCCGCCGCGCAGCAAAAAATGGCCAGCAGCATCGAGCATACCCTTCAGCCTCGCCCCGCGCAGGCTCAACGCTTTGAACAGCTTTATCAGCGCTATCTCCAGTGGGCGAAGAGCGCCGAACAACACTATCTCCCTGCAGCAGCATCAACCGGAACTAAGCCGGTCGCTCAGTCAGCCCTGACGCATTAAGGAAATGAAGATGACGATTTTTAATAACTACGAAATCTGGTTTGTGATTGGCAGTCAGCATCTGTATGGTCCGGAAACGCTGCGTCAGGTCACGCAACACGCGGAGCATGTGGTCAACGCGCTGAACGCCGAAGCCAAACTGCCTTGCAAACTGGTCCTGAAGCCGCTGGGCACCACGCCGGATGAGATAACGGCTATCTGTCGCGACGCTAACTACGACGACAAATGCGCCGGTTTAGTCGTCTGGCTGCACACCTTCTCTCCGGCCAAAATGTGGATCAACGGCCTGACCATCCTCAACAAGCCGCTGCTGCAGTTCCACACCCAGTTCAACGCTTCCCTGCCGTGGGACAGCATCGATATGGACTTTATGAACCTGAACCAGACCGCGCACGGCGGCCGCGAGTTCGGCTTCATTGGCGCGCGTATGCGCCAGCAGCACAGCGTGGTCACAGGCCACTGGCAGGATAAACACGCTCATGAGCGCATTGGTTCGTGGATGCGTCAGGCAGTGTCAAAACAGGATACCCGCCATCTGAAAGTCGTGCGCTTCGGCGATAACATGCGTGAAGTGGCCGTCACCGATGGCGATAAAGTGGCAGCGCAAATCAAATTCGGCTTCTCGGTGAACACCTGGGCCGTGGGCGATTTGGTGCAGGTCGTCAATGACGTTTCCGACGGCGATGTCAGCGCGCTGGTCGATGAATATGAAAGCAGCTATCGCCTTACCGCTGCCGCGCAGATACACGGCGATAAGCGCCAGAACGTGCTTGATGCAGCCCGCATTGAGCTGGGTATGAAGCGCTTCCTTGAACAAGGCGGCTTCCATGCGTTCACTACGACTTTTGAAGACCTGCATGGCCTGAAACAGCTTCCGGGTCTGGCAGTACAACGTCTGATGCAGCAGGGCTACGGCTTTGCGGGCGAAGGCGACTGGAAAACTGCCGCTCTGCTTCGCATCATGAAGGTGATGTCGACCGGTCTGCAGGGCGGCACCTCCTTTATGGAGGATTACACCTATCACTTCGACAACGGCAACGATCTGGTGCTCGGCTCCCATATGCTGGAAATCTGTCCAACGATCGCCACCGCCGATAAGCCGATCCTCGACGTACAGCATCTGGGCATTGGCGGGAAAGCCGATCCCGCACGCCTGATTTTCGACACCAAAACCGGCCCGGCGCTGGTCGCAAGCCTGGTCGATTTGGGCGATCGCTTCCGTCTGCTGGTTAACACTATCGAAACCGTCAAAACCCCGCACAGCCTGCCAAAACTGCCAGTGGCTAACGCCCTGTGGAAAGCCCATCCGAACCTGGAAGTGGCCTCAGAAGCGTGGATCGTCGCGGGCGGCGCGCACCACACCGTCTTCAGTCACGCATTGACCCTGGACGATATGCGCCAGTTTGCCGAGCTGCACGATATCGAACTGACCGTCATCGACAACGACACCCGCCTGCCAGCGTTCAAAGACGCACTGCGCTGGAACGAGGTTTATTACGGGTCTAAACGCTAAGTAATTGCCCGGCGGCACTTCGTTTGCCGGGCCTACAAGCTGATGTAGGCCGGGTAAGCGCAGCGCCACCCGGCAAGGAGAGCACAATGCTTGAAGCATTAAAACAGCAGGTGCTGGAAGCCAATCTCCAGCTCCCGCAACACAATCTCGTGACCCTCACCTGGGGCAACGTCAGCGCAGTCGACAGAGAACGCGGCGTGCTGGTTATCAAACCTTCTGGTGTGGATTACAGCGTGATGACCGCAGAAGATATGGTGGTGGTCAGTCTGAAAACGGGCGAAGTGGTGGAAGGAAATAAGAAACCCTCATCAGATACCCCTACCCATCGCCTGCTGTACCTGACGTTTCCGTCCATCGGCGGCATCGTCCACACCCATTCTCGTCACGCGACAATCTGGGCGCAGGCCGGCCAGTCCATTCCGGCTACGGGCACAACCCACGCTGACTATTTCTACGGCAGCATTCCCTGCACCCGTAAAATGACCGATGCCGAAATCAACGGTCAATACGAATGGGAAACCGGCAACGTCATCGTTGAAACCTTCGAAAAACAAGGCATCGACGCGGCCCAAATGCCCGGCGTGCTCGTCCATTCCCACGGCCCCTTCGCCTGGGGGAAAACCGCCGAAGACGCCGTGCACAACGCCATCGTGCTGGAAGAAGTGGCCTACATGGGCATTTTCTGCCGTCAGTTAGCACCGCAGCTGCCGGATATGCAGCAAACCCTGCTCGATAAGCACTATCTGCGCAAGCACGGGGCAAAGGCTTATTACGGGCAGTGATACCTGTATAAAACCACAGCAATCAACGGTAAACCAGGCTATACTCAGGCCTGGTTTTCTTTTTGGGTAGAGTGCGTGGCGCAGGCACGAGAAGGTTTTTTATTAACCCGTCACTGGCGGGATACCCCGCAGGGAACGGAAGTCACTTTCTGGCTGGCGACGGACAGCGGCCCGCTTCAGGTGACGCTTGCGCCGCAGGAATCTGTGGCCTTTATTCCAGAGTCGCAGCGTGCGCAAACTGAAAGGTTGCTGCGTAGTGAGCGAGATGCACGCCTTGCTCCGCTCGCGCTGAAAGATTTTCACCGCCAGCCGGTGTTCGGCCTTTATTGCCGCTCTCACCGCCAGCTTATGCGTCTTGAAAAACTGCTGCGTGAAGACGGCATTACGGTTTATGAAGCCGATGTGCGCCCGCCCGAGCGTTATCTGATGGAACGCTTTATCACCGCCCCCGTCTGGGTCGAAGATGAACAGCAGGGTAACGCGCTGGTCAGCGCCCGACTGAAACCCAACCCTCACTATCGCCCGCCGCTAAAATGGGTGTCCCTCGACATCGAAACCACCCGTCACGGCGAGCTTTATTGCATTGGGCTCGAAGGCTGCGGTCAGCGCATTGTCTATATGCTTGGGCCGGAAAATGGCGATGCGTCTGGCTTAGACTTTCAACTGGAATATGTCTCCAGCCGTCCGCAGCTGCTGGAAAAGCTTAATGCCTGGTTCGCGGAGCACGATCCTGACGTGCTGATTGGCTGGAACGTGGTGCAGTTTGACCTCAAAGTGCTGCAAAAACATGCCGAACGCTACCGAATCCCTTTGATGTTGGGGCGCGGTAACACAGAAATTGACTGGCGCGAGCACGGCTTTAAAAACGGTGTTTTCTTTGCCCAGGCCAGTGGCCGTTTGATTATTGACGGTATCGAAGCACTGAAATCGGCCTTCTGGAATTTCTCTTCATTCTCGCTGGAAAACGTGTCGCAGGAGCTGCTCGGCGAAGGTAAGTCCATCGATAATCCCTGGGACAGAATGGACGAAATTGACCGCCGGTTTGCCGAAGATAAGCCCGCCCTGGCGAAATACAATCTCAAAGACTGTGAGCTGGTCACCCGCATTTTCCATAAAACCGAGATCATGCCGTTCCTGCTGGAGCGAGCCACGGTCAACGGTTTGCCCGCAGACAGGCACGGCGGCTCTGTGGCGGCCTTTGGTCATCTCTATTTCCCGCGCATGCATCGGCTTGGGTACGTCGCGCCAAATCTCGGCGAAATCCCCCCTCAGGCAAGTCCTGGCGGCTACGTGATGGACTCACGCCCGGGATTGTACGACTCCGTACTGGTGCTCGATTACAAAAGCCTGTACCCGTCGATCATCCGCACCTTCCTTATCGATCCGGTCGGGCTGGTCGAGGGCATGGCGCAACCGGACAGCGAACACAGCACCGAAGGTTTCCTCGGCGCCTGGTTTTCGCGAACCAACCACTGCCTGCCGGATATCGTCGGGCAGATCTGGCATGGTCGCGACGAGGCGAAAGCCCATCACAACAAGCCGCTGTCTCAGGCACTGAAGATCATCATGAATGCCTTTTACGGCGTGCTGGGCACCAGTGCCTGCCGTTTCTTCGATCCTCGTCTGGCCTCGTCGATCACCATGCGCGGGCATGCGATCATGCGCCAGACTCGCGAACTGATCGAGTCAAAAGGCTATGATGTGATTTACGGCGATACCGACTCCACGTTTGTCTGGCTCAAGCGGGCGCACAGTGAAGAAGCTGCCGCCAGCATTGGTCGCGAACTGGTGCAATTCGTGAACGAATGGTGGGAAAAAGAGCTGCAAAAACAGGGCCTGAGCAGCGCGATGGAGCTGGAGTTTGAAACCCATTTTTGCCGCTTCCTGATGCCAACGATCCGCGGCACGGAAACGGGCAGCAAAAAGCGCTATGCGGGAATGATTCAGGAAGGCGAAGAACAGCGGATGGTGTTCAAAGGGCTGGAAACCGTGCGAACCGACTGGACACCGCTGGCGCAACAGTTCCAGCAGACGCTCTACCGGCGCATTTTCCGCAATGAGCCGTATCAGGACTTTATTCGCGAAACGATAGACAAGCTGATGTCAGGCCAGCTCGACGACCAGCTGGTCTATCGTAAGCAGCTGCGCCGCCCACTGGCTGAATATCAGCGTAACGTGCCACCGCATGTGCGTGCCGCAAGGCTTGCCGATGAGCAAAATGCAAAACTGGGCCGACCGTTGCAGTATCAGTCTCGCGGCAGCATCAAATACGTCTGGACCACCAGCGGCCCGGAACCCCTGGCCTATCAGCAGTCGCCGCCGGATTACGAACATTATCTCAGCAAACAGCTTGAACCTGTTGCTGATGGAATTTTACCTTTTGTCCACGATGACTTTGCTACACTACTGACAGGACAACTGGGGCTATTTTGACAGGTGACTAACACCCTGGCTTCCAGTACCATAGCGCCCTTTCCATTCCTGGACCCCAATTTTGACGCTCCGTGAAGCTTTTCGCGGAGGACACTTATTGCCTGCAATTAAAGATATAGAGCCCAAATTATATGCCTTTTACACTTGGTCAACGCTGGATCAGCGATACAGAAAGCGAGCTGGGATTAGGGACTGTCGTTGCGCTGGACGCGCGAATGGTAACCCTTCTCTACCCTGCAACAGGTGAAAACCGTCTGTATGCGCGTAACGACTCCCCTATCACCCGCGTGATGTTTAACCCGGGCGATACCATTACCAGCCACGACGGCTGGCAGCTGCGCGTTGACGAAGTAAAAGAAGAAAATGGCCTGCTGGCGTACGTCGGGTTCCGTCTGGATACCGAAGAAGAAGGCGTGGTGCTGCGTGAAGTGCTGCTCGACAGCAAGCTGATTTTCAGCAAACCGCAGGACCGCCTGTTCGCCGGGCAGATTGACCGTATGGATCGCTTCGCCTTGCGCTACCGCGCTCGCAAATACCAGAGCGAAGAGTACCGCATGCCGTGGAGCGGCCTGCGCGGACAGCGTACCAGCCTGATCCCACACCAGTTGCATATCGCCCACGACGTCGGCCGTCGCCATGCACCACGCGTTTTGCTGGCCGATGAAGTCGGCCTCGGGAAAACCATTGAAGCCGGGATGATCCTGCATCAACAGCTCCTCTCCGGCGCCGCTGAGCGCGTGCTGATCGTAGTGCCTGAAACCCTGCAACACCAGTGGCTGGTCGAAATGCTGCGCCGTTTCAACCTGCGCTTTGCGCTGTTTGATGATGAGCGTTATGCCGAAGCGCAGCACGACGCGGACAACCCGTTCGAAACTGAACAGTTAGTGATTTGCTCGCTGGACTTTGTTCGCCGCAGCAAGCAGCGTCTTGAGCACCTCTGTGATGCCGAATGGGACATCATGGTGGTCGATGAAGCTCACCATCTGGTGTGGAGCGAAGACGCGCCAAGCCGCGAATATCAGGCTATCGAACAGCTTGCTGAACGTGTGCCGGGTATCCTGCTGCTGACTGCAACACCAGAACAGCTGGGGATGGAAAGCCACTTTGCCCGTCTGCGTTTGCTGGATCCAAACCGTTTCCACGATTTCGAGCAGTTCGTTGAAGAGCAGCAAAATTATCGCCCTGTCGCGGACGCCGTTTCCCTGCTGTTAAGCGGCGAGCAGCTGAATAACGATCAGATGAACGCCCTGAGCGAACTGATTGGCGAGCAGGACATCGAGCCGCTGTTGCAGGCAGCAAACAGTGGTCGTGACGGTGCCGAAAGTGCCCGTCAGGAGCTGATTGCCATGCTGATGGATCGCCACGGCACCAGCCGCGTGCTGTTCCGTAACACCCGTAACGGTGTGAAAGGTTTCCCGAAACGCGAACTGCATACCATCAAGCTGCCGTTGCCGACGCAGTATCAGACGGCGATTAAAGTATCCGGCATTATGGGTGCGCGCAAAACGTCTGAAGAGCGCGCTCGCGATATGCTTTATCCGGAACAGATTTATCAGGAATTTGAGGGCGATACCGGCACCTGGTGGAACTTCGATCCGCGCGTTGAATGGTTGATGGGCTACCTGACCAGCCATCGCTCACAGAAAGTGCTGGTTATCTGTGCGAAGGCCGCCACTGCGCTGCAGCTCGAACAAGTACTGCGCGAGCGTGAAGGTATTCGCGCCGCCGTCTTCCACGAAGGCATGTCCATTGTAGAACGTGACCGTGCTGCGGCCTGGTTTGCGGAAGAAGACACCGGCGCGCAGGTGCTGCTGTGCTCTGAAATTGGTTCTGAAGGCCGTAACTTCCAGTTCGCCAGCCACCTGGTGATGTTCGATCTGCCGTTTAATCCGGATTTGCTGGAGCAGCGTATCGGCCGTCTGGACCGTATCGGTCAGGCTCACGATATTCAAATCCACGTGCCGTATCTGGAAAAAACCGCTCAGTCCGTGCTGGTGCGCTGGTTCCACGAGGGTCTGGATGCGTTCGAGCACACCTGCCCGACGGGTCGCACTATTTACGATAGCGTTCATACGCAACTGATTGAATATCTCGCCGCGCCGGAAAACAGCGACGGTTTTGACGACCTGATTAAAGCCAGCCGCGAACAGCACGATGCGCTGAAAGCCCAGCTTGAACAAGGGCGTGACCGCCTGCTGGAAATCAACTCTAACGGCGGCGAGAAAGCGCAGCAGCTTGCAGAAAGCATTGAAGAGCAGGATGACGACACCGGGCTCATCAGTTTCTCGATGAACCTCTTCGATATTATCGGCATTAACCAGGACGATCGTGGCGAAAACCTGATCGTCCTGACCCCGTCCGATCATATGCTGGTACCGGATTTCCCGGGCCTGCCAGAAGATGGCTGCACCGTGACGTTCGAGCGTGATGTCGCGCTTTCCCGCGAAGATGCGCAATTCCTGACGTGGGAGCATCCGCTGATCCGCAACGGTCTGGATCTGATCCTTTCCGGCGACACCGGCAGCAGCACCATTTCACTGCTGAAAAACAAAGCACTGCCGGTCGGCACTCTGCTGCTGGAACTGATTTACGTGGTTGAAGCTCAGGCGCCTAAGCAGCTGCAGCTGCACCGCTTCCTGCCGCCAACGCCGGTACGTATGCTGGTTGATAAGAACGGTAACAACCTGGCCGCGCAGGTTGAGTTCGAAACCTTCAACCGCCAGCTAAGCGCGGTGAACCGCCACACCGGCAGCAAGCTGGTGAACGCTGTTCAGCAGGACGTGCACGCTATTCTGCAACAGGGCGAAGCTCAGGTAGAGAAAACCGCTAAAGCCTTGATTGAAGCAGCGCGTCAGGAAGCGGACGAAAAACTGAGTGCCGAGCTGTCGCGCCTGGAAGCGCTGAAAGCCGTCAACCCGAACATTCGTGATGACGAACTGGAAGCCATTGAAAGCAATCGTCAGCAGGTGATGGAAGCGCTGGCGCAGGCTGGCTGGCGTCTGGATGCACTGCGACTGATTGTCGTCACGCATCAGTAAGGAAAGGTTATGGTACTGGAGTCCTACAATCCGCCGACAGACCCCTGGTTAGTGGTGCTGTATCAGGATGAACATATTATGGTGGTCAACAAGCCGAGCGGCCTGTTGTCCGTGCCGGGTCGCCTGGAAGAGCACAAAGACAGCGTGATGACGCGCATTCAGCGTGATTTCCCTGAAGCGGAATCTGTTCATCGTCTGGATATGGCAACCAGCGGCGTGATTGTGGTGGCTCTGACCAAAGCCGCAGAACGCGAGCTGAAGCGTCAGTTCCGCGAGCGCGAACCGAAGAAGCAGTATCTGGCACGCGTCTGGGGTCATCCGGAAAAAGCAGAGGGAGTGGTGGATTTACCGCTGATCTGCGACTGGCCAAATCGCCCGAAGCAAAAAGTCTGTTTCGAGACAGGCAAATCAGCGCAGACGGAATATGAAGTGCTGGAGTACGCCGATGACAACACCGCACGCGTGCTGCTGAAGCCCATTACCGGACGTTCCCATCAGTTGCGTGTGCATATGCAGGCGTTAGGGCATCCGATTCTGGGCGATCGCTTTTATGCCACGCCGGAAGCTCTGGCGATGGCACCTCGCCTGCTGCTTCACGCGGAAATGCTGACGATTACCCACCCTAAATTTGGCAACAGCATGACGTTTAAGGCGCCGGTGGATTTTTAATTCGCTGCGGCCTGATGCCCTCTCCCCCGACCCCTTGCCCGGTGGCGGCTGCGCCTTACCGGGCCTACGAATCTTGTAGGCCGGGCAAACGCTGGGTATGAACCGGAAACATGGGTAACACTTTAGACCGGATACATGGGTAACAGTTATAACTGGCATAGAAGAGGAGACTCGCTATGCCCTGGACTGAGACCCAACCTTGTATTATCCCCCACGTGCAGAAAGAGCCGGC
>NZ_JBOFIN010000075.1:0-10921 GCF_051650185.1 Scandinavium sp.
CCACCGTAACCACGATAATGGGTTCGTGGTAGGGCACTGCATCCAGTGTTAATTTTCCGAACATCGTTTCTTCCTCGGCCCCTTAGTGAGCGGTTTCCGCGTGACTCATGTCCATGCCTTCCATCCCTTCGTGTGAGGCATGCTCACCGGCAGGTTGGCTCATGTCCATGTGACCGTGACCCATGAATTTGTTAATCACATCTTTGAACAAATCAGGTTGCACGCTGGAGAAGTATTCCACCTTGTTGTATTCGCTCGGTGCGGCCAGTTTGTCATACGCAGCCATGTCGTTCATGGTGCTCTGAGACTGTTTCACTTTCGCGACCCACTGATCGAAACCAGCGCGATCAGGTGTGGCAATGGCTTTGAACTTCATTCCAGAGAAGCCCGGGCCACTGTAGCTGGCGGAGATACCGTCGTAGGTGCCTGCTTCATTGGCGATCAGGTGCAGGTTAGTCTGCATACCGGCCATCGCATAAATCTGGCTACCCAAACGCGGGATAAAGAACGAGTTCATCACGGAGTTGGAGGTGACTTTGAACTGTACTGGAACGTTCGCCGGGAAGGCGATTTCGTTGACAGTTGCAATACCCTGTTCCGGATAAATGAAGAACCATTTCCAGTCCATGGAGACCACTTCGATGGTCACTGGTTTTTCGTCATGGGCCAGCGGTTTGCTAGGCTCAAGCGCGTGAGTGGTCTTCCAGGTGAGAACGGCAAGGAACAGGATGATAAGGATAGGAACCGTCCAGACCACAGCTTCCACTTTATTGGAGTGTGACCAGTTAGGGCTATACTTCGCATCTTTATTGCTCGCACGGTACTTCCAGGCGAAACCAACTGCCATCAAGATGGCGGGAATAACGACAATCAACATCAGGCCAAAAGCCGTCAGTATCAAAGAACGTTGCTCCAGTCCAATCTGTCCTTTGGGGTCAAGTAGCGCAGAATCACAGCCACTGAGTAATACAGTGCCTGCGAGTAATGACAACCATCCCAAACTTTTATTGTATTTCCTGAGTCTCATTAACGACCTCAATTCCACGGGATCTGGTGGCGTTTAAAGTGTGGGGGCATTTTACGGGAAGGTTACATTACTGTAAACATGATTGGAGAAGTGTCTTTGGGCTGTTACCGGGTTCTGCCGGGGCTGTCACAGATGTTACCGATTATGTCTAAAATCAAGGCGGATAGCGCATTAGCGCTGCGTTATAACTAAATGGGGTTGAATAATCTGGTTTATGGGCGTTGGGCTATAGATGGCGTCAAAAACAAACAAATAATTAACAATAAATTATCAAATAAACGACAATGAAAAAACAATAAAATAAATGGCCTCAGGCTGAATCGGTTAAGGAAATAAGCCGAAATGCGAAAAGCGCCAGTAATTTCCGAAATTTGATAACGCACAAAATAACAATCGGAAAAAATGAATGACCGACGGCCGTTATAATTACCTGGGGTGATTACAACGGCTATTTCGCTTATTTATTGTTCAGGCAAGGCGTGTTTTTCGTAATGCCAGCGCATCCAGAATACCGCCTAAGACAATGCCGCCAATGGCAATAAAAGCGCCGACTTCCAGCATGCCGGTAAGGAATGAGAAGTTGGTCAGATCCAGGGCGTTCAACACCAGCAGCAGTAGCCAGACGGCGAGGACAAGGCAGCCCACAGCGAGAATCAACAGCGCCAAAGAATAGGCCGATTTAAATTCGGTGCGCGGCATAAAGCTTTCTGTTTGCCAGGTGTATTCCAGCGTCTGGCGGCACAGCAGCAGAAGTAAAATACCGGGAACAGCGGCAACGACAGAGAACATATAAAAGGTAGGCCAGCCGTGTGCTTCGACAAACCAACCGGCAATCGGGCCCACATAAACCCGCCCAACGGCAGACAGCGCCGAGAGCAGAGCAAACTGGGTGGCTGAAAACGACTTGTTGCAGAGTGTCATCAACAGGGCGACGAACGCAGAGGTGCCCATTCCGCCGCACAGATTTTCGAAGAAGACGGCAGTGCCCATGCTGAGCATGTGCTTGTCAGTGACTGACAGCAGCCAGTAACCCGCGTTCGACGCCCCTTGCAAAATGCCGAAAATCAGCAAAGCCCTGAACAGCGACAGGCGTTGCATTAACACTCCGCCATACAGAGCCCCGAGGATGGTGGCAAACAGCCCCAACGTTTTGTTCACCACGCCCACTTCGCCCGCATCAAAACCAACGCCGCGGATCAGAAACGTGGTGGTCAGACTCATGGCAAACGCATCGCCCAGCTTATAAAGGACGATAAGCAGCAGAATCAGCCACGCGTTGTTGCGGCCAAAGAAATCCAGCAATGGCTCAGCCACAGCTTGTTCCAGCGTTTTCGGGGCTGGAATAACGTCGCTGGGTTCCGGTGCTATCAAGGTGGCGATGATGCAAGGGATCATCAGAGCGGCCATCAGCCAGTACATCGCTTGCCAGCCAAGCCATTGATCGGCTAACCACAGCGCCAGACCGCCAGAAACCAGCATCGCCAGGCGGTAACCCAGCACGCTTATCGCCGCGCCTGTGCCACGCTCTTCCGGTGGCAGCACATCCGTTTTCCAGGCATCGAACACGATATCTTGAGAGGCAGAACAGAAAGCTATCACGACCGCCAGCGCGGCCATCCAGCGTAACTGGCTGGAAGGTTCGAGAAAGCCCATCGCAGCAATGGCTACCAGCAACAGCAGCTGAGTCGTTGCTAACCAACCGCGACGACGACCAAGGAACGGCGGCGTGTAGCGGTCCATCATCGGCGACCACAGGAACTTAAAGACGTAGGCCTGGCCGACGAGCGAGAAAAAACCGATGGTCTTGAGATCGATGTTCTCGACCGTCATCCACGCCTGAAGCGTGCCGGATGTCAACGCCAGAGGCAGGCCAGAGGCGAAGCCGAGGATCAGCAGAATGGCTGATTTAGGTTGCTGGAAGATGCGCAGAGAGTGATTTGACATGGGCTTTAGATGACTGACCCGGCCGGAGCCGGGTCAGAGTCGACTTAACGAGCGTTTTGCTTGATGAAGTCGTGAACGCTGGTGTCCTGCGCCATATCGGAAATGGTGTCCGTCAGCACGCTGTTCACTGCGTTTGCGATATTCTGGTTATTGGCGGTGAATGCGCCTTCAACCTGATAGCTCGCGCGGTAGTTTTTGGTCATCTTGTTGCCGTTTTTCGCGGTCGCGATGATGGCGATGTCTGCTTTGGTCGCGATGTTGTAGCGAACGTTGCCCTGAGACACGTCAGCGTACAGGTTGTTCACGATGATTTGCAGATCAACAGCACCGTTCGGGCCAATCATGTAGCCACGGGCAGTCATCTGTTTCTCAAGGACTTCCTGCAGCAGGAAGCGCAGATCGCGAGACGCGGTCAGGGTCACCAGCTGGTTATCACGGGTGACTTTCGCCAGCGCCTGGTCCTGACGCTGATCGGCACCATTGATGCTGACGGTCACGCCCATCAGGCTTGGATCCTGTGAAGGCAGGGTAATTTTAGGCGATACGTCAATGGTGGTTTGCGGCTTGGCACAACCGGCCAGCATAAACATCGCAACCAACGGGAAGAGGATTTTTTTTAACATGTTTTGGCTCTCAGCGTCACTGTTGTTCAACGGGCAAAATTTTCTACGGGCGAAAAATTCCCGCCATCATAACATCGCCATCAGAGAGGGGAAGTGGGCAACGCATGTAAATTCATCGTGTTGAATGATTTCTGAGCACAGGCACAATTTCGTGCTGATTTTTGCGAGGATTCGGATGGCAATAGAGGCAAACTTCATCCCTTTGCGTGAGAGAAACAGACGAAAGCTAAATTTTTGTTGTCTTCATGTAATGGAAACGGTAAAAGCGGCTAACATTTAAAGGGAAGGGCGGCATCTCAGCGTTGTCGGAGGAGTAAATTCATGATGATACGTGAACAGATAGAAGAAAAATTAAGGGCGGCGTTTTCACCCTTATTCCTCGAGGTGGTCGACGAAAGTTATCGCCACAATGTCCCGGCGGGCTCTGAAAGCCATTTCAAAGTCGTACTGGTTAGCGACCGTTTTGCCGGAGAGCGTTTCCTCAACCGTCATCGAATGATTTACGGAACCTTAACCGCTGAATTGTCCAGCACCGTACATGCGCTGGCACTGCACACCTACACGGTGAAAGAGTGGGAAGGGTTACAGGACACCGTGTTTGCATCCCCGCCGTGTCGCGGAGCAGGCACTATCGCGTAAATTCACATTTGCAACAGCCGGAACTTTTCCAGTATGTTGCGTACAGATTAATGAGAAACGGCCTGCGGGCCGTTTTGTTTTGCATGAGATTTGAGCGGGTAATGCTTTTTTCAGGTCAAATTTACCTCAAAATTGTGAAAAATGGCGCATCGCTGCGCCATTCCTGTTCTCGACTCACTACAGTGATGCCGCTATAATGCTGCGTCTTATTTTCGGAATGTCTTCGGGATGATTCTGGCAACAGGGAATGGTCTTCTGTACTGAAGGGAACATCCCGGTTCTGCGAAGTCTGCGATACGCGCTTCCAGAGTTGACCGAGCACTGTGATTTTTTTGAGGTAACAAGATGCAAGTTTCAGTTGAAACCACTCAGGGCCTTGGCCGCCGTGTAACGATTACTATCGCTGCTGACAGCATCGAAAACGCTGTAAAAAGCGAGCTGGTCAACGTAGCGAAAAAAGTTCGCATCGACGGTTTCCGTAAAGGGAAAGTACCGATGAATGTTGTTGCTCAGCGTTATGGCGCCTCTGTTCGCCAGGACGTGCTGGGTGACCTGATGAGCCGCAATTTCGTTGATGCGATCATCAAAGAGAAAATCAACCCAGCCGGTGCCCCGAACTACGTTCCGGGTGAATACAAACTGGGCGAAGACTTCACTTACGCGGTTGAGTTCGAAGTATACCCAGAAGTCGAACTGCAGGGTCTGGACGCAATCGAAGTTGAAAAACCAGTGGTTGAAGTGACCGATGCTGACGTTGACGGCATGCTGGACACTCTGCGTAAGCAGCAGGCGACCTGGAAAGATAAAGAAGGCGCAGTTGACGCTGAAGACCGCGTTACCGTTGACTTCTCCGGCTCTGTAGACGGCGAAGAATTCGAAGGCGGCAAAGCCACTGATTTCGTTCTGGCAATGGGCCAGGGTCGTATGATTCCAGGCTTTGAAGACGGTATCAAAGGCCACAAAGCGGGCGAAGAGTTCACCATCGACGTGACCTTCCCGGAAGAGTACCACGCTGAAAATCTGAAAGGTAAAGCGGCTAAGTTCGTCATTAACCTGAAGAAAGTCGAAGAGCGTGAGCTGCCAGAACTGACTGAAGAATTCATCAAGCGTTTCGGCGTGGAAGATGGTTCTGTAGCCGGTCTGCGTGCTGAAGTACGTAAGAACATGGAGCGCGAGCTGAAAGGTGCTGTTAAAAACCGCATCAAGTCTCAGGCAATCGAAGGTCTGGTTAACGCCAACAACATCGACGTGCCAGCGGCCCTGATCGACAGCGAAGTTGACGTTCTGCGTCAGCAGGCTGCACAGCGCTTTGGCGGCAACGCTAAACAAGCGATGGAACTGCCACGCGAACTGTTCGAAGAACAAGCTAAGCGCCGCGTTGTTGTTGGCCTGCTGCTGGGCGAAGTGATTCGTACCCACGAGCTGAAAGCTGACGAAGACCGCGTGAAAGGCCTGATCGAAGAAATGGCTTCCGCGTACGAAGATCCGAAAGAAGTTATCGAGTTCTACAGCAAAAACAAAGAGCTGATGGACAACATGCGTAACGTCGCTCTGGAAGAGCAGGCTGTTGAAGCCGTTCTGAACAAAGCGAAAGTGTCTGAAAAAGCCACTTCTTTCAACGAACTGATGAACCAGCAGGCGTAATTAACGCCTCTGTCGCCTAAAGTTTGAGCGAAAACCCGTTACCGTTTGGTGACGGGTTTTTTTATTGCACTAATAGGACGCCTGAACGTGCCAAAACAGTGTTTCGGTGTTAGCGTAACACCAAAATATTGTTATGCTTGAAATACGGCAGTAGCAACCCCATAAAAGGGGAAGTAACAGATCGACTGGCTGATGATCCGTCCGCAAGGTTACAATCAGTACAGCAGGTAATTTCACTATTTATCCAGGAGACGGACATGTCATACAGTGGCGAACGAGATAACTTTGCACCCCATATGGCCCTGGTGCCCATGGTCATCGAACAGACCTCTCGCGGTGAACGTTCTTTTGATATCTACTCCCGTCTGCTCAAGGAGCGCGTTATCTTTCTGACCGGCCAGGTGGAAGACCACATGGCGAACCTGATCGTAGCGCAGATGCTGTTTCTGGAAGCGGAAAACCCGGAAAAAGACATTTACCTGTACATCAACTCCCCAGGCGGCGTGATCACCGCAGGCATGTCTATCTATGACACCATGCAGTTCATCAAGCCGGACGTCAGCACCATTTGTATGGGTCAGGCGTGCTCGATGGGTGCTTTCCTGCTGACTGCGGGCGCAAAAGGTAAGCGTTTCTGCCTGCCTAACTCCCGCGTGATGATTCACCAGCCGCTGGGCGGTTATCAGGGTCAGGCGACGGATATCGAAATCCACGCCAAAGAAATCCTGAAAGTTAAAGCGCGCATGAATGAACTTATGGCGCAACACACGGGTCACTCTCTTGAGCAGATCGAGCGCGATACCGAACGCGATCGCTTCCTCTCTGCATCAGAAGCGGTGGAGTACGGCCTGGTCGACTCCATTTTGACCCATCGTAACTAATGCCAGCTCGCCGAGTGCCGCTATACTGTAGAGGGCGGCATTCCGCGAAGACTGGCATTTGCGTCGTCATGTGCGGCACAAAGAACATAGAAAGAGGTTTGGACTCATGACAGATAAACGCAAAGATGGTTCAGGCAAACTGTTGTATTGCTCTTTTTGCGGCAAAAGCCAGCATGAAGTGCGTAAGCTGATCGCCGGGCCGTCCGTGTATATCTGCGACGAATGCGTTGATTTATGTAACGACATCATTCGCGAAGAAATCAAAGAAGTCGCTCCGCATCGTGAACGTAGTGCATTGCCAACGCCGCATGAAATCCGCCATCACCTGGACGATTATGTTATCGGCCAGGAAAGGGCGAAAAAAGTGCTGGCGGTGGCGGTTTACAACCACTACAAGCGTCTGCGTAACGGCGATACCAGCAACGGCGTAGAACTCGGCAAAAGTAACATTCTGCTGATTGGCCCAACCGGTTCCGGTAAAACGCTGCTGGCGGAAACGCTCGCTCGTCTGCTGGACGTGCCATTTACCATGGCGGATGCCACCACCCTGACTGAAGCCGGTTATGTGGGTGAAGACGTGGAAAACATCATCCAGAAATTGCTGCAGAAGTGCGATTACGACGTACAGAAAGCGCAGCGCGGCATCGTCTATATCGATGAGATCGACAAAATTTCCCGTAAATCGGATAACCCGTCGATCACCCGTGACGTGTCTGGCGAAGGCGTACAGCAGGCTCTGCTGAAGCTTATCGAAGGCACCGTGGCCGCTGTTCCGCCGCAGGGCGGGCGTAAGCATCCGCAGCAGGAGTTCCTGCAGGTTGATACCTCGAAGATCCTCTTTATTTGTGGCGGTGCATTTGCTGGCCTCGATAAAGTCATCGCTAACCGCGTTGAAACAGGTTCAGGCATCGGCTTCGGCGCGACCGTAAAAGCGAAATCTGAAAAAGCCAACGAAGGCGAACTGCTGGAGCAGGTCGAGCCGGAAGATTTGATCAAATTTGGTCTTATCCCTGAGTTTATCGGCCGTCTGCCAGTCGTTGCCACCCTGAATGAACTGAGCGAAGACGCGCTGATTCAGATCCTCAAAGAGCCGAAAAACGCCCTGACCAAGCAGTATCAGGCGCTGTTTAATCTCGAAGGTGTCGATCTGGAATTCCGTGATGAAGCGCTGGACGCGATTGCTCGCAAAGCGATGGCCCGTAAAACCGGTGCACGTGGCCTGCGTTCTATCGTTGAAGCTGCGCTGCTCGATACCATGTACGATCTGCCTTCTATGGAAGATGTCGAAAAAGTGGTTATCGATGAGTCCGTCATCGAAGGGCAAACTAAGCCGCTGCTGATGTATGGCTCCAGTGAAACACAGCAGGCATCTGGCGAATAATTCACCAAATTACTCAGTCAGTTAACCAAAAGGGGGATATTTTATCCCCCTTTTACTTTTCCTGTATTCCTGCCGTTGAATGTGTGGGAAACATCCCCATATACTGGATTACATGTTAACGGTGGCGTAAAGCCAGTGGCGCCATCGACTACCTGGCGGACATTAAACTAAGAGAGAGCTCTATGAATCCTGAGCGTTCTGAACGCATTGAAATCCCCGTATTGCCATTGCGCGATGTGGTGGTTTATCCGCATATGGTCATTCCCTTATTTGTAGGGCGGGAAAAATCTATCCGTTGTCTGGAAGCGGCCATGGACCATGATAAAAAAATCATGCTGGTCGCTCAAAAAGATGCGTCAACGGATGAGCCGGGTGTAAACGATCTTTTCACCGTCGGGACCGTGGCCTCTATTTTGCAGATGCTGAAACTGCCTGACGGCACCGTCAAAGTGCTGGTTGAAGGCCTGCAGCGTGCACGTATTTCCGCACTGTCTGATAACGGCGAGCATTTCTCGGCGAAAGCAGAGTACCTTGAGTCTCCGGTTATCGAAGAGCGCGAGCAGGAGGTGCTGGTACGCACCGCCATCAGCCAGTTCGAAGGCTACATCAAGCTCAATAAGAAAATCCCACCGGAAGTGCTGACGTCGCTGAACAGCATCGACGACCCGGCGCGTCTGGCGGACACCATCGCGGCTCACATGCCACTCAAGCTGACGGACAAACAGTCCGTGCTCGAGATGTCAGACATCAATGAGCGTCTGGAATACCTGATGGCGATGATGGAATCGGAAATCGACCTGCTGCAGGTTGAGAAACGTATCCGCAATCGCGTCAAAAAGCAGATGGAGAAATCCCAGCGCGAGTACTATCTGAACGAGCAAATGAAAGCCATTCAGAAAGAACTCGGCGAGATGGACGATGCGCCAGACGAAAACGAAGCCCTGAAGCGTAAGATTGACGCCGCTAAGATGCCGAAAGAGGCAAAAGAGAAGGCCGAAGCTGAGCTGCAGAAGCTGAAAATGATGTCTCCGATGTCGGCGGAAGCGACGGTCGTTCGTGGCTACATTGACTGGATGGTGCAGGTTCCGTGGAACGCACGCAGCAAAGTCAAAAAAGATCTGCGCCAGGCGCAAGAGATCCTCGATACCGACCATTATGGTCTGGAGCGCGTCAAAGACCGCATCCTTGAGTATCTCGCAGTCCAGAGCCGAGTGAACAAACTGAAAGGGCCGATTCTGTGCCTGGTTGGGCCTCCGGGTGTGGGTAAAACCTCGCTTGGTCAGTCCATTGCCAAAGCAACCGGTCGTAAATATATCCGTATGGCGCTCGGCGGCGTGCGTGATGAAGCCGAAATTCGCGGTCACCGTCGTACCTATATCGGTTCGATGCCGGGCAAACTTATCCAGAAAATGGCGAAAGTGGGCGTTAAAAACCCGCTGTTCCTGCTGGATGAGATCGACAAAATGTCGTCTGACATGCGCGGAGACCCGGCGTCTGCCTTACTGGAAGTCCTTGATCCAGAGCAGAACGTGGCGTTCAGCGATCACTATCTGGAAGTCGATTACGATCTCAGCGATGTGATGTTCGTGGCGACCTCTAACTCCATGAACATTCCGGCTCCGCTGCTGGATCGTATGGAAGTGATTCGTCTTTCCGGTTACACCGAAGATGAGAAGCTGAACATTGCTAAACGCCACCTGTTGCCAAAACAGATTGAGCGTAACGCCCTGAAAAAAGGCGAGATCACGGTCGAAGACAGCGCGATTGTCGGCATCATTCGTTACTACACTCGTGAAGCCGGTGTGCGTAGCCTGGAGCGTGAAATCTCCAAGCTGTGCCGTAAAGCGGTAAAACAGCTTCTGCTGGATAAAACGCTCAAGCACATCACCATCAACGGTGAGAATCTGCATGATTACCTTGGCGTACAGCGCTTCGACTATGGCCGTGCGGATGATGAAAACCGTGTGGGTCAGGTTACGGGTCTTGCGTGGACGGAAGTGGGTGGCGATCTGCTGACCATCGAAACCGCGTGTGTACCGGGCAAAGGCAAGCTGACTTATACCGGTTCCCTGGGTGAAGTGATGCAGGAATCCATTCAGGCTGCGCTGACAGTGGTTCGTGCGCGTGCAGAGAAACTCGGCATTAATGGCGACTTCTACGAAAAACGCGACATCCACGTTCACGTTCCTGAAGGCGCAACGCCAAAAGATGGGCCAAGCGCCGGTATCGCAATGTGTACCGCGCTGGTGTCCTGTCTGACGGGTAACCCGGTGCGTGCCGATGTGGCGATGACCGGTGAGATCACCCTGCGTGGCCAGGTACTGCCGATTGGTGGTCTGAAGGAAAAACTGCTCGCGGCGCACCGTGGCGGCATTAAGACTGTTCTGATTCCGGACGAGAACAAACGCGATTTGGAAGAAATTCCGGATAACGTGATTGCCGATTTGCAGATTCATCCTGTGAAACGTATTGAGGAAGTTCTGGCACTTGCACTGCAGAATGAGCCTTACGGCATGCAGGTTGTAACCGCAAAATAGTGACTTCGCGCAAATAGCGTTAAGAAAAACAGGGCTGGCAGGTGATTTCGCACTTGCCAGCCTTTTTTTGTATAGCTAATTTAGATTGCTGGTTGGGTATGTCATAGACAACGGGTGTTGTAAGGGCATGACACTCCTGATATAACTGCTGCGCCGTCGCACTGCGAAGGATTCCAGTGCGATATAAATTATAAAGAGAGGAAGAGAACAGTGAACAAATCTCAACTGATTGACAAAATTGCTGC
>NZ_JBOFIN010000076.1:0-12803 GCF_051650185.1 Scandinavium sp.
TGGTTCGACAGTTAAAGCAGTAAGCCGGGGTGACAACCGGCAGCAGTAAGACAGTATTCGGTGGAGCGGTAGTTCAGTCGGTTAGAATACCTGCCTGTCACGCAGGGGGTCGCGGGTTCGAGTCCCGTCCGTTCCGCCACTTATTTAAACGTTAAGCCTGCTTTGTTGCGGGCTTAATCGTAAGCGTGATTTAGGGGCGTAGCTCAGTTGGTAGAGCACCGGTCTCCAAAACCGGGTGTCGCGAGTTCGAGTCTCTCCGCCCCTGCCATATTAAGAATCCTTTGCTTCGGCAAAGGATTTTTTTTCGTCTGTTGCTTACCAGGCTGGCAGGCAATCCCTGCCAGAGTGCGCCACGTCAGGTTATTCCAACACCGTTGTTTTCAGGATCTCGCGAATCTGAACTTGCTTATCGCTGTTTTGCAGCCAGATTGCGTACAGCGGGCGGGAAAGTGTGGCGCTGTCAGAAACAGTATGAAGGCCACCTCTCTCTTTTGCCCAGTTCATGGGTAACCAGGTACATCCCTCTAAAGGTTTGAGCTGTTGGCGAGCCAGTTCAGCCGAGCTGGTTGTGAGTACAGGGATATCGTCTGAAGCAATCAACCCTGCCTCATGTTGTTGAAAATCAGGGCCCCATTCCAGACGAAGATAGTTCAGATCTGCTTTCGTTTGTGAGGGGGCGGCGCAGTAAAGTGCGAGCGTAAAGTGCCCCAAAAGCTGGGTGCTGAATTCATTCATTTTTGGCGATTCAGTCGTAATCAGCAGATCCAGTTGGCGCTCGTGAAGTTGTTTTACTAAAGACTGCCGCTGCGCGATCCTTGCCTCAAACTGAAGTGTTCCATGCAAAGGGTAAAGTCGCCCCAGCCAGCTATTCAGCATGCACTCCCACAGCGATGCACTGGCACCAATAGAAAACTCATTATGCCGTGATGTGCTAGCCACTTCCTTACGGGCCGTTTGCCAGGTGTTCATCAGTGTTTCGGCATAAGGAAGAAGTTTCTCACCTGCCGGCGTTAGTCGGATGTTATTACGATGACGGGTGAATAAATTGACGCCAAGCTGGTTCTCAAGCTGACGAATACGAAAGCTGACAGCCGACTGCGTCAGGTACAAAGCCTCTGCTGCGCGGCCGAAGTGACGAGTACGGCTCACTTCGAGGAAAGTTTTTAGCAATTCCGTATCCACAACCTTCTCCACAAAATTATTTGTCGTGTTGATTTAAATGTTTTGTTTGACGCTCTGTCAAGCGTAACTAATACTCCGCGCCATAAATAGCTCAGCCAAAGAATCAGGAGCGTGTAGGATGGCGGAAAGCTTTACGACGACTAATCGTTTTTTCGACAATAAAAATTATCCGCGTGGATTTTCTCGTCATGGTGATTTCACCATTAAAGAAGCCCAACTGCTGGAGCGTCACGGTTATGCGTTTAATGAGCTGGATCTGGGTAAGCGTGAGCCTGCAACCGATGACGAAAAACAGTTTGTGGCGGTATGCCGCGGTGAACGTGAGCCAGTAACAGAAATTGAGCGTGTGTGGATTAAGTACATGGCACGCATCAAGCGTCCGAAACGTTTTCATACGCTGTCGGGCGGAAAACCGCAGGCTGAAGGTGCAGAAGACTACACCGAAAGCGACGATTAATGAGAAAGGGGCGAAAGCCCCTTTTTTACGCCATCATTTTCTGTAGATGAATAAGCAGCCTCTCGATAGCACGATAGCCAAGCGCCTCCTGAAGGTGTTCTCGTCTGATGTGCTCACTTTCCGCAAGATCAGCGATGGTGCGTGACACCTTAATCAGCCGTTGCCAGGCTCGTATAGAAAGACCCATCTTTGTCAAAGCCTGTTCCAGCCAACTTGCATCTTCGTCCTGTAGTGCACACCTGAGCTTGATTTCGCTACTTTCTAACAAAGCGTTCAGTTTCCCTTGTCGCGTTAACTGTCTGCGTTGAGCCGCAACGACACGTTGTTTGATAAACTGACTGCTTTCCCCTGATTCTGGCGGTTGAGTGAGCAGCCCTGGGGGCGGCAGTGGGATTTCAAGAGACAGATCAAAGCGATCGAGAAAAGGGCCAGAAAGTCTTCCCAGATAGCGCAGAACCTGATCAGGTGAACTGCGATTATGATTGCCCTGGTAGTGCCCGGTGGGGCTAGGATTCATTGCCGCTATCAGTTGAAAGCGGGCGGGATAGGTAATTTTGGCTCGCGTTCGTGAGATGTGAATTTGCCCTGATTCGATCGGTTCACGCAGTGCGTCCAGCACGCGGCGCTCAAATTCGGGCAACTCATCAAGGAACAGAATGCCGTTATGCGCTAAAGATATTTCCCCTGGTGCAGGAATTGAACCTCCACCAACCATTGCTGTTAGTGATGCGCTGTGATGAGGCGAGCGGAATGGCCGCTTACGCCACTGCTCTTGCACATGGCTTGCATTGACCAGGCTGAAGATAGCTGCACTCTCAAGCGCTTCCTGCGTGCTCAGGGAAGGTAATATTCCGGGTAAACGGCTGGCCAACATGGTTTTCCCTGTCCCTGGAGGGCCAACGAGCAGCAGATTGTGTCCGCCAGCAGCGGTAATTTCCAACGCTCTCTTTCCATGTTGTTGCCCCAGCACGTCGCTGATATCCGCTTCCTGAAACTCTTCCGTCTCCGGTTCAGCCTGCGGATGCTCTAACTCGAATCGCCCTTCAAGAAAAGCGCAAACCTCCTGAAGATGGTTGGCAATAAAACAGTCTGTTCCGCCAATCAGCCCAACTTCAGCGGAATTCTCCGCGGGCAGTACAATCTGCCGGCCAGCCTTATGCGACTCCATGGCTGCGGAGATAGCGCCTGTTACCCCACGTAAGGCGCCTGTGAGCGCCAGTTCGCCGATCAGCTCATATTGACTCAACTTATTGGTTTGAAGCTGCTCAGAGGCTGCCAGAAGCGCGATAGCGATAGGCAAATCATATCGCCCGCCCTCTTTTGGCAAATCCGCAGGGGCCAGGTTAATGGTGATTTTCTTTGCCGGGAATTCATAACCGCTGTTGATGATTGCACTTCTGACGCGATCCCGGGCTTCTTTCACTGTGGTTTCCGGCAGCCCGACCATGGTTAAACCGGGGAGTCCGTTACTGAGATGCACTTCTACGGTGATGAGCGGAGCATGTACTCCTAACGCAGCGCGCGTGTAAACAATCGACAATGCCATAGTTGTCTCCTTTCACTGGCAGTATCTCGTATTGCCCGTATTCGGCAATGTGCTCTCGTGCACGATGCGATCCTTTTTCAGGGTATTTTGCGACTTTTGCTGTTTTTTGCCGAAAGTTAGGAGCCAGATCGCAAAACACTTTGGTGGTGCGAGAATGCGTTGCCCGGTGAAAAGTTTTCATCTCGTTTATTTCTTATAAAAAACAATCATTTTTATCGAAATCGTTAGCAGGGTCATGAAGTGAGCCATAAAAAAATCTTGTGTTTGTCTTCGCGTCTGTGGTAACTCTTTAGGTATTCCTTCGAACAAGAAGCCAGAAAGTACAGAAAATGACAGCCCTTCTACGAGTGATTAGCCTGGTCGTGATTAGCGTGGTGGTGATTATTATCCCACCGTGCGGGGCTGCACTTGGACGAGGAAAGGCTTAAGAATCAAGCCTTAACGAACTAAGACCCCCGCACCGAAAGGTCCGGGGGTTTTTTTATGACTAAGAATCAGCAAAGCGGAGCAGAGTATGATGAGTAGCATAAAATTCTGTTTCTCGCGATTAGCGGCGGGGATGTAACTATGAATGGGGCTCAGTGGGTGGTACATGCGTTGCGAGCGCAGGGAGTCGAGACCGTATTCGGCTATCCGGGTGGCGCAATTATGCCGATCTACGATGCGTTGTATGACGGCGGCGTGGAACACCTTCTGTGTCGCCACGAGCAAGGCGCGGCCATGGCTGCGATTGGTTTCGCCCGTGCAACCGGCAAAACCGGGGTCTGCATGGCGACCTCAGGGCCAGGTGCCACCAACCTGATAACCGGTCTTGCTGATGCGTTGCTTGATTCAGTGCCAGTCGTAGCTATCACCGGGCAGGTCGCCTCGCCGTTTATCGGTACCGATGCTTTCCAGGAAGTTGATGTGTTGGGCTTGTCCCTGGCCTGCACAAAGCACAGCTTTCTGGTTCAGTCGCTGGAAGAGCTGCCGCGCGTCATGGCCGAAGCCTTTGAGATAGCCAATTCAGGCCGCCCTGGCCCTGTTCTCGTTGATATCCCGAAAGATATTCAGGTTGCCAGTGCCGATCTGGAACCGCATTTCTCGACCGTCGAAGACGAAAACGACTTCCCGCACGCCGAAGTCGCTCAGGCTCGTCAGATGATCGCTCAGGCCAGTAAGCCAATGCTGTACGTCGGCGGTGGCGTTGGGATGGCGCAAGCCGTTCCGGCATTGCGTGAGTTTATTGCCGTCACGCAGATGCCCGTCACCTGCACGCTGAAAGGGCTCGGCGCGGTAGATGCAGCTTATCCGTATTATCTGGCGATGCTAGGTATGCACGGGACCAAAGCGGCGAATCTCGCCGTGCAGGAGTGTGATTTGCTGATAGCCGTCGGCGCTCGTTTTGACGATCGCGTGACCGGCAAACTGAACACATTTGCTCCTCACGCCAAAGTCATCCACATGGATATCGATCCGGCGGAGCTGAATAAGCTGCGCCAGGCTCATGTCGGTTTGCAGGGGGAGTTGAACGCCCTGTTACCGGCATTGCAACAGGCGCTGGACATCAATGAATGGCGTCAGCACGCAGCAGATTTAAGGGCGGAGCATGAGTGGCGCTACGACCACCCGGGCGAGGCCATTTATGCGCCGCTGTTACTCAAACAGCTCTCCGATCGCAAACCTGCAGACAGCGTAGTCACCACCGACGTCGGCCAGCACCAGATGTGGTCGGCGCAACACATGACCTATACCCGCCCGGAAAATTTCATCACCTCCAGCGGCCTGGGTACGATGGGCTTCGGCCTGCCAGCTGCCGTTGGTGCGCAGGTAGCACGTCCTGAAGACACCGTTATCTGTATCTCCGGTGACGGCTCTTTCATGATGAACGTGCAGGAGCTCGGCACCGTAAAACGCAAGCAGCTGCCGGTGAAAATCGTGCTGCTGGATAACCAGCGCTTAGGCATGGTTCGCCAGTGGCAACAGCTCTTCTTCCAGGAGCGTTACAGCGAAACCACGCTCACCGATAACCCCGATTTTCTCATGCTGGCGAATGCATTCGGCATCCCAGGCCAGCACATCACCCGTAAAGACCAGGTTGAAGCGGCGCTCGACACCATGCTGAACAGCAAAGGGCCTTACCTGCTTCATGTCTCAATCGACGAACTTGAAAACGTCTGGCCACTGGTTCCCCCGGGCGCCAGTAATGCTGAAATGCTGGAGAAATTATCATGATGCAACATCAGGTCGCCGTGCAGGCCCGCTTCAACCCTGAAACCTTAGAACGTGTTTTGCGCGTGGTACGCCATCGTGGTTTCCAGATTTGTGCCATGAATATGGAAACAGGCAGTGACGCGCAGAACATAAATATCGAATTGACCGTTGCCAGTCTTCGCCCAGTCGAATTACTGTTTAGCCAGTTAAGCAAACTGGTGGATGTTGCTCACGTCGACATCCAGCAACGAACAACATCATCACAACAAATCCGCGCTTAAGCGCAAAAGGAAGAACAATGACGACGAAAAAAGCTGATTACATCTGGTTCAACGGTGAGATGGTTCCGTGGGGTGAGGCGAAGGTACACGTGATGTCTCACGCGCTGCACTACGGCACTTCCGTATTCGAAGGCATTCGTTGCTACGATTCTCACAAAGGCCCGGTGGTGTTCCGTCATCGTGAACACATGCAGCGTCTGCATGACTCAGCCAAAATCTACCGTTTCCCGGTCTCTCAGAGCGTTGATGAACTGATGGAAGCCTGCCGCGAAGTTATCCGCAAAAACAGTCTGACCAGCGCTTATATCCGTCCTCTGGTGTTTGTTGGTGATGTTGGTATGGGTGTGAATCCGCCAGCGGGCTACACCACCGACGTTATCATCGCGGCATTCCCGTGGGGCGCATACCTCGGCGCAGAAGCCCTGGATCAGGGCATCGACGCGATGGTCTCTTCCTGGAATCGCGTGGCACCTAACACAATCCCAACGGCCGCAAAAGCCGGCGGTAACTATCTCTCCTCTTTGCTGGTAGGCAGCGAAGCACGTCGTCATGGTTATCAGGAAGGGATTGCGCTGGATGTGAACGGCTACATCTCCGAAGGCGCAGGTGAGAACCTGTTTGAAGTGAAAGATGGCATTCTGTTCACTCCGCCATTCACCTCTTCCGCACTGCCGGGCATCACTCGCGATGCCATCATCAAGCTGGCGAAAGATCTCAACATCGAAGTCCGTGAGCAGGTTCTGTCGCGCGAATCCCTCTACCTGGCTGATGAAGTGTTCATGTCCGGTACCGCGGCAGAAATTACCCCGGTTCGCAGTGTCGATGGCATTCAGGTTGGTGAAGGCCGCTGTGGCCCGGTCACCAAACGCATTCAGCAAGCCTTCTTTGGCCTCTTTACCGGGGAAACCGAAGACAAGTACGGCTGGCTGGATCAGGTTAATCCATAAGCATAAATTCGGGACGGCACGCACCGTCCCGCTAAATAGTCAGACGGGAGTAAACAGAGCATGCCTAAGTACCGTTCCGCCACTACCACCCACGGCCGAAATATGGCGGGTGCCCGCGCGCTGTGGCGCGCCACCGGAATGACCGATGCCGATTTCGGCAAACCGATTATTGCCGTCGTGAACTCGTTTACCCAGTTCGTGCCGGGTCACGTCCATCTGCGCGACCTGGGTAAACTGGTTGCAGAGCAAATTGAAGTCGCAGGCGGCGTTGCAAAAGAGTTCAACACCATTGCCGTTGATGACGGTATCGCAATGGGCCACGGGGGCATGTTGTACTCATTGCCGTCGCGTGAACTGATCGCGGATTCCGTGGAGTACATGGTCAACGCACACTGCGCCGACGCCATGGTGTGTATCTCCAACTGCGACAAAATCACCCCGGGGATGCTGATGGCCTCTCTGCGCCTCAACATTCCGGTGATTTTCGTTTCCGGCGGACCGATGGAAGCCGGGAAAACTAAACTCTCCGATCAAATCATCAAGCTGGATCTGGTTGATGCCATGATTCAGGGCGCTGATCCGAAAGTGTCCGATGAGCAAAGTGAGCAGGTTGAACGCTCTGCGTGCCCGACCTGCGGTTCCTGTTCCGGGATGTTCACCGCCAACTCGATGAACTGCCTGACCGAAGCGCTGGGCCTCTCTCAGCCAGGAAACGGTTCGCTGCTGGCCACCCACTCCGATCGTAAACAGCTGTTCCTCAATGCCGGCACGCGCATCGTTGAGCTGACCAAACGTTACTACGAGCAGGATGATGCCAGCGCACTGCCGCGCAACATCGCCAACAAGTCCGCGTTTGAAAACGCCATGACGCTGGATATCGCGATGGGCGGTTCCACCAACACCGTTCTGCACCTGCTGGCTGCCGCGCAGGAAGCTGAAATCGACTTCACCATGAGCGATATCGACAAGCTTTCCCGCAAAGTGCCGCAACTTTGTAAGGTCGCACCAAGCACGCAGAAATATCACATGGAAGACGTTCACCGCGCGGGTGGCGTGATCGGCATTCTGGGCGAGCTGGATCGTGCCGGGCTGCTGAACCGCGATGTGAAAAACGTGCTGGGTCTGTCACTGCCACAAACGCTCGACCAGTACGACGTAATGCTGACCAAAGACGATGCGGTGAAAAGCATGTTCCGTGCTGGCCCGGCAGGCATTCGCACCACTCAGGCATTCTCGCAGAGCTGCCGCTGGGACTCGCTGGATGACGACCGTGCCGAAGGCTGTATCCGCTCTCTGGAAAATGCCTACAGCAAAGACGGCGGCCTGGCCGTGCTGTACGGTAACTTCGCGGAAAACGGCTGTATCGTTAAAACTGCAGGTGTGGATGACAGCATCCTGAAATTTACCGGTCCGGCGAAAGTGTACGAAAGCCAGGACGATGCCGTTGAAGCCATTCTTGGCGGCAAAGTTGTCGCGGGTGACGTGGTCGTGATTCGTTACGAAGGACCGAAAGGCGGGCCAGGCATGCAGGAAATGCTCTATCCAACCACCTTCCTGAAATCAATGGGCCTCGGTAAAGCCTGTGCGCTGGTCACGGATGGACGTTTCTCTGGCGGCACATCCGGTCTGTCTATCGGCCACGTTTCTCCGGAAGCGGCCAGCGGCGGCAACATTGCCATCATTGAAGACGGCGATCTGATTGAAATTGACATCCCGAACCGCGGCATCCAGCTGAAACTGAACGACCAGGAAATTGCTGCGCGTCGCGAAGCACAGGAAGCCCGTGGTGACAAAGCCTGGACGCCGCGCGATCGTAAACGCGAGGTCTCTTTTGCGCTGCGCGCTTATGCCAGCCTCGCGACCAGTGCCGATAAAGGCGCAGTACGCGACAAATCCAAACTCGGGGGTTAATCATGGCCGAGTCCCAACCGCTATCCGGCGCCCCTGAGGGGGCGGAATATCTCAGGGCAGTCCTGCGCGCGCCGGTCTATGAGGCCGTGCAGGTGACGCCGTTGCAGAAGATGGACAAGCTCTCGTCGCGTCTCGATAACGTGATTCTGGTGAAACGTGAAGACCGTCAGCCTGTGCACAGCTTCAAGCTGCGCGGGGCTTACGCGATGATGGCGGGCCTGACGGAAGAGCAGAAATCCCGTGGGGTGATTACCGCATCCGCAGGCAACCATGCCCAGGGCGTGGCGTTTTCGTCCGCTCGTCTGGGTCTGAAAGCGCTCATCGTGATGCCAGTGGCAACGGCAGATATCAAAGTTGATGCGGTGCGGGGATTCGGCGGTGAAGTGCTGCTGCACGGTGCGAATTTCGATGAGGCGAAAGCCAAAGCGATTGAGTTAGCCCAACAGCAGGGCTTTACCTGGGTGCCCCCGTTCGATCATCCGATGGTGATCGCCGGGCAAGGCACGCTGGCACTGGAATTGCTGCAACAGGATGCGCATCTCGATCGCGTGTTTGTGCCCGTTGGCGGCGGTGGTTTGGCGGCGGGTGTGGCTGTGTTAATCAAACAGCTGATGCCGCAAATCAAAGTGATTGCGGTTGAGGCTGAAGATTCAGCCAGCCTGAAAGCCGCGCTCGATGCAGGCCATCCGGTGGATTTACCGCGCGTAGGCTTGTTTGCTGAAGGCGTGGCGGTGAAACGCATCGGCGATGAGACATTCCGTCTGTGCCAGGAATACCTCGACGATATTATTACCGTGGACAGCGATGCCATCTGCGCGGCGATGAAAGACTTGTTCGAAGACGTGCGTGCAGTGGCTGAACCGTCTGGCGCTCTGGCGCTGGCGGGGATGAAGAAATATATCGCGCAGCACAACATTCGCGGCGAGCGTCTGGCGCATGTGCTGTCCGGCGCTAACGTTAACTTCCACGGTTTGCGTTATGTCTCGGAACGCTGTGAGCTGGGCGAGCAGCGTGAAGCGTTGTTGGCGGTCACCATTCCGGAAGAGAAGGGCAGCTTCCTGAAGTTCTGCCAGCTGCTGGGCGGCCGCTCAGTGACTGAGTTCAACTACCGTTTCGCCGATGCTAAAGACGCCTGTATTTTCGTGGGCGTGCGGATCAGCCGCGGGCTGGAAGAGCGTAAAGAGATCCTCAAGCTGCTGCATGACGGTGGCTACAGCGTGGTCGATCTTTCCGATGATGAAATGGCGAAGCTGCACGTTCGCTATATGGTCGGTGGGCGTCCGTCTAAGCCGTTGCAGGAGCGTCTCTACAGCTTTGAGTTTCCGGAATCACCGGGCGCATTGCTCAAGTTCCTCTACACGCTGGGCACGCACTGGAACATTTCGCTGTTCCACTACCGCAGCCACGGAACCGACTATGGTCGCGTCCTGGCCGCATTTGAACTGGGCGAGCACGAGCCAGATTTCGAAACGCGTCTGAATGAACTGGGCTATGAGTGTCACGACGAGACCCATAACCCGGCGTTCCGCTTCTTCCTCGCGGGTTAATCCGGCAAAAACTGCCCGATGGCGCTGCGCTTATCGGGCCTACACTGTTTGCGGGTTAATTTGCCGGAAGGATATGCCAGAACGCATCAATAAGCGGCTCATGCAGCCGCTTTTTTTGTACGCAAACGCCGAGTTCAAAGGGGGTTTTCTCGTCGCTCCTGTCAAGGATCATGACGCGGTTGCGTACCGGTTCCGGGCTGTTTTCCAGCACGATTTCCGGGATTAACGCCACGCCACAGCCAAGCGCTACCATCGACACCATTGCTTCATGGCCGCCCACCGTTGCATAAATCGAAGGGTTGCTGATTTTATGGCGGCGGAACCACAGCTCGATGCGGCGGCGAACGGGGCCCTGATCGGCCATGATAAAGGGCACCGTCGACCAGTCGGGTTTCTCCTGCGCGACTTGAGTACGCACGGGGCAAGGCAGTGCTGGGCCAATCAGCACCACGGCTAAATTTTCCAGCATTGAAAATGCCACCGCACCGGGCAGCGTTTCAGGTTTCCCGGCAATGGCCAAATCCGCTTCACCTGTCACCACTTTTTCCATCGCGTCAGCAGCATCGCCGGTCGTCAGCTTAATTTCGACAGAAGGGTGTTCGGCACGGAAGCGATCAAGGATGGGGGGCAGGTGGCTGTATGCCGCCGTCACAGAGCAAAACAGGTGCAATTCGCCAGACAACGAAGGGCCTTTCTGATCGATGGTATGGCGCAATTGCTGATACTGCAGTAGCGTTTGCTGGGCGAAGGTGCGGAGCTCTTCGCCTGCCTCGGTCAGCGTCACTGTGCGGTTATCACGAACAAACAGCGCTTGCCCGAGATCTTCTTCCAGCCGCTGAATTTGCCGGGAGAGCGTGGAAGGACTGACGTGCATCGCCCGCGCGCTGCGGCCAAAATGGCGACTCTCCGCCAGATGCAGGAAGGTTTTCAGATCGCGTAAATCCACAGAAAATACTCCACGGTTTTACATTGCATAAATTGCAACGTGATGTTGTGAATATATCAATTTCCGCAATAAATTTCCTGTTGTAATGTGGGTACATTCTCGCAAAACGCGAACCGAACAATAAGACAGTACAACATCACGAGGAATCACCATGGCTAACTACTTCAACACACTGAATCTGCGCCAGCAGCTGGCCCAACTGGGTAAATGTCGCTTCATGGCGCGCGACGAATTCGCCGATGGCGCGAGCTTCCTTCAGGGTAAAAAAGTGGTCATCGTCGGCTGTGGCGCGCAGGGTCTGAACCAGGGCCTGAACATGCGTGATTCCGGTCTGGATATCTCTTATGCGCTGCGTAAAGAAGCGATTGCTGAAAAGCGTGCTTCCTGGCGTAAAGCGACCGAAAACGGCTTCAAAGTAGGGACCTACGAAGAGCTGATCCCTCAGGCTGATCTGGTGGTTAACCTGACGCCGGACAAACAGCACACTGACGTAGTACGTTCCGTTCAGCCGCTGATGAAAGATGGCGCCGCACTGGGTTACTCCCACGGCTTCAACATCGTGGAAGTGGGCGAGCAAATTCGTAAAGACATCACCGTCGTGATGGTGGCGCCGAAGTGCCCGGGTACCGAAGTACGTGAAGAATATAAGCGTGGTTTCGGTGTGCCTACGCTTATCGCCGTTCACCCGGAAAATGATCCAAAGGGCGAAGGCATGGCCATCGCTAAAGCCTGGGCTGCTGCTACTGGTGGTCACCGTGCAGGCGTGCTGGAATCTTCCTTCGTTGCGGAAGTGAAATCTGACCTGATGGGTGAGCAGACCATTCTGTGCGGTATGCTGCAGGCCGGTTCTCTGCTGTGCTTCGACAAGCTGGTGGCTGAAGGTACTGACCCGGCGTATGCCGAAAAACTGATTCAGTTCGGCTGGGAAACCATCACCGAAGCGCTGAAGCAGGGCGGTATCACTCTGATGATGGACCGCCTGTCTAACCCGGCTAAAGTTCGTGCGTTTGCGCTGTCCGAGCAACTGAAAGAAATCATGGCTCCGCTGTTCCAGAAACACATGGACGACATCATCTCCGGCGAATTCTCTTCCGGCATGATGGCTGACTGGGCTAACGACGATAAGAAACTGCTGACCTGGCGTGAAGAGACCGGTAAAACCGCGTTCGAAACCGCAGCGCAGTTTGAAGGTAAAATCGGCGAGCAGGAGTACTTCGATAAAGGCGTGCTGATGATTGCGATGGTGAAAGCGGGCGTTGAGCTGGCGTTCGAAACCATGGTTGATTCCGGCATCATCGAAGAGTCTGCTTACTACGAATCACTGCACGAGCTGCCGCTGATTGCGAACACCATCGCCCGTAAGCGTCTGTATGAAATGAACGTGGTTATCTCTGATACCGCTGAATACGGTAACTACCTGTTCTCTTACGCTTGCGTACCGCTGCTGAAAGAGTTCATGACCACGCTGCAGACCGGCGACCTGGGCAAAGCCATTGCTGAAGGCGCGGTAGACAACGCTCAGCTGCGCGATGTGAACGAAGCGATTCGCGGTCACGAAATCGAGAAAGTCGGTAAGAAACTGCGTGGCTACATGACTGATATGAAACGTATCGCTGTCGCTGGCTGATAAAAACTGTGTCGGGTGGCGCTAACGCTGACCCGACCTTGTATTATCCCCCACGTGCAGAAAGAGCCGGCCAGTTCTTTCTGCCTGCAGTCCGGACGCCGTACCTGACCTTAGATTCTCAAATCTGTGGCGTAGATAATTCGCGCCGGACTGCACTTCTCCACAT
>NZ_JBOFIN010000077.1:0-102308 GCF_051650185.1 Scandinavium sp.
AGTGGGGGTTATCGACCTGAAGAAAAGGTCGATAACCATGGGTAAAGGATGTTAAATAGTGTTCACCATGTCCCCGAACACCTGTCTACCATGTCTCCGGACCGTACACCCTCAAGGGAGAGGGTTAGGGAGAGGGGGAGATTACCGCACAGTTACCCCATCACCATCGTACTCAAACGGCAGGTACAGCACCGCCGGCCCTGCTCATCAAACACCACTATCTCCCAGCTCTGGGTTTGTTTGCCCAAATGCAGCGGCTGGCAGACCGCACGCACTTTGCCCTGAGAAACGGCTCGATGATGAGTTGCGTTGAGCTCCGTTCCCACAACGCATTGCCCTTCACGTGTCATCAGATAGCCCGCCATCGACCCCAGCGTTTCGGCCAGTGCCGCAGAAGCGCCGCCGTGAAGCAGGCCAAACGGCTGATGCGTCCTGCCATCCACCGGCATTTCTGCTTCAAGAGTGTTGTCCCCTAAGCGGGTGTAGACGATCCCTAAATGCGCGACCATCGTATCGGCGCTGGTGGCGTTGAGCTGCTCAAGCGTTAAATGTCGAACCCAAATCATCACGCCCCCAGTGTCGACCCGCCATCCACCACGATATCCTGCAACGTGATGTGGCTGGCGTTATCCGAGGCGAGGAACAGGATGGTGTTGGCAATCTCCTGCGGACGGGCGATTTTGCCCAGCGGAATGCCCAGTTTAAACTGTTCGCCAAACCCGCGAATGCGCTGCTGCTCTGCGTCTTCGTTCACCCACAGCGTTCGCTGCATATCCGTGTCCGTCGACCCTGGCGAGACAATATTGCAGCGCACACCGCTGGAAGCCAGCTCAAGCCCGACAGTTTGCGCCAGGCTTTTCAGCGCCGCTTTCGATGCGCCGTAAGCACTCATACCCATTCGCGGCGTGTGTGCGGCATCGGAGGCCACGGTCACAATCGCTCCGCCCTGCTGGCGGCGAAACTGAGACATCGTGGCGCGAAACAGATGAAACGCGCCGCCCACATTCACTGAAAACGTCTGCTGCCAGTCTTCCAGGCTGAGCTGATCCGTTGCGCCCATTCGTAAGATCCCCGCCGCGTTGACCAGAACATCCAGGCGCTGAACGTCGTTTAACACGCGAGCACACACTTGTTGAACCTGTTCTGCATTCGCCACGTCGAGTACTTCGGTCGCAAACGGATAAACGTCTTCGCCAAAGACAATATCGAAACCGGTAACGTTCGCCCCCGCTTCAACGAAGGCCTGCGCGGTCGCATAGCCAATCCCTTTGCCTGCTCCGGTTACCCAAACTGTTTTACCCTGAAAATCCCAGCCCGCCATTATTTCACCTCACGGGAAAGCAGCGCCCACCAGGCATCCAGCGTCGGGTTCTTTGCCAGCATCACGAAATCGATATCGCCATGCACCTTACGCCAGCGTGCCGCGAGCGCCATCATACGCACCGAATCCAGACCGTAATCAATCAGGTTTTCATCATCCATCGGCTCGTCAGACTCATCCAGCAGCGGCAGAACAATCGCCCGCAGCGCCTCTTTAGAAGCCGGTACTGGCAGCAGTTCTTCGCTCATAACCACCCGACCTGAGCGTCCGGCGACATACTTCAGGGACATGAGATGTTCTTCGCGGCTGAAATCCGCCAGCGCATCCGCGACAAAGAACGGTTTGATATCACGCATGAATGCATCCGTCGCGGTGGTCATGCAGCCAATGTGCGCGTACACACCGGTGATGATCAGCTGGTTGCGCCCGGTTTCTTTGAGCAGTTGCTCCAGCGGCGAGCGGTGGAATGCACTGTAGCGCCATTTCACCAGTACGGTATCCGCTTCATCCGGGGCAAGCGCTGCAATCACGCGCTGTTGTTCTGGCGAGCGAGTCAGTCCTGGCCCCCACATATCGTTGAGTAAGGCGCGATCTTCATCGTTCTGCTCTTTTGGCTGAGCGGTGTAGTAAACCGGAATGTTGTGCTTTTTGGCGAAATCGCGCAGGGCTTTAATGTTCGCCACGACGGTTTCCATCATCGCGCTGTTTTCGCCCCAGAAGTTGAGGAAGTATTCCTGCATGTCGTGGATCAACAGCGCTGCGCGCTCAGGCTCAAACGCCCAGTCCACTTTATTGGCCGGAATATCGGCGGCGGTCGGCAGTGCATAGGCCTGCAGTTTTGGAATTGCCATACTCTTCTCCTTCAGGCCAGGGCGCGTTCAGCCAGCCACTGACGTAATTGTTTTTTATCGACTTTCCCTACCGGCGTCAGCGGCAGTGCGGCAAGGCACTCCACGCGATCCGGCAGCTTAAATTCCGCAACGCCCTGCTCACGCAGGAAGCGACGCACCGCCACGGCTTTCAGCGGTTCGCGAACCACCAGATACGCGCAGCTTTTCTCGCCCAGCAGGTTGTCTTCCATACTGACCAGCGCGGCATGGATCACAGCCGGATGGCGCAGCATCAGGTTTTCAATCTCTTCTGCAGCGATCTTCTCTCCGCCACGGTTAATCTGATCTTTCTCGCGCCCCTGCACGGTGATGTAGCCGTCTGCATCAATCGAAATCAGATCGCCAGAGCAGTAAAACCCGTTGATATCAAAGGCGCTGGCGTTGTGCTCAGGGCTTTTGTAGTAGCCCCTGAAGGTGTACGGGCCGCGCGTCATCAGCCGCCCCACTTCGCCCTGCGGCAAAGGATTTCCATCGGTATCAGCCACCCACACTTCGTCGTCTGGCGACATCGGGCAGCCCTGGGTGTGAATGATGCGCTCCGGCGAATCGTCCAGACGGGTGTAGTTCACCAGCCCTTCCGCCATGCCGAAAACCTGCTGCAGCTGACAGCCCACTTCCGCAGGAATGCGCGCGGCGAGCGTCGCGGACAGGCGAGCGCCCCCCACCTGCAACAGTTCCAGGGAAGCAAGCTGCGCATTGCTGCCGGTCGCCTGAATTTCCTGCAACCACAGGCTCACGGCAGGCGGAACCAGGGCTGCCACGTTAATCTGGTGTTGTTCAATCAGCGGGAAGCAGAGCGTCGCACTGGGATCAGCCGCCAGCACGACGCAACCTTCAGCGAGGAAAACGCCCAATGCGCCGGGCGAACTCATGGCGTAGTTATGGGCCGCAGGCAAGGCGCAGAGATAGCGCGTGCGGGCATCAAACTCACAAATTTCATTACTACGGCGGATGCTGTAGTAATAGTCGTTGTGGGTACGAGGGATCAGTTTTGGGGTGCCGGTGCTGCCGCCGGAAAGCTGGAAAAAGGCCACTTCATCAGACTTTGTCGGCGTGGGCACAAAATTATCGGCCGGTTTGGCGGTGGCGGCCGCCAGGTCGTGCTCGCCGCGATCGTTCCGCAGAAGTACCGCCCGCACCGAGCGATGCTCACTCACAAACGAGTTCAGAAACTCATCACTGGCAAACAGCGCGTGTTCGCGATCGGCAATCAGAATGGCAGGCTCAATCTGTGCGGCATACGCACGCAGCTCGCTCCGCTGATGGCTGAACAGCGCGTTCACTGGTGCCACGCCAATACGCAGCAGCGCAAACAGCGTGATGTAAAACTCCGCCACATTGCCCAAATGCACGAGCGCAGTTTCGCCCGGTTTCAGACCCAGACGCTGCAATGACGACGCCAGATTATCAATCTGCGCATTGAGCTCCCTGTAGGTGACACGGCGCTCTCCCTCAATCACCGCCAGCGCATCGCTATGAGCATGACGGGTCAAAATGTCGGTCAGCGGCAAATCCTGCCAGTAGCCCTTTTCACGGTAGCGAGCCGCCAGGTCGTCTGGCCAGCGGGTAAACGCGACGCTCATGGTCACTCCTTAATTCAGGCCAAACACATTCAGCATGGTGGTTAACTTCACGCCCGTTTCACGCCACTCCCCGAGCGGTGAAGAGGCAGGCACGATGCCTGCGCCAGCAAACAGACTAATATGATGTTGACGGACTTTGGCGCAGCGAATCGTCACCACCCATTCGCCATTTCCTTCTGCGTCACACCAGCCGACAATGCCGCCGAACAGCTCGCGTTCGAAAGGTTCAAGGTCGGCAATCAGCGCTTTAGCCACATCATGTGGGAAGCCGCTTAACGCCGGCGTCGGGTGCAGCAGACAAGCCAGCGACAGCGCGTTTTCCTGCGCTTTTGCTTCGCCTTCGATGGGTGTGGCGAGGTGCCAGAGTGTTGGGGTGGTGATCAGCTGCGGGGATGACGGCAGTGAGAGTTTCTCGCTGCGTGGAGTCAGCACTTTTTTCATCGCCTGGGTGACAAGATCGTGCTCATGGCGATCCTTTTCAGACGCCAGCAGGCGGTTACCCGCTTCACGATCCAGCACGTTATCCGGCTGACGACGTGCAGAACCGGCCAGCGGCAGAGAGCTAAAATGTTTGCCCTCTTTGCGTAACAGCAATTCCGGGCTTGCACCGAGCAACACTCCGCCGTCTGCCAGTGGCACATGGAAATTAAAGCTCGCCGGGTTCTGAGCGATCAGACGTTCCAGCAAGGCTCCGGTATCCACGGCGGTATCGGTGGTCATCTCAATCAGACGCGACAGGACAATCTTATCCACCTGCGGCGTGGCAGTCAGTTCTGCGGCTTTCGCCACCATCGACATAAACACATCCTGTTCGGGGATCTCCTTACGGGCTGTCACCTGCATGGGTTTCAGCGTCGCGGCGAATGGCGCGGAGTGTTGTTTGTCAGTGCGGGAAAACGCTTCGCTGCTTTTCGGGATAAACAGCGCGGAAGGTTGTGTCGTGTCGAAGGGAATAGCCCCAACCAGCAGCGGTTTGTCGATACCTGCCGCTTTGGCGTCAGCAAAGGCCTGAGCGATGCTGGTCTGGAATTCGCCGTTTAGCGTCTCCCCGCCTTCAACCGGTTGAGAGATCCGACGGAAACAGCCGTGGGTCGTAAAGCTGCGGTACGGCGACATAAAGAAAAAGCTGTCGGGCGACAGCGTTGGTGCGACTTCGTGAACGGCCTCAGCCAGTGACGTTTCCATATCATCCTCCAAAATGATAAAGATATTAAGAATAATTATCATTTATATTTTGGTCCGGTAAGCTAAAAGTAAACGCGCTGATTGTCAACTTCCGACGCATCATCCTGCTTGCATCTGTGCGCCTCGCAAGTGAAAATGAGAAGCATTAATATCAACAAGACAGGATACTGACCTCGTGAAATCCCCTGCTTTTTTCCGTAATGCCCTGCTGTTTCTCACTCTTTCGCTTTTAGGATTATCCTCAACCCAGGCCGCTGACTGGCCTCGTCAGGTCACAGACAGCCGCGGGACGCATACGCTTGAGAGCAAGCCGCTGCGCATTGTCTCCACCAGCGTCACCCTCACCGGTTCACTTCTCGCCATTGATGCCCCCGTGGTAGCAAGTGGTGCCACAACCCCAAATAACCGGGTCGCGGATAATCAGGGTTTTCTGCGTCAATGGGGCGAGGTTGCGAAACAACGCAAACTTGCACGCCTGTACATTGGCGAACCCAGCGCTGAAGCGGTTGCCGCCCAGATGCCGGATCTGATCCTTATCAGCGCCACTGGCGGTGACTCCGCGTTAGCGCTCTACGACCAGCTCTCCGCCATCGCGCCTGTGCTTATCATCAATTACGACGACAAGAGCTGGCAGCAGCTCCTGACGCAGCTCGGCACCATCACCGGCCAGGAGAAACAAGCCACAGTGCGCATCAGCGAATTCGACAGCAGGCTCGCGACGCTCAGGCAAAAAATGAAACTGCCGCCACAGCCTGTCAGCGCGCTGGTTTACACCGCCGCAGCGCATACCGCCAACCTGTGGACGCCGGAATCCGCACAGGGCAAGCTTCTGGAACAGTTAGGTTTCAGCCTGGCACCGCTGCCTGAAGGGCTGCACACCAGCCAAAGCCAGGGCAAACGCCATGACATCCTTCAGCTTGGCGGCGAAAACCTGGCGACCGGCCTGAACGGGCAATCGCTGTTCCTGTTTGCTGGCGACCAGAAAGATGCCGACGCGATTTACGCTAATCCGCTTCTCTCACACCTGACCGCCGTGCAGAACAAGCATGTTTATGCGCTGGGTACCGAAACGTTCCGTCTTGATTACTACAGCGCGATGCTGGTTTTGCAGCGTCTCGATGCTTTGTTTGGCTGAAGGTTTGCCGGGTTATTGCCGGGTGGCGGCTTTCGCCTGACCCGGCCTACCCGATTTGTAGGCCCGTGCAAGCGAAGCGCCGCCGGGCAATCAGGCGGCCTCTTCCACCTGCCGAAATCCACGTAACTCCCGCAACAGCAGAATTAATGCCACTCCCACCACCGCCAGCGTCCAACCGCTGACACTTGCGGCGGCAGCTGGCGTTAACATCGCGCCCATCCCGCCCAGCAGTGCTGCGCCGATGGCATCGCCCGTCACGTTTTGCGCCGTCCACAGTCCGTTAATTCTGCCGAGCATCGCTTCGGGCGTTTGCGTCTGAATAAGGGTGTATTGCAGCAGCGAACTGACGGCGCTCAGCCAGCCGAACAGCGCCAGACAAATTACGCCCAACAGCCACACAGGCATCAGGCTGAATAAACCAATCGCGATAAACGCCGCCACCGTGGTGGTTAACATCAACATCCCTGGCCGCACATGATGCGCGAGCCGCCCGCTGGTAAGCGCACCCAGCGCTGCACCCAGCGGGATTGCCGCGTAAAGCAGGCCGATTTGCGCCGCTGGCATTTGCCACTGCATCGCCAACGCCGGATAAAGCACGCGCACGGCGCTCGCCATCGTCAGCAAGCCGCCGAGCAGTGCTATGCCGCCAATTAAAGGGCTGTTAAAGAGAAACTTCAGGCCAGCCATTAACGATTTAAGCGGATGCTCACGAGGCTGCGGCGGAGGCGGTAACTCAGGTAAACGCAATAGCGTCAGAGTGGTGGTAAACGTCCCGATAGCCGCCAGCAGATAGTTCCAGGAGAAACCTCCGCTGGCGAGTAACAGGCCGCCGACCATCGGAGAAATCACCGAGCCCAGACGAACAGTCAGCATAGTGATTGCCCCGGCCTGCATCAGATTTTCACGCCCGACCAGAGCTGGCGTGGCAGCCAGTAATGCCGTCACGCCAATGGAAGCAAACAGCCCGTCCCAAATGCCGAGTAAATAAATCGCCAGCAGCGAGGGTTCTGGCATCGACGCATTCAGCCACAAGCCTAAGAAACCGATGCCGCAGGTTCCGCGCGCCAGCAGGATCAATTTTTTGCGCTCGTAGCGATCGGCCAGCACCCCACCCAGCATCAGGCCGATAAACATCGCGCTGCCGGTTAAGGTGACGGCCAGCCCGACCTGCAAGGTGGATTGGGTCATCATCTGGATTTGTACCGGCACCGCAACGCCAAGCAAACCGAGAGAAAGAATGGAGATAAAACGGGCAATAAAGACGGCGCGAAACGCCGGGTGAGTCTTCAGCAGGCTGACGTTCAGCAGCCAGGATTGTCTTTGCATCACAGGGCCTTCAACGAACTTTCGATACCATTTCCGTGGCCGCACATGGTAGCATAGACAAATAAGATCGATAACGATAATTACTATCATTATCAACCAAAGGACCTGGCGATGTCGTTCTCCCCCGCCGCTCTGCGTACCGTCGCAGTGCCCGGATTGCTGATACTGTTATTGACTGCTGTTGCCCTCAGCCTGCTGGTTGGTGCCAAATCGCTGCCGTTGAACGTGGTGGTGGATGCCCTCCATGGCAGTTGTCAAAGCGCCGATTGCACCATCGTGCTCGATGCCCGTCTGCCACGAACGCTGGCCGGTTTGCTGGCTGGTGCAGCACTTGGCCTGGCGGGTGCATTAATGCAAACGCTGACCCGAAATCCCCTTGCAGATCCCGGTATTCTGGGCGTCAATTCCGGGGCCAGTTTCGCCATTGTGCTGGGCGCTGCGTTGCTGGGGATGACTTCACCGCAGGAACAATTATTCCTCGCCTATTGCGGCGCGTTTGTCGCCTCGCTGTTGGTCGCCTTCACCGGCAGCCAGGGCGGTGGACAGCTCAGCCCGGTTCGCCTGACCCTGGCGGGCGTGGCGCTTGCCGCCGTGCTGGAAGGGTTATCGACAGGGATTTCACTGCTCAACCCGGATGTCTACGATCAACTTCGATTCTGGCAAGCGGGTTCCCTTGATATCCGCTCGCTGCAAACCCTGAAAGTTGCCGTATTCCCGATGCTGCTGGCCACAGCCATCGCCCTGGGTTTAAGCCGTTCGTTAAACAGCCTGAGCCTGGGGGCAGACACAGCGACCGCACTGGGCAATAAAGTGGCCCGCACGCAGCTGCTCGGCCTGCTTGCCATCACGCTTTTGAGCGGCAGCGCAACAGCCCTGGTCGGCCCGATAGCCTTTATCGGCCTGATGATGCCGCATATGGCACGCTGGCTGGTCGGAGCCGATCATCGTTGGTCATTGCCCGTTACCCTGCTCGCCACCCCTGCGCTTCTTCTTTTCGCGGATATTCTCGGACGCCTGCTGGTGCCGGGTGAATTACGCGTTTCGGTCGTGAGCGCCTTTATTGGCGCACCTGTGCTGATTTGGCTGGTACGCCGCCAGCCTCGCGGAGGTACGGCATGATTGCCCCTTCCCGCAGGCTGGTGCTGAGTTGCCTCATGCTGGTGCTTGCCAGCCTGCTGACCGCGCTTTTCAGCCTTCGCAGCGGGGTGGTCACGCTTGAGTTCACACAGATCTTCTCGGCGCTATTCGGTGACGCGCCACGCAATGTCACTTTAGTCGTGACCGAATGGCGTTTGCCCCGCGTGCTGATGGCGCTGCTGATTGGCGCGGCGCTGGGCGTCAGCGGAGCCATTTTTCAGTCGCTGATGCGTAACCCGCTCGGCAGCCCGGACGTGATGGGTTTCAACACCGGCGCCTGGAGCGGCGTGCTGGTCGCGATGGTGTTTTATGGTCAACATCTGACTGCAATTGCGCTCGCTGCAATGGCCGGTGGGATCGTGACTTCGGTGATTGTCTGGCTGCTGGCGTGGCGCGATGGCATAGACACGTTTCGCCTGATCATTATTGGTATCGGCGTGCGAGCCATGCTGATGGCGTTCAACACCTGGCTGCTGCTACGCGCCTCGCTGGAAACCGCCGTATCGGCCGGACTCTGGTACGCGGGCTCGCTCAATGGCATGACGTGGGCGAAAACCTGGCCGTCAGCCCCTCTGTTACTCATTATGCTGGCCTGCGCGGCGCTGTTAGTCCGCCGCATGCGTCTGCTGGAAATGGGCGATGACAGCGCTTGCGCGCTCGGGGTACAAGTCGAACGTTCTCGCCTGTTGATGATGCTGGTCGCGGTAGTGCTCACCGCCGGAGCAACAGCGCTGGCAGGCCCGATTTCCTTTATTGCCCTTGTTGCGCCACATATTGCGCGCAGGCTCAGCGGCACCGCCCGCTGGGGGTTAACTCAGTCCGCACTTTGCGGTGCCTTTGTGCTGGCACTGGCCGATTACTTCGCGCAACGGCTGTTTATGCCTTACCAGCTTCCGGTGGGCGTCGTAACCGTCAGCCTTGGCGGGATCTATCTCATCGCGCTGCTTATTCAGGAGTCCCGTAAAAAATGACCGCCCTCTCCTCCCGCCTGCACGGCGAGCACTTAACGCTCAGCTATGGCAAAAAAGTCATCGCCGACGATTTAACGGTGGCGATCCCGGACGGGCATTTCACCGCGATAATCGGCCCCAATGGCTGCGGGAAATCGACGCTGCTGCGCACGCTCAGCCGCCTGATGACACCGCAGCAAGGCCATGTCTGGCTTGATGGAGAACAGATTCAGCACTTTGCCAGCAAAGACGTCGCGCGACGTATTGGCCTGTTAGCGCAAAATGCCACCACGCCCGGCGATATCACGGTGCAGGAATTAGTGGCCCGAGGACGCTATCCGCACCAACCCCTGTTCAGCCGCTGGCGAAAAGAGGACGAAGAGGCCGTTAAGCGGGCCATGCAGGCAACCGGCGTTGTGGAACTGGCGAATCAAAGCGTGGACACACTTTCCGGAGGGCAGAGACAGCGAGCGTGGATAGCGATGGTGCTGGCTCAGGAAACGGCCATTATGCTGCTTGATGAGCCCACCACCTGGCTTGATATCAGCCATCAGATTGACCTGCTGGAACTGCTCCGCGAGTTAAATCGTGAAAAGGGTTACACCCTTGCGGCGGTCCTGCACGACCTGAATCAGGCCTGCCGCTACGCCACACACCTGATTGCCTTGCGCGACGGTAAAATTGTGGCGCAAGGCGCACCGCGTGACATCGTGACCGCGGAATTGATCGAACGAATCTATGGCATGCGCTGCATGATCATCGACGACCCGGTGGCAGGCACGCCACTGGTGGTGCCGTTGGGGAGATCCGGCGGCTAAGCTGCGGATTCGGTGAACAGTAATAAGCCTAATACATTCTTTGACAGCAGAATAAACTACCTATCCCCACAAAATAGATCCACTCAACGTACGGCCAGCACATTGACTGGTGATTAAGGCTAATTTATTTCTGCTTCACTGATTTATTACTCTACAACCGTCAGCCATGCTGTTTCGTTTGTTGCATAAAGAAATTTTCAAGTGAAAGAGAAATTCAAGCAAACAGATTAATGAAATTACTCTATTACGGCATAAACAATCAGCAGAGAAATTACAGGGAATTAAAAACACAGTTCAGGAATAAAATTAAAACAATATTTCAACAACAACCCACCACAGAACAAAACAATAGCGCAAAAAGCCCTCAACCATGAAATTTATTCATGTGAAAAATCACGCCAGAAAGAAAAATAAACAACTTAAAAACAATAAGATAAATACCAATAGCAAATAAACACCAACAAATATTGAATAATTAAAATGACACGGTAATATGCACTGCGTTTATTATTCGTTGAAGGTCATTCCACGTCCCTGCTTGCAAAACAGCAAACTTTCTGCCTGTCAGTAGCGACAAATGCCGCCAGACACAATGATAAACCGTGCTTATGCACGTCTTAGCTAACACCACAGAAAACAGAAAAAGAATGTGCGAATACAGGCACAGGATATATTTCGTCTGCAGAACGTCGTACAGACAAAAAAGTAACGCGACGGATACCGGCAAGTACCCGTCGCGTTGGGGATGGAGTTTCAGGTTCGCGAAAACCGAAGCTCCGACGTTAAGTGATTTCGACATCAAATTAACAGGCTTATTAGATATGAAAATGAAACTTATTGCATTAGCAATTATGGCTGGTGCTGTCTCTGGAATGGCGCAGGCTCAGCTGAGTTTAAGCACCGCGACTGAAATTGAGAACTTTCACCAGGCACATCCTGATGTTCCTGACGGCTACATCAAAGAAATGGGTAGTATTTCTGATATCCAGCGTCTTCATAATTTTATGACTTTCGCTGCTGATAAATTTGATCATGATGCTTCAGTTCCTCCGGTTCAGACAGGACCCGATGATGCTGCTTCTCACCAGCAAAATCCTGTTGATTATCGCCGCGATGTCACCACTGCTGCTAATGTCACTGCTGAACGACAATTACGTGAAAGTACTTCAGCGGCGTACAACAAAGATGCCAGCCAGTACCGTTTCGCTGTGAACAACGAAGCTGCGCGCAAAGTGCAGAAAGACGTCACTGCGCAAAACAACGCAATCCAGAACATGGTGAAAACTGAGGGTGAAGCTGCGGCGTACAACAAAGATGCCAGCCAGTACCGTTTCGCTGTGAACGACGAAGCTGCGCGCAAAGTGCAGAAAGACGTGACTGCTCAGAACAATGCCATCCAGAACATGGTGAAAAATGAGGGTGAAGCTGCGGCGTACAACAAAGATGCCAGCCAGTATCGTTTCGCTGTGAACGACGAAGCTGCGCGCAAAGTGCAGAAAGACGTGACTGCGCAGAACAACGCAATCCAGAACATGGTGAAAACTGAGGGTGAAGCTGCGGCGTACAACAAAGACGCCAGCCAGTACCGTTTCGCTGTGAACGACGAAGCTGCGCGTAAAGTGCAGAAAGACACCAATGCTAAAAACAACGCCGTGCAGCAGCAGTTGAATGACGAAGCTGCGGCCCACGACAAAGATGCCCGCCAGTATCGTTTTGATGTGAACAATGCGGCTGCAGCCAAAAAAGCCAGCGACAGCACTACTGCCATTGCTGAGAACAAACAGCATATTGAGCAGCTCGAACACAATCTTGATATCCGCACAGATCGCCAGAATGAAATCGATCAGGCTATTGGTAAGGAGTTCACTCAGACCCGGCAGCTTGACGATCAGCAATCCACAGACATCAACACCCTGACCGCTGGCGTGCAGCAAAACAAAAATACGGGTGCCTATGCCCAATCTCGCGCGGATGCGGCTTATGCCAATACCCAGGCTAATCAGCAGGCGCTGAAGGCCACCAACCATCGCGTTGCTGAAAACAGCCAGGAACTGGCAAACCATGAGCAGCGTATTCAAACACTGGAAGCTAATAACAGCGCCAGCTTCGGCAAGCTGAAAAACGAAGTGGATGACAACCGTCAGCGTGCTTCTGCGGCCATTTCCGGCGTGGCGGCGATGGCGAACATTCCACAAGTGATTCAGGGCCAGACCTTCAGCGTTGGCGCAGGCGTCGGGACAACCGACAGCGAGAGCGCGTTAGCCGTTGGTTTCTCTGCTCGTGCAACCGAGCACGTTGTGGTGAAAGCTTCGGTGTCTGATGACACTCAGCAGAACTTCGTGGTTGGTGGTGGTGTGAGCTACGGCTGGTAATCCGGAGTAAAACAATGCCCCATTTGCGTGGGGCATTTCCTGTTTTATTGCGCGGCGGCGCTTCGCGCAGATTCCACCGATGCTTGTTTACGATGAACCGTTAACCCAGTATCTCCTTGAGCACAGGGCCAATCCGTTCAAAAGCCGTTGGCGAGATGATGTCAACGTGCGCGCAATCCTGATTAAACACATCCAGTTCAGCCACCCACGGCGCCCACGCTTTTTGCGGGTCCATGCCCGGCGTTAGCGTTTTCTGCGCCACGAACAACGTCGCTTTTCCGTCGAACGGTACGCTGTACGCTGTCGTCAACAACCGGACTGCATCCGCATAATTTCCTTCGATGGCGGTGAACAACTCCCCTGAGGTTTGGCCTTGCTGGGCGGCCAGGAACGCTTCACGCTCGCGGTTGATTTCTGCGAGCACCTCCGGGTCCAGACCGTTAGCTTCCTTCTCTGACCAGTTCTGTGTTTCCGGCGGCCAGGTATCTAACAGGCCGAGGAAGGAGACGGTTTCCCCTCGCTGACGTAAGCGTGCCGCCATGCCCTGCGCTAACGTGCCGCCGAGGGAATAACCGAAGAGGTAATACGGGCCGTGCGGCTGGTGTTTCAGCAGCGTCGCAAGATGGTGTTCACACAGCGCATCCAGATTTTCTACGCTCGCCATCGGCCCTTCCGGACGTGGCGACTGAATGCCGGTGATTGACCATCGAGGCGTCAGCCATCTCGCCAGCACGCTGAACTGCCAGGCGAAACCGGACGCAGGATGGAAACACCACAGCGTCGGCCCGGTGCCTTCACGAAGCGGCAAAATCGCTTCATAACCCAGGCGCTGGCTTTGCTCATCATTCGCGGACTCAAGCAGTTTGCTGAGCTTGCCCACTGTCGAAGCCACCATCACCTGGCCTGGCGTGACCTGCCGCTCAAAGCGTCGACTCAGTTGGGCTGCCAGCCGCATTGCGAGCAGCGAGTGGCCGCCAAGGGCAAAGAAATCCGCATCAACGTCGTTGATGTCACAGGCCAACAAGTCGCTGAAAGCTTGAGCCACGGCTTGCTCTGTTTCCGTTTCCACTGCCCTGCCTGGCGCTTTTTGTGACAACTCCGGCAGCGGCAGCGCTTTACGATCCAGTTTTCCATTCGCGCTTAACGGCAAGGAAGACAGCTGAATAAGTGCCACCGGCACCATGTGCGGAGGCAGCTTTTCACGCAGTTGTTCGAGCAGCACATTGCAGTCCAGCGGTAGCCAGGAATCAGCGACAAAATAGCCCATAAGCTGACGCGCATCGCCGCCCACGCTGGCCGCCTGATTGAACACGCAGGCATGAGCCACGGCTTGATCTACGTCGTCCAGACTCTGTATCGCGCGTTCAATTTCACCCAGTTCGATGCGCTGGCCGCGAATTTTAAGCTGATCGTCGCTGCGGCCCAGATATTCCACGGCGCCGTTATCCAGCCAGCGCGCCACATCCCCTGTGCGATACATTCGCTCACCGGGAGCAAACGGATCGGCAATAAAGCGGCTGGCGGTCAGATCGGGCCGGCCCATGTAGCCTTGCGCAAGCTGGATGCCCGTCAAATAGAGATCGCCTGCCACGCCAAACGGCACCGGTCGCATCATGCCGTCCAGTATCCGTAGCCCGGTATTCCACACAGGGAAACCAATCGGCACGCTATTGCCGGTTACCGCTGCAAGTTCTGGCCCGCATGCCGGATACCAGCTCACATCCACGGCGGCTTCCGTGGGGCCATAAAGGTTATGCAGGGGTGCTGCGGTCAGCTGTTCCCATTCACGACACAAGGCCGTGGGCAGCGCTTCGCCGCTACAAAATACGCGTCGCAGTGACTGGCAGCTCTGAACGTTGTCTTCATCCAGCGAGGCGACGAAAGCCGCCAGCATCGAAGGCACAAAGTGAGTCGTGGTGACGCGATGATGGGCGAAGAACTGCAGCAACGCCTGCGGATCGCGATGCGCGTCCGGCTCCGCCATCACCAGTTTTGCCCCGGCTATAAACGGCCACCAGAATTCCCATACCGATACGTCAAAGCTGCACGGTGTTTTCTGCGCCACCACATCTTCGGCGGTGAGCGGATAGCTCTCCTGCATCCACAGTAAGCGGTTCACAATAGCCGTTTGCCCGACCATCACCCCTTTTGGCCGCCCGGTGGAGCCGGAAGTAAAGATGATGTAGGCGGTCTGCTCTGGTCGCGAAAGCGTGGGCAGCACTTCGTCCGTCACTGGCAACGGCGCGGTATAGCAAAGCGTGTCGATATCAGCAAAGCGATGCAATTGATCTTCAGCGGTGATGAGCAGCGAGGGCTTCGCATCCTCAAGCATCATTTGCAGACGATCGTCAGGATAGCCCGTGTCGAGCGGCAGCCAGGCTGCGCCTGCTTCCACTATGCCGTGCAGCGCCAGCGTCAGGAAAACAGAGCGTGGCAATGCCACCGCTACGCTGTCGCCCGGCCTGACGCCACGTTCACGCAACAGCGCGGCCAGCGCCTGTACCTGTTGGCGCATTTCACGATAGCTGAATTGCCAGTGCGCATCAGCCAGCGCCGGGGCGTCCGGTGTTTTCTCTGTTTGTGCCGCAACCAACAAACTCAGGGTTTCCGTTGGCAGCATCATGCCGGTGTCGTTGATACTCGCCAGACGCTGATATTCTGCCTCTGATACCAGTTCCACGTCACCGCAACGCAATTCAGGATTGGCGGCAAACTGCTCCAGAATCGACAGTAGACGCGAGGCATGGTTATGCAGTTCGGTTTCGTTGTAACGCTGCTGGTTCGCCAGAATTTCCACAGACAGGCCACCGGACTCGTCCGGGAACAAGGCCAGTTCGAGATCGTTAACCGGGCCGGTTGCAAGCGTGTGCGTGGTGGCGCTGACAGCATCAATATCAAGCTGATAATCGAAAACTTTGACGTTGAACACCGGGCCAAACAGCGGTTCATCCCCAGCCCCTTTGCCACTGTCTCTGACAATTTGCTCGGCGTCATAACGCTGATGACGACGCATTTTTTTCAGCTGAGTACCCAGTCGCTCAGCCAGTTCAGGCAGCGTTTCGTGGGGTCGAATGTCAACGGCCAGTGGCAACACATTCAGCACCGGCCCGGTTGCCGTCAGCGCAGCAGAGCCCATGCGACGCATGAAGATATACCCTGCCGCATAGTCACTGCGCCCGCATAAACGCCCCAGCCACAGTGCCGCCAGTGCCAGCGCCAAATCCGTACGCGGCTTGGAGCAGGTTGTCACTAATCGGGTGAAAGCCTGTTTGTTTGCGGTCAGCTTCAAGCGCCAGATGGCGGTGGAATGGGCGCGCCCCGGCAACGGCGCAGAGGAAAGCGATGCTGGTGAAGGCAGGTTCTTTCGCTGTTCCGCCCAGAATGCGCCATCGCGTTGCCAGGCTTCGCTCTCACGATATCGTTGATACTCTTCGACCACTTCAGCGAAAGGCGTGAAGGGAGAGTCGGGAACAACTCCGCCGTTCAACAGCGCTTTATAAATCTGGACAATCTGACGGGTGATGGCCGGAAAACTAAAGCCATCGACCAATAAGTGATGGTAACGCTGATACCAGTACCAGCGGTTTTCTGCGACCTGATAAAGCTGATGGCAGACCAGCGGGTTTCCGCTATCCACACGGGTGTTTTGCGCTAAATCAGCCTGTATTTTCGCTTTGGCTGTGGCACAGGCATCGGCCTCACCACGCAGATCGAACAGGGCTGGCGCGGGGAACGGTTGATCGTCCAGCCACTGCCAGACCTCGCCATTTTCTTGTGTAAAGCGAGTTCGCACCGTCTCTGTTTGATTCAGGCCTGTGGCGATGGCCTGCTGGAACAGCGCGCCGTTGATATCGCCTTCCAGCTCAACATAATGGGCGACGCTCCAGGCATTGGGCAGCGTGGAGAGCTGCTCCGCCATCCAGATGCCAGGTTGTGCCGCCACCAGCGGTAAACGTTCACTCATGGCGGGCTCCGGCATAATAAGATGGGTTCAGGGTCGTCCAGCGTTCCGCCAGCCAGGCATTGCAAGCCTCCGCCGATTGCGGCTGGCAGACGACATTCCAGCCTTCGGGCAACGCGCAGTGCTGCGGCCACAGGCTGTAGTGGTGATGAGCATTTTGCAGAATATAGAACTGCCCTTGCGCATCATCGAAAGGGTTACTGATTTGCATACCTAACTCCTGTCGTAAAGCGCGCTTATGGCGTGACGAGTGCCTGCCAGAGCGCAGTCAGCCCGGCCGTGAGCCCACCTCGCCAGCACAGCGCATCGTGTCCGCCGTCAACCTGACGCCAGAAAAGCGGCTGCTGTGTCTGCTGTAGTTGGTGTAAGAGGGCCTGATTGGCCTGAAAGATAATCGGCTCACGCCGTCCGGCCTCAAGCCAGATACGCAAGCCCTGTGGTGAAACTTCACCACGAGAAAGTTTTTCGAGGATAACGCCGCCATGCCCTTCGCCGCGTTTCGGCCACCAGTAAGAGCCTGACTGGCTGAGCACACAGCCAAACCGCTGCGGCCAGTTCAGCCCGGCAAACATGGCTGCTAAGCCACCGAAGCTCTGCCCGGCGACCACGGTGCGCTCCGCCTGCTCACTGAAAGGGGCGATACGTTGAATTTGCGGGAGAAGCTCCTGCTGAAGCGCCAGCCAGAAATCGGTGTTACAGGGCAGCTCTGCGCCGCGATGTGCCGTGTCGATGGCATCCACCAGCACATATACCGCAGCCGGAAGCTGCCCTTCACGAGTCAACCGGGCGAGCGGCGACCAGACGGGCATGCTTTCTGCCCAAAACTGGCCATCAAGCAGCAGCGCCATCGGCCGTTCTGCGGCCTCACCCGTGGTGTAGATCCACACTCTGCGCGAATTTCCAAGCCGCGGGCTTCGCCAGTGAATACAGACCGGTGGCGCGTATGGCACGTCAGGTAGATCCCAGCCGGGCTGAACAGGCGCATCGGGAAGCGAAAGCGCTGAAACCGCATGACCTCGCCCGCCCCGCCAGCTTTGTGCATTCAGCGGATCGGCTATCGCCCGGGGCAGAAGCTTTCGCCAGCCTTCGCGCAACAATGGGCGATCGGGCTTCTCGGTATGAAACAAAGAGGCATCAAAATCGTTTTCGGTCGTCACCGGGATGAAGCAGTAGCTCCCGCGCCAGGTAGCGGGCAGCGTCGTTTGCCACTGCCAGACGTCAGTGCCGGGCAGACGGAACAGCGTCTGCGGCACGGCATTCTGGTGATGATCGGTGACGCCAGTGATGTAAATCCACACTCGCCGGTGCGGCGACGTATTTTCCTTTCCGGCAGGATCACGCCAGTAAAACGTGACATGGCATTGGTCACCTTCCCTGTGCCACTGCGGCCCGTGGAGGATTTGCCACCACTCATCACTCCCTGTTACTGCCGTCTGCATCACGTTAACCCCGTGTTTGCTGTGGAATTCTTTGTTACACGTTAAAAATTATTGATAATATTATTGATAACTATTTGCATTTGCAATAGCGTATTGACGCGCGTTTTTGACACACACAACTGCAAAGCAGGACGACAATGAATAACAAGCTCAAATCTTTGGCCTTACTGGTCAATCTGGGGATTTATGGGGTGGCGTTTCCATTGCACGCCGAAGGAACCACTGAGGAGAAAACCACAGCGAATGATGAAACGATGGTTGTCACCGCAGCTCAGCAGAACTTGCAGGCACCGGGCGTTTCCACCATTACCGCTGAGGAAATTCGTAAAAGACCTCCTGCTCGCGACGTCTCTGAAATTATTCGTACCATGCCAGGCGTAAACCTGACCGGGAACTCCACCAGCGGCCAGCGCGGCAACAACCGCCAGATTGATATTCGCGGAATGGGCCCGGAAAACACCCTGATTTTGATTGACGGTAAGCCTGTCACCAGCCGTAACTCCGTGCGTCTGGGCTGGCGCGGCGAGCGTGATACCCGCGGCGATACAAGCTGGGTGCCGCCAGAAATGATTGAGCGCATTGAAGTCATTCGTGGCCCTGCTGCCGCCCGTTACGGCAACGGCGCGGCGGGCGGCGTGGTGAACATCATCACCAAAAAATCCAGCAATGAGTGGCACGGCTCCTGGGACACCTACATGAACCTGCCGGAGCACAAAGACGAAGGCTCCACCAAGCGCACCAACTTCAGCCTGACCGGCCCGATGGGCGGCGATTTTAGCTTCCGTCTGTACGGCAACCTCGATAAAACACAGGCCGATGCCTGGGATATCAACCAGGGCCATCAGTCCGAGCGTACCGGCATTTACCAGAACACCCTGCCGGCCGGGCGTGAAGGCGTTGAAAACAAAGACATCAACGGCCTGCTGCGCTGGGACTTCGCCCCGATGCAGTCTCTGGAACTGGAGGCCGGCTACAGCCGCCAGAACAACCTTTATGCGGGCGATACCCAGAACACCAACACCAACAATTTCGTCAAAGAAAACTATGGCAAAGAGACCAACCGCCTCTACCGCCAGAACTTCTCTCTGACCTGGAACGGCGGCTGGGATAACGGCCTGACCACCAGCAACTGGGTGCAATACGAGCACACCCGCAACTCGCGTAAAGGCGAAGGCCTGGCGGGCGGCACCGAGGGGATTTTCAATACCAATAAGTTCGTGGATATCGACCTCGACGATATCCTGCTGCACAGCGAAGTGAACATTCCCATCGATTTCGTCTTCAACCAGAACCTGACGCTCGGCACCGAGTGGAACCAGCAGAAGATGAAGGATAACGGCTCGAACACCCAGACCTTTATGGGCGGCACGATCCCAGGCTTCAGCAGTACCGGCCGCAGCCCTTACTCTCAGGCTGAAATCTTCTCGCTGTTTGCTGAAGACAATATCGAAGTCACCGACACCACCATGCTGACGCCAGCACTGCGTTACGATCATCACAGCATTGTGGGCGACAACTGGAGCCCGTCTCTGAATCTGTCACAAGGTCTGTGGGATGACTTCACGCTGAAAATGGGGATTGCCCGCGCCTATAAAGCACCAAGCCTGTATCAGACCAACCCGAACTACATTCTCTACAGCAAAGGCCAGGGCTGCTATGCCAGCGCCAGCGGCTGCTATCTGCAAGGCAATGACGACCTGAAGGCCGAAACCAGTATCAACAAAGAGATTGGACTGGAGTTCAAACGCGACGGCTGGCTGGCCGGGGCGACCTGGTTCCGCAACGACTACCGCAACAAGATTGAAGCGGGCTACGCGTCGGTCTACACCAACGCCGCCGGCACCGATGTCTATAAGTGGGAAAACGTGCCGAAAGCCGTGGTTGAAGGCCTGGAAGGTACGCTGAATGTGCCGGTCACCGACACCGTGAACTGGACCAACAACATCACCTATATGCTGCAAAGTAAGAACAAGGAAACCGGCGATCGTCTGTCGATCATTCCGGAATACACCCTGAACTCAACCCTGAGCTGGCAGGTGGTACAGGACTTCTCGGTGCAGTCGACCTTTACCTGGTACGGCAAACAGCAGCCGAAGAAGTACAACTACAAAGGCCAACCGGCGACCGGCAGCGAACTCAACGAAGTTAGCCCGTACAGCATTGTTGGCCTGAGCGGCACCTGGGATGCGACGAAGTACGTCAGCCTGACGGCGGGTATCGACAACCTGTTCGATAAGCGCCACTGGCGCGCGGGTAACGCCCAGACCACTGGCGGCGCAACCGGGTATATGTACGGTGCGGGTGCTGAGACTTATAACGAGTCTGGTCGGACTTACTATTTGAGTGTGAATACGCACTTCTGATCCGGAGACTAACCCCCTCTCCCTCAAGGGAGAGGGGTTACTCACTATGAATATCGAGCACACTCCCTTTCCATTCGCCCACCTAACCCTGCATCGAATCGACTTCCAGCCTGTTACTTTCACCGAAACAGATCTCCTGTGGCTGCCGCATCACGGCAAGCTTTCGCACTCGGGAAGAAAGCGTAAAGCTGAACACCTTGCCGGGCGATTAGCGGCATTTTATGCCTTGCGGGAACAGGGCATCAGGCACATTCCCGATATCGGCGAGCAGCGCCAGCCACTCTGGCCTGAAGGTTGGTGTGGCAGCATCAGCCATGGTGGAAACACGGCGCTGGCCGTGGTGAGCAGAAGCCCGGTTGGAATCGATATTGAAGAGATTTTTACGCCAGCGCTGTGCGCTGAGATTGCCTCTGGCGTTATCTGTGATGCTGAAGAGCCGATTCTGCGAACCAGTAACCTGCCCTTCCCTTTAGCGCTGACGCTCGCTTTCAGCGCAAAAGAAAGCCTGTTCAAAGCGCTCTCTTCTGCAACCTCCGGAATGCCAGGTTTTGCCAGCGCGCAAATCATTGGCCTGAACGAACGAATGATCACCCTGAAAACGACAGCTGCGCTCTCTCCGGAGCTTGACGGAGAGTGTCACTCGCTCGTCTGGCATCAATGGGATCAGCAGGTCGTGACGCTACTGGCGAAAACTTTCCAGCTTACGTAGCTGCTGGCCTTGTTGATCAAAATTAGCGGGCGCAAGCCACGCCTGCAGCGCTTTATCAATGTCCGGCCATTCACCGTCGATTATCGACAGCCAGTCGCTGTCGCGGTTGCGCCCTTTACGAACCATACGCTGTCGAAAGCGCCCTTCGAAGGTGAAACCCATACGCTCTGCGGCTTTGCGGGAGGCGGTGTTGAGGGAATCACACTTCCATTCCACACGGCGGTAGCCGCAGGCAAAGGCTTCTTTGAGTAACAGCCATACCGCTTCCGTACTCAAGGTGCTGCGTTTCATTCGTACTGACCAACTGACGTGACCGATTTCAACAGTGCCGTGCGTCTGGTCGATAGCCATCAGGCACACCACGCCCACGGCGCGATCCGAATCCCGATCAATGACAGCGAACGGCACCAACCCTGAATCGTCGACTTTTGCCTGCAGCCAGGCGTGGGCGGCGGCAACGGTTGCCGGGCGCTCGCTGCCAAGCCATGTCCAGTCGCGATCGTCGCCCACCTGAGCAAAGGCATCAAAAAGATCGGCGGCATGCTGGCTCGCATTCAGCGGTTGCAGCTGACAGCTTCGCCCCGTCAGCACTTTTCTGGCCAGTGTTTCTGCCCCCTTCCAGTCAGGAACCCGATCGCCAACCCATTGCCCGTATTCATTCAGCTCTGCCACGTCATCCCCCTTTTAACATTTCTCCACGTTATAGCACGCCGCCAGAAACGAGGTTAAAGCCGCCAGACCACCACATAGCCCATATCACCACCAAAAGAAACATTAACCGAATCAAAAACCAGATATAACCGAATTATTCGGAATCATACTCTGCAAACGAGATCAAAATCGGCTTTAATGACGAAAAATGACGTGTCACCCGGTCACAGAGTCTCTATTATCTCCCCTTGATACATTTAGCAATGAAATGAAACATCAAGTCGGTTGAGAGGGGACCTATGAATACACTGACAAGGACAAAAAAGGATGGGCAGGAAAGTCGCCTGATGAGCGGCTTCCTCAATGCCATTGAAAAAGCGGGCAACCGTCTGCCTGAGCCCGCCCTTATTTTCTTCTATTTTTTACTCGCGGTAATGGGCCTTTCTGCCGTGCTGTCGATGGTCGAGTTCGACATCGTGAACCCGGTCAATCAGCAAACGGTGCAGATCAATAACCTGCTGTCTGCCGAAGCGTTGACCAATACGCTCGCCAACATGGTCACGACGTTCACCGGTTTTGCGCCACTCGGGATCGTGCTGGTTGCGATGCTGGGGGTTGGCGTGGCCGAGAGCTCTGGCTTTATCAACGTCGCGCTGAAAAAGATGCTGCGCGTGACGCCGAAAAAACTGCTGACGCCGATGCTGATTTTTGTCGCGATGTTCAGCCATGTCGCCGCTGATGCGGGCTATGTTCTGGTGATCCCGCTTGGCGCCATCATCTTTATGTCTGCGGGTCGTCATCCCCTGGTCGGTATTGCTGCTGCGTTCTCCGGCGTGTCCGGCGGTTTTGCCGCCAATATGGTGCCGACTGGCAACGATGCACTGCTTCAGGGCTTCACGCAGGCTGCCGCACAATTGCTCGACAGTACTTACACGGTCAATACGCTTTGCAATCTGTTCTTCGGCATCGCTTCTTCCATCGTGATTACGCTGGTCGGTTGGTGGGTAACGGAACGCATCGTTGAGCCGCGCGTGAGCAAGATGACCATCGACGGTGATTTTAAGCACGACGAAGATATGTCTCACGTCAGCGACCAGGAAAGTCGTGCATTTACCCGCGCCGGGCTGGTGATGATCCTCGGCCTGGTGGCCCTTGCGGCTGCGGCCTGGCCTGAAGGGTCAATGCTGCGTAGCACCGATGGCTCTCTGACCGCTTACAGCGCGCCGATCATGAAATCCATCGTGCCGCTGATTTTCCTGATCTTCATTATTCCAGGCATTGTCTTTGGCTTCGCCTCCGGCACGTTTAAAACCGGGAAAGACGTTATTGGCGCGATGAACGACTCCATGAGCAAGATGGGCTCCTACATGGTGATGGCGTTCTTCTGCGCGATGTTCATCAAGGCATTCAGCGATTCCAACATCGGCACGCTGGTTGCGCTGGCAGGAGCCGATGGCCTGAAAGCGATGGCGCTGCCGGGAGAAGCCACCATTATTGGGATGATTGTCCTGACGGCGGTGGTCAATCTGCTGATCGGTTCCGCTTCAGCGAAATGGGCATTGCTGTCACCGATTATGGTGCCGATGCTGATGGCGGTAGGCATTTCACCTGAACTGACCCAGGCCGCCTTCCGTATTGGTGACTCCAGTACCAACATCATCACGCCGCTGATGGTCTTCTTCCCGCTGGTCGTGGTGTATTGCCAGCGTTATGTGAAAGGCGCAGGGGTCGGCACATTAGTGTCGATGATGATGCCTTACTCCATCGCCTTCTTTATCACCTGGAGCCTGTTCCTGTTGGCATGGTGGGGGCTGGGGATGCCGCTCGGCGTCGCCGCACCGTACACCTGGTCTGCGGGCTAATTCACCTTCCCTTCCCCGGTTCGGTTTCCCGGCCGGGGAAGTGGCGCAGATGGCTGAGCGCGACAATACTGTTCAGACCTCCCTCCACGCGCCGAGATGCCCATGCCGCTCCCCGATTTCCACGTTTCCACCCCGTTTACCTTAGGCATTGAACTGGAATTGCAGGTTGTGAATCCGCCGGGCTTTGACCTGAGCCAGGACTCTTCTGCACTGATTGCGCAGATACGAGAAGCGGTCACCGCAGGTGAAATCAAGCACGACATCACCGAAAGCATGCTGGAGATTGCGACGGGCGTTTGTGAGGATATCCACCAGGCCAGCTCGCAGTTTTCCGCCATTCGCCAGACGGTCCTGGAAGCGGCTTCTCGTCAGCATGTGCAAATCTGTGGTGGTGGCACCCACCCGTTTCAGAAATGGCAACGCCAGGAAGTGTGCGATAACGAGCGTTATCTGCGGACGCTGGAGCAGTTTGGTTATCTGATCCAGCAGGCAACGGTTTTCGGCCAGCATGTTCACGTAGGGTGTTCGAACGGTGATGACGCGATTTATCTGCTGCACGGGCTTTCGCGCTTTGTCCCTCATTTTATCGCGCTGAGTGCAGCCTCCCCGTACCTTCAGGGCGCTGACAGCAAGTTTGCCTCTTCGCGCCTCAACGTTTTTTCCGCGTTTCCCGACATGGGGCCCATGCCCTGGGTGACGAACTGGCAGGAGTTTGAAGGGTTGTTCCGTCGGCTAAGCTACACCAGCATGATTGACAGCATTAAAGATTTGCACTGGGACATTCGCCCCAGTCCGCATTTTGGCACGGTGGAAGTCCGCGTGATGGATACGCCGCTAACCCTGGGTCACGCGGTCAACATTGCCGGGCTGATTCAGGCCACCGCCCGCTGGCTGCTCGAAACCCGGCCCTTTAAGCATCAGGAACGCGATTACCTGCTGTATAAATTTAACCGTTTTCAGGCCTGCCGATATGGGCTGGAAGGCGTTCTGACCGATGTTCATAGCGGAGAGCAACGAACGCTTACCGAGGACATCCAACGTCTGCTGGACACCGTTGCACCGTGGGCCGAAATGCACCAGGCAGGCAGCGCCATCGATGCCCTTTCTCTGTTGGTAAAACAAGGTCATAGCGAGGCCGATAAGATGAGAGCGTTTATCGCCGGAGGGGGATCGCTGATTTCACTGGTGGAAAAACACTGCGAGATTTGGGCCGCCTGAGGCAGGAACTTGAGGTATCATCAGGCATCATTTTTGACTGACAATGAACATTATGCTCGACTCCCTGATCACCGCCGGTGGCATTTTACTGATGGCGTTTCTCTCCTGCCTGCTGCTGCCCGCCCCTTCCCTGGGGCTGACAGTGGCGCAAAATATAGTGACGGTTTTCCACCTGATGGATTTGAACCAGCTTTATACGCTGCTGTTTTGCGTCTGGTTCCTGGCCCTTGGCGCGATTGAGTTTTTCGTCATTCGTTACGTCTGGCGGCGCTGGCTGTCACCTTCTCGCTAATCCGGTGAAATCCCTCATCCCTTCCACCAGCGCTTCGCACCAGCCCGCATAGTCATGGCCGCTGGAGGAAGGATGAAAGCTCACGCGATACCCTTTTTCACGCAGCACCTGTTCAAACTCCAGCGTGTGCTTGTAGTTGCCGCCGCCGGGGCCGCTTGCCTCAAACGCACCTGCCTGTAGCCAGAAACGCACCGGATAGCGCGGCGTTCGCTGATATTCACGAGTAAGCCAGCTGGCCGCTTCCCCTTTCGGCGCCCACCAGTAAGAGCCGGAAAGACTGAGCACATTCCCGAACAAGCGCGGATAGCGTAACGCCACCCACGAGGCGGCAAGCCCGCCGTAACTCGATCCTGCCACCACTGTTTTCTGCCGCTGCATGTTCAGCCCCTGACGATGAAGCCAGGGCAGCAGCTCGTGCGCCATGAAATCCGCAAAATGCGGATTGGGAGGCAGCTCGGCGCTGCGGCGTGCGTGATCTAACGAATCGATAAAGACGACGTTAACCGGCGGCAACGCATGACTCGCAATCAGCCCGTCGAGAATATTGGCGAAATGGTAGTCGTCCTGATACTGCCTGCCGTCAAAGAGCAGTAACGTCCAGCGTGCTGGCTGCGGCAGTCTTGGACGATAGAGCGTAATTTCCCGTGTGTTGCCGAGAAAGTCACTGTGCAGCTGATGGCGGGTCAGCGAGCCTGACTTAATCGGTGCTTTCATGGCCGACAGGCTGCAATATCGAGAAGGATTGAGCGCCAACAGAGAGGAACGGTTCCAGCGATCTTGCTGGGGTTGTAGCGTATCCGGATTCAAAGGATCGGCCTGAGCGCTGACCAAAATCGCACGCTGCTGTTCACGCCTGTTCCCCTCAATCAGCGGGACGTCGGGCGCGAGTTTGTATTGCATCAGGGTGTCTGCGGGAACCACATAGCTGTGAAACCAGACGTCGGAATCCCCCAGTCGATAGAGCGGGTCGTGATCGCCCGCAGGGGAGCCAAGAAGAAAGACGTTGTGGCGAGCGCCGCGCCAAAGGAAGGTGACACGCTTATGTTTATCATCGACAGGTTCCACCAACGGCGTGCCTTCCTGCTGACGCGCTTGCCAGAAATCAGCGGTCGAACCGCCCTGCGCCAGCGTTTTCGCTAATTGCTGCAACAAAGGGCTGGTCGGTGATGGGCTTTCACTTTTTGCCAGCGACGTGGTTTCTTTCATTCTCCACTGAAAATGCCAGCGCGCGCCTTCGTTGCCGTTGAGAACCAGCGTCGTCGGCTGGTACGGCGGCAGAGAAAACAGCAGGGTTTGCGTGCCGTCTTCCGGCCCGCCTTCCAGTAAGGTACGAATTCGCCGGTTGTCTCTGTCCAGCAGGCGCGCATCGGTCACGCCAACAAGCGTGGCCTGAACATAGTTTTCCCCAAGCTCGGGCAGTTCAAAACAGACTTCTCCGCTGGCATCAAACTTCCCTTTTTGTTCTCCCTGAACCGAAGGAGATTCGCAGGTTACTGCCGCTGCGGGCATTGCACTGAGCCCCATCAACACGCCACTCCACGCCGTCTTCATTGTGCTTGTTTCCCTGATGAACATTGCGCATCACGCTAATGCAAATGGGAATTGTTTTCAATAACATTTGTGCTGTGGATATGTCGTGAAGACATAAAAAAAGCCCGTTAAACGGGCTAGTGGATAGCGGCTAATGCGTCCGGCTCTGGTGTTCTTTACGCCAGGCACCAGGCGGCTGTTTAAACGTTCGGGTAAAGACCCGGGTGAACGTCTGTTGCGAGTCAAAGCCGTACTTCAGGCAAATGTCGTACACCTTCTGATCGGTTTCTCGCAGTTCTTCTGCTGCCAGTCGCAGCTTGCGCTCGCGAATGTAGCGTCCAAGACTCTCCCCTTTTTGCTGTAAAAACAGGCGTTGCAGGTGCCATTTTGAGTACCCCGCATGACGTGCGATATCGTCAATACGCAGTGGCTGGTGCAGATTGTGGTCAATCCACTCGACAATGGTGTCAATAACCTGAGCGGAAATCGTCATACCTTCCTCCCCTCCTCTGAATGGCCCGGCGATTATTCCCACCAGGCACGAAATTGCTGGTCGCGATTGGCGACCCAAACAGGTTCACCCTGAACCGGTGTTAACAGGCGATAGTCTTTCCCTTCACTGGCTTTGGTCAGCTGTTTGTACGGATCATCCCAGGTGTGTTTCGCAAGAACGAAACGCCCGGCATGGCCTGGCAACACGGCGCGGGCGTTGAGATCAACCGCGGCCTGCGCCGTTTCTTCTGGCAGCATATGAATGTACTTCCAGTCCTGGTCGTACTGGCCGTTTTCCATAATGGCTAAATCGACCTGACCAAACTGCTCGCCGATGGCTTTGAAATGCGGGCCATAGCCGCTGTCACCGCTGTAGTAAATGTTTTGCTCCGGGGTGACGAACATGAAGCTCGCCCACAAGGTCTGATTGCGCTTCAGGCCGCGGCCTGAAAAGTGGCGAGCAGGCAGCACATGGATGGTCAACTCGTCGCTTATCTCAACCTTCTGGTTCCAGTCCGCCTCGGTAATGATCTCGCTGTCCATTCCCCAGTAGCGCAGATGCGACCCTACGCCCAGCGGCGTCACCACACGCTTAATTTTGGGCATCAGCCCTTTGATGGTGGCGTAATCCAGATGGTCGTAGTGATCGTGCGAGATAATCAGCAGATCAATCTCCGGCATTGTCGCCGCACTCCAGGGATAGTCCCCTGCAAAAGCTTTATTCAAAAAGGAAAACGGTGCGGCATAACTGCTGAACACCGGATCAATCAAAATGCGTTTCCCGGAAAGCTGTAAATACCAGGAAGAATGCCCGAGCCAAATCATCACATCTTGTTGCGCTGGCAGGCTCGCGAGATCGGTTTTGACCCTCGGTAACGGCTGCTGCGGACGGGCATTTTCACGCTTAACGGTCAGAAACTCCCAGATTGCGGCAGGCATACTTTTTTGCCCGGACCAGCTCGGGGTGGGCTGCTGGTTGTGAAACTGACCGTCGCGATAGTTTGCAGAGCGTTCAACGGTGCTGAGCTGCGCGCCCTGTGGCGCTTTGCCAAACCCGGCATTCAGGACAAACGGTAAACTTGCTGCGCTGGCAATTAACATAATGACGACCACACTTAACAAAAGACGCTTCATATCCTGACCGAAGACAGGCTCCATCCTGGAGACACTGTGGGAAGAAACTTGATTATGAGTGAGTAAGCACTCATTATAGAAAGGAGAAGAAAGTCGTCAAGACGATTTTCAATTTTTGACATTCGCCGTTGAAGTGCTGCAAGCGGCATGTTTCAATCGACGTATTTTACAGACTGAGAGGTAAAGTGTAGTGGCTCGTCCGAAGAGTGAAGATAAAAAACAAGCGTTGCTGGAGGCCGCAACGGCCGCCATCGCCCAGCAAGGCATCGCGGCATCGACTGCCCTGATTGCCCGAAATGCAGGGGTTGCCGAAGGGACGCTGTTTCGTTATTTCGCCACTAAAGACGATCTGCTCAACGCGCTTTATCTGCACCTGAAGAGCTCGCTGTGCGAAACCATGCTTGCCGGGATCCGCAGCGCGGTGACGCCGAAAGACTTCACCCGCTGCATCTGGAACAGCTACATCAGCTGGGGCGTGCAAAACCCCATTGGTCACAAAGCCATTCGTCGTATGGCCGTCAGTGAAAAAATCACCGCCGACACCAAACAGCAGGTTTCCGACATGTTCCCGGAGCTGAATAAGCTCTGCGAACGTTCCGTGCGCGAGGTGTTTCTCTCTGAATCCTATCGTGCCTTTGGCGATGCGCTGTTTTTGTCTCTGGCCGAAACCACCATTGAGTTTGCCAGCCATGAACCAAAGCGCGCAGGCGACCTGACCGCACTGGGTTTTGAAGCAATGTGGCTGGCGCTGGCTGAGGAAGGCGTCTCATGAAGGGGGAAGCGGTCGTCAAACACGCTCACCAGTTCGCCCTTGAACTGCCCTTCACCGAGCAAGCCTGGCCGTTTGGCCCGGAATATGACGTCTACCAGGTCGGCGGCAAAATCTTCATGATTGCCCTGACGCTGCGCGGTCAGCCCATCATCAACCTCAAAGCCAGACCGGATAACGTCCTGTTGCATCAGGAGATTTATAAGAGCATTGGGCCGGGTTATCACATGAATAAAAAACACTGGATAACCGTCTACGGTGGCGATGATATCAGCCCTGAACTGGTCGAATCGCTCATCGACGACTCCTGGCATTGCGTGGTGGATAAGCTGCCTAAACGGCAGCAAAAAATGATGCGCCCGCTGTGATTTTCTGTTTTTAACAACAAGTGTTATCGGTTATTTAATACTTATCTTTTCGCAGCTTGCGCTGTACTCTGCTCCCACTGAACGCACCCGCTACGGGGTGTTACCACTTTGAGGAGCCATCATGGACATCATTTCCGTCGCCTTAAAACGCCACTCAACCAAAGCTTTTGATGCCAGCGTGAAGCTGACCGCCGCTCAGGCTGAAAATCTGAAAACCCTGCTGCAGTTCAGCCCGTCCAGCACCAACTCTCAGCCGTGGCACTTTATCGTTGCCAGCACGGAAGAAGGCAAAGCTCGCGTGGCGAAATCCGCCGCTGGCGGTTTCGTTTTCAACGAACGCAAAATGCTGGATGCTTCCCACGTCGTGGTGTTCTGTGCGAAAACCGCAATGGATGATGCCTGGCTTGAAAAAGTGGTCGATCAGGAAGACGCAGATGGCCGTTTCGCCACCCCAGAAGCCAAAGCGGGCAACCACAAAGGCCGCACCTTCTTCGCCGATTTACACCGCAAAGAGCTGAAAGATGACAGCCACTGGATGCAGAAACAGGTCTACCTGAACGTCGGTAACTTCCTGCTCGGCGTGGCCGCTATGGGTCTGGATGCAGTGCCTATCGAAGGGTTTGATGCCGCGATCATGGATGAAGAGTTTGGCCTGGAAGAAAAAGGCTTCACCAGCGTCGTGGTGGTGCCGGTTGGCCGCCACAGCGTGGAAGACTTCAACGCCAGCCTGCCAAAATCCCGTCTGCCGCAGAGCACGACAGTGACCGAGATCTAATCTCGTCGCCCGGCGATGTTCTGTCGTCGGGCGTCTTTCAATAAAGCTTAATGATCGGATTTTCAACGCCACACGCCAGCGCATAGCGTGTCAGCGTGTCGAGGCTTGCACGAGTCACATTGGCCTCCATTCTGGATACCGTCGGTGGCGTCACGCCCATTCGTTCAGCAACCTGAGAACGCGTTAACCCTGCAACCTGACGCCACTGCGCCAGCATGTCTCGCAGACGCTCTTGCCGCTCCAGGGCATCATAAGCTTCCTTCACGCCGGGCTGAGCAAGCATTTTCGCTCTGACTTCATCCCAGGGAATGATATTCTTACTCATCGTGCATCTCCTTTAGTCTGTTCATCGCGAGGTGAAGCTCGGCCTTCGGTGTCTTCTGTGTTTTCTTCACAAAGACCCTTAACAACCAGATAACTTTGCCTCGTCGGTACACATAGATCCCGCGAGTATGGAAGAAACCTACTGTGCGAATTTCAAATAACCCATTCCCTAATGGCTTTGAGTCTGGCTCACGTAACACCGTAGGGTTTGCTCGCAGTTTATCCAGTTGGCGAATAAGTCGGGCCTGAACCCGCTTCGGCAAAGCAAGAAGCTCTTCCTGCGCCGAGTCATGTACTTCCAGTCGAAACATATCGCTCTTCTCCCTGAGAACTTAGCATATAAGGCAAATTGCCTTAAAGGCTAAATTTGCACTTTTCACCTGAACGTTAACGTATCAGGCAGAAAAGTGCAGGAACCCGCAGGGAAAAGAGCGAGTTGGCTTCAGAAGAGTTTTACTTTTTTGCAGTGGAATACATTCCTGCATGCCAGATTTTCTCGGCATACCGCCCAAGAACGGCCAGCGAGGCCGCTAAAATCAGGAAGAAAACCACTTTATGCAGGCCATCCCAGAAATACTCGAAGAAGCGGGTGTAGAGATTGATGGCGAGGAACGTGAGGCCGAAGCCACGCAGCATGCCGTCATCGGTTTTCAGGCTGATATAAAGACACACCCCGGCAGCAACCGCAAACAGCAATGCCCACGGAAGCAGCTCGGCATGCGAGCTGATGCTCCAGCTATCAAGATCGTAGTTACCGAAAATCGACATGATCCACAGGGCGATAAACAGATAAGTCAGCCCCATGGCTTTGCTGACGGTCAACAGCTGGCGAGCCTGTAAAATACGTTTCAGCAACACGCACCCGGTCAACAACGCACCGCCAAACAGGACGAAGCGAATCGGGTAGTTCATCCCTAGCCAGTACGCGCCCCAGCCGGAGACATAGCCAGTTTCCGCGCCAAACCAGTTACCCAGCGCCAGCAGGAAGAACAGCCATACCAGTGAGGAACGAGCCAACCAGCCCACCGCGCCGTAAACCGCGCAGCCAAGCAGGAACAGCGGCGCGATATGTCCGCTGCCGTCATCCAGCCTTTCACCAAGTTGCCAAAGCGCCAGCGCAGTGAACACTACGCCAAGGAATAAAATAGCTTCCGTGCTGTAATGCCATTGGGTTTCCCGACGCTGCCGCCGAAACCCCCACACATAAAACACGGCCGCCATAACGGCAGGTAAAAGGATGCGCGAAAGACCAGAAAATGAAAAAATCGCCAGCAAATACGCCATCAACTCGCTGTCCGCAAACAGGCTTGCCAGCGCGATCAGTACGCACGCGATGGCGATCCAAAAGGCATAACGGCTCAGCCGTCGCCAGTCAAAATCCGCAGGTCGAAGCGTGGCCGCCAAACGCTGGTGTTCAGCTTCACTCAACTCCCCTTCCCCCTGCCAGTCAGCCAAAGCCCGGCGAATAATACGTTCCTGTTTGCGGGTGACGTTCATCCTGTTTCCTTTCCGATAACGACATAACGGACGCTGACTTATCGCTGTGAATCAAGCCATTGCAGCGCGTTTTCACCGGCTTCATCCACCGGCAGATAGACTAAAAGACGCGAACCATTCCGGGGGGCAGAATACCAGTACATCAGCTGAAGATTGAAGACGCCGAGCACGGGATGGTGAAACGTTTTGAGCTGGTTTTCGACGCCGCGCACTTCGTAGCGCTGATGCCAGAGCGATTCAAATTCAGAGGAGGCGGCAAAAAAACGCGCCAGTTTGTCTTCCCAGGCCGGATCGCCACGATGTTCGGCCATCGCCGCGCGGAAGTAGGAGACAAAAGTGGGCAACACGTCCGGATGGGCGAGGCGGCTTTGCCAGGCTTCATGAGTCAGATAGAGATAAATGCAGTTCCGATCTTCCTCCGGCAGGGTGGCAAAATCCACGCCCATTAAGCGGCAAAAGCTGTCGTTCCAGGCCACGATATCGAAATTGGGCTTCTGAATGCTGGCGGGCTGCGGCATGAGGGTGTCCAGCATCCGCCGCGTTCCTGCGCTGATCCCTTCACATTGTGGAATTTGCAAGGATTCCTGAGGCGGCAATCCTGCCAGCACAAAAAGATGGCGTGTTTCTAACGGCGAGCACTGAAGCGCATTGGCCACGGCCTGCATCACGGCCGCAGAGGGGTTCACTTCCCTGCCCTGCTCCAGCCACGTGTACCAGGTGACGCCCACATCGGCCAGCATCGCGACTTCTTCACGACGCAAGCCAGGCGTTCGCCGCCGTCCACTGCGTGGCATGCCTAGCCGTTGTGGATCAAGACTTTCACGCCGCGAGCGCAGAAAAGCGCCCAACTGTTTGCGGCTATCGTCATGCAGTGATGGGGTCAACTCAACAGGCGCGATCAGCGACATCGGTCCTCCAGCATAGTAGTGCCAGTACCAGTATAACCAGGAACTGGTACCCGTTTATTCATTCAGCGATGCTACGTCCGATCCCTGAATGACGCAATGGAGTCTCCCATGAATTCGTCTGCTGTTTCACCTGGCCGTGCCGGTTTGCTGATACTTCTGACCGGACAAATGCTGCCGCTGATAGACACATCCATTACCAACGTGGCGCTGGATCCCATCACCCGGTCGCTGCACACCACGCCCACTCAACTGGAGCTGATTGTCGCCTTGTACGGCGTAGCCTTCGCGGTTTGTCTGGCGATGGGCAGTAAGCTTGGCGATAACCACGGCCGCCGCCGGGTATTTATGTGGGGTGTCGCCCTGTTTGGCTTAGCCTCATTGTTGTGCGGGATGGCCGGCTCAGTTCACGCCCTGCTTGCCGCACGAACCTTACAAGGGGCAGGCGCCGCGCTCATCGTGCCGCAAATTCTGGCGACGCTGCATGTGACGCTTAAAGGGCGCGAACATGCCCGCGCAATCAGTCTTTATGGCGGCATTGGCGGCATCGCATTTATTGTCGGGCAAATGGGCGGTGGCTGGCTGGTTTCCGCCGATTTTGGCGGATTAGGCTGGCGGAATGCCTTTTTTATCAACGTGCCTGTTTGTCTTTTAGTCCTGGCACTGAGTCATCACTATGTCCCGGAAACCCGCAGCGAAAGCCCTTCTGGCATTGACTGGCCGGGCACCGTTTACCTGGCCATGATCCTCTGCTGCCTGCTGTTTCCCATGGCACTCGGCAGAGAGCTGCACTGGCCGTTAGCCCTGCAACTGATGTTAGTGGCACTCATCCCGCTTATCTGGCTAATGCGTCAGAATGCGCTGGCAAAGCAGCAGCAAGGACAAATGCCGCTTCTGCCACCGCGCCTGCTGAAGCTGCCGAGCATCCGTTTTGGGCTGGTGATCGCCCTGCTCTTTTTCAGCGCCTGGTCCGGTTTTATGTTTTGCATGGCGCTGACCATGCAGAGTGGGCTGGGCATGGCTCCCTGGCAGTCGGGCAACAGTTTTATCGCGCTCGGCATCGCCTATTTTGTTTCAGCCCTCTTCGCACCAAAGCTTATCGCGCGTTACAGCATGGGCAAAATCCTGCTGACTGGCCTGTCAGTACAACTCGCAGGCCTGCTGCTGCTGATGCTGACCTTCTGGCATTTTGGCCTGCACACCAGTGCGGTAACGCTGGCTCCGGCCACGGCGCTGATTGGCTACGGGCAGGCGCTTATCGTCAACAGTTTTTACCGGATTGGCATGCGTGATATCAAAAAACAGGATGCGGGAGCAGGCAGTGCTATTTTGAGTACGCTTCAGCAATCCACGCTCGGGCTGGGCCCTGCGGTGCTGGGAAGCATGTTTCTGGCCCTGGCTTCAGGCGGCGGTTACATTACGGCGATCGTCGGTTTTCTGGGGCTGGAAGTGCTGTTGATGCTGCTGCTCGCGGCGGTCGCATTGAGCTTCCGTCAGCATTTATCTGGCTGTCCGGTACCGTCACTCTGAGGCCATGCGGTTTGCATCTTATTCTCTCAGCGGTCATCATGACCGCTGAAATAGAGGAGAAGTTATGCAGGAAATAATAAAAGCCTTCGAGAAATGGGGCATCGACATTAATCACACCACATCGCTTATTATCATTTTCGGAATTATTTTTCTCACCGCGATTATTCTGCACGTGATATTGCACCGGGTGGTGCTGCGCGCTTTTGAAAAACGGGCGCAGACCAGCCAGCATTTTTGGTTGCAAATCATCACCCAGAACAAGCTCTTTCACCGTGCCGCCCTGACGGTTCAAGGGATTGTGGTTCAGGTACAGGCGATGCTTTGGCTGCAAAAAGGCAGCGACGCGTCCAGCATTCTTATCAACTGCGCCCAGCTTTGGGTGATGTTGTATTCGCTGCTGACCTTTTTCTCGCTTCTGGATGTCGTGCTTAATCTGTCGCGGAAATATACCTTTTCTTCCCAGCTTCCGCTGAAAGGCATTTTCCAGGGCATTAAACTGATCAGCGCTATCCTGGTCGGGATCCTGATTATTTCGCTGCTGCTGGGTCAGTCACCAGCCATATTAATCAGCGGATTGGGCGCGATGGCAGCGGTATTAATGCTGGTATTTAAAGATCCGATTCTCGGGCTGGTTGCGGGGATACAGCTTTCGGCGAACGACATGCTGCGTCTGGGCGACTGGCTGGAAATGCCGAAATATGGCGCAGATGGTGCCGTCACCGATATCGGTCTGACGACCGTCAAAGTGCGCAACTGGGATAACACCATTACCACCATTCCAACCTGGGCACTGGTGTCGGACTCCTTCAAAAACTGGAGCGGCATGTCATCCTCCGGCGGCCGTCGTATTAAACGCAGCATTAATCTCGATACCACCAGCATCCATTTTCTTGATGAGCAGGAACAGGAACGACTGATTCAGGCGAAACTCCTGAAGCCGTACATGGACAGCCGTCATCAGGAAATCAGTCAGTGGAACCAGCAACAGGGTGGCGATGAGTCCATTCTCAACCGACGCAAAATGACCAACGTCGGCACGTTCCGCGTGTACCTGAATGAGTACCTGCGCAATCACCCTCGCATTCGTAAAGACATGACCCTGATGGTTCGCCAGTTAGCGCCGGATGCTAACGGTCTGCCGCTGGAAATCTACGCCTTCACCAACACCGTGGTTTGGGCGGAATATGAAGGGATTCAGGCCGATATTTTTGACCACATTTTTGCGGTCGTCGATGAGTTTGGTTTACGCATTCACCAGAGTCCGACCGGCAATGATATTCGCGCATTATCAGGTGCCCACGCATAGAAAAAAAATCCCGCCAGACGGCGGGATTCGTTTATCAGGCACGTTTTCTCAACGTCTTAAAAGCAACGAACAGGAAAATCACCCACACCGGTAGAAGGATTGCCGACAGGCGCATCCCGTCCATTGTCAGCATCAGCACAAAAATCATCAGCAGAAACGCAATGCACAGGTAGTTGCTGGCAGGTGCCCACAGGGCGCGGAATTTCGGCTCGCGCCCTTTGCGACGCTGCGCGACACGGAACTTCAAATGCGCGAGGCAAATCATCACCCAGTTCAGCAGCAGTGTTGCCACAACCAGCGCCATCAGCAGGCCAAATGCTTCGTGTGGCAGCAGGTAGTTCACCAGCACCACCAGCGAGGTGATCACGCCAGAGAGCATCAACGAATTCACTGGTACACCGCGACGGTTGACGCGGGTGAGGAATTTCGGCGCATTCCCCTGCACAGACAGGCCAAACAGCATGCGGCTGTTGGAATAGACCCCGCTGTTATAAACAGACAGCGATGCCACAAGAATCACGAAATTAAGCGCAGAGGCCACCAGGTTGCTGTCAAGGTTGTGAAAAATCATCACAAAAGGACTGCTGTCCGATTTGATTTCCAGCCACGGATAGAGCGCCAACAGCACCACCAGCGAACCGATATAGAACAGCAAAATACGGTACACCACCTGATTAACCGCTTTGGGGATGGTCGTTTCCGGATCGCGCGCTTCGGCAGCGGTAATGCCAATCAGTTCCAGCCCGCCAAATGAGAACATGATAACCGCCAGCGACAGGACCAGCCCATGCCAGCCTGTTGCGAGGAACCCTCCGTGCTGCCAGAGGTTATCGAAGCTGGCGCGCTCACCGCCATGGCCGGTAAACAGCATCCACAGCCCAAAGCCAATCATCCCGACAATCGCCAGCACTTTGATCAGCGCAAACCAGAATTCGGTTTCGCCATACAGGCGCACATTCACCAGATTCACGGCATTAATGATGAGAAAGAAGCCTGCGGCCCAGACCCAGGTTGGCACGTCGGGCAGCCAGTACTGCATATAAATCCCGGCGGCGGTCAACTCGGCCATCCCGACCAGCACAAACATCACCCAGTAGTTCCAGCCAGACAGGAACCCGGCGAACGGCCCCCAGTATTTATAGGCGAAGTGGGCGAAAGAACCGGAGACGGGCTCTTCAACCACCATTTCACCGAGCTGGCGCATGATAAGAAAAGCAATGATCCCGGCGAGGGCATAGCCCAGCACCACGGCAGGCCCGGCCATCTGAATGGCAGGACCTATCCCAAGAAACAGCCCGGTGCCAATGGCCCCGCCGAGAGCGATTAACTGGATATGGCGGTTTTGCAAACCGCGGTGAAGCGTCGGCTGACTGTCCGACTCAGCATCCGTTGGCAAATTTTCGGATGCGGATGACGCGTTTCTCACGTCGTTCCCCTGTAGCGTTTTTTCGAAGGGGCACCTTTTAACACTTCATCGGAGGTGTCGCAAGTTTCGTTCCGGCGAGTTATCCCGCCGGAATGAGGCCATCATCAGAAGTCGTAGCTCATCGATACCTTCACTGTGCGAGGTTCACCCTGGAAGATGTAGGTGCCGTAGCTTTCTACCCCGGACCAGTATTTCTCATTGGTGACGTTATCCACGCCCACGCGCCAGACCATTTCGTTCTGATTTGCGTTTACGCGGGTACGGTAGCGCACGCCGAGATCAAGCGTGGTGTAGCTGTCCAGCTTTTTGGTGTTTGCCGCATCGGCATACTGCGAACCGGTGTGGCTCACTTTTGCCGTTGCCGTCAGACCATCCACAGGCTTGATATCGTATTCCGCGCCCAGCACCGCATAGAAACGAGACACGCCAATGGCATCGTTGCCATCATTGGTGCCGCCCGCCGTTTTGGTCAGTTCCGGATCAAGCCATGTCGTGCTGCCGTTCAGACGCAGGCCGAGAACCGGTTCACCAAACACGTTCAGTTCGACGCCCCGGTTACGCTGCTCGCCATCCAGCACATAGTAGTTATCGCTGTTCAGCAGCGCAGAGGGCTTCTTAATTTCGAACAGCGCCAGTGAGCCGCCCACCCGCTCGTAATCAATCTTCACCCCCACTTCATTCTGTTTGGAGTGCAGAATGCCCATGCTCTGGCCGTAGTTCGCAGCCCCCGTTGGCGCATTGTCGCCGGGTTGCAGCGCTTCGGTGTGGTTCGCGTACAGCGAAAGCTCTTTCCACGGCTTGTAAACAATGCCGTAAGTGGGCGTCCAGCGGCTTTCGGTATAGCGTGAAGAGGTATCTTCCAGCCCCGTCGCGTTGCTGTAGTTGCGCACCACGACTTTCTGGTGACGGGCCGCGGCGGTGAACAGCACCTGATCGTCGAAGAAGCCCAGCGTGTCGCTTAACAGCCAGCCCTGAGTCCGGCTACGGGCTGTGGTCAGCGGGTCGAAATAGTTGCCGCCAAACCAGGCGTTGTCCGGTTTCGCCACCCCCTGGTTGTCATAGATATTGGTGGTCGGATTGTTGGAAGACATGCGCCATGCCGTTTTGTCTTCTTTAATTTGGGCTGCGTATCCGACGTTAACGCTGTGGCTGACCGGGCCGGTATCGAAGTTGCCACGCAGGCCGCCCATGCCGCTCCAGGCGTCAATGATACGGTTAGTATCCAGACGGCCGACGGTGGCATCGCCGCTTTCATTGATCAGCTTAGGTGCAGAGTAAGTGCCGATTTCGTGAGAGTGCTGCCCGCCAAACGCCGCATAGGTCGTCCAGTTATCGGTCAGATCGTATTCGGCTTTTGCCATCCCGAATTCACTTTCGATATCGCTGTAGCCCCAGGTCTGGCTGTAGTTTTTACTGCTGTCAGGCACTTCAGGAATGAAATTCACGCCGCTGATGTTGACGCCCATTTCCCCGCCGTGGAACGTTTTCTTCTGGTAGCCCAAATCCAGCGACGTGCGCAGGCGATCGCCACGGTAATCCAGGCCGAGCGACGCCAGTGTGGTACGGCGTTTGTCAGCATCAACAGCCGTTTCCCCTTCGCGATCGACAAAGTTGAATCGTGCGCCAAACTGGTTGTTGTCACCGAAGCGACGGCCCAGATCCAGCGTGCCGCCTACCTGAGAATCAGAAGTGTAATCCACGCCAACGCTCGCTGTCGGCGTGTCTTCCGCACGCTTCGGCTCGAGGTTGATCATCCCGCCGACACCGGTGCTCGCCGCGCCGTTTAGCAGGCCGTTTGCGCCTTTGAAAATCTCGACGCGCTCAAGCATTTGGGTGTCCATCACCTGACGCGGCACCACGCCCGCCAGGCCGCCCATCGTAATGTCGTCGCCATCGAGTTCGAAGCCACGGATTTTATAGGTCTCCGCGAAGTTGCCGTAACCCTGCACCGGCTGCACGCTGGCATCGTTGCGCACGACATCAGCGATGGTTTTTGCCTGCTGATCCTTCACCAGTTTTGAGGTGTAGCCGACAACGTTAAACGGCACGTCCATTGCGTTTTGTTCGCCGAGCATCCCCAGACGCCCACCGTGGGCCACCTGCCCGTCGAGGAACGCCGGCACCAGATCGTTGCCACCGGGTATGAAATCATTCCCTTCGGTCGCCTGAACCACCATGGTTTCTTCGCTGGCTGTTTTTTGCTGAGTGTCTGCCGCCAGGGCAGAGTGAGAAACCGCGCCGATGGCGAGTGCCAGCAGCGTTTTACGAAACGCAGTTGTGTTGGAGTTATGCATGATTTGTTTTTAACGAGGCTAAGTGAAACAAAATGGCCCGTTGCCGGGCCGGACTTTTTTAGTGGTTCAGCGCAATGCGCACGACGTGGTCGGGCCCATCGGTGGAATGATCTTTGTTGAAGGCTTGTTTGACGGTGACGTACAGCGTCTGTCCGTCAGCGGAAAGCAGAAGGCTGTTGGGATTCGGTTTGAGATCCCAGCTCTTTTTCACCGCATAGCTTGTGGCATCGAGGCTCAGCACCTTGCCTGTTTCACGCTGGGAAACGTAAATCTCGTGGAGCTTCGGGTTGAAAATCACGCCCAGCGAGTCGCCGATGTTCAGGTCTTTCACTACTTTTCCGCTGTGAATATCCAGCACCAGCGTGGTTTTGGCCTGCGAGTTATCGGTCACAAACAGACGTCCCGTTTCACTGTCTTCCGCCATATTCAGCAGCAGAGCAGGCTTATCGCCGAGCGGCTTCCAGCGCTGTTCGATGCGGTTATTGCGCGGGTTGATCACCAGAATTTCACCGCCGCCGTTCGCGGCATACAGACGCCCGGTGTTATCGGAGTAATGCAGGCCGGTCATCCACTTCCCGGTGTTTTTAATGCGGGTCTTCAGCTTCAGCGTTTTGGCATCCACCACCCAAATCACCGCTGGATCAGCAACGGCACCGACATACAGCGTGTCGTTGTGCAGCAGGATTTGGCGTGCGCCATACGGCAGGCCTTTTTCGTTACGTTCCGGGAACAGCAGGCGAGCTTTGACTTTGCCATCGGCGGTGTTGATGGCGCTGATGCCACCGTCGAGAGAGTTGGTGACGTACACCGTTTTGCCATCGGCTGACATCGCCATGGCGAAGTTTTTCAGATCGGTATGGCTGGCGCCCGTGGTTTTCAGGGTAGCCGGATCGAGTTTGTATACCACCCCACCCTGCACATCTTTAAATCCTTCGGCGCTGGCGACGTACAGCGCATCGCCCGCCGGGCTTAAGGCCATCTCATACAGGCCATCGGCCAGATTGCGGGTCACGATATCGGTGGCGGCTGGCACAACGGGTTGTGGCGCTTGTTTTGCCGTCGGCGTGCTCTGCGCAGCACAGCCAACCAGCGCGAACGCTACGGCGAACGCGGTGAGTGTACGTTTCATCAAAAGTTCCCTGCCAAAATCAAACAAAAAAGAGAATGAGAACTATACGCATTATCTTTATTTCTTCAAGCGGAAAGCGCAGAGAGAGACAGTAAGAGGGGGGAAGCTAAGATAAAAAAAGAGAGCGCCTTACGACACTCTCCGCTTGTTTCAGACCGGCCTGAACTCAGAACTGGTAGCTGTAGTTCACGCTAGCAAACCACAGGTAAGGATGGTCATAGCTGCCTGCGGCGATGGCCGGAGTCTGGACTTTTGAAGACTGCATATGCAGATATTCCACCGCGAAGCCAACGTTGCTGGCGGGCGTAATTTGATACTGCGCACCCGTCGCGAAACGCCATTCGTCGCCGGTAGGCAAACTCAATGAGACATCACTCTGATCGCGATACGGGGTGCTGTCAAACGCAACTCCTGCGTTCAAACGCCAGTCTTCCGTCGGACGATACTGCACGCCCACCGCCGTATGCCAGGTGTCCTTCATGCGATTGGTATTGTTGACCTGCTGGCCATTAACACGGATTTCTGGCGCACCAAACTGACTCCAGTCCTGCCAACCCAGATCCCCCATCACCGACCACTGTTTGTCGATATCGTGCACCAGGCTAAACATCAACTGCTGTGGGGCATTTACCTGTGCGGAAATAGGTAAGCGATAGTCGCCCTGCGGCAGTCGCGCTGTCGCATTGACGTTAAAATCGTACTTCGTTTCACTGTTCCAGGTGATGCCTGCGCGAGTCTGGTCAGTCAGATCCATCAGCAGCCCGAGACGATAGCTCGCTTCCCAGTCGTGATCCTTATCTTTTTCGTCATTGCCATTCACGTTACGCGTCAGACTCAAAAACCCGTAGTTAGCATTGACGGACGCGCCCACAGACACGCGATCGCTGAGTTTATACGCCAGTGAAGGACTGATGGTCAGCGCCGCAACGGTGGCTTTTTTCAGCACCCGATCGCCTGACCAGTCACCGAAATCCAGCCCCAGACCGAAATTGCCGTACAACCCAATCCCGGCATATAAATTGTCATTAATCTTCTGGCTGTAGAATCCGCTGGCATTTGGCGTGACGTTTAATACATTACCGGGGCTTTGCTGAGCGTCGTTATCCAGCTGGTAATTGATATCACCACCCAGCGCCTGAAGTCCGCCCGTAAACATGTGATCGGGTAAACGCGTCATGCCCGCCGGGTTGGTCGCAATTGTCGAGGCGTCCTGCGCTCGGGCAGCCTGCCCGGCTCCCGCCAGTGCGGTATCTTCCGTACCAATTTCGTAAAAATAGAGTGCGCTGGCGTTCGCCACAGAGGAGAAAATAAGACCAGAGCACACGAGGGCGATTTTTTTCATTTGCCACCTGCCGAAAATGAGCGAATTCATCATTGTTATGTGTAAAAGAAGCATAGTTACTCGCCTTGAAATTGCCATTCAAATCAACGCGAATACCCCTCTATTTTAAAGGGGCGAAATGATAACAAAGAGATGCTTATTTATTCAGCTACAGTGTTGTTTATTATTAAACCCAGCCCACTTATTTTTGCATGCGATCCAGTTGCGTTTTGTCGGCCGCTTCTGCTTTATTTGCCAGCCCCTGAAACTCATCGGGAGAATAATAATCAGCGGGCGCTGGCAAGCGTTCCATATCGCGCCCTTTGTGAATTTGCAGTTCACCCAGAGTAGAAAGTCGGTACCGCACAACCGTATCCGGCATCATTAAATGGAACGGTTCGGCTTTTTCAAACGGCACCGGGGTTGGCACACGGCTGTCGCTCAAAGAATAATTGCGTTTCAGCACCAGAAATTTATCCGGCACTCTGCGTTTGCTGTTCCACCAGTCGCCGTCAATTTCGCGGAATTTCTTTTCAGTCTCTTCTCGCGTGGCAACATCAAGCCCGACAAGGGCTTTGTGTAATTCGGCATCCATGGCTTTGTTATAATCCTCAACCGACCCGGCATGGCCTTGCAGAATGACGTTAATCGCAAGCCTGGCACCGAGCAAGTTCGAATAAAGATCTTCGGGCGAAAACGCCGATATTTCCTCTGAGAATCCTGGCACCGACTGAAAACCATACCATTGCGCAATCTCGTGCCACTGCGCTAATTCGAAGCCGATTTTCCCTGCGAGCCAGGCGGCGAGCGTATAGCGCTGAGTCATGCCCGCAGGCGGCGTGAAGGCATTCAGCTGAATACGGCGCAGCCCTAACTCTTCGCTGTAGAACAGCCGCCATTGCTGCCCCAGTTTGGGGTAGATTTCAGAGAATAAATAGAAGGTGTTATCGGCCGTGTCGCGCACATGGGCAATATCAATAAAGCCCCCGCGATGGGTATAGATGAGGCCGCTTTTCTCATCGCTGAGCCCAACAAGGTTTTTCACGGCCCCCAGCGCGCTGTCGTTGTAATGATGATGCCCCAGGCCATCCAGCGTCAGCACGTTGCCAATCTGATATACCGGGATCGGCACTCCTACAGCACGTACGTTGAGATCGTAACCAAAGGCACAGCAAGGGCGCAGCGATTCAGGCGCAGAAAGTTTTTGCACAACCGGCGAAACGCGATGTGCGTGTTCTATCGGCAGCAAGGTTTCTGCCGCCATCGCTGCACTGCTTAACATCATCAGACTCAGCCACCACCCTCGCATCAAAACGCCTCCGCAACCTGAAAATAAAAACCGGCGCTCTCGCGACCAAACCCTAAATCGAGCCGGATGTTCATCGACGGCTTCACTTCGAAACGATACCCGACACCCACCGTGGGCAGTAGCGGGTGTTCACCTAAATCTGCCGGAGAACTGCCCAGCGCCCCCACCCCTGCCCACAGCACATAGCCGTGTCGCCAGTTTAGCTTTTGACGGTACTCCACCTGGCCGCTGACCACGTCATTATCGCGGTAGCGCCCCTGGTAATAACCACGAAGGCGGCTGTCATCGCCTGCCTGCGAAAGCCTGTCCCACGGCACATCACCGTGAGTAAAGCGCCCCCATAAATCGAACGCCAGCACGCGTTTATCATCTATCGGATGATAGTAATTGTATTGCAGCTGCGTGGCGGTGAAATGGGTATCCGACCCCAGCGCCGGGTCGAAATAGCTGTATTCAATGCTGATAAATTGCCCGCGCTGCGGCCGGGTAATCACATCGCGGGAATCGTAGTTCAGGCTGATTGTCGCGCCAGAACTGACAGGCGTCGTGGAGTCAGCATATTGCGAGAATTTATCGTTCGGCTGCCGGTCTTCCACATTGGCGTTCATCGCGGAGAAGTCCCAGCCCGCACCGAGATATAAATTGGGCGCCAGCTGTCGCATCAGCTGCGGATGCACCTGAATGGAATTGTTGTCGTATTTTTGCGAGCTGCCCTGTGCCGCGTCGTAGCCCACGCCCCAGAATTTGGTTGGCACTCTCGCCACACCGCCATCCACAAACAGCCGCCAGCGATCGTCGGTAAAAAAGGTGTAATTGTGTAACCCCAATCCCAGCGCGCCGCTGGTGCTGACAAAGCCGGTAAAAGAGAGGGATGAGTTTTGCGTGGTTTTATCGTTCGAATCAACACGGTAAATCCCGGCCACCGCCGTCCCTAACCCAAGGCGAAGCTCCGGGGTGTAAAACGGCCCCGGCAGCACGCTCCAGTCAATGCCTTTGCCAGGATCGTACTGATTGTCTGCGCCCAGTTTTCCCAGAAAGTCATCAATGGTTTTTTCATCCAGCGCTGCAAGCGTTAAGGGCGTCCAGCTCACGCTCATAACGCCCAACGTTGCCATCATCCATTTTTTCATCAGAATCGGTATTCACCCGCGAGAAAGAAGCTGTTGCGGTCGTTAAAGCCAAATTCAGTCAACACGTTGAAGTTTTGGGTAATTTCATACTGCGCGCCCACCAGCATATTCCACGGCGAAGTGAGGTGCTGTTTAACATCAAAGCGCCCATTCTCCACCACGTTATCCAGTGCGGAAGGCAGGTTGAGATCGGACAAATTGCCTTTAAATTCCTGCTCAACGTCCTGGTACATGGCGCCAATCCAGATGCCCAGATGCGAAGGCCCGGAAATCCCCTGGAACTCAAAGCGATATCCCACGCGTGGCGACACGGTGAGGGCTGAAATTTTGCCGTCAAGAATGTCGAAACTGGTCTGCGTGTAGTTGGTATCAATCAGCCCAAACCAGTTCTGATAGCCTCCTGCCAGCGTCACACCCGTGCCGTAAGTGGTGCCTTCGAAGTTGAGGGTGAAATTCAAATCCTGCAAAGCGCCGCTTTCATATCCGGCATGAACCGCCTGAGCAATCAGGCGATTAGGATCAAGGCGGCCGTACTGCGACGGATCGGCATTGACCGAGATCTGCGACACCGACGATCCCTTGGTATGACCGACGATCCCATAGACGTTCAGGAACGGAAACACCCACATGTCCAGGCGCAGGTTCTCGGTTTTGCTTTTTTCACGGGTATCGCCCACGCCAATCATGAACATGTCGTCCGGAATAGGCCTGCCGCCAACCTGAAGCCCGCTCAGCGCGATGCTCTCGACGTTCACGTCCTGACGCATATTCATGTAGCTCAGGTTGACGCCAAATGGCAGCGGGATGGAATACCCACGCGCGCGCGCTTCATCACCCCAGATGGGGAACATACTGTCGCTTGAGGTTGTGTCGTCTGCCGCACTGCTCGTGGTCGTCGCAGCGCTCGCCGCTCCGGAGAGCAGCACCAGCGAGACCAGAATTCGGTTCCATTTCATCATCGTTTCTCGTCAGGTCGTCGCCCCGGTCACAGCCCGGAACCGACATTAAAATAGACCGCCTGCTCATGGTCACTGAAAGCGACGTCTACTCCCGTATGCAGCCCGTACTCCCGGGCAATCAAATAGCGAAACCCTGTGCCCCAGGCGACCTGGGTCTCATCAAACAGATGGCTGGCCTCGTCGCTGGCGCTGCCTGCACCGACAAAGCCAAGCAGCACCCAGCGCGGCGTGACATTCCAGGCCAGCTGGGTTTGCAACGTGCCGACATAATCGCCCTGATAGCGATAACGCGAGATGCCGCGCAAATCGATAAACGGTCGCGCCATCGGCGGGAGATGCGCATCGCTGTGGGTGAGCGACTGATAGTTTCCGGCAAGGGACAGCGTCAGGGTTGAGCTGAGCGGCATGAAATACTTCCCGTCAAGCTCGAGCTGGTTATAACGATAGTCGCCCCCCAAAAAACTGCTGTAAAAACGGTACTCTCCGCTCAGTGAAAGCCCGTCGCTTGGCCAAAACAGATTATTGGTGGTGTCATACTCTGCCACCAGCCCTACCGCCGACGAGGTGCTGTTATCACCCAGCACGCGTTTCCAGACTTTATTAATAACGGGGTTGTTGTCGGCCGACACGTCCAGGTTTATCCAGACCTGACTCACGCCGACAAACACCGGGGAATCCCCCACGCGAAACTGCAACTTTTGCATTCCGCCATAGCCTTTGGAGGTGGTGTTGATCGCCTTATCGTGGCCAAACCCCGCCACATCACCCGAATAAATATCGATGTTGACGTTGGCGTAGCCTGCGCCGCCCAGCCAGCGAATGCGGTCGTTATTCCATGTATGGCGATGCCCGCCGCCGACAAACCAGGTGCCGTTTTGCGTGCCGCCGCCGCCAAAGGCGCTGAAGGCAGGCGGAATGTACCGCCCTCCTTGCTGCGTCCCTTTGCCATGCAAAAACAACCCGAACAGGCCGCCGCCGTAACCGACCGCGGGCTCGGTAATGATCATCGGTACGGGAAGAAATCCGTACGGGTTATCCCGCAGGTAAGCGCTCATATCGAGCATCCCATCTTCGGGGTCGAACAGGCTCGCCGCCGGGCTTGTGCTGGCGTACAACAGCAGCATCAGCAGCCATCCCAGCCGGGGTAGTCTCATGCATCGGTCCTTTGAGGCGGTGTGGCCGGAGCCGCATACCAGTTCTCTTTGGCGACCATCACGGCGCCTTCCGGTTGCAGCACAAAGTTTGGCGACATTATCTGTACGTTAAATTCGTTGAAGACATCCTGGATGTGGCTGTGCAGCGCATTACGAGCCACCGCCAGGGAGGTGCCAGGCAGCAACTTCACCTGCAGTTCATAGGAAATATACCAGTCCATCAGGCTCAATTGCCGCACAATCGGCGGCTGACTGTGGTCAATGCCTTCAGCTCGACGGGCCGCCAGTTCAAGCATGGCGTGAACCTGCCGCCAGGGTGTGTCATAACCGATAGTGACACCGGTAGTGAGATTGACGCCCCCGCCAGGATTCTGTGCACTGAGGTTGGTAATTTTGCCGCTGACCACCACCGCATTGGGGACGGTCACCACATAGTTTTCACGGGTGATGATTTTGGTTGCCAGCATGCCGATTTCACTCACCTGTCCTTCGTTATCCGCAATACGAATCACATCGCCCTTACGCAGCGCCCGGGAGTAAATCAGCACCAGACCGCTCATTGCATGGTTCATCAACCCGGCCGATCCTAACGTCAGCATCAAACCGAAAAAGACACTGATGCCTTTAAAGGCCAGCGAGTTGGCTCCGGGTAAGAAGGGATAAGCGGCAGACAAAGCGAATAACCAGACCATGACCGTGATCAGCCTTCGCGTCGCACCGACCGTTTCGGGGTGAAGACCAGGGACCTGAACTTTACCCGCCTCAACCTGGTTGAGTAAAACCTTGAGTAATTTAATTATAAACGAAGTAATCAGGAAGATTATCAAGACGATAACTAAACCCGGCAGCGCAGAGACTATCGACAACGCAATCTTTTGCAGCACCAGTACGGTCCAGTCGCCGAGCGATTCGCCCCACACCCGGGTCCACGGGAAAAGGCTGAACATCCAGCCAAGCCACAGGTAAGCCGCCACCAGGCTCAACAGGATCATCAACAGGCCAAACAGCTTTGACTCAATGGCCCCAAGAAAACGCCGCCAGCTGTGCGGGATGAGGCCGCGTTTTTCCAACAGCATCCGGCGGTTATAACGCTGCACCCAGCGCCAGGCGCGGTAAGCACCGTAACAAAACAGCGCCAGAACCCCCGCGCCCAGTACTGATTTCACCCCTGCCAGTGCCAGATAGCCGGTGTTGTACTGGTCACGCAGCGCGGTACGCTGCAACTCCATTCGCGCCAACACTCGCTGTGCCGCCTGATCGAGCGTTAAATCGTCGCCTTCATCAAGGTCAGCCTGGCTGAGCAGCATGATGGGTTTGCCGTTCATCAGGAACAGCCGCGCAGGCTGGTGGTAACGGGTGACAGGTTCGATGGTCAGCGGTTTGCTGACATCCTCACGGGTGAAGGCTCGTAGCGTATTACGAATGCGCAGCACGCGCTCTTCCGGCGTACTGAGGCCAAAGGTGGCCTGAAGCATGACGATGGGTTGATGGAAAATATAAACCGTTCGCGCCCGTTCCTGGTCGGTCGGCTGCTGCCGGGGCTCAGCGGCAAAAAGCGGAAACGCGAGCAACAATGAGATCCACGCCAGCAAAACATGCCGCATCCTGTTCATAATCAACACCCGCAGAAGTGAATATTTTCGTTATTATTCATAAGCTCAAAAGCAAAAGGCTGGCTTACTCTTTGTTGAGCATAGACCAGCCTTAGGCTATTTCAAGACGCCTCAGAAACGGATTTTCATCCCCACTGACGCGGAGAGGTTCGCGTCGAGGCTGGAATCGCCCCCGTTATCCCAGGTTTTGCCCACTTCGGTGTAAGCCTGAACGTCACTGGTGACGGTCCAGGTGGCGCCAACAGCGGCTTCCGTCGCAGAAAACTTCTGACTGGATTTCAGCGTTGTTTTCCCGTTGCTGTTGTCGCCGCTGCGGTAGGTCACGCCGTCTTCCCCGTCGCTCAGCTCCTGCCAGTAGTTCACCCGAACATAGGGTTTTACCTTGCCCATGTTGGTGTCGTAATCGGCTGTCAGGCGTGCGCCAAGACGTCCAATCACGGCACTGTCGGCATCCACGGTTACTTTGGTGTTGACGCCGTCATTGAGCGTGGTGTCGTCGAAGTTGCTCCACTGCCAGACCAGTTGTGCCTGCGGCTCAAAGGCCCAGTTGCTGTCGCCAATTTGCCACGGTTTGCCCACTTCAACGGAGGCAGTAAGGGTGTTGCCGTCCGGATGATAGGTGTCGTTGCTGCCTTCACTTTTCAAATCGACAGAGTGATAGCCGTATTGCAGGACGTTATCGACATACAGGCCGTCGGTGTCTGTCCAGGTCGCATACCCGCCAAGATAAGAAGAGAAGGTGGAGTTATAGGCTGAACCGCCGCCCATTCCGGTGTTGCCGCTGACGGAGCTGTCGAGATCCATAAAGGTGGTGTAAATACCTGAACGCCATTTGTCGTTCTGCCACAGATCGAGCCCCATCTGCATGCCATCGTACTGCGAATGACTTTTGCTGCTGGTTGCGTCGTTCAGATGCTGATCCACCGTTTTGGTCAGGTAACGCGCCCAGAAGCGCCCTTCCTGATCTTCCGGCACATCGGCACGCCACGGCTGTTCGTCGCCGACGCGCTGATGCAACGTGCCGAGTACAAACAAATCAGCCTGACGCACAATCGACGGCAGCGTATCGAAGCCCGGAACCACCGGGCTGTAACCCGCCCGCAGGAACCAGTCTTCCCCTGCTCCGCTCGCATTCCCGGCGTACAGCTGATACTGCCAGGCTCCGGCGATCAGCTTTTGCTCGCCAATGGAAAACGCGTCTTTGGTGGTTTGTGCGGTCGTCGTCGCGCCATTGAGGGCTTCCACCACCATAATGCCATCGCCGGTTGTCGGTTCACCAAGTTGGCTCACGTCAATATCCAGCAGCGTGCGTCCGGTCGCCGTTCCGCCGTTGATCACCAGCTTGTCTGCGACACCAGGACTGTGCTGCTGAGCGGCGATTTTCAGCGTGCCGTCCATCCCAACGTAATCCCCGTTCACGGTCAGCGTTGAACCGACGTTTCCGCCGCGCAGATTGACCGTTCCCTGGTTCACCAGGCCCGCCACCGTTTGATTACGCCCGCCTGTATCAAGTGTCCCGTTCTGGCTGACGATATGCAGCGAGTTAGCGCTGAAGCGAGAAACGCCTCCCGCCAGCAGCGTGCCGTTTTCCACCAGCGTCATACCTCGCCAGGTATTGATGCCATTCAGCACCGTGGTGCCGCTGCCGCGCTGGATGAAATCACCGGTGCCGGAGATAGTGCCGTCGAGATCCAAAGTGTTATTACGGTTCACCACCAGGTCGCCCAGGTTAACGATATTGCCCGTCACGCTGCCGCTGCCTCCGCCCGTTCCCAGTTGCAGCGTGCCATTAAGAATGGTGGTCTTGCCCTCGAAAGTGCTGTCTTTGGTCAGGGTGAGGGTGCCGTCGCCTGCTTTGGTCAAATCGCCGCTGCCACCGACTGCCGCCAGTAACGACACGTTGTTGCCGTTGGTATCGAGGGTGCCGCCGTCGCCGCTCAGCGTCCAGGCGCGGGAAGTCTCAAAGGCTGATGCGTAACGGAATGTCCCGCCGTTCAGCGTAATGCCGGTGCCGGATGCCCCCAGATTGCTGTCTTTCGCCACCTGCAGCACGCCATCACTGACGGTGGTGCCGCCCTGATACTGGTTATCCGCCGTCAGGATCAGCGTGCCGAGATCGGCTTTGTCCAGCCCGCCGCTGCCGTTAATCACGGAGTTAATCGTGGCGGTATAGCCTTTACCTGCAAGGGTTCCATCCCCGACGCGAATCAATGTGTCCGCGGTGTTGGTGGTGATCGTCCCGTCGTTTATCACATACCCGTCGGTCGTGAACTGTGCGCCGCTGATGACGATCGCACCGAGGCTGTTATCGACCGTCACATTTCCCACTTCCCCGCTGAACACCGCAAAGGCACCATCGCTGAAACGGGTATTGAATTTGCCTCCCGGATCGGTCAAATCCGTCGTCCAGTTATCGTTGCCGTTGCTGTTTTGCCAGACGCCGTCGCCGCCGTCGATTTTGCCGTTGTTCTTCAGCACCCCGCCTGCGCCGCCGGTGCCATCCCAGAAGCGCATGGTGTAACCCGTGCGGTTGACGAGGTTGACCTGACCGTCAATCGAGGTCTGGACATACAGATCGTCTGCCGCCTCCGGGGCTGCGCCTATCTCCAGAATACGGTGGGTTAAAGCACCGGTGTAGTTGATGACGCGATAAACGCCGACGTCAAAATTCCCGCCCGGGGTCTGGGTGATATTGAGCTTACCGTCGAGGGTCAGATCGCCGTTCACGTTGAGCAGGTCGTTCAGCGCCCCGCCCGGGGTACCGGACTGGCCGAACTGGAAATCGAGCTGGGCATTGCTGGCCAGCGTAAGGCTCTGCATGGTCAACTCCCCGACGCTCCCGAGGGTGCTGCCCGGCGCCAGATGCCCGTTATCCACCACGCTGACATTGCCGCCGAGTGTGCCATTGCCACCGAGAGTGGCATTGCCTGCCACGCTGGTTGCCCCTGTCGCCGCACTCTGATTACCGTTAATCAGCAATACGCCTTTCAGCACGGAGGCCGCGCCGGTAAACGTGTTATCTGCGGTCAGGGTCAGAATGCCGGTGCCCACTTTTTCAAGCCCGCCGCCCACACCGGAAATCAGGCCACTGAGGGTGTCATTGCGATTGAGATTGCCTTCGCTGAGGGTGGCATCGCCAAGATTGACCGTGCCTGCGCCAGAAAGCGAACCGATGGACGTCTTCCCGGAGGAATCCGCCAGGGTGACGTTCCCGCCGCTTTGGTTGCTGATGCTGGCGTTAGCCGCCTGCGCATTGCCGGAGAAGGCGACAAGTCCTGCGTTGGCTGTGGTGCTGGTGCCGCCGTCAGCCGAACCCGAATAGAGAGTCTGAGAAGTGGCATCGACGATTATCGCCGCGCTTCCGGCATTACTGCTGTCAGCAAAAATAGCCGTGCCGCCTGTCAGCCCAATGTTGCTCTGCCCGGCGCTGGCGCTATTGGCGAAGGCCAGCGTCGAGTTAGTGACGTCAAAGACGTGAGACTGTGCGCTGGCGCTGTTGTTGAAGTTCAGCCGCGCCTGATTAGTCATTGTCACCGCACTGTTTGCCGTTCCCCCGAGCGTCCCGGTGGTGTTCGCGTTGACCGTCAGAGTGCCGTTGCCGTTTTTGCCGGTGAGGGTGGTGTCGCCTTTGTAAGTATTCGCCACGTTAAGATCCAGCGCGCCCGCTGTACCCACCGAGGTATCGACCACAGCCAGATCGCCATCCCCGCCAATCACGCCCGCTGGCGTAAAGGTATGGCCGTAAGGGTCCAGCGTGCCGCCGCCATCAGCATCCAGGAAAATCAGGCGGTCAGTGGTGAAGTCCGCACCAGACTGAAGAGCGGCGCCGTTGCTGATGGTGATGGAGGTGCCAGCATCACCCAGGCTGGTGTCCTTGCTGACCTGCAGCGTGCCGCCCCAAATTTCGGTGCCACCTGCGTAAGCGTTATCCCCGTTGAGGATCAGCCGACCCGGATCGGTTTTGAGCAAACGCAGATCGAAAAGATCAAGGTTATTCTTCACCAGGTTGGTGTCGATGGTCGCCGTCACATCCGCGCCCGTCGCCCCGTCACCCACGCGGATCAGGAAGTAGCGATCGGCCGCAGTCTGCCCTTGTGCAGCATAGGTGTTATCCGGGGTGCTATTGCCGCCAATCTGGGTGAAGATCATCGCCAGGTCGGAATCCGGGTTAAGGGGGTCAGTGCTGACAACGTAGCCATCCGTCGTAAATTGCATTCCGGAGGTTCGGACCTGACCGAAGGCGTTAGTGACAGTCACATTCCCTTTGAGTCCCTGGAAGATGGCGAAGGCATTATCCGCCCATGGCGCATTGCCATCACCGTCAGACACGGTCCAGTTATTTGAGGTACTCCCTAATCCGCTGAACCAGTAGCCATTCCCCCCGTCGACCACGTCGTTCCCTTCCGTACCGCTCGGACCGTGGTTATTCCCCAAAATATCACCGTCCCAGAACTGCTGTTGGTTAAGCGGCAGCGTAAAGTTTTGCACCAGATTCACTTCGTGATTGATATTGGTCTGAACCGAGTACCGCCCCGGGAAATTGGTGGGCAGCGAGCCTATCTCCAGAGTGTTATTGGTCAACAAGCCGGTGTAGTTATAGAGCCGGTAGACCCCCGGCAGGAAGCTGCCGCCGTCGGTCAGGGCGACATTGACCGTACCGTCCAGCGTCAGATTGCCGTTCACCTGCACCAGGTCATTCAACGCCCCGCCAGGCTGATAGGCCTGCCCCAGCTGGAACTGGCTGTTGGTGTCGCTCGCCAGCGTCAGGCTGCCGTTGACCGTCAGCGTGCCCGTGCCGTTGCCCTGATTATCATCGCCCGGTTTGATGGTTGTACCCGTCTGGAACACGACGTCGCCGCCGATCGTGCCGTTACCGCCCAGCGTGCTGCCGCTGTAAACAGTTGTCAGCCCGGAGCCCGTCTGCACGCCGTTGATAAGCAAGGTGCCCTGCTCAACATTCGTGGTGCCTGCGTAGGTGTTATTGCCGCCAAGACGCGTCACCCCCGCCCCAATCTGGTGGAAATTCCCGCTGCCGGAGATGACGCCATTCAGCGCCACTGCATCAGAACGGTTCACGGTGAACGTGCCGTTATCGGTAATGTTGGTGGCGGTCGACAGGCTGCCCGTGGTGCCGCCAGCACCTAAAGTCAGCTCTGAATTACTGCCGATCAGCGTATTGCCGGTATAGGTATTATTGCCGAGCAGAACAGTGTCGCCGCTGTTGATGCGTTCCATCCCGCCGCTGCCGGAAATCACCCCGCTGTAGGTTTGATCGAGAGCCCCATCAAAGGAGACCAGGCTGTCTGCACCGAGCGTACTGATGTTGTAGTTGTGGATAGTGGCCTGTGCGCTTTGCGTCGCGCTGTCGCCTGTTCTTAACGTCGCGCCGTTATTCACGTTAATCACTGGCGTGCCGGAAAGCGTCAGGTCGTTCACTACCCGTACATCGGTTGTTGCACCGTCCAGCGTCAACGTGCTCCAGCCGCTGCCGATATTGGTTGCCACGCTGGTGTTATCCGCAGTAAGGGTGCCGATTTTAGCCGGATCAGCGCCTGCATTTGTGCCGTTCAGCGTGAGCGTACTGCCCGTTCCGCCCTGGCTCAAAATATGGGTCGTCTGACTCAAATCGACATTCCCGACAGTCGCCCGGTCCTGCCCATCGTTGCCGCTAAAGGTCACGCCCCCGGCGAACACCCCGCTGTTCCAGGTGAACTGGTCGCTGCCGCTTCCCAGGGTGATCTCCCCACGGGTATTGCCGCCGCTCAGCGTCACGCTGTCATTTCCGCTGCCCGTAAGAATGGCCTGCGCCGTCGAACTCGCCGCCTGCAAGGTGCCGCTGTTGGTGACGGTATTATTCGCCGCGCCTGAAGCATCAATCACTTTCGCGTTCTGGCTCTGGCTGGTGATAGTGCCGGTGTTGTTAATGGTGCGATTTGCCGCCGTGCCGTTAAGCACAATCAGCGAACTGCTGTTGCTGGTACTGCTGGAATTGATGGTGCCGCTGTTGGTGAAGGAGCCGGTATTGGCGGCGAGGATCGTGCTGCCGGTATTGCTTGTAGTCTGGATATTACCGCTATTAGTCAGGCTGCTGGCATTAGTCGCATCAATAGCCGCCCCCGCCGAAGATCCCATGGTGATATTGGTTCCACTGTTGACGGTGCCGTTGGTTTTCGCCAGCACGCCCACGCTATTGGCCCCGTTGCCATTAATGGTGTAGCCGTTGCCAATGGTCAGGTTCCCGGTGGTGGCTGAGCCATCGCCCTTCATAAAGGCGAACCCGCTACCGCTGCCGCTCACATTCAGGATATTGCCGGTGCCTTCGGCATCAAAAGTCACCGCCGTGCGGATAGCGGGGCCATTGGCAGCATTGATGGTGACACGGTTAAGATTGATGTTACTTGAGCTGGCATTGTTATTAATGCCTGCGCCGGTACCGGTCAAATCGATAACGGTGTCGCTCGCCGTAAACGAAGATGCGCCCGTGCTGTCAATCAGCACACCATCGGCATCACCGCCCGCAGTGATGTGGTTACCGGTGCCGTTGACGGTGAGCTGCGCACCGTCGCCGGTGAGCTGAACAGCCGCCTTACCCCCGCTGGCATTCACGACGCCGAGACGGTCAACCACCGCTCCGCCTCCCTGAACGCGAACCCCGACGTTGTTGCTGCCCGTCGTGCCTGACACTGAAATGGTGCCGTTGTTGGTCAGTGTGCCGCTGTTTTGAATATCCACCCCGATGTTGCCGCTGCCGGAAACACTGACATTAGAGTTAACCGTCGCAATCCCGGCATCGTGTAACACAATGCCGCTGCTGTTGGTGCCTGACAGGTTGAGATTCGCTCCGGCATTCAGCGTTAAATTCCCCAGATTCGACACGTTGTAACCGACGATCCCACTCTGCCCGGACGCGGAACCGATCACCGCGGCGGAAGTGACATTCGTCGCCCGAGGCGTCTCGCCAATATCGCCGTTAATGCCGTAATCACGCCCATCCACCAACACGGCGGTGGTGTTATTTCCCGCCAGGACAATGGAGCCATCATCAATGGTCCCTTCAGCGCCGCCCGTGACTTTTACGCCGACCGCGTTATTGCCGGTAACGGTAATTTTCGCGGCCCCCGTCGACATTTTCGTGGGCACATCGTCGCTTTCATCTTCCGTGTTCAAATCATCCACACCGTTGGCAAACACCCCAGTCGAGCCACTGCCGTTAACGTTCAGCACATAAGCGCCACCGGTGGTCGCGCCGGTGAAAATCGCCCCGCTGTCGACGGCAAACAGGATCGAATCCGCCATCCCGCTGTCGGTGATCGTCGGGTTGCTGATGTTGATGTTCGCCCCCTGGCCCCAGGCGTAGTAGCCGATTTGCTTCTGGTTCTCAAAGGTCAGCGTGGAATCATTGCCGATGTTGATGGTGGCGTCACCACGGGCATGCACGCCGATGGCTCCGGCTGAGAGCAGGCGAATCGTGGAATCCAGCTGGACCGTCGCGTCATTGCCGTCAAGCCCTTCGGCATAAACGGCATAATTGCGATAGGAATAAGGGTTACTGTCCGTCCCCCCCAGATCGCCGGTGCTGCCGACCGTGATGGCACTGCTGTTGGTAGACGTGAGACTGGCATCGGTATTCAACGCCAGCACGCTGAGGGCAATATTATTATCGCCGTCCACCTGAATGTCGCCGTTGTTGGTGACGATACCGGTGTTGTCCTGCACATACATGCCATAGTTGGCGGCCGCCGAGCCGGAGGTCAGTTGGCCCAGCACGTTAATGTTTCCGTTATTGGTCACCGGGCCGGTGTTGCCGCTGGCAATCATCCCGGCAGCGTTGCGGACGTTATCAAGGATCGTGATAGTGCCCGCGGCGCTGTTTTCTACCGCCCCGCTGCTCTGGGTGAAAATCCCGGCGCTAAGATCGCCGCTCCCGACCAGGTTCACTGCGGCAGGCGTGCCGCTGCTGGTTAACGGCGAACCGCCAAGGTAGATATTGCCGCTGTTGGTAAAGGTTGCGTCGTCGCCCACCAGCACGCCGTAGCCACCGCCGTGCCCGTCGGTATTATGGCTGTTTCCGGTCAACACAATCGTCCCGGTGGCGCTGTTACTGCCCTGCGTATTCCCCGCAGCAATCATGCCCCAGGCGTTATGCGTGGCTGAGTCCGTAACGGCGATGTTGATAATGCCGTTGTTGGTCAGGGTACTGTCGCCCTGGCTTGCCATACCCATCGCGCCAGCGTTGTTCACATTCTGATTGACGCCATTTTTTTCCAGAAACAGCCCGGCATTCAGCACGCCGTTGTTGATCGCCACTGAATCCGTCGCCAGCATGCCAACGGGAAGCGGGCTGTTACCGCTGCTGCGCCACGCATTAATGGCACCGTTGTTAGTAATCACGCCCCCGGAAAGGGCCTCCATAACAGCCGAAGCCCCATCCACCGCCAGACTCCCCGTACTGGTTACGGTGCCGCTGGTTCCTTCCCCATTGGCATAAATTACCCGCAGGTCGCCAGTTCCCTCCGTTGCATTGTTGCTATGCACTCCGCGATCGTCCCAGACGTAATAGCGCATGTCGATGGAGGTGCTCTCAGCCTGAGACAGCAGATTGGTGATGATAGTGTTATAGACCTGCTGGGCTTCTACTGAGGAATCAATCACTTCACCGTCGACCGTCGCCCCGGCGGTAAGCCAGTACTGGATTTGTGCTTTTCCCGCGTAGTTTCCCTGGCCGATCAGATAATCATTCACGTCGGCGATATCCGTCGCCGAGTTAATGGTGAAGGTTTTGTCGGCCAGGCGACGTACATTGCCCAGTGGCCCTACCTCATAGTTTGGCAATGTCAGGCTGTAGTTATACGCCGTACTCTGGGCAGTGACTTCCTGGTCACTGTTGGCGATGACGGCCGCCGGGCGGAAATGAATATAGTTATCTGACTGCCAGTTCACGGCGCTTTGTTCGCCTGCGCCGCCATCAGCCCGCGCCAAAGTGGATTCTTTTGCCAGTAAATCAAGCGTGTTCATCGCCGCTGAAATCGGCGTATCACCCGCGGTGTCGGCACCAATATTGATGTTCGCCGTCCCGCCGCCAGCAGACACATTCACGATGCCGAACTGATACAGAATGCGCACCGATGACGGATCATAGACGGGCAGTTGCATACCTGAAACCGGCGTATCCTCCGCCGGAATAAAGGTCGTCGAATCGTAGACGCTGATAACCTGATAGCTGCCATCGAGCCCAGGCACTTCAACGTTCAGCTCCTGATCTTGCTGTGGGTTCGCTGGCGCAGGTGAGTAGTTGTATTCGTTAATATTGGCGGCGGTAATTGGCGTGGTCACACCCTGCGAGTCGGTAGCCGTTATCTGAATAATGCGATTGCCTTCCGGTGCGCTGGCACCGGGTAGCGCATCAACCACCGCAACAGAAGTCCCGCTGACCCCATTACCCGAAGTGAAATCCGGAAACAGCGGTATCGGGCCAAGGATATTCAGCGTAGTGCCCGCCACGTAGTTGTTCGCGCCCGGCGTGCCCGCCACGGTGAAGGCATATCCGGTGCTGATAACCTGGTCGAAGTCGTAGTTCGGATCGGTTGGAAACGCATAATCCGGATAGACCGCCGACCACTGGACATCGTCAGCCAAAGCGAAGTGAGATAACGCAAGCAACATCCCCAGCAGCATAATGCGGCGCTGAGCAGAACGTAGCGACTTCCCTTTTTTCCCGGCAGTAAATTCTGCGACGGGGATCAACGCTCCTGCGACAGGACTCCAGATCAGGCGATAAATTTTATTCATACGTCTTCCATAAAAATCAATAAGTTCGAAAATGGCGAAAACGTCATCAGATAACAGGCGGGGATGTTACTTTTTGTAAAAGTAGTACATAGCCAAAGATTCAACGTCTTTAGCGTGTAAAATTTTCAGCCTTCATTGTGGTGGCTATTTGAGTGAAACCGAGGCTTCAACTATCCTCATCAGTAACAAAATCTGGAGCCTTTTCATGGATATCAAGCACGGAACACGAGAAATAACGATTGCCAGCGTCAAGGGGTATCTCTGGTTTCTGTGCCTGAATATTATCTTTGGCGCGTGGCTGGTGATGCGGGTTTATGGCGGCGGCATGATCCTGCTTGAGACCAGCGACTATGCTTATACGCTGATTGCGGTGATGGTCTTTTCGGTGATTAACATGCTGCTCACCTTGCGGCTTCGCGAGAACATCAACAAAGGCCTGTACCGAAAATGCCTGCCGGGTATCGTGCTGGTGTTCAGCATTCTGTGGTCGATCATTTTTTATAACCTGCTGAATGACTTTAGCCAGCCGACCATCACCATGGTGATTCTGGTGATCATCCTGCTGCCCGCCACCATTACGTTCTATCTTTCCGCCCGATTGCTGGCGCTGTTCACCGCGCCCATCATTTTCTCGCTGATTTACGGCGAACTCCTCTCGCCGGTGAAATTTACTCTGATTCAGGGTATTGGCGCGGTCATCATTTTGGCAGTGGTGCTTTCCGCTCGCTACATCCTGCTGGAGTCCTGGCTTCGCACCCAGCGCAGCGAATATGAAAAAAGCCTGTTGATCAAAAAACTGGTCAAGCTGGCGAACTATGACACCTTAACCGGCCTGTTCAACCGCCGCAGCTTCGCGGACTATTTCACGCAAAGCATTCAGCAGCTTGGACAAACCCGAAAATCGCTGTTTCTGATCGTGTTAGATATCGATTTCTTCAAGCAGTACAACGACATTTACGGCCATGTTGAAGGAGATAAATGCCTCGTTCAGGTGTCCCGCTGCATCGAACAATCGCTACGTAAAGCCAGCGATGCCGCGTTCCGTTACGGGGGTGAAGAGTTTGTGGTGCTGGCGGTATGCGACGGAATGCCCAACGCCGTCACTATCGCCAAACGCATACAGCAGGCCATTTCCGATACACGCGTACGCCATGCCGGATCAACGGTTTCTGATCGGGTGACTGTGAGTCAGGGCATTGCAGAATGGCAACCGGGCATGTCGCTTGATTTGTTGCTGGAGTCGGCTGATAAAGCGCTTTATCAGGCTAAACGCGAGGGCCGTAACCGTATAAGCCAGGCAACAACACCTTGATTTATATCATATACATGGGCAACTTTTCGGTTTTCCCTTTCCTTTCACGCAACTGACGCCCGCTTACATGAGTAATGACGGGCGGTAGCGATATATTCTGCTTTTTTATCACTCGAACAGGAAAATTTATCATTCTGGCCTACACTAGTCGTGTAAATATGTAGTTATAAAAAGAATCACTTATTCACAGTTGTTTTACATAATACCTTTTCGATCGCACTCCTCATGAGGCTAACAAGATGAGACTGAATGCCATTGTTAAAAGCCTGGCGCTTGCAGGGATGTTAACCACGGTTACAGCGCCTGCCTTTGCACAGGTAGAGCCAAAAGATGCTACCGCGGCGACAAAACAAGCCAACGATGCCCTCTACAACCAACTGCCGTTCTCTGATAACACCGACTTCACCAACGCGCACAAAGGCTTTATCGCCGCGCTGCCGCAGGAGGTTCTCAAAGGTGAGCAGGGCAACGTCATCTGGGATCCGGCTAAATACGCCTTCATCAAAGAAGGCGAAAAAGCCCCTGACACTGTCAACCCAAGCCTGTGGCGTCAGTCGCAGTTGATCAACATCAGCGGGCTGTTTGAAGTCACCGACGGCGTCTACCAGATTCGTAACCTCGATTTGTCGAATATGACCATCATCGAGGGTAAAGAAGGCATCACCGTGGTTGACCCATTGGTGTCTGCGGAAACCGCCAAAGCCGGGATGGATCTTTACTTTAAAAACCGCGGTAAAAAACCGATCGTTGCGGTTATCTACACCCATAGCCACATTGACCACTATGGCGGTGTGCGCGGCGTGATTGATGAAGCCGACGTTAAAGCCGGCAAAGTGAAAATTTATGCCCCAACCGGATTTATGGATGCCGCCGTTGCAGAAAACGTCATGGCAGGTAACGTAATGAGCCGTCGCGCAAGTTACATGTACGGCAACCTGCTGAAACCTGATGCCAAAGGCCAGGTCGGTGCCGGTCTGGGGACCACCACCTCTGCGGGTACGGTGACCCTGATTGCGCCAACCAACATCATCGAGAAAGACGGTCAGAAAGAAGTCATTGACGGTCTGACCTATGACTTCATGCTGGCGCCGGGCTCCGAAGCGCCGTCTGAAATGCTGTGGTATATCGAAGAGAAAAAACTCATCGAAACCGCAGAAGACGTGACGCACACCCTGCACAACACCTACTCCCTGCGCGGCGCGAAAATTCGTGAACCGCTGCCGTGGTCGAAATACATCAACGAAGCCATTGTTCGTTGGGGCGACAAAGCGGAAGTGCTGATGGCGCAACACCACTGGCCGACCTGGGGTAACGACAACATCAACAAACTGCTGAAATCGCAGCGTGACCTGTACCGTTACATCAACGACCAGACGCTGCGTATGGCAAACGAAGGCCTGACCCGCGACGAAATCGCCGCTAAGTTCAAGCTGCCACCAGACCTCGCGAATACCTGGGCCAACCGTGGCTACTACGGTTCCGTCAGCCATGACGTCAAAGCCACCTACGTGTTGTACCTCGGCTGGTTTGACGGCAACCCGGCAACCCTCGACGAACTGCCACCGGAAGATGCCGCGAAGAAATACGTCGATTACATGGGCGGCGCGGATGCCATCCTGAAGAAAGCGAAAACCGACTACGACCAGGGTAACTACCGCTGGGTAGCGCAGGTGGTCAGCAAAGTGGTGTTCGCCGATCCGAGCAACCAGGAGGCGAAAAACCTCGAAGCTGACGCGCTGGAACAGCTGGGTTACCAGGCAGAATCAGGCCCATGGCGTAACTTCTACCTGAGCGGTGCGCAGGAATTGCGTAACGGTGTGGTAAAAGCGGCTACGCCGAATACCGCAAGCCCGGATACCGTCCGTGCGATGACGCCGGAAATGTTCTTCGACTATCTGGCGGTTCACGTTAACGGCGAGAAAGCCGCAGGCAAAACGGCCGTGCTGAACTTCGACTTCACCGATACCGGCGACAAGTACAAGCTTGAGCTGGAAAACGGGGTGCTGAACCACACGGCTAATGCGCAGTCTGATAAAGCCGATGCGACCATTACCCTTTCTCGCGATACGCTGAACAAAATCGTGCTGAAAGAAGAGACGCTGCAGCAGGCCAAAGACAAAGGTGACGTCAAAATCACCGGCGACGCAGGCAAGCTGGATGAACTGCTGAACTCAATGGATAAATTCGAGTTCTGGTTCAACATCGTCACGCCATAATCCCTGCCCTTCCCCTGCGAAGCCCTTCGCAGGGGATTTTTTTACACCGCTACAAACCCATCACATTTTTGTATCTTTTTTTTCACCCACTCTAAGGCAAATTCCGCCATTCCTGCTTAGGATTAAAAAAGGCGGATACTCGCTGCTTTTACCCCGATAAGACCCTGTTAACGCTGTGTATTTATCGTTGTTGCAACGTCGTGCTGAGCTGAGTTGGGTACCTGAATGACAATGAATGAAAGATTGCGCGCGCTGAGTCCGCGCCGCCACCGTTTTGCTCTGGAAGCACGCCAGCTGTTTGATGGCGCGGCGGTCACGGAAACGGCGCACCACGCGGATACTGACACGCTGCATCACGACAGCGTTGCCGAAGCGCCAAAAGCGATCACCGTCGCCCCCCCTGCCCCAAAAGCGGTTTCCGCGGCACCTGCCGAAGTCTACGTTGTCGACAGCCATATTCAGAACTGGCAATCGCTCGTCAGCCAGCTGCCGCAGGGCAGCAAAGTCGTGGTGTTAAACGACAACAGCTCGGGCCTCGATCAGATCAACAAGGCGCTACAGGGCAGCGAGAACATTCAGGCAATCCATATTCTCAGCCATGGCGCGTCCGACACGCTGGGTCTGGGAAGCGACACGCTTACCGCGCAAAACCTGGCGAAGTACAGCCAGCAGCTCAACACGCTCGGCAGCCACCTCAGCGCTGACGGCGATATTCTTCTTTATGGCTGTGATATCAGCTCGCGCGACACGGCGCTCGTAACCCGCATTGCCAGCCTCACTCAGGCAGATGTTGCCTCCTCGACAGATATGACAGGGTCTGCCGCACTCGGCGGAGACTGGGTGCTGGAAAGCCATATTGGCACTATTGATACCCGAAGCCTGGCGCTGGACTATGACCGTCTGCTGGAGGTCCCCGAAGTCCGCACCAGCAGCAGCGGGCTCACGGTTTCCGAACCCACTGTGCTTAACCCTGGGGCAGAACGCGGGCAGCTTAGCGGCTGGCAGGTGACCGCCACCGATGACAGCGTCACCGTCAGCATCAGCGTCCGTGATACCACGCTTGGCAGCCTGAGTGATGGCACTCATCAGGGCTCAACGCTGAGCTTCACCGGCACGGCGGCTCAGGCGCAGAACTGGCTTAACTCGTTGACGTTCACCGCAGCAGATATCGAAACCGGTAAAACATCAGCCTCCACGTTTTTAGACGTCAATATCAGCAGCGAGTCCGGCTCTTCGGCCAGCGAACTGGGCATCACCATTACCCCCGCCAACGATCCCACAACGGTTCCGGACGGTACGCTCTCTGTGCGTGAAAATGGCAGCACCACCATCGACACGAGTGCGCTGAATGCTCAGGACAGCGATGTCACCGCAGGTGGGCAAACGTGGAGCCAGGTGGTGTACGAACTGAGCGCCATGCCGCAGTACGGCTACCTGACGCTTAACGGGCAGCGGCTCGGCGTCGGGTCTGTCTTTACGCAGCAGGATGTGATCAGTGGACGTCTGCAATACGTGCATACCGCCACCGGCGCGACGCAGAACAGCAGCGATAACTTCACCGCCGTCGTCAACGATGGCGCTACACCTGCCAGCGCCTCAGAGTCGGTCACCGTCACGCTGAACGTCGCCCCGGTGAACCAGCCGCCGACCGTCAGCGGCGAAGGGCTGGTGTATGAAGGCCAGCCTGCGAATGCAACGGATACCGGCAACGTCGGGCAGTACATCACCGCAGACGGCGGTGGCGATCCGCAGGACACAAATTTAACCCTGACCATTACCTCGCTGCCCACGCACGGTACGCTCTATTTTCGCGGTCAACCGGTCACCATTGGGCAAACGTTCAGCTACGCCGACAAACAATATCTGACCTATCAAAACTACGGGGAAGAAGGCGTCACGCAGGATGACTTTGGCATCCGCGTCACCGATAACGGCGGCGGAACGGGCACGCCAGCCAGCAGCGACGGCGTGATTACGCTTGATGTGCGCCCGGTGAATGACGAACCGGTCATCGATCCGGACATGACCAGTAACGGCGCGGTGGATGACAGCAATGCCACCCTGGTGCTGACGCCGGGCATGATCAACGCCACCGACGCCGACTCCTCCCCCGGCAGCATCAGTTTTATCGTTGATACCACCAACATGACGCACGGCTACCTGACGGTGAACGGCGAGCGCGTGCAGAATGGCGACAGCTTTACCTTACAGGACGTGCTGGACGGCAAAGTGGTCTATCACCAGTACGCCGATGCGGATTTCGACGGCCAGCAGGACAGCTTTGATTTTGTGGTGATCGACCACTCCGAAAGCCGCTACTGGGACAGCGAAGGCAACCCGCACGATCGCAACGGCGGGATCTGGGACGGCACCGAGCCCGATTCGTCGGTCACCCATTTCCGCTTTACCGTCGACCTGATTGACACCAACCAGACCAACGGCCAGCTTGAGCCACCGCCGGGAGACGTACCGGTTATCGACCCCCAGGTGACTATCGGCGATCCCGATTATTTCGGTGATAACGTCAATAATCCCGGCAGCACCTCGCACGGCAGTTTTAGCGAAGGCGGGACGCTAACCCTCTCAGGCGACAGCACCAACACCACAAATCCTGGCATGACTTATACCGTCAGCGGCATCCCGGAAAACCAGGTCGTCTATACCTTTGAAGGCTTCAATACCCCGGGCCTGACGCTGCAAAAATCCGACAGCAACGGCGGCTGGATAACCATTCAGCCGTATGGCTCGTTCACCCAGGCCGACCTCAATGACGGCTTGATCCGCATCGTGCACGACGGCAATGAAACCTTCCATTTCCAGGCCACCTTCTCAGTATCGGCGGGATTAGTCGGGCTGGACAGCAACGGCAACCCGCTCGATGACGCCTGGCATCCTGTTATCGACATCTACGTCACGCCGGTAAACGATGCGCCAGACGCCAGCGGCACAACGCAGGCGGTTATCAAAGAAGGTGACACGCTGCCCATCACCACTGGGCTGATTTCGATAACCGACCCGGATGACGCCAACAGCGGCTCGCCGTGGGAAACCAGCCCTACGCTTGATGGCAATACCAACTACGCGCTGAACAATGCCGCCAGTGGCGCAGACGCCCTGAAATTTATTATCGAAAGCCTGCCGCAGGGCGGCTCGTTGCAATACCTGAGCAACGGGACCTGGATCACGCTGACGCAGGCGGATATCGGTAACACACAGTTAGATCTTTCCTTGCTGACGGCATCGGCAGGCACGACCGGTCTGCGTTTTGTGAGCAACGGCGGCGAAACGCGTTCAACCTCCTTCACCGTGTCGGCGGTCGATCGCTGGGGTGCGGTTTCCAGCGGCGTCGCCACCGTGAACATCGTCATCACCAACGTGAACGATGGCCCAACGATCGCGCCAACCCCTGACGGAGCCGATCCGGTGGTGCCTCCGGACTCGCCCAATAATATCGGCGGGCCTCCGGCGAATAACCCTTTAAGCGTGGTGGAAGGCAGCTACGGCCAAATCACTAACGGCCTGTTGCAGGCTTACGATCCGGACAGCACAGCCGATCAGGTGCAGTTCACTATCACCAGCGTGCCGACTCAGGGCCGCCTGCTCTACTCCACCGATGGCGTGCATTTCAGCACCATCGGGGTCGGCTCGTCCTTCACTCAGCAGGACATCAACAACGGCTACATCTGGTATGTGAATAACGGCACCGAGGGCAACACCACCGACGGCTTTAACTTCACGCTCTCCGACGGCAACAAAGAGCAGACCAACGTTCACTTTGCCATTAATCAGCTCCCGGCTAACGATCCGCCAGCCGTGTCCGGGCCTTCCGCGCCGGTGAACGTCGGCGGCGATACGCCAACCAACGTGCCGGGCTTCAGCCTTAGCGACCCGGATTTAAGCGTCGGCGCAGGAAACATAACGGACAACACCACGGTTATCGTCCGCCTGTTACACAACGACGGCAGCGCCTTTAGCCAGGTGGACTACAGCGATGTCACGCTGGCTATCAATGCCGCAAGCGGTGTGACGGGCAGCCCCAGCGTGCAGGGCGGCTATCTGGTCTTCAGCGGCACGGTCGCCCAAATCAACGCCGCGCTCGCCAGCCTGACCGTCGCCTTCAGCGGCGACCATAACGAGCAGTATCAGCTCCAGGTGATTGCCGACGACCGCCTGCGGAACCCGGACGGCTCGCTCTCCGGCAGCGCCAACGGCGGCCCGGTCAACCAGCCCAATCCGCTCCCGGGCAACCCGCTGCCGGTCGATGCCAGGATCTATAACTGGTACGCCGACGCTGTACCAGCCAGCGACGGCAACATCACCGCCTCATCGGTAGTGATCCGCGCTTCGCAGACAGACGATCCGGGCAATTTCACCGCCCCCACCAGCGCTAATGCGCTGGAAGATCAGAACTCGCCTATCGGGCGCGGGCAGTTTGTCGTCAGCGATGTGGAATCCAACGCCTTCAATTTGCCGGTGACCGTCACACTGACGGTGGCTCAGGGCACGCTGGGCATCGGCGGGAACGGCTCGCAGACCCTCGTGAATGGCGTGACGATCACGGGCGACAATACGGGAACGCTGGTGCTGACGGGCGTGGCGCGAGATATCGAAGCTCTGCTCAACGACAACAGCCTCGGCCTGACCTATAAATCGGCGTTAAACGCCAACCAGGATCAGAACGGCGCGGCAGCGGGCGATGTCACCATCAACATGCACATGGACACCAGCGCCTCGCATATCGGCAGCGATACCGGGCCTGCGCCTGCGGACCAGCAGATTGCGGTCACCATTGGCATCGTCAACGACGCGCCGACTGTGACGCCACCGAGCAGCACGGTCATTCAGTTGCAAAACGGCACGCCGGGAGGCAATAACGTTCCCGGCTTCTCCATTGGCGATGTCGATGTGACCGATGCCGGAGGCATTCAGCCTGGCGAAAGCGATCAGATTCAGGTCACCATCCGTTTAACGGACGATAACGGCGTACCGCTGTCGCTGATTCAGTACCGCGACCTGCAAAACTCGGCGGTAACCATTACCTCCACCAACGCCGCCAGCTCCGGCGTCACCATTCAAAGCACGTCCGTCGACGGCAACCCACCGTACAACGGCGACAGAATGCCGTTAGTCGTTCGCGGCACCGTGGCGCAAATCAACGCCTTCCTCGCCGGGTTACAGGTGCAGCTGACCGGCATTCAGGTCGACAACATGAACGACTATCTTCATGTCGAAGTGATCGCCGATGACCGCGCCCGCGATGCCAGCGGCAACCTGATTGTCGGCGCAGATGCCAACGGTGGCCCGGACAATGCCAGCGGAGGCGTGGGTACGGTTGCCCCTCCTTCAACCGAAGTGAATCCTTTTGCGGCAGTGCCAGGCGGGCTCACGCAAAACGTGACCTTCGGCTTTGTTCGCGTATTCCAGAACAGCACCAACGATCCGGCTCGCGTCACGCTGGGCGATAACCCTGCCCTGACCGCCAATGAAGGCAGCGCCACGGTTAACCTTCCTGCCATCAACGTCGACGATATCGATGCGCTGGATGACGTGATTCAGGTCGATGTCACGCTCGCCAACGGGTTTGTGTTCTCTTCCGTCGGCGGCAGCGGCGGCACGTTAACAGGCGTCGGCACCGGGCATATTACCCTGACCGGCACCACCGATCAGATCAACTCCCGGCTGGCTTCGCTGGTCGTGCAGCTGCCAGATGTGCCAGGTTCTGCCACCGCCGCAGACTGGAACGGCGCGTTTGGCGTCACGGTGGTGGTCAATGATTTGGGCAACAGCGGCGGACGTCCGTCGAACATTGCTAACCAGCCTGACGATCCGAATGCCGATCCGGGTTCCGTTTCCTATCAGGACGGCACCTCGGCCGCGCTGGTCACCACGCGCGAATTTACCTTTACCGTCAATCCAGTGAACGACGCACCGGTGGTGAACGGCACGCCGACGCAAACCCTGCCAGCCGTCAGCGAAGATAGCGCGGCAAGCAGCATCGGCGGCAGCTCAGTGAGCAGCCTGTTTCTGAGCAAATTCAATGACAGCAAAGATTTAGTCAGCAACAGCGGCAATGGCGCCACAGGGGGCACGGGCAGCGATGGCTTCTTTGGCGTTGCCATTACCCAGCTCACGCCAAATGCCGCTCAGGGCGTGTGGCAATACTCGCTGGATGGCGGCGCAAGCTGGGCTGCCGTCGGCGCGCGCAGCGACAGCAATGCGCTGATCCTCAACGGCACCGCGCTGATCCGCTTTGTGCCTGCTGCCAACTTCTTCGGCACGCCGACAACGCTCGGCGTTCGTCTGGTTGAAGGCAACAGCAATAACGATCAGACCAGCACCACCACAGAACCGACCAACGGCGCGAGCTTTAACATCGGCAGCAATCACGGCGGCACCTCGCGTTTTAGCGATGGCGTGATCGTATTAAGCACCTCAGTGACTGGCGTGAACGATCGCCCGACGCTCGGGGTCACCAACACCACCATTAACGAAGATTCACCGCAAACTAACCTGACGCTCGGTCAACTGCTGCAAACCACCTGGAGCGATAAAACGGACGATCAGTCGTCGATTGCAGGCGGGGGCAAAGCCGACGGCACGCTGCAATACGTCGCCATCACGGGCAACAGCGTGGACAGCAGCAAAGGCCACTGGGAATACTCGCTCAACGGCACCACCTGGCTCCAGTTGCCAACTGGCCTCAGTGACAGCCGGGCGCTGGTATTGAGCAGCAGCACGCTGATTCGTTTTGTGCCGCTCGCAAACTACAACGGCCCGGTCAGCGGCGGCCTGACGGTACGCGGCTCGGACTCGAACACCAGCGCGGACACCGGCGTCAACTCGCCGGGTGATATCTACACCCTGACCAATCTCGACACCGCCACCAGCCACTGGTCGAACAGCAACACTATCGGCATCAGCATTACGCCCGTGCAGGATGCGTTTAAAGACGATTACACGATCCACGCCAACAATACGCTGGTGAAAACCACGGCCGATCTGCTGGCGAATGACACCTTCGAAAACGCCGGACGGCAGATTACCGCCGTGACTCAGCCTCAGCATGGCACGCTCACTTTCGTCAACGGCGTGCTGACCTACCAGCCTTCGCAGGGCTACGTGGGCGATGACAGCTATGTCTACACCGTCACCAGCGGCGGCGTGACCGAAACAGCAACCGTGACGATCCACGTCACCAATACCGTGCCTGCCCCGGCCGCCGATCTGTTTATCACCCCGGAAGACACGCCGTTTACCGACAACGTGCTGGATAACGACACCGACGCCGACGGTGACCCGCTCACCGTCACCAGCTTCACGATTGACGGGCAAAGCTATGCTGCCGGGACGCTGGTCACGCTGACCAACAATCGCGGTACGTTGCAACTCAACGCCAACGGCACCTTTACCTACACGCCGGTGAGCGACTGGCACGGCGTGGTCAGCCTGAGCTATGTGGTCAGCGACGGCAATAACGGTGGGCAGAAAAGCACCAACATCGGACTTATCGTGACCCCGGTCCCGGATATCGTGAACGATGCCAGCAGCACCCACGCCGGGGTCGAGGTCAGCACCGACGTGCTGGCCAACGACAGCTTCAGCAACCCTGACCAGAGGGTCACGGCGGTCAGCCAGGGCACCCACGGCACGGTGACGATTGGCGCGAACAATCAGGTTATCTACACGCCGGATGCCGGGTTCGTCGGCACCGACTCCTACACCTACACCGTGACCAGCGGCGGCGTCACGGAGCGCGGCACGGTGTTCATCAACGTGACCAACACCGAACCTACCGCAGACAACATCATTGTCAGCACGCCGGAAGACACCACCGTCAGCGGTAATCTGCTGGCGCGTATTCAGGATCCGGACGGCGACCCGATTCAGGTCACCGATTTCACCGTCAACGGACAAACCTACCAGGCCGGGCAAACCATCACGCTGGCGGGCTACGGCGCACTGACTATCCAGACTAACGGCAGCTGGCAGTTCATTCCGGTTGCCGACTGGAACGGCACCGTGCCGCACATTGATTTCACCGTCAGCGATGGCAACGAAGGCGGCACCAACAGCAGCTCGCTGGATATAACCGTCACGCCGGTCGCCGATATTGCGAACGACAGCGCAACGGTCCACGCCGGAAAAACGCTGACTCTCTCGCCGCTCGCCAATGACAGTTTCGAAAACAGCAATGCCGCCATTACCGCACTCGGCACGCCGCAACACGGCAGCGTGGTGCAAAACGGCAATCAGCTGATTTACACCCCGGCAGCGGGCTTTGTCGGTCGCGATACCTTTACCTATACCGTCACCAGCGGCGGCGTAACGGAAACGGCCACCATCACCATTGATGTGGTGAACATCGCGCCGACGGTAACCCCGCTGGTCGTCAGCACTGCGGAGGACACGCCGCTTAACGGCAGCGTGCTCGGGAATGCGATTGACAGCGACGGTGACAGCCTGAGCGTCAGCAACTTCACGATAAACGGCACCACGGTTGCCGCAGGCACCACCGTCCAAATCGCCGGTCAGGGTGCATTTACCCTGAATGCCAACGGCAGCTACACCTTTACGCCCGTGGGTGACTGGCATGGCACAGTAACGGGGATCAGCTTCACCGTCAGCGATGGCAGCAGCAACGGCTCCGTCAATAACACCCTGAACATCACCGTCACTCCGGCGCAGGATGCCTACGACGATATGGCCGCCACGCACGCGGGCACTGCGGTCGACATCGACGTGCTGGAAAACGACACCTTCAGCAACAGCGACCGCACGGTTTCGCTGCCGCAAAGCAGCACCGCGCTTGGTGGCACGGTCAGCGTGGATGCCAACGGTATTGTGCATTATGAGCCGCCTGCGGGCGTGCCGACCGGACAGGACACGTTTACCTACACCGTCACCAGCGGTGGTGTGACTGAAACCGCCACCGTCACGGTCTATATCACCAACGCCACTCCGGTGGTTATCGACGCTGTTCTTGCCGTCCAGGAAGATCACACGCTCACCGACACTATCGGGACGCTGGATCAGGACACCGACGTAGTACGCTTTACGGGCTTCTCAATCAACGGCACCCGCTACGATATTCCCGGTTCACCGGGAGACCTGAGCGGCAGCGCCTTTGCCGATATCAGCGGCGTGGGCCGCATTACGATCGCGGCGGATCACCAGCTGACGTTCGTCCCGGCCGCCGACTGGAACGGGCTGGTGCCGACCGTCACTATTTTCGCCACCGACGACACGGGCGCAGGCGAAGTCTCAGGGAAAGTGTTTATCACCGTGCTGCCTGTTGCCGATATCGTTAACGACAGCATCACCACCCACGCCGGGACGCCAGTGACCAGCAACCTGCTGGCGAACGACACCTTCGAGTCCGGCAATCCGCAGATAACGGGCGTCACTCAGCCAGGCCACGGTACCGTCAGTATTGTGAATAACCAGGTGGTCTACACCCCGACTGCGGGTTACGTCGGCAACGATACCTACACTTACACGGTCACCAGCGGCGGCGTAACGGAAACCGCGACCGTAACGGTCACTGTCACCAACACCCCGCCAGTGGGCGTTCCGGATATCAGCAGCGGCAACGAAGACACCGTGCTCAGCGGCAACGTACTGAGCAATGATACCGATGCCAATAGCGACACCCTGCGAGTCACCAGCTTCCAGCTCCCCGGCGAAACGGCCACCCACGCCGCAGGCAGCAGCGTGTTGATTGCCGGGAAAGGAACGATTGTCGTCAACAGCGACGGCACGTGGCGCTTCACACCGATTGCCGACTGGAACGGCGTGGTGCCGACCATCACCTATAACCTCAGCGACGGCAACACCGGTGGCACCAGCAGCAGCACACTGGATCTGACCGTCATCCCCGTCGCGGATATCGTGCCGGATACCGTTTCTACCCACTCGGGCGTGTCGATCCTGTTTAATCCGCTGCGAAACGACACGTTCGAGAACAGCGATCATACCCTCACCGCCACCAGCAACGGCTCCTGGGGAACGGTTACCATTGAAAACGGCCAACTGCGCTACACCCCGGCGGCGGGATATGTCGGCACCGATACCTTCACCTATACCGTCACCAGCGGCGGCGTGAATGAAACCACTACCGTCACGGTGAACGTCACCAACACCGCGCCAACGCCGCTGCCGGATGTCGCGCAAGGGAATGAAGACAGGCTTCAGGCGGGTAACGTACTGACCAATGACCGCGATCTGGATGGCGACACGCTAAAAGTGGTGTCGTACACCGTGGCGGGCGACAGCACGGTTCACGCCGCCGGAACCGCCGTCACGATTGCCGGGAAAGGCTCGCTGACGCTGCTTGCCAACGGCGTCTGGCTGTTCAACCCGGTCAACGACTGGAACGGCACGCTGCCCGTTATCACCTACACCCTGACCGACGGTAACAGCAATGGCGTGCGCAGCAGCCCCCTGGCTATCACCGTACTTCCGGTTCAGGATGCCTTTGACGATACGGCCACCACCCACGCGGGCAATCCTGTTGATACGGATGTGCTGGCGAATGACACCTTCAGCAACCCGAATGCGGCCATCAGCGCCTGGAGCAACGGCGCACACGGCACGGTCACGCTGGTGAACGGTGAATTGCGCTATACGCCTGACGCGGGTTATGTCGGCAACGACACCTATACCTACACCGTGACCAGCGCCGGGATCACCGAAACGGCGACAGTGCATGTCACCGTCACCGACACGGTGCCGCAAGCGGTAGATGACCTGAATCTGGCGCAGGAAGATCACGTGCTGAGCGGAAACGTGCTGGTCAATGACAGCGACCCGGATAACGATCCGCTGGTAGTGACCCAGTTTACCGTCAACGGTCAGACCGCCAATGCTGGCGATTCCGTCACAATAACCGGGGTCGGCACCTTTACCCTGCGCGCTGACGGCAGCTACAGCCTGACGCCAATAGCCGACTGGAACGGCGTGGTGCCTCGCATCACCTACACCATCAGCGATGGCAACCAGGGAGGAACCTCTTCGGCAGCGCTGCTGCTCGGTATTCTGCCCGTGCGGGATGCCATCGATGACAGCGCCAGCACCCATGCTAATCAGCCGATCAGCGTCGACGTGCTGGCAAACGACACCTTCAGCAACAGCGATAAAACCCTGAGCGGCTTCACTCAGGGCAGCCACGGCAGCGTGCGGATGGTGAACGGTCAGTTGGTTTACACGCCGTCAACCGGGTTTGTCGGCCAGGATAAATTCACCTATACCGTCACCAGCGGCGGCGTCACCGAAACCGCCACGGTGACCATTGCCGTCACCAACAGCTTGCCGATTGTGACGCCGAAAGGCGCTATCACCGGCGAAGGCGTGCCTGTTGGCGGCAACCTGCTGGATAACAGCCGCGATCCGGACGGCGACAAAATTTTCGTCCAGCAGTTTACCGTCAACGGCGAAACCTTTACCGCCGGGCAAAGCGTGACGCTTGCCGGACAAGGCCGCCTGACCATCAACCGCGACGGCAGCTGGCGCTTTGTGCCAGAAGCCAGCTACTCCGGGGTGATCCCGCTGGTGAGCTGGCGAGCCAGCGACGGCAACGACGGCGGCACCGCCACCAGCCTGCTGCGCATTGCCGTCACGCCGGTGGTCAATATCACCGTGCGCGAGTCCAGCCTGACCTCGGGCAACCGCGATCTCAGCGAAGTGGTGACCAGCGTGCAGCTGGTCTCCCTCACGCCGATTAACCAGCTGTCGTTTAACGGCACGATCCTGAGCCTCGCACGCCTGCAACAGCTGTCGGAAAATCCGCTTCTGCTCAACAGCAAGCAGGGGCTGGTGCAGCTGTTCAACTATGTCAACCGGGGCGACACCGGGCTGCTGAGCTACCGCTTTATTTTGCAGCACGCGCTGCATCAGCCGGGGGTCGGTCAAACCAGCGATACCATCACCTGGCACATCAACGGCAACAACGATCAGATTGGCGGCGTGCTGACCATCACCGTCATCGACGATGTGCCGACCGCGCGCAACAACAATGCGGAAATCATTCAGGACCGCAGCGAGCAAAGCGCTCAGGGCAACCTGTTCAACGACGACCGCATCGGTGCCGACGGCCCGGCGGCCAATGGCCCGGTGACGGCCGTGCAGTCCGGCAACACCGGACGCAATGGCGTGATTGGCGGCAGCACCCAGGGCGAATACGGCACGCTTCGACTGGATAAAAACGGCAACTGGCAGTACGAACTCGATCGCAGCAACAGCAAGGTTGCCGCACTGGATGCCAGCGCATCGCTGACAGAAGTCTTCACCTACACCATAACCGACAGCGACGGCGATACCTCAACCGCTACGCTGACGGTGACCATTTATGGCACCACGCCGCCGATACCCCCCTCAACGGACAACCGCTTTATCGATCCGTGGCAGCGCTACGACTACGGCAGCCAGGCGCAAACAGGCCAACGCCTGAGCTATCAGCCCGCGCTGTTTATTCTGCCGATGATTTACAGCCAGGATAACAGCGCCAGCGGGCGTTCATGGGCCGAAGCACAAAGCGGTTACGGGCTGACGGACGCCAGCGCCCCGGTGTTACAAAACGCGGTGCTGTTTGAAGGGATGCTGGCAGAACAGGATCGCGCACGTCGCGAAACGCCGCCAACGCTGAGCGGAAACGGTCTCGGCGAGAATCTCTTGTGGGATGCCTTTAGCCCGTTCTCAGTGGCGAAAGCCGCCGAGCGCGACAAAACGCAACACGCTCACCCGGCGGCGCACGCAGAACAGCGCGGCGCACCGTCTTTATCCGCTCAACTTAAGAGTGCCAGCCGTGCAGCGTCCCTGCCGGAACAGATTGTTATTGTGCCTCCTCCGTCAGCCACTCGCTGATGGGGAGCAGGGTTTGTGAATAAAGACGAGAAGAATCATAAAATGAAGAATGAATCTGTCCTGTTCAGTGGCAATGTGAACCGCGTCCCGCTCAAAGCCAGCCTGGCGGTGCTGGTCAGTCTGACGATTCTGGCAGGCTGCGGCACCGTCAAACCGGAGCCGTTTACCCAGGATGAGATCACCGCGCGGGTGAATAAAGATCGCGCGGCGATGTATAAAGATCAGGAGCCGATTTCCGCCCCGCTGTCGCTCTCCGATGCGATGGCGCGCGCGCTGAAATACAACCTCGACTACCGGCTGAAACTGATGGAGACCGCGCTGGCCCGCGGTCTGCTGGATGTGTCTCAGCAGGACATGCTGCCGAAGCTGATGACCGATGCAGGCTACCGCTGGCGAAATAACGACTCCGGCGGTACCAGCGTGGGGATCGACGATGGGCTGGTGAGCCTGCGCCCTTCCACCTCAGAGGAGCGCGAACATTTTATCGCCGATGCGACGTTCTCCTGGGATGTGCTGGACTTCGGCATGAGCTATTTTCGCGCCCGTCAGCAGGCGGATGACGTCAATATCGCCGAAGAGCGCCGTCGCAAAGTGCTGCAAAACATCGTCCAGGAAGTGCGGGATGCTTACTGGCGAGCGTTAGGTGCTCAACAGCTTCTGGCGGAAAGCGCACCGCTCGCGGACCAGATCAACGATGCGCTGGAGAAAACCCGCAAAGCCGAACAGGCCGGGATCCTGCCGCCGGTTGAGGGGCTGGAATATCAGCGTTCGCTGCTCGACGCCATGAGCCTGCTTAACCAGAAACGCGAAGAGATGGAGCTGGCAAAAAGCCAGCTGGCGGCGCTGATCAACCTGCCGCCGGGCACGCCTTACACCCTGAAAGTGGAAACGCCTGCGCCGCTGACGCAGATGCCGAAAGACGCCAGCCAGCTTGAACAGATGGCGCTGGAGCGGCGTCCGGAGCTGCGTGAAGAGGATTACAAAGCCCGCATCGACAGCTACGAAACCAAACGCCAGATTGCCTCGCTGTTCCCGAACCTGAACCTGTTCGCCGGGATCAACTACGACACCAACGACTACCTCTACAACAACAACTGGGTGCAGGGCGGCGTCGGCGTGTCGATGAACCTGTTTAAGCTGCTGAGCATTCCGGCTATCAGCGAAACCAACGATGCGCGTGAAAAAACCGGCGATGCCCGCCGGATGGCGCTCAGTATGGCGGTCCTCACTCAGGTTCGCCTGTCGCTTGAGCGCTACCGCCTGTCGGTTTACGACTACCAGATTTCCCAGCAATCGGCATGGGTCGATCAGCGTCTCGCCAGCATCTCCCGCGCGGGTTCGGATAACTCACTGACCAGCGATCTCGAAACCTTGCGCACGCAAGCCCGCTCCATCGTTTCACGCTTCCAGCAGGCTTCCTCCTACGCTCAGGCGCAGTCTGCCTATGGGCGAGTGCTGAACTCCGTCGGCATCGATTTAACGCCGGATAACGTGCAGAAAACGGACATTGCCTCGCTCTCCCGCCAGATTGATACCAGCCTGAAAACGGCGGAAAGCGAAGTGTTTATGCAGCAGGCGAATCTGGTGGCACAAAATCATCCGGTTGAGCTGCATCTGGGCCGCCTGCCGCGAGGGGTCGATCGCAATGCGGTTGCTCAGTCGATTCGCCACGTACTGGAAGCCAATCAGGTCACGCTGGGCTCTGGCCCGCAAACGCTCCAGCTGCAGATGGATTTCGTGTCGCTGGCAAGCCCGGGCGCACAGCGCGGGCAGTGGCAAATGCAGCTGGTTGACCCGAAAGGCACGCTGGTGTTGCAGCGTCAGTACCAAAGCTATCTGCCAGATACCGTGTCCACAGGCTCGGTGCAGGCGCTGGCGGAAGCTGCCACCCTGTCGATCACCGGTGAAGTTCAACAGCAAAGCGGCGTGATCCCAACACCTGTCGGTACCCCGTAGGAAAGCTGTCTGAAGGAGTGTGAAGATGAAAATAAAGTTGCTTTGCGGGCTGCTGATGCTGCTGACGGTGACCAGCGTTCAGGCGCAGGAACCGGGGTCTGACGACAACGCCGTCCGTTTTCTGGTGCTCGCCAATCGCGAAAGTCCGCTTTCCAGCGTGGTGCCAGGGCGCATTGACAAGGTCAACGTCCAGCTGGGTGACACGGTGAAAAAAGGAGAGCAACTGGCAGAGCTGGATTGCAGCGATCTGACCGCTCGCCGTGCTGCGGCACAGGCGGAATACCGGGCGGCACAGCTGCGCTATGAGGCGAAAGCCAAACTTCAGGGCCTGCAATCGGCGGCTGCGCTGGAAGTTGGCCTTGCTGCGGCTGACGTCAACCGCACCAAAGGCCAGATGGGGATCTTTGATGCCCAACTGGCGCAGTGCAAATTTGTCGCGCCGTTCGACGGACGAGTGGCCAGAATTTATGTCCGCGAAGGCCAGGGCGTATCCGCTGGCGGTCAGGTTATCGATCTGGTGGCAAGCGGCACGCTGAAAGCCCGGCTGAATGTGCCCTCAGCGTGGATAGTGTGGCTGAAAACGGGTTCCACGCTGAATGCGCTGGTCGCGGAAACCGGTCAGCATTATCCGCTGACGGTGACCCATATCAGCGGACGCGTGGATGCCGTCAGTCAGACTATCGAGATTGAAACCACCTTCAGCCCCGAAGTGAAAGATCTGCTTCCGGGCATGAGCGGCCAGGCCGTTCCGGTATGCCCGGCGGACAAAGCCGATTGCGCGGGCAAAGGAACGACAAGTTCATGAGTCACCTGCCCGTTTTTTATGCCCTGCTGACGCGTCTGGAACGTATTGAGAAAGCGAGCGAACTGGGCTTCGCCATCTGTAACGATACGCGCCAGCTGGTGAGCTATCGCCAGGCGGCGCTACTCAGCCTTTCCGCTACCGGCGCGCCAAAACTGGTCGGGCATTCAGGCTTAAGCACGCTCGACCGCAATACCCCTTATGCGCTGTGGCTGGTGCAGGTGTGCCAGCAGCTCGCGCCTCGCATCAAAGCACTGCCTGAAGCCGCGCCTGTTTTGCCGCTCAGCGCGGAGATGCTCGACGAAAAGCTGGCGGCCGACTGGCAGGAGTGGCTGCCGCCGAATGTCTGGGCGATCGCCCTGCGTGGGCCGGATCAGCAGGCTCACGCCCTGCTTCTGCTGGCCCGTGACGAGCCGTGGCCTGCCAGCCTGAACATGGACAGCGCTGAGTATTCCCTGCTGCAACTGTGCGGAACCTACGGCTACGCCTGGTGGTCGCTGGCGGTGAAACCTGCGCGAGCCAGGCGCTGGCTGGGTCTGAATCGCAAACGCGCCGTGCTCGGGTTACTGGCGCTGGTGCTGATTGCGCTCTGCATCCCGGTGCGAGACTACACCCTGGTGCCCGCTGAAATTATCTCCCTGCACAGCGATGTGATCGCCGCGCCCAATGACGGTGTGCTCAAGCGCATGCTGGTGCAGCCCAACACCGAGGTGAAAAAAGATCAGGTGCTGGCGCTGCTCGACGATACCACCCTGCAAAACCGTCTTGCTGTGGCAAACGCCGAACTGCAAACCGCCAACGTCACGCTGCATCAGGCGTCACAGCAGGCCATTGAGGATCAGTCCGCCAAAGCCGACCTGGCGATGGCGATGGGTAAAATGCGCGAGAAACAGGTTGAAGTGGACGCCCTCAAACGCGAGCTGGCAAAGCTGACGATCCGCTCCCCGACGGACGGCGTGTTCGTCTATTCCGATCCCGATGACTGGGCCGGACGCCCGGTACAAACCGGCGAGCGAATCGGCCTGCTGGCGGACCCGGCTACCCTTGGCATTCGCGCCTGGGCCCCGGTGGCGGAATCCGTCAACCTGCGTCAGGGCGCACCGATGACGCTGTTTCTGAAAGTCGCCCCGCTCAGTCCGCTGGAGGGCAAGCTCAACTGGGCGGGCTATAAGGCCACCGAAGCCCCCAACGGCGTGGCGAGCTACCTGCTTCGTGGTTCGCTCGAAGGCGATCAAAGCGTGGCCCGCATTGGTCTGCAAGGCACAGCGCGAGTCGCTGGCGACTGGCGGCCGCTGGGCTATCTGTTACTGCGCCGGCCTTTGGCCACCGTCCGGGCGTGGGTTGGCGTGTAATGGACGCCGCACGCCCTCTTCTCACTCCAGCCACGCAGACCCCGCCCTGGCCGCAGCTGCGCGACGAACTGCGCCTGCATTCGGCCAGCGCCAACCGCGATGGCTCCCCGGCCTGGCATCTGGCTGACCCGGTGCGCAATCTGTTCTTTCGCCTCGGCTGGCTGGAGATGGAAATCCTCCAGCGCTGGTCACTGGGGTCGGCGGAAAAAATTGCCGCCGCTATCGAGACGGAAACCACGCTGTTTGTTGAAGAGCAGGACGTGGTGGAGTTCGTGGTTTATCTCCAGCAACAGCAGCTGCTGCGCAATGCCCGCTATCGCCCGGAAAAATCGCTCTGGCAGCACCTGCTGCATACCTATCTGTTTATCCGCATTCCCCTTATCCACCCGCAACGAATGCTGCAGGCGCTGCTGCCGTGGGTGAACGGCTTGTTCAGCCTGCCGTTTTTGCTGCTGACGCTGTTGGTGGCGCTGACCGGGATCGTGCTGGCAACACGTCAGTGGGATAGCGTTGTCGCCAGCCTGCACAATGCGGTGAGCTGGCACGGGGCGCTGGCCTTCGCTGTCGCGCTGGTTTTTTCCAAACTCTGGCACGAATTAGGCCACGCCTTTACGGCCACCCGGCACGGCGTGCGCGTCGGGCATATGGGTGTGGCGTTGTTAGTCATGCTGCCGATGGCGTACACCGACACGGGCGAAAGCTGGAAGCTCTCACGCTCTACTGAGCGTTTTCGCATCGCCGCCGCCGGGATTGTTTCCGAACTGGTGTTAGCTGGCTGGGCCACCTTTTTGTGGTCCTTCGCGCCCGAAGGCAGCATCAAAAATGCGCTGTTTTTCCTCGCCACTACCGCCTGGGTGATGACCGTGGTGGTCAATGCCAGCCCGTTTATGCGCTTTGACGGCTATTTTATTCTCAGCGATCTGCTCGATTTTCCCGGCCTGCACGAACGTGCGGGCAACTGGGCCAAACGCTGGCTGCGCTGGCATCTTATTGGCCTGCGCGATCCGCTGCCGGATAACGTCACTCCAGCCTTCGCCCGCTTCCTTACCCTGTTTGCTTTTGTCACCTGGATCTACCGTTTGATGCTGTTCATCGGCATCGCGTTAGTGGTCTATCACGCGTTTTTTAAAGCGCTGGGCGTCATTCTTTTTCTGGTGGAAATCATGACTTTTGTGGTGTACCCCGTGTGGCGCGAGCTGCGCATCTGGTGTGAGCGTCGCAGTGAAATTCAGCCCCGCCGCCGCTGGCGACTGCTAGCGCTGCTGGCGGTTCTGGCGGTATTGCTCTTTGTTCCGTGGTCCGGGCGTGTGTCGCTCGACGGCGTGTTTGAAAGTGCGCTGGTGCAGCCTGTCTACACCCCTTTCCCGGCGAAGCTGACGCAAATTCACGTCAGCGATGGCGAACGAGTGAAAGCCGGACAGGCGCTTTTCGAGCTTCAGGCCTCTGTGCCGCAGGATGCGCAGGATCGCGCTCGCGCCCTGCATCAGGCATGGGAAAACAGTGCGCGGGGTGCACTAGCTCTGGCAAAAGACGGCCCGGCCAAACAGGTCGTGGCCGAGCAGATGATGCGCCAGTATCAGCTTGAAGCCAGCGCCGGAGCCATTGAGCTGCAACGGTTAAGACTGGTTGCCGCAGAAGACGGCGTGGTGACCGACAGCGATATCACTTTACAGCCGGGAAACTGGGTTTCACCCGGTGAGCCCATCGCGAGAGTGATAGACGATCGCCACTGGCGTGTGCGAGCACTGGTGCGCGAGGAAGATCTCTCCCGCATCACCACAGGCGCGCGAGCAAAAGTCTGGTTGAGCGGGCGGTGGGAACCTCTGATTGGGGAAGTTGTATCCGTCGATCATGAAGCTGTGAAAACGCTGCCTTCGCTGATCCTGGCCAAAAATCACGGCGGCCCGGTTACTCTCAACGCTCAGGCTCCGGTGAAAGATCTGCGCCCGGACAGCGTCTGGTATCGCGTGTCCATTGAGGGCGAAACCGCTGACCACAACGTGGGCCATGAGCAGACGGTGCAGGTTGCGATCAACACGGAGAAACAAAGCCTCGCGCACCGCTGGCTGAACAGCATTATTTTGATGCTGATCCAGCAAACGGGATTTGGCAAAGAGGCGTAGCAGTATTTAAGTCAAACTTAACTATCAAAACGGGTAGCTCGCGCTTTTTGGCGGGCTGTTTACAATGGAAACTCCCCTCAATTCGATTTCACAGACCCTGAATGCACAGCCATTACGATACGTTAAAGGTCACTCACCACGCGACGACGGAAGAACTTAAACGCGCCTGGAAACGTTTATCCTTCCTTAATCATCCGGACCGTTTTCCGGAAGATAAACGGCAGGCCCAGACCGAGATAATCAAAGCCATCAACGAAGCATGGCGGATCCTGGGCGACAGCGAATCGCGCAGGCGCTATGACCAGTGGCTCGATCAGCAGCAAGCCACTGAAAGGCAAACCGCAGGCGCGCAGTACGACAGCGCGTGGTGGGAGCAACAAAAAAGAACCGAGCAGGAGTACGCCGAATTCTGGCGGCAGGTGGAATCGCTGTGGGAAGAAGAATACCAGCTACAGAAGTGCAAGGAGCAGTGGTTCAGGGAACGCCGTCGGGAAGATTTGCGCAATGACATTGCGGAGAAATCAGCCGCCGTGAAATCGTTTATCGCTGAAACGCGAGTGGTTGATCGCAGCAAAAAGCTTGTACGTCGGTTGGTGAAAATTGCATTGGGGATTGGCGGATTAATCCTCGCGGGCGGCGCGGTGGGGATCATCAACGAGGCCATGAAAGGCGCATCACAAAGCCAGGCCACAAACTATGTTGCGCCTGCTGCGCCCACTCGCGAAGATAATCTGGCGACGTTTTATCAGGGGATGAAAGACTATATCGCGCAGGCCAACCAGCAATTGCCGAAAACCGCCTCAAAAGGCGTGACGCTCGATGCGCTTCAGGCTGAAGAGAACACGCTGATGTACGTCTTTACGGTTAACGCCAGCTTCAGTAAAGGCTATTCAAAAGCCCGATTACGGCAGAATTTGCTGGATGCCTTCGATCACGGCAACCTGAAGAAGGTGTGCAGTCTGGGGGAGACGAAACCGGGCGTGCCGGAAGATTTTCAGTTTGCCTATCGCTATCACTACCGTGACCAGACGGTCACCGTCAGTTTGCCCTTTAGCGAAGCTTGCCCGGCAGCAAACCTCTTCTGAGGCTCGCCGCCGGGAAGTATGACGGTTAACTGGCTTTCAGGGCCTGTGCTTCGCGCAATGCGATGCGCAGGTTGTCGTTGTTCTCACTCAGTATTTCGCGCGCCTGCCACGCATCCAGCCCGCTCATCAGCATCAGCATCGCCGTGCGGCAATGATGGTTACACTGTTCCAGCGCCGTTTTGGCCTGAGCACGCTGGCAGCCGGTAATCTCCATCACCAGCGCAATCTGCCTTTCCTGCCAGCGCGTGGTGTTGGCCTGCACGTCGACACGCACGTTGCTGTAAACCCGCCCGCTGCGGATAGCGATGCCGGTTGTCAGCATGGTCAGAATTTGCTTCTGCGCGAGATGGGCTTTCGGGTTGTTGAACCCGGCGACCACTTCCGCTCCTGTCGGTGGCACGACGGCGATATCGGCTAACTGCGCAGCTTCACTTGCCGCGTCCTGAGTGATGATGGCGGTTCTTGCACCGATCGACCACGCATAGCGCAGCGCGCCCCACAGCCACGGGGTTTTCCCGCTGACGCTCAGGCCCACCAGCATGTCGCTATTGCTGAAGGCAATAACCTCAAGATCCTTCACGCCGCGCTCGTAATCAGAAGCGACGCCCTCTTCGGTTTTGATCATCGACTGCGCGCCGCCGGCAATCAGCGCCATCAGCGAGTGCTTGTTATCCGGCGCAAATTCTCCTGCGGCAATTACCGCTGCGCGCCCGGAGGCTCCGGCTCCCGCCAGAATGACGCGCCCACCCCGGCTCAGCGTAGCGGCGGCATTGTCCACCAGACGTGTGATGTCCGGCAGACAGGAGGCAATAGCATCGTTGACCTGTTTATCTTCCCTGTTGATAAGTGCCAGCATGTCGTGGGTAGCGAGTTTATCGATATCCACGGTGGCGGCGTTGCGACGTTCCATTGCATGACCCCTTGGCTTTATGCTCATAACACCCTCCTTTGTAAGCATCCATAGCCACTATAAGGATATTCCTGGAAAGAACCTGCGAGTACCGTCACGCTTCCCCGGGAAGCCGCATAACTTTCCTTTTCTTTACCAGCCTTTAAAAAAACCACCCTGACGGCGATAATGATGACTTTGTGGTTATCCTGGACCTCACATGAGCGATTCGCCTCTTCCCGGCAGCGCCGCTAAGCGCCCGATGAAACTGAGTACGTTAGTCACCATCATGGTGTGCTGCGTGATGGGTGCAGTGCTTATCCTTGTCTATGCCTTGTGGCTTGGGCAGATTAGCAGCACCACCCGCGACGGCGTGAAAGAGACCGCGCTGGCGATTGCCCGCACGGTTGCCGATTCACCGGAAGCGAAGCGTGGCCTGAGCCAGTCGCCCCAGGACAATATCATTGAGCCGCTGGCGCAGGCGGTGAAGCAGCGCAACGACCTGCTGTTTGTGGTGGTGACGGACATGCACGGCATTCGCTTCTCGCATCCGGATAACGCCATCATCGGCAAACCGTTTATCGGCGAAGATCTGAATCCGGCGCTGGCAGGCAAAGAGAACGTCTCCATCAACCATGGCGTGCTGGCGGAAGCCCTGCGCGTGTTCACGCCGGTGTATGACGATAATCATCAGCAAATCGGCGTGGTGGTGGTCGGGATATCGCTGAGCAAAGTGGATGAACAGGTGAGCCGCAGCCGCTGGAGCGTGGTGTGGAGCGCCCTTTTCAGCGTAATTGTCGGCACCTTTGGCATTCTCTGCCTGGTGCGCGTGTTAAAACGCGTGCTGCTGGGGTTAGAACCAGCGGAGATCTCCAGCCTGTATCAACAGCGGCAGGCCATGTTGCAATCGCTTAAAGAAGGCGTTATGGCGGTGGATGCCCAGGGGCGAGTCACGGTGATCAACCACGCCGCACGCCAGATACTCCTTTCGTCTTCGAGCCTGATGCAGGGCGAACCGGGGCAAGCCGCGCTGGTCGCCAGCCTGAAAGAAGTGCTCGCCAGCGGCAACGCGATTCAGGACCGCGAGCTTGGCTGCAACGGACGGCTGCTGCTCAGCAACACCGTGCCGGTGCGCAGCCAGGGCCGCGTGATTGGCGCCATCAGCACTTTCCGCGATAAAACCGAGGTCAGCCAGCTGCTTCAGCGTCTTGATGGCATGGTGAACTACGTGGATGCGCTGCGTACCACGTCGCATGAATTTATGAATAAGCTGCATGTGATCCTCGGCCTGCTCAGTATGAAAAGCTATGACAGCCTTGAGAAGTACGTGCTGCAAACCGCACAAACTTACCAGACCGACATTGGGGCCATTCAGCACCAGGTGAAATCCCCTGTCGTGGCGGGCTTCCTGCTCGGCAAAATCAGCCGTGCCAAAGAGCGCGGTTTCAGCCTGACGCTGGCAGAAGAGAGCCTGGTGCCGGATAATCCTAATGAACAACAGGTCACGGTGCTGGTGACCGTGCTGGGAAATCTGATTGAGAATGCGCTCGATGCCATGAGCGATCAGCCCGAAGGGGAAGTGAGCCTGCTGCTGCATTACCAGAATGGCTGGCTGATGGGCGAAGTGAGCGACGACGGCCCGGGCATTCCACAGGCCAATCTGGAGGCCATTTTTGCCAAAGGCTTCTCGACCAAAGGCGAGAACCGCGGCGTCGGGTTATTCCTCGCCAGCCAACAACTTGACGAGCTGGGCGGCACCCTGACGGTGGAATCCGAGCCCGGCGTGTTTACCCAATTTTTTGTTCATCTCCCGTGGGACAGTGAAAGGAAGAGTGCGTGATAAATGTATTGATTGTTGACGATGACGCGATGGTCACCGAGCTGAACCGGATGTACGTCGCCCGGGTGCCCGGTTTCTCCTGCTGCGGCACGGCTTCCACGCTGGCCCAGGCCACAATGATGATCAACGACACTTCGCTTGCCATCGATCTGGTGCTGCTCGACGTTTATATGCAGCAGGACAATGGGCTGGATCTGCTGCCCGTTATCCGCGCCTCTGGCCGCGCTATCGACGTCATCATGATCTCTTCGGCAGCCGATGCCGCCACCATTCAGACCTCCATTCACTATGGCGTGGTGGATTATCTGATTAAACCGTTCCAGTTCCCGCGTTTTGAAGAGGCGCTGAGCGCGTGGCGTGAGAAGAAAAACCTGATGGGCAGCCATGCTTATTATGAGCAGGCCGACGTCGACAGATTGCTGCACGGCGGCACGCCGGAAGTAGCCGACAGCAAGAAGCTGCCCAAAGGATTAACGCCGCAAACGCTGCGCACGATTTGCCAGTGGATTGACGCTCACCCCGAGCAGGAGTTTTCGACAGACGATCTGGCGCAGGCGGTAAATATTTCCCGCGTATCGTGTCGCAAATACCTGATTTGGCTGGCGCAGATCAACATTCTCTTCACCAGCATTCACTACGGCGCCACCGGGCGACCGGTGTATCGCTATCGCCTGGTGGCGGAGCAGTACGGCTTGCTCAAACAGTACGGTCAATAAGCCGGTAGCTGTCGTCCAGCAGCGTAAAACGGAACTGGCGCCGGGAAGAAAGCACCACTTCCCGCGCTTTCGTAACGAAAATCGCTTCGATGTCGTCCCTGCCTTTCAGCATCTGGCAGCCTTTCTCAATGCCCGCGCCGTAAATCAGCGTGGTCCAGATATCGCCGTCGAGCGAATCGGTGGAGATGATGGTCACGCTGTCCAGTTCGTTATCCAGCGGATAGCCGGTTTGCGGACTCAGGATGTGATGATAGCGGCGGCCGTCCTGTTCGAAATAGCGCTCATAAGTACCAGACGTGACGACGGATTTATTGCTCACTTCCATCGCGCCAACTAACGCATCAGCAGCAGAAAACGGTTTTTTCAGCCCGATGCTCCAGTGCCCCTGGGGCGAACCCAGCGTCTGGACGTTACCGCCAAGATTAATCAGCCCTTCGGTGACGCCTTCCCGACGCAGCAAATCACGAACCCGGTCGGCAATGTAGCCTTTGGCTATCGCGCCAAGATCGATTTCCATCCCTTTATGGGTCAGAAACACGCTGAGTTGAGCGTCGTCGAGGATGACATCCTGCGGTTGTGTTATCGCCAGCAGCGAAGCAATCTCCTCTTCAGGCGGCACGCTGTCGCCTTTAAAACCAATTCGCCAGCGTTTCACCAACGGGCCGATAGCCAGATTGAACGCGCTGCCCGGCAGAATGCTCGCGGCTTTCGCGCACTTGATAAGCTGGTAGACAGCCCGGCTCACGACGACCGGGCGAACGCCCGCAGCGTGGTTGATATCCATCACCTGCGATTCAGCCCGGTTAACGGTGAACAGGTCTTCATACTGTTTAATCAGGCCAAACACGCGGGAAGCCAGCGTCGGGTTATCGCTGAAGAGTTTAAGAAGAATGGGCGAGCCCATCAGGACGGCGGAGTAGCTGTAAACCGATTCATCTGTTGGCATCGCGGTTGCCCTCATCATGGTTACTGCTCTTATTGTTCAAAAGTCGTTTGGCAATAGCGTCGATTTGTTCCCCCTCTCCCCTGCCCTCTCCCAAAGGGAGAGGGAGAAAGGGTGCTTCACTCTCCCCAGCCATCTCCCCAGAGAGAGGGAGAGAACCGGCAATTCCCTCTCCCTTTGGGAGAGGGTTAGGGAGAGGGGCACGCGCCTGACTTAACCCCGGGCGCGAACGGCCGCCTGATGGCCCGCCAGCGTACCAAAGATAATGATATCCGCTACCGCGTTCCCGCCGATACGGTTACCACCGTGGATACCGCCGACCACTTCGCCCGCCGCGTACGCACCCGGGATAACCTGATGCTCAGCGTTCAACACTTCCGTTTGGGTGTTGATGGTCACGCCGCCCATGGTGTGGTGTACGCCTGGGGCAATCTGAATGGCGTGGAACGGGCCTTCGTTGATGGGCGCACGCAGCGCGGTGGTACGGCCAAAATCGTCGTCGTGCTGTTTCTCCACAAAGCCATTGTAGCGTTCCAGCGTGGCGAGGAAAGCATGCTCATCCATGCCCAGTTTCGCCGCCAGTTCACGCGGTGAGCTGGCGCTGACCACCAGGCCTTTGGCGATGTACTCGTCGGCCGCTTTGTTTTTCGCCCTCACGTGTTCATCAAACACGATGTAAGCGAAGTGTTCCGGCAGCGCGATAATCGCCGCAGAGACTTTATCGCGGGTCGACATTTCGTTGTAGAAACGGCTGCCCTGCTGATTAACCAGAATCGCGCCGCCACCGCGGATAGATTCAGAAATCAGGTATGAGGTTTTCTGCTCGACGGTTGGGTGGATCTGAATTTCGCCCATGTCGACAGTGCCCGCCCCGATGCGTTCCAGCAGCGCGATACCGCCGCCAGTAGCGCCTTTATGGTTGGTGGTCACGAACCCTTCGAGATCAGGACGGTATTTCACCACCATTGCGCTGTTGGCGCTGAAGCCACCGGTTGCCACCACCACGCTTTTTGTCTGCACGGTGAGGGTTTCGTTTTCGTCGTTCAGCAGACGCACGCCGCTCACTTCGCCCTCAACAAACAGAATGTCGTCGACGGAAGTGTCCAGCATCACGTCAATGCCGCGTTTGGTGATGTTACGAACCAGGCCGCTAATCAGGTAGCCGCCGACAGCCGATCCATCACGCGGGCGGTGAGTACGGTCGATGCTCATGCCACCGGTGGTGGTGATGTCGTTCAGCATGATGCCGCGACGAGCCAGCCATTCGATGGCTTCCGGTGCATTTTCCACAAAGCGACGCAGCAGCTCAGGGTTGTTTTTGTTGCCGCCGCCTTTCAGGGTTTCGGCATAGAACAGCTCTTTGCTGTCCTGAATGCCTTTCACGCGCTGGAAGCGAGTTTCCGCGGCGTTCATCCCCGCAGAGGCTTTAATGGTGTTGCCGCCGATGGTTGGCATTTTCTCTACGATCAGCACTCTCGCCCCTTCGTCGTGCGCCTGAATCGCCGCCGCCAGACCAGCCCCGCCGCTGCCCACAACCACCACGTCGTAGTTTTTCGGTGCCTGTTCGTCGCCACCCTCTTCCGCTACGCGGGCTTTGGTGGATTTGAGCATCGCTTTGGAGACGGCTTTTTTCACCGCTTCACTCTGACTGGTTGCGCCAGAGATAGCGTCCACGTGCGGGGTATTGGCATCCAGAATGCGGGTTTTGATTTCTTCAAAGCTGGTGATGAACTCAACCTGAGATGGGCCGGACACCAGTTCGATATCGGCAATGCTGTCGCTGTCGAGGCTGACGTTAATCACCAGTTCACTGGCGTCGTCGTTCACGGTTTCGCAGAACACGCCCGGTTTGAATTTCGCGTCACCCATGCTCATGTCGCGGATCATCGCTTCCACCAGCGAGAAGCGCCACAGAGGCTCAGGGATGTTCAGGGCTTCACGCTGTGTGCTGTCGATGAACAGCTCCAGTTCTTCGCCGTTAGCAATGCGGTCAGTCCAGTCCGGATAAGCGATGGTGGCGCGCCCGACAGCAATCAGATCATAGCCATGATCGATGCCTTCTTCGGCATCTTTGGCGTTCACCACGCCGCCCACGCCCATCACCGGAATTTGCGCCAGCGCGTCAGAGCGTAGCGAGCAGAACTTTTCAATCAGTGGAGTCGGGTCCTGTGTGTCCACGATGGAAGGACGCAGGCTGGCCCCCAGCGAGAAGTGCAGATAATCGAGGCCACGCGCCGCCAGTTTTTCCAGCAGATACATCGTGTCGTCAAAACGGATGCCCGGGACTTCCATCTCTTCCGGCGAGAAGCGATAGCCGATAATGAAGCTGTCGTCAGCGTACTGGCGGACCATTTTGTGAGTGATATCCAGCACCGCCAGAGGGAATTTCGCGCGGTTGTCGCGGCTGCCGCCCCACTCGTCGTCACGCTGGTTAGAGTTGGGTGAGTAGAATTGTTGAATCAGATAGGTGTTCGCGCCATGGATTTCGACCCCGTCAAAACCGGCCTGAATCGCACGACGCACACCGTCACCAAATTTGGTTACCATGCCTGCCACTTCTTCCGTGGTCAGGGCAACTGGGGTGGCTGCGCCATCACGCGGAGCAGCCACAGCGCTTGGGCCAACCGGAGTACGCCCGCCGATCAGTTTCGGATCAACCATGCGGCCGCCGTGGTAAATCTGCAAAATCGCCTTAGAGCCTTCGGCTTTGATCGCGGCGGCAATGTTTGCCAGGCCGGCAATTTTCTCGTCGTTATCGATACCAATGGCGCCCGGGAACGCGAGGCCCAGATCGTCAATAAAGCAGCATTCCACAATGATGGTGCCGATGCTGCCTGCACGAACCCGATAATACTCCACCAGCTCGCTGGTGACGGTTCCGTCGAAATAACCTGTGCAGGTGGTCATCGGAGCCATTAACAAACGGTTTTTCAGCTCGGTCCCATTCGGTAAAGTGAAAGGGCTCAGAATGCGTTCGTTACTGGTCATAATAGAACTCCAGATTTTAAGATTGAAATTTAAGAATTCGGTGACGGACAGTTTCTGCGTTTTATTTAGTGGTCCGATTTCATGCTTATTAATATACGCTTTCTTTAATTACTAAAGTTATTACGTTAGTTATAAAACTATTTAATACCTGATATAACAGAGATACCACCACGGTATTAGCATTTTAAAATAGCGCATTCACATCCTCGCCATCGCCGATAACAATACGGTTACGTTTGTTAACGTCAAGTCACGGCAAAAACACAATACCACACACATGCAAATCAACAAGATAACCATAAATAAAAAATCAAATGATAATTTATCTCAATAATAAGTTAACAATAATAGAGAATTTATGAAAATAACCCCATGCCACAATAGGGTTATTCGATAATGAAAAAAAACGGCGACTATTTTCGATTTCTTGATCTCGATCAATTGCAACGCAGAGTGAAAGCGCAATATATAAATAACCCAAATATTTTATTTAACGCAGACACAATTGCGTTAAATGGCGATATCCGGAAAAAGTAAACCGCGTCATTTATAATTAAAGAAACTTTCGAAACTAAAAAAACAAACGCGTTATTTTCGGGCCACCACCGAATTCTTAACTACTTGTCGAGTCTCACTATGAAAGACAAAACTGCAACCCCCGCGCCCGCTCCTTCAGCAAGCGCAAAAACCGGTAATAAGAACCGTCTGCTGATGATGGCTCTGCCCGTCATCGTCGCGGTACTTTTGCTGTTCGTTCCGGTTCCGGACGGGCTTCCTCCGTACGCCTGGCACTACTTCGCTATCTTCGTCGGCGTGATTGTTGGCCTTATCTTTGAACCGCTTCCGGGTGCCGTAATCGGTTTAACCGGCGTGGTCGTTATCGCGCTGTGTAGCCAGTGGCTGTTGTTCAGCCCGGAACAAATGCTGGAGCCGAAATTTAAACTGGCCACCGCCTCCTTTAAATGGGCAGTCAGTGGGTTTGGTAACTCCACCGTTTGGCTGATTTTCGGCGCCTTTATGTTTGCCGCCGGTTACGACAAAACGCAGTTTGGCCGCCGTCTGGCGCTGATCCTGGTGAAATACCTCGGTCGCCGCAGCCTGACGCTGGGTTATGCCATCACCTTCGCCGACCTGCTGTTGGCCCCGTTCACCCCGTCTAACACCGCGCGTAGCGGCGGGACTATCTACCCGATCATCGCTAACCTGCCGCCGCTGTACGGCTCAAAACCGAATGACCCAAGCGCGCGTAAAATCGGCTCTTATCTGATGTGGGTGGCGATTACCGCGGCCTGTATCACCAGCTCGATGTTCCTGTCTGCGCTGGCCCCTAACCTGCTGGCGCTGGCGCTGGTGAAAAGCATTGTGGGTCTGAATATTTCCTGGGGGATGTGGTTCCTGGCGTTCCTGCCGCTCGGCGTGATCCTGATTCTGGTGATGCCGCTGCTGGCTTACTGGTTCTATCCGCCGGAAGTGAAAGTGAACAACGAGGTGCCGCTGTGGGCCGCACGCGAGCTGGAAAAACTCGGCAAACTGTCGCGCAATGAGATCCTTCTGCTGGTGTTCGTGTGCTGTGCGCTGATGATGTGGATCTTCGCCGCCGACTTTATCGAACCGGCAATGGCGGCCCTGTTGGTTATCGGGCTGATGCTGTGGACTGGCGTGCTGAACTGGAACGACATCACCAGCAACAAAGCGGCATGGAACACCTTTGTGTGGTTTGCGACGCTGGTTGCGCTGGCTGATGGTCTTTCTTCGACTGGCTTTATCGCCTGGCTGGGTAAAGAGGGCGGCGCGCTGATGGGCGGTATCTCTCCGGGCACAGCGACCATTGTTCTGCTGCTGGCGTTCTACCTGCTGCACTACTTATTTGCCAGCACCACCGCGCACACCACGGCGCTGCTGCCAGCGATGCTGACCATCGCCTCCACCATTCCGGGCATGAATATGGAAGTGTTCTGTTTGCTGATGGTGACCTCGCTCGGCGTGATGGGGATTATCACCCCGTACGGCACCGGCCCTAGCCCAATCTATTACGGCAGCGGCTATCTGCCGACCAAAGACTACTGGCGTCTGGGCACCCTCTTCGGGGCTATCTTCCTCGCCGCCCTGCTGCTGATTGGTTATCCGTGGATGTCGATGATCTTCTGATACCTCGACAATGCCCGGTGGTACTGATTGCCCGGTGGCGCTGGCGCTTACCGGGCCTACAAGCCGGGCGTGTCGTAGGCCTGATAAGCGAAGCGCCATCAGGCAAAAATAACGATTCTGGAGTTGAGTATGTCGAATAAACCGTTTGTCTTTCAGACCCCTTTCCCGCTCGCCAAAGATGACACTGAGTATTACCTGCTGAGCCGCGAACACGTTTCTGTCGCGGAGTTTGACGGTCAGGAAGTGCTGAAAGTCGCCCCTGAAGCGCTGACGCTGCTGGCGCAACAAGCCTTCCATGATGCTTCCTTTATGCTGCGAGTTTCCCACCAGAAACAGGTCGCCTCGATTCTGCTCGACCCACAAGCCAGCGATAACGACAAATACGTCGCCCTGCAATTCCTGCGCAACTCTGAGATTGCGGCTAAAGGCGTGCTGCCGACCTGTCAGGACACCGGCTCCGCCATCATCATGGGCAAAAAAGGGCAGAACGTGTGGACCGGAGGCGGCGACGAAGCGGCCCTGGCGCGCGGCGTGTACAACACCTACACCGAAGACAATCTGCGCTATTCCCAAAACGCGCCGCTGGACATGTACAAAGAGGTGAATACCGGCACCAATCTGCCGGCGCAAATCGACCTCTACAGCGTGGACGGCAACGAATACAAATTCCTGTGCATGGCAAAAGGCGGCGGTTCGGCCAACAAAACCTACCTGTATCAGGAAACCAAAGCGCTGATCACCCCGGCGAAGCTGAAAAACTATCTGGTCGAGAAAATGCGTACCCTCGGGACGGCAGCCTGCCCGCCGTACCACATTGCGTTCGTGATTGGCGGCACTTCCGCAGAAGCCACGCTGAAAACGGTGAAACTGGCTTCAGCCCGTTATTACGATGAACTGCCAACCGAAGGCAACGAACACGGTCAGGCTTTCCGCGACGTACAGCTGGAACAGGAACTGTTGCAGGAAGCGCAAAATCTGGGTCTCGGCGCACAGTTCGGCGGCAAATACTTCGCCCACGATATCCGCGTGATCCGCCTGCCACGCCACGGTGCATCCTGCCCTATCGGCATGGGCGTGTCCTGCTCGGCAGACCGCAACATCAAAGCGAAAATCAACCGTGACGGGATCTGGATCGAAAAACTGGAATCCAACCCTGGCCAGTACATTCCGCAAGCTTTGCGTCAGCAGGGTGAAGGCGAGGTGGTCAGCATCAATCTGAATCAGCCGATGGAAGCCATTCAGGCTCAGCTTTCCGCGCACCCGGTTTCGACTCGCGTGATGCTGAACGGCACCATCATCGTGGCGCGCGATATTGCGCACGCGAAGCTGAAAGAGCTGCTCGATAACGGTGAAGCCCTGCCGCAGTACGTGAAAGATCACCCAATCTATTACGCGGGCCCGGCGAAAACGCCGGAAGGCTATGCATCAGGATCACTCGGCCCAACCACCGCCGGGCGCATGGACTCCTATGTTGATCTTCTGCAATCCCACGGCGCAAGCATGGTGATGCTGGCAAAAGGCAACCGCAGCCAGCAAGTGACTGACGCCTGCCATAAACACGGCGGTTTCTATTTGGGCAGCATCGGTGGCCCGGCGGCGGTTCTGGCACAGCAAAGCATTAAGAGCCTTGAATGCGTGGCTTATCCGGAGTTAGGCATGGAAGCTATCTGGAAAATTGAAGTGGAAAACTTCCCGGCGTTTATCCTCGTGGATGACAAAGGTAACGACTTCTTCCAGCAGATTCAGAATAAACAGTGCGCAGGTTGTAGCCAGAAGTAACCCTCCCCACTGCCGGGCGGCGCCTTGCTTGCCCGGCCGACAACGGCGGCGATCGTAGGCCGGGTAAGCGTAGCGACACCCGGCTTTTTTTACTCCAGAATCGGCTCTTCCACCCGCGTCGGCTTCGAAAACAGCAGCACCAGCGGCAGCAGAATGAAGCACAGAAACATCATCAGGCGGAAATCCTGATAGTAGGCCAGCACCGTTGCCTGCCGTGAGACTTCGCCGTTGATCGCCATCAGGCCGGAGGTTTGATGCAGGTTGTACACACCGTGCTGCATCATATGCTGAAGCGCCTTGTTGAACGGATTAATAAAGCCGGAGAACACGCTGTGATTGCGCTGACTTTGCTGTGCGAGGTAGGTCGTCACCACGGAAATCCCGATGCTGCTGCCGATATTACGGATCAGCGAGTAGAGCGATGCGCCTTCGGTGCGGTACTGCGGCACCAGTGTCGAAAAGGTCAGTGTGGATAGCGGCACGAAGGTTAATCCCATCCCCACGCCCTGCACCACGCCGGAGCTGATAATGTCCCACGGGCTCATCCACATGGTGAAATGGGTCATCTGCCACAGCGAAATCGCCATGATCACTACGCCAATCGCAATGACATAACGCAAATCAACTTTCCCGGCTATGCGCCCGACTATCATCATACTGAGCATGGTACCGAAGCCGCGTGGGGTCATCAGCAACCCAACATCAATCACCGGATAATGCATAAACCCCTGCAACAGCGGCGGCATTAACGCCATCGTCGCCAGCAATATCGTCCCCATGCCGAAGCTGAACAGGAGCCCTACCACAAAATTTTTATCGCGGAAAATACCCGGCTCGATAAATGGCTTTTTCGCCGTGAAGATATGCGCGACAAACAGATACAGCGCCACCCCGGCCAGCACCGCTTCAATGATAATTTCGCCGCTGGCAAACCACTCTTTTGATTCCCCACGATCGAGGAACAACTGCAGGCTGCCAATCGCTACGCTCAAAAAGAAGAAGCCCAACAGGTCAAATTTGCGTTTGCTGTCGAGCGCGGTTTCGCTGACAAACGAGGTGATCCCAAGCCACGCCAGCACGCCAAACGGGATGTTGATATAGAACACCCAGCGCCAGCTGTAATACTCCGTCAGCCAGCCGCCGAGCGATGGGCCGAGGATCGGCCCGACCATGACGCCCATGCCCCACATCGCCATGGCTGAGCCGTGTTTCTCTTTCGGCCACGCGTCGAGCATCACGGATTGCGACAGCGGTACCAGGCTTGCGCCGAAAATACCCTGCATCAGGCGGAAAATCACAATCTGGTCGAGCGACTGCGCCGCCCCGCAGAGCATGGACGCGACGGTAAAGCCTACCACCGACCAGGCAAAGAGACGCTTGCGCCCAATGCGAGCCGACACAAAACCCGTCAGCGGCATCGCAATGGCGGCCGCCACAATATAGGACGTGAGCACCCACGAGGTTTGGTCCTGCGTTGCGCCCATCGCCCCTTGCATATGCGGCAGTGCGACGTTGGCGATGGTGGTATCCAGCGCCTGCATGATGGTCGCCAGCATCACCGAGAAGGTGATCAACAGGCGGCGGTCAGCGCTTTGCTTCTGCGGCAGCGGAGCCGCGATGACTTCAGTCATAAACCACCTCCTCAGGAAGCGTTGTTGGCGTTTGCCTGAGTATCAATTTTGATGGTGGCACTCAGCCCGGCACGTAGCTGCGGCTGGTTGGCATCCGTTTGCAGACGAATGCGGACGGGCACACGCTGCGTCACTTTCACCCAGTTCCCTGTGGCATTTTCAGCGGGGATCACTGAGTACTCCGCCCCCGTCGCCGGGCTGATGCTGCTGACTTTGCCGTGCCAGGTCACGCCCGGGGCATAGTCGACGCTGATTTCCGCTGGCTGATTGTCGCGAATATGCGTGAGATCTTTTTCCGTGAAGTTGGCTTCTACATACAAATGGCTGTCAGCCACCAGCAACATCGCGGTGCTGCCACTCTGCACATATTCCCCGGTTTGCAAGACTTTGGTGATAGTGCCGGAAGAAGGCGCATATTCGTTCACATGCGCGAGATTATTTTTTGCCGTATTCAATTCCGCCAGCGCTTTTTTATAACGTGGATGCTGCTCAACGGGCATCGAAATATCCCCGCCAAAGCTGTCGGCCACTTCCTGTAATTGTTTTTGCAGCATGTTCACTTCCAGCGACATCAGCAGGCTTTTCTGGTGCGCACCGTCGAGGTCTGATGCAGACACGTAGCCCGGCCCGGTCAGGCGATGCAAGCGCCCTTCTTCACGCTGCGCGTAAGCCAGCTGGCTTTTTGATACCTCGATATTCGCAAGCTTACTGCGGTATTGCGATTTAATGGTATTCAGATCGATAACGGTATTATTCAGTTCAGACGTTGCCTGCGCGACCGCTAATTCATACGGTTTAGGATCGACGCTAAAAAGCAAATCGCCTTTATTCACATGCTGGTTTTCTTTCACCGTCACATGCAATACCCGACCAGACACTTCAGCGCCGATGGTTGTTTTATCCGCTTTAACATAAGCGTTATCTGTTTCCACATAACGGCCGCCGGAAAAATAAACCCAGCTACCCGCAGCAATTCCCAGCGTCGGTATGACAAGCAATAAAATAAAACGCAGCTTTTTCATTTTCATGTGCAAATCTCTTTATTTGCGCGATACCAGAGTCGGAAAGGTGAGGCAAAAACAGACGCTGACGCCCTGCGCGGTGGCAGGTTTCATCAGGGCGGAGTGGGCAGATATCGCTGATTTATTGATGCGATAAATATAATTAGCCTGCTTATTGTAAACTAAGCAGGCTGTGCTATTCGGGGTTTAATTATAAATTTGGCTGGCTGGAGCGCCGTATTTTCAAACGCCCGGCGAGCGTTAAATGCGTCGCGGCATCTTCAGCGTTACAGAGATATTCCACCGCCAGTCTTCCCAGCTCGCCATAAGGCAGTTGAATACTGGTAAGCGGCGGCGTTAATTGCTCTGAGATTTTTTGGTCGTCATAACCCACCACCAGCACGTCGTCCGGGATGCGTAATCCGTGGTCGGAAATTGCCTGGTAGCAGCCAATAGCCAGCCAGTCGCTGGCGCAGAAAATGGCATCCGGGCGTTCGGCCTGGGCCAGCAACGCCACGGTGGCCTGATAAGATTCGTTGAACTGCCAGTTGGTTTGCTGCACCCACGCATCCTGCGGCGTAATGCCCGATTGGGTGAGCGCCGCCTGATAGCCCGCCAGGCGCTGACGCGTGGCTTCCATCCAGCTCTCTCCCGTAATGTGTGCGATGCGCTTTGCGCCCTGATTCACCAGATGTCGGGTGACCTGAAAGGCGTTGGCGTAATCATCCGGCTCAAAGGACGGCAGCAGCGGAGAATCCGGATCGCGCTGGTTGAGCAGCACCAACGGCAGCGTGGTGCAGTCCTGAAAGGCGCTCAGTTCCACCACCGTGGTCACCGGCGAGGCCAGAATGATCCCCACGCAGTTGCGCTTTTCTAACTGGCGAATGATGTTCAGCGCCAGCTCGCTGTCGTCGCCGTAATCGTACACCGTGAGCAACACTTCGCTGCGCCAGGCCGCATCACGCGCCTGGCTGATGGCGTCAATAAAGGGATCGTAGCTTTGCAATGAACTGATCAGCAGCGCGATCTCTTCCTGATTCCTCGGAGAATGAATGGCTGGCAGGCGATCGTAGCCCAGCTCCCCTGCCACATTAATCACCCGCTGGCGCGTTTCGTCGCTGAGTTTGATATTGCGAGACTGATTAAGCACTAACGATACCGTCGCCTGGGACACCCCGGCTGCGCGTGCGATATCGTTCATGGTGACTTTATTTTTCCGCTTCATAATCCCTGCCCACGGTTTTTGATGGCCACATCATACTCATCATCTTCACCCGGTGGCAGCGCTGTGCGTTGCCGATCACGTTTCTTCCTCACAGCGTCGCCAACTTTGTGAGGATTGTCGCTTTTTCCGCTCATCGTAATTGCTCATGAATGCGTCAACTAATATTTATTAGCTAAATATTATCAGCAGAGAGGTCATCATGAAACAGCAGTGGACAAAGGAACAGGCGCAGGCCTGGTATCAGCAACAGGGTTGGCTGTGCGGTTTTAATTATCTGCCGTCAACGGCGGTGAACTGGACAGATATCTGGCAGAAAGAAACCTTCGACGCCCCGACCATCGAACGCGAGCTTGGGTGGGCCGCTGAAGCGGGTTACAACAGCCTGCGCATCAACCTGCCGTTTATTGTCTGGGAAGTTGACCGCGACGGGCTGATTGCCCGCATCAATCAGTTTTTGCAGATTGCGGATAAACACGGTTTTCGCACCATGCTGACGCTGATGGACGATTGCGGCTTTTCAGGCGATGAACCCTATCTTGGCCCACAAAAAGCGCCCGTTCCGGGCAAACACAATAGCCAGGCCGCCGCGAGTCCGGGGCGTGCGAAAGTGTGCAATCGTGATGAATGGCCGCACATCGAACGTTACGTGCGTGACATCGTGCGTGAATTCCGCAGCGACAAGCGCGTGCTGCTGTGGGATTTGTACAACGAGCCGGGCAACCGCGGCATTTTCGCCACCGGTACCGTGGAAGTGCAGTACGACGAAAAGCTGGAAGCGTTCGCCCACGAGCTGATGCGTAAAGCATTCGAATGGGTGCGCGATGAAAACCCGGAGCAACCACTCACTGTCTGTGCGTGGCGCTTGCCGCATGAAGCGGAAGGCGAAACATTCTATCAGCACCCGCTGGATCAGACCGCACTGGCGCTGTCTGACGTGGTGAGCTTCCACGCTTACACCAACACCGCGAGAATGGTCGCCATCATTCACCAGTTGGAACAGCTGGACCGCCCGATGTTCTGCACAGAGTGGCTGGCGCGCCACGTGGGCAGCACCATTGAGGAACAATTGCCGCTGATGCACGCCGCCAATGTGGCGCCTTATCAATGGGGGCTGGTGCGCGGCAAGACCCAGACCTGGCTGCCGTGGCCGGTAGTGATGACTAACTCACCGGACTATTGCCGCCTGTGGTTCCATGACGTATTTGAAGAAAACGGCATTCCTTTCTCACAAGCGGAAATGGCGCTGGTGCGCAAACTGAGCCGCATTGGTCTGCATCCTTCCCGTTAATAATAATATTGATGACAGCAGCCCGGCGGCCTGCCGCCGGGTGCAAAGGTACGCACTATGGCAAATACGATGAAAATACCGTCTCGCGAGTTGTGGTCCTATTTTGGCTATGGTTTAGGTCAGTGTTTTAGCTTTGGTTTAGTGGGTTCGTTTATTAACTATTTCTATACTGACGTGCTGGGTATTTCTGCCCTCGCCGCCAGTACCATTTTCCTTATCGCCCGCGCCTGGGATGCCATCCACGATCCGCTGTTCGCCAGCTTCATGGACACCATTAACAGCCGCTTCGGCAAGTTCCGCCACTTTATGCTGATTGCGCCGCTGCTGATAACCGGCGTGACGCTGCTGTCGTTCTATAAGATCGAGGCCGACACCACCACCAAAATTTTGTACGCCGGAGTGACCTACATTTTATGGGGCACGCTGTACGCCATTTCCGATATTCCGTTCTGGTCGATGTCATCCGTGATGACCAACGATTCCGGGCAACGTACTCGGGCGGTGACTGCCGCGATGCTTGGCGTGAATGCCGGGATTGCCTGCGCCAATATTTTCTTCCCGAAACTGGCCGCTTTCTTTGCGCAGTACAGCAATGACAAAGGCTACTTTATGGCGGCGTTAGTGATGATGCTGGTCGGCCTGCCGCTGATGCTGAATGGTTTTCTGCAAATCAAAGAGCGCGTGCCGCCAAGCCCGGAAAAAGTCACGATACGTGACACCTTCCGTAACTTAAGGCAGAACAAGCCGCTGTTTATCATTCTGCTGTCGTTCTTTTTCTGTGTGTTCCATAACGTTGCCAACGGCATCTATATCTATTTCTTTATCTACAACATGGGCGATGCCAGCCTGCAAATGGTGATTGGCCTGATGGGCATCGTGGCTGCCGTGGTGTGTCTGGTCGCGCCGATGCTGACGCGAAAAATGCAGAAACGAAAACTGTTCATGATCCTTTGCGGACTGGATGTCGCGGTGCGCGTGGTGATGTGGTTTGCCGGTTATCAGCACACGGCAGTACTGTTCCTGCTGCTGGGACTGAGCACCATTTTCGTGATGATGACCAACATTCTTACGTCGTCGATGATTGCAGACACCATCGAATACGCGGAGTACCACACCAACAAGCGCTGCGCGGCGATCACCTTCTCCGGGCAAACCTTTACCGGCAAGATGTCTGTCGCGGTAGGCGGCGGGTTAATCGGCATTTTCCTGACGGTGATCGGCTATGTGCCACAGGCGCAAAGCCAGAGCGATGCAGTGCTGAACGGGTTGTTCTTTGGGATTTGCCTGCTTCCGGCGATCGGCTCATTGATTCGCCTTGGATTTATGTCGCGCTTCACCTTCACCGAAGAGAAGCATGCGGAGATCTGCCGCCTGCTGGCGCTGCGGCGTCATGCGGTGTCTGAGGATGAGAAGCAACAGCCGGAAGGACGGCCTGTTTCGGTGAACTGACTCCAGCGAGGATGGCGGGGCGTACGGCTGTGCGGTCTGATGCCCTCTCCCCCCGGCCCCTCTCCCACAGGGCGAGGGGAGCAAACACAAAAAAATCCTCTCAAGAGAGGATTTTTACTGTTCACCTCGCCGCCGGGCAATGGGATTACTCTTCGAAGAACCAGTAGCCGTGGTTGATCACTTCGGTCAGTTCGGCGATAAATTCTGCCTGATTCACAGCATCGCCCAATTCTTGTTGACCTAATTCGGTGTAACGGGACAACGCGTCCGCCGCTTTGAGATCAGAAATCGTCAGACGTTCGGCATTCACAAAGAAACAGCCCTCAACGTTCAGCACGCGCAGGCCGCTCAGACGCATCAGGGTTTCGCCGCTAAGCAACGCTTCCTGCACTTCTTCTGGCTGATACGGCGGCTCTGCCGGGGCGATGTCCAGCTCGTGGCGTGGCGTGCTGGCAAAACGGCCAAACCACTGTTTGAAATCTTCTGGCTGGTTGATGACCGCCATCATCTGCTCACGCAGACGGTCCAGTTCGTACTGTTCTACCCTGCCCGCGTGCTCACGGACGGTGAGATCCGGGTCGCTGTAGTGTGCGCCACCCAGATCGTTTTCCAGCGCGTAATCGGCAAAGCTGCTGATTAAATCGCGGCCATTCGGGCCACGGAAGCCCACGGAATAGTTCAGCGTATCTTCATAGGTGAAGCCGTCGTGCGGGAATCCTGGTGGAATATAGAGGATATCGCCCGGCGACATTTCGACATCGATGATGGGCTCAAAAGGATCGACATGCAGCAGCGCAGGATGCGGGCAGAACTGACGCATTGGCAGCGCATCGCCCACGCGCCAGCGACGGCGGCCCATGCCCTGGATAATGAACACATCGTAGTTATCGATATGTGGACCCACGCCACCACCCGGCACCGAGTAGGAGATCATCAGATCGTCCAGACGCCATTCCGGCAACACGCGGAAAGGACGCACCAGCTCAGCCGCCGGCATGTGCCAGTGGTTTACCGCCTGCGCCAGCAGCGACCAGTCGGTTTCCCCCAGCCCGTCAAAATCTTCGAAGGGACCATGGCTTGCCTGCCACTTACCGCCCTGATGGCTGACCAGACGGCTGTCGACTTCGGGCTCCATCGCAAGCCCGGCCAGTTCATCTGGGGTAATCGGATCAACGAAGCCAGGAAAAGCGTTCTTCAGGACCACAGGTTTTTTCTGCCAGTATTTCTCTAAAAATTCTGGCCAGTTCAGATTCAGTTGGTAAGCCATACACTCGCACCGGGAAAAGGAAAGACGCGCGGAGTATGCGAGAGTTGCCCTTTTTCAACTTTGCTGCGGGTCAAGGGTTGGTGAAAAAATGACAGTTTTGCCGTACATAATGTGCGGCATTTAAGAAACCGTTAAGAACTCCCCGCTACACTGGATTTTTGTTTGGAAAAGTCCTCAGGGAGAAGCCATGACTTTCACCGTAAAAAATACCCTCGCGCTGGTTCTGCTGAGCACCGCTTCGTTCGCCACGCTGGCTCAGACGCCGCTCAAAGGCTGTGCCGCCAAAGAGGCGAATATTCAACAGCAGCTCGATTACGCGAAAGCGCACAATAACAGCGGACGCATCGCCGGGCTTGAAAAAGCCCTGTCGGAAGTTCGGGCGAATTGTACTGATGCCTCACTTCAGGCACAGCGCGAAGAGAATGTGCAGGATAAAGAGCAAAAAGTGGCGGAGCGCCAGCAGGAACTTAAAGAAGCACAGGCTTCAGGGCGCAGCGATAAAATTGAAAAGCGCGAGCGTAAATTGCAAGAGGCATTGAGCGAACTGAGCGAAGCCAAAGCCGAGCTGCTTCGCTAAAGTCGATAGGCCGAAATGGTTCGGGTGGTCGCAGTCAGGTCGTCATAAACCTCAACCTCTGACGTGGTGATGTTCATGCCTGAGGTTCGCAGCGTCGAAACATCCGCGGCAATACGCTGGCTGCCCAGCCAGAAAAGCCCATCAAGCGCATTGACCGTAAGCCCGGTTTCCAGCGCCAGCTTCAAACGCTGTTTGGGATCTTTCACCTGCTTTGCTATCTGCGGCAATAAGTTCGCTTCCACGCCCTCTTCATTGCGACGGATACGGTTCGAAAAACGGTAGCGAACCTCATCCGGCACCTGGCTTAAATCCGCCTTCAGGCTGTAGACCTGACAGCGTTTTTTATCATTGACCAGCACCGTTTTTTGATTGAGCTGCAGCTCATTACGCAGGCGTTCAATAAGCTGGGGCGTGCGAATCAATAGCAGCCGAAAAGGCAATTCGAAGCTGCTGACATAATCCACGTTGAGCAAGGCAATCCGCAGGCGCTCTTCGCTTCCTGCTTTTTCCTCACGGCATTCCTCAACCACTTCAGCCCACTGGCGAGCGATTCGCGGCGATTCGTTCAATTCCGTGAACACGTATTTCTCAATTTGATAGTCAACGCGATTGCCCATGAGTTCCCTCATTTCTCCTTTGGATCTGCCATCCAAAACGGCTGATTTGCCCGCGCATAATTTACCCTTTTTGAAGCGCATTGCTCAATAAACAGGGTCTATGTGGCAAGGAAAATCGCATTCATTTTCGACCTTTTTCATTAGGCTGTGTCCCTTAATTGCCTGAGCTATAGTAACCAGCTGTTTTCTCAACACATTGAACTATGGCTCGCTACGACCTTTCCGATGAAGCATGGACCATCATCAAGCCCCTGTTGCCTCCTGACCCCGTAACGCGGCG
>NZ_JBOFIN010000078.1:0-41035 GCF_051650185.1 Scandinavium sp.
GGCGCTTCATCTTCAACGACCAGAATACGTCTCGCCATTATTTGTCCCGTGTTATTAGTCATATGTATGCAATGCGGCGCTAGTATGCGTCAGTTTTATGACAGATTTATGATAGCGATTTTTTGATTATGACACCGAATCAGCGCAGTCATCGCCCTGTTATCGTTAAATGTTTATACTTGCTGCCACGCTTTCACGCCATGGACTGATTATGCGCATCCTGCACACCTCTGACTGGCATCTCGGCCAGAACTTTTACAGCAAAAGCCGCGCCGCCGAACATCAGGCTTTTCTTGACTGGCTGCTGGCGACCGCCGAAGCGCAGCAGGTGGATGCCATCATTGTCGCCGGCGACATTTTTGATACCGGCTCGCCGCCAAGTTATGCCCGCGAACTGTACAACCGTTTTGTCGTTCAGCTTCAGCAAACGGGCTGTCAGCTGGTCGTGCTGGCGGGAAACCACGATTCTGTGGCAACGCTGAATGAATCTCGCGACATTCTCGCCTTCCTGAATACAAAAGTTGTCGCGGGCAGCGGGACGCCGCCGTGTGAATTAATGCTTCGCGATGGCACGCCGGGAGCCATTCTTTGCCCTGTGCCTTTTTTACGTCCGCGTGATGTGATTGTCAGCCACGCTGGCGCCTCTGCTGGCGAAAAGCAGCAGCATCTATTACAGGCCATCACTGAGTATTATCAGCAACAGTACAGCCAGGCGTGCGACCTGCGAGGCGAGCGCACTTTGCCGATCGTTGCTACCGGGCATCTGACCACCGTTGGAGCCAGTAAAAGTGACGCAGTTCGTGACATCTATATCGGCACGCTGGATGCCTTCCCGGCGCAGAACTTCCCGCCTGCGGATTACATCGCACTTGGGCATATTCACCGCGCGCAGAAGATTGGCGGCACCGAGCATATTCGCTACTGCGGCTCCCCCCTTTCCCTGAGCTTTGATGAAACGGGCAAAGCCAAAACCGTCAATCTGGTGAGTTTTGAAGCCGGGAAGCTGGCAGAAGTCCTGCCGCTGGAGGTGCCTGTCACCCAGCCGCTGGCGGTACTAAAAGGGGATTTTGGCAGCATCAGCACGCAGCTTGAACAGTGGCGAGACGCCGACAGCAGCCAGCCGGTGTGGCTCGATATCGAAATCACCAGCGATGAATACCTGCATGATATCCAGAGAAAAATTCAGACTTTGACCGAAACGCTGCCCGTCGAAGTGCTGCTGGTACGCCGAAGCCGCGAACAGCGCGAACGCATCATGGCAAGCGAACATCGGGAAACGCTGAGCGAACTGAAAGTGGAAGAGGTGTTTGAACGCCGTCTGGCGCTGGAAACCTTAGAGGAACCGCAGCAGCAGCGCCTGCATCAGCTCTTTAACGAAACCCTAAGCGCCCTTTCCAGCGAGGAACAGCCATGAAAATTTTAAGCCTGCGGCTGAAAAACCTGAACTCGCTGAAGGGCGAATGGAAAATCGATTTCACTCAGGAGCCGTTCGCCAGCAACGGGTTGTTTGCTATCACTGGCCCGACAGGTGCCGGGAAAACCACGCTGCTGGATGCCATCTGTCTGGCGCTGTATCACGAGACACCGAGACTCAGCACGCTGTCGCAATCGCAAAATGATTTGATGACCCGCGATACCGCCGAGTGTCTGGCCGAGGTGGAGTTTGAGGTGAAAGGCACCGCCTATCGCGCTTTCTGGAGCCAAAACCGGGCACGAAACCAGCCAGACGGCAACCTTCAGGCACCACGAGTGGAACTCTCACGCTGCGACACGGGCGAAATCCTTGCCGAGAAAGTGAAAGAAAAGCTGGATCTGACCGCCTCGCTCACCGGACTGGATTACGGCCGCTTTACCCGCTCGATGATGCTCTCTCAGGGTCAGTTCGCCGCGTTTCTTAACGCCAAACCGAAAGAGCGAGCCGAGCTGCTGGAAGAACTGACCGGCACAGAAATCTACGGCCAGATTTCTGCGATGGTTTTTGAGAAGCACAAAGAAGCCAAAATCACTCTGGAAAAGCTACAGGCCCAGGCATCAGGCATGGTGTTGCTGACCGACGAGCAACAGCAGGCTTTGCAGCAACGTTTGCAGGCACTCACTGACGAAGAAAAGCAGCAACAGAGCACGCAGCTTCGCCTTCAGGGCTGGCAGCAATGGCTTACCCGGGAGGCTGAAATGCGCGAAGCGCATCAGCGTTCGCAAACGTCTCTCGCCAGCGCACAGCAGGCTCTGAGTGACGCGCAACCGCAACTGGCGGCACTGGCGCTTGCTCAGCCAGCCGATCAGCTTCGCCCGCTTTGGGTTCGTCTTCAGGATCAGCAAGCCGCTTACGCGCAAACGCATCAGCAGGCTGAAGAAGTAAATACTCGCTTACAGCGCCAGCTGGCCCAGCGCGCGGGGTTACGTCTGACCGCCGATGCGCAATACCAACAGCTGAACACCGAACAAAAAAACCTTAGCGAATGGCTGAAAACAAATGACCGCTTCCGCCTTTTAGGCCGCGAACTCGCGGGCTGGCGAGCGGCGTTTAATCAGCAAACACGCGACGCATCGCAGGCGCAAAACCTGACACAGCGCGAAGCGGAGCTGATTCGTCAATTGAATGCTCTCCCCGCCGCCACGCTGGAACTGGACGACAGGCAAGTTAGCACCGCCATCGAAAAACACACGGCGGCACGCCCTTTACGTCAGCTGCTCAACACGCTGCAAAACCGTTTCCAGCCGCTCAGCAAGCGCCGCCAGCAGCTTCAGCCGCTGCTTGTTCAGCGTCAGCAGGAACGGGAAAAAGGGGAAGCCGAGCTCGCCACGCGCCGTCAGCACTATAAAGAGAAGCTGCAGCAGTTTAACGATGTGAAAACGCTGTGCGAGCAGGAAAAAATCATCGCGAAGCTGACCGACGAACGTGCTCGCCTGCAACCGGGCGGCCCTTGTCCGCTATGCGGTTCGACGGAACATCCGGCCGTAGCGGAGTATCAGGCGCTCAAACCAGGCGTCAATGAAGCCCGCCGCGATCAGCTTGAAAAAGAAGTGAAGCAACTGGGCGAAGCCGGGGCCAGCCTGCGAGGGCAGCTTGATGGGCTGCAAAAGCAGTTGCAGGCCGAGCAAAGCGAGCTGGTATCCATAGCTGAGCAGGAGCAAGCACTCACCTCGCAATGGCAGGAAACCGTCACCGCGCTGGCGATTTCGCTGACGCCCGAAGACGACATTGGCGGCTGGCTGAATGAGCAGGAAAACTGGGAACAACAGCTGTATCAGCACAGTCAGCGTCTTAATCTGCAAAAACAACATCTCGATTTGCAGGCCCAGCGCACTGCGCTTGAACAGGAGATGAGGGCCCGTCAGAACAGCTTAAGCGAGGCCCTGAGCAGCTTTAGTTTGACGCTTCCAACTACTGGGGAAGAGAATGCGTGGCTTGCTGAGCGTGAAGCCGAAAGCCAGCACTGGCAAACACAAACCGACCAACTTCAGTCTGTTGAGCAGAAGCTCCTTCACCTGCAACCGCTGCGGGAAACGCTGCCTGAAGTGCCACCATCAGATGACTTCACGCCAGTGCCACTGGAAGGCTGGCAGCAGGTTCATCACGATTGTGTGTCGCTACAAAGTCAGTGGCAGACGCTGCAACAGCAAAAAGAGCAGACGGAACAAACAAGGCTTGCGGCCCAGCAAGCTTTTGAAAGCGCATTGGCCAACAGCCAGTTTGCCGATCGACAGGCGTTTCTGGCCGCCTTACTCGACGAGCAGACGCGCCAGCGCCTGGAACAGTTAAAGCAACAGCTTGAAAGCCAGCATCAGCAACAACAGGCGCTGGCGGCGCAGGCTCAGACGGCACAGTCCAGCCATCAACAACAGCGTCCTGAAGATTTATCCGCTGAGATGCAGCCTGAACAAGTGCATTTCCAGTTAGCGGAACTGGCGCAGAAGCTGCGGGAAAACAGTTCTGCTCAGGGCGAAATCCGTCAACAGATAAAACAAGACGCCGATAATCGCCAGCAGCAGCAGGCGTTGATGACACAGATGCAAACCGCCAGCCAGACGCTGGAAGACTGGGGCTGGCTGAATGCGCTGATCGGCTCGAAAGAAGGCGATAAATTCCGCAAGTTCGCGCAGGGGCTGACGCTCGATAATCTGGTGTGGCTGGCAAACGAGCAGTTAAGCCGCCTGCATGGGCGTTATTTGCTTAAGCGCAAAGCCAGCGAAGCGCTCGAACTGGAAGTCATGGACACCTGGCAGGCCGATGCCGTGCGAGACACACGCACGCTTTCGGGCGGCGAAAGCTTCCTGGTGAGCCTGGCGCTGGCGCTGGCGCTGTCCGATCTGGTGAGTCATAAAACCCGAATTGACTCCCTTTTCCTGGACGAAGGTTTTGGCACTCTGGACAGCGAAACGCTGGATACCGCGCTTGATGCTCTGGACGCCCTGAATGCGAGCGGCAAGGTCATCGGCGTGATAAGCCATGTGGAAGCGATGAAAGAGAGAATTCCGGTGCAGATCCGCGTGAAGAAGATCAACGGGTTAGGCTACAGTAAGCTGGATAAAACCTTTGCGGTAGAGTCGTGACATAGCAGGATCGTCAATACCAAAAGAAGAATAAGCAATTGGCCTGAGCAGCAAGTCTGCCGCAAGCTGGGGTTCCGGGAAGCGACACCACAACGAGTCAGTATGAAAAAAGTCATTTTATCGTTAGCGTTAGGCACCTTCGGCCTGGGCATGGCCGAATTTGGCATTATGGGCGTGTTAACCGAGCTGGCTCACAACGTGGGGATTTCTATCCCTACCGCCGGGCATATGATCTCCTGGTATGCGTTCGGCGTGGTGATTGGGGCTCCTGTCATTGCCGTGTTTTCCAGCCGATTTTCCCTGAAGCACATCCTGATTTTCCTGCTGGCGCTGTGTCTGATTGGCAACGCGATATTTACCCTCTCTTCGTCTTACTGGATGCTCGCCGCAGGTCGACTGGTGTCCGGCTTCCCTCACGGCGCGTTCTTCGGCGTCGGCGCGATTATTTTGTCGAAGCTCGCGAAGCCCGGAAAAGTGACCGCTGCCGTGGCGGGAATGATCAGCGGAATGACCGTCGCCAACTTACTCGGCGTGCCGCTCGGCACCTGGCTCAGTCAGGAATTTAGCTGGCGCTATACCTTCCTGCTGATTGCCGTTTTCAATGCGCTGGTCATCGCCTCGGTCATCTTCTGGGTGCCGAATATCAGCGACACCACCAAACGCAAGCTGCGTGAGCAGTTCCATTTTCTGAAATCCCCCGCGCCCTGGTTTATCTTTGCCGCCACGCTGTTTGGCAATGCCGGCGTGTTCGCCTGGTTCAGCTACATCAAACCCTTCATGATGACCGTGGCGGGCTTTTCCGAGGGCAATATGACGCTGATTATGATGCTGGCAGGGCTGGGCATGGTTTCAGGCAATTTGCTGAGCGGGCGCTTATCGGGAAAACACTCACCGCTCAGCATCGCTATCGTGACGGATCTGGTGATTGCCCTTTCGCTGGCGCTGCTGTTTGTGTTTGGCGCGGATAAAACTGCCTCCCTGGGACTGGCTTTTGTCTGCTGTCTGGGGCTGTTTGCGCTCTCTGCACCGCTGCAAATCCTGCTGTTGCAGAATGCGAAAGGTGGCGAAATGTTGGGGGCCGCCGGAGGGCAAATGGCCTTTAATCTCGGTAGCGCGGTCGGCGCTTACTGCGGGGGAATGATGCTGACGATGGGGTTTGCCTACAACTATGTGGCGCTGCCTGCGGCGCTGCTCTCCTTTTTCGCCATGTCGTCACTGTTGCTGTATGCGCGCCTGAAACAAAAACCGGATCCGGCGTTTTCATCACTTTGAGGATCGCCCCTTTTCAGGGGCGTTCAAATTACAGCGGCCACAACCAGGCCGCGCCGCGTACGCCGCTGGAATCACCGTGAACCGCTTTGCGAATCGGCGTTTCACATTCACCGCCAAACACAAAATTCTTCACCAGACCGGGAACCGTTTTGTACAACCGTTCGACGTTGCTCATGCCGCCGCCCAGAACGAAGACGTCCGGATCCAGAATATTCACCACGTGTGCCAGCGATTTTGCCAGACGCAGCTCATAGCGACTTAAAGCCAGTTCCGCCACCGCATCCTGTTCCTCAACCAGACGCATGATCTCATTGCCTTTCAGCGGTTTGCCGCTAAGGCGATGGTAATCTGTCGCAAAGCCCGTGCCAGAGATGAAGGTTTCAATACAGCCTTGTTTCCCGCAATAGCACGGCACTTCTTCGCGATAGCGCAGTTCGTCTTCGTCCATCCAGGGTAAGGGGTTATGCCCCCACTCACCTGCTGTGCCGTTTCCGCCAATGTGCGCCCGGCCACCGAGTGCCACGCCTGCGCCGCAGCCGGTGCCAATAATCACAGCAAAAACGGTTTGTGCTCCGGCCGCTGCGCCATCAATGGCCTCGGAAACCGCCAGGCAGTTAGCATCATTCGCCAGCCGTACTTCTCGATTGAGGCGCTTGCTTAAATCTTTATCGAAAGGCTGACCGTTAAGCCATGTCGAGTTAGCGTTCTTCACCACGCCGGTATAAGGCGAAATGGAGCCGGGAATGCCCATGCCCACTGTGCCCGTCTGCCCCGTTTCTTTTTCAGCCATGGCCACAAGCGAAGCTATCGTTTCTATTGTTTGCTGATAATCGTCGCGCGGAGTCGGCAGACGATGACGGAACAACTGCTCGCCTCGATCGCTGAGCGCGATGACCTCTGTTTTTGTGCCACCCAGATCAATTCCTATACGCACCGATACCTCTCCCGTTCCTGATTAACAATGCAAGCATAGCGACAATTCGCTATCATGCGCCCTGGATTTAACGACAAAGCCGTGGAAATTATCATGCTGTGGTTCAAAAATTTAATGGTTTACCGTCTTAGCCGCGACATTTCTTTGCGCGCCGATGAGATGGAAAAACAGTTAGCCGCGCTGGCGTTTACCCCCTGCGGCAGTCAGGACATGGCGAAAACCGGTTGGGTTTCGCCTATGGGCTCGCACAGTGACGCGTTCACGCACGAAGCGAACGGTCAGATTCTGGTTTGCGCCCGCAAGGAAGAAAAAATTATTCCCGCGCCGGTTATCAAACAGGCACTCGAAGCAAAAATTCTGAAACTGGAAGCCGATCAGGGTCGCAAGCTTAAAAAGACCGAGAAAGACTCCCTGAAGGATGAAGTGCTGCACTCCCTTCTGCCACGCGCTTTCAGCCGTTTCAGCCAGACGATGCTGTGGATCGACACCGTAAACGGGCTGATCATGGTGGATTGCGCCAGTGCGAAGAAAGGTGAAGACACGCTCGCGCTGCTGCGTAAAACGCTTGGATCGCTGCCGGTGGTTCCGCTGGCGCTGGAAAACCCTATTGAGCTTACGCTGACCGAGTGGGTTCGCTCCGGCACTGTCGCACAGGGCTTCCAGCTGCTGGATGAAGCGGAGCTGAAAGCCATTCTGGAAGACGGTGGCGTTATCCGAGCCAAGAAGCAGGAGCTGGTCAGCGACGAAATCGCCGTGCATATCGAAGCGGGTAAAGTGGTGACGAAACTGGCTCTGGACTGGCAGCAGCGCATTCAGTTTATGGTTTGCGAAGATGCGTCCATTAAGCGTCTGAAGTTCTGCGACGAACTGCGCGATCAGAACGAAGATATCGAGCGGGAAAATTACGATCAGCGCTTTGACGCTGACTTTATCCTGATGACCGGTGAGCTGGCAACCTTGATTGCCCAACTGGTTGAAGGCCTGGGCGGCGAAGCCCAGCGCTGAGTAAAAAGCCTTCCGTGAGGAAGGCTTGAGAGTGATGGCAAACCTCTAAAGAATGAAGATTTGTCATAGGGTGCCTAATAAGAAACAAGGAAAATCAATTCATTGATTTTCGGCTGATAACCACAAAGAAGGAAAAACCACGCTTTTTCCTTCTTTGTCAGCAGTCTGAAGCCTTCCGTGAGGAAGGCTTTTTTATTTACAGGTAGCGGCAGAGATAAGAAGTTGGCTCTGCGACCTGAAGATGAAATTCACTGTGGCCCGGCACATTGAAAACCTGCCCGGCGGTGTAGGTTTTCCATTCTGTTTCACCCGCCTGTAAGACGTTCAGCGAGCCGCTGACCACGGTCATCTCTTCCGGCTGCGCGGTGCCAAAAGTGTATTCCCCTTCTGCCATAACACCCACGCTGGCGCGGCCAGTGCTGCTGCTGGTAAACCCGATGGACTTCACTTTTCCGTCAAAGTATTCATTGCTTTGAAGCATAACTGACCCTTATTGGTTTCATTGTTGTGTTCCACCCAATATAGGGGGCGTGACAGCGGACTGTCACGCAAAAAATCCGTCAGACCAGCAGTTCCGCCGCCAGGCGAGCCACCAGCACATTCGACAATAACACAGGCACATCCAGCGCTTTTTGCAGAATGTCGCGGTGATGTTGATGGAAGCCCAGACAGTCCAGCATCAGGACATCGGCCCCCTCGCCCATCAGCTTTTTTCCGGCGGAGATCAATTCATCATCGCTGCCTTGAATGGGATTCGCCAGGGCGTAGTGCGGGGAGTTTTGCAAAACTTCCCATTTGACCCGCTGGTTTTTCATTAGCTCAGGGATCGGCACAATCACCCCGACCTGATGGCCGTCGACAATGGAATTCACTAATGGCGGGATAATTCGTTGCGGTTCGATAAGTATCGCTTTGCGGGCGACCAGGCCGCTAATGGGTGCCGTGCTCATCAGCAGAATAACGTCATAATCCTGATTATCGAGCACCTCAACCAGCGCCTGGAGGTCGCGTTCAACCTTCTGACGGGAGACTTCCACCCTGCGATTATCATTGAGGAGGGCAATAAGAACATCGTCTCCGGGACTCACCGCGTACGCGTCCATGACGGCTTCACGAGTCATTCTCCCCAGCAAACTCACGTGGGTTATCTGATCTTCCCTGATGTGCTCTGTTAATAGCGGCAACACCTCACGCAACGGAACCACGCCGAGGGTAAGAATCGCTAAAGTCGCACTCATGTTATTTACCTTTTATCACTGCAACCACTGCTTCAACACAGGCTTACGACTTGATGACAGCCCCCTGGATGGCTAAAAATTCAACCGTTCAGAAGCGTAGCAGCTACGCTCCAGCGAAGTTTGTAAAGATTCCAGAAGACGCCGACACACTCCAGTAATATCTTGAGGTTAACGTTTTATTAACAAAGAGTTTAGCTAAAAAGTGTGATTTACGCCCACTCAAGGCAGGCGTTGCGCAACGGGAAGGCCGGATTCAGGACTTGCCGGGGTCTTCGTAACGACGTTTGGCATCGATGGCTTCAGCCTCAGTCGGATGCTCGCTGATCAGCGAATCAGGTTTGGGGTGGTCGGCACGCAGCTCGTACCAGGTCAGGCTGCGGCCCGGCTCGCCTTTTTCTACGGCTACAATCCGGGCTTGTCTTGGATACGGGGGATTAGTCGGCATAGCTCTTCCTCTTTTGGGTCAGAGCTTTAAGTATAGGCGTTAGCCCGCCGTTGCCGAGTTTGCCTGAATGCAGGCCGCTGCTGGCGAGTTGATGGCGGCCAGAATTTGCGCAACGACATCGTCAGGATCGCAGGCGGCATCGACAATGTGATGCGCGGTTTCACGATACAGCGCATCGCGTTGGGCTAAAATTTCCCTGACCTCTTCGCTGATCGGTTTGCCGGTTAACGTGGGGCGTTGGGATTCTTCCGGAAACGCTTCAAGACGACCTGCAAGGACCGCCACAGGCGCTTTCAGATAGATAACGATGCCGTTTTTACGCAGAAACTCGCGGTTCACGGGAGCCAGAATGATGCCGCCACCCGTGGCAATAACCGACTGGGGCGCGGTGACCGATTGCAGCGTTTGTGTTTCACGGCTGCGAAAGGCGGGCCAGCCCTCTTTCGCCACGATATCGGCAATGGTTCTGCCTTCACGTTGCTGAAGGATCTGATCGGTATCGAGAAAATCAAACTGACAGGCCTGCGCCAGCTTTTGTCCGACTGTTGTTTTTCCGCAGCCACGGGCGCCGATAAGAAAAATAGGCTCTGTTGTCACCTGGAAATCCCCCTGGTACTGCAGCAATGCAGGCTGTGCGTGTGAGCGAAAAAGAATACCATCAAACTAGTACGCAAGTAAGTGTAAATTAATAGTTACAACCCTGATAATCCGTCAATCTCTTTGCCGGGAATTAAGGGGTCTGGAAATCATGAGGGTGTAAAGAAATAGTGTCATCGAGTGTTGCGGCAACCTTACATGAAAGCACGGCCTTTTGACAACCCTGAGCAGGTGCAAAAGGTAACACATCTGTGCACAGCTTTACGTAGCGCATATTTACAGTATGAATGTTTCAGACAAACTATGTCGTACGGCATTCGTATGACTGAGGACTTCCCCATGCAATCTGAAGAACAACGCCTTATCGATGGACTTTTCTCTCGCCTGAAACAAGCCGAAGAGCAAAGTTCGCCGCGCGATGCTAACGCCGAGAGCGTGATTGCGCAACATATCCAGGCGCAGCCGGCTGCTCCCTACTACATGGCGCAGACCATTCTTATTCAGGAAGCAGCCGTTAAACAGCTGCATGAGCGCGTTCAGGCGCTGGAAAATGAAGTTAGCCAGCTGCGCTCAGCAAGACAAAGCAGCGGCGGCTTTCTTGCCGGTTTGTTTGGCAGTGGCTCAGCGCAACCTCATGTCAACAACCCTATCCCTGCCGCACAAAACTACGGCCAACCTTCATCTGCACCTCAGATGCAAAACTATGCCGCGGGCCGCAACGGAGGTGGCTTTATGGCAGGCGCGCTGCAAACTGCGGCGGGTGTCGCCGGCGGCGTTGTGTTGGGTAATATGCTGATGAACATGTTCTCCGGCACGCACCCACAGGAAATCGTCAATATTATTGAGGAACCGCCTGTACCTGCGGCTGACAATATAAGCCAGGCCGCCGACACGCCGTTTTTACCTGATGACGGCAGCACCGAGTACGCCAACAACCAGGATAATGACAGCTGGAATAGCGACGATTTCAGCAACGATGATTTCAGTAGCGACGACGACAGCTGGGTTTAGTTCTGCCCGCGCTGTACCGCCAGCAGCCACTTATCGAGCTCCGCCGCAAATTGCTGTCTGTCGCGCTGCGACAGGCTGTCGGGGCCACCGGTCTGAATGCCGCTGGCCCGCAGCGTATCCATAAAATCACGCATGGTGAGCCTTTCACGAATGGTCGCTTCACTGTAGCGCTCGCCGCGAGGGTTGAGCGCTGCGCCGCCTTTGGCTAACACTTCGGCCGCCAGAGGAATGTCGGCGGTGATAACCAGATCGCCCGGCTGGCACTGGCGAACAATTTCGTTATCCGCCACATCGAAGCCCGCAGGCACACGCAATGCGCGAATGAAGCGCGACGGCGGCACGCGCAGGTTCTGGTTGGCGACGAGCGTCACCTGCGTTTGCGTTCTGTCTGCTGCGCGAAACAGGATTTCTTTAATCACATTCGGACACGCGTCGGCATCCACCCAAATCGACATATTCACTCCTGTAATAAATAACTGCGCTATTGTCGCCTGCTTTCCCCTGTCGGCATAGCCACAAGATGATAAGCTAATACGCATTATCAAAAAAACGCTGAGGGAGAGACAGAATGGATAAGAAAATCGGATTCATCGGCTGCGGTAATATGGGTAAGGCCATTCTTGGTGGGCTGATCGCCAGTGGGCAAGTGCAGCCTGGCCAGATTTGGGTCTATACGCCCTCGCCGGATAAAGTCGCCGCCCTGCAAGAGAAGTATGGCATTAACGCGGCACAGAGCGCGCAGGAAGTGGCGCAAATCGCCGATATCGTCTTCGGTGCGGTGAAACCCGCGATCATGACCAAAGTGCTGAGCGAAGTGGCCTCCAGCTTCAATAAAGAAACGCTGGTGGTGTCCATCGCGGCAGGCGTGACGCTCGACCAGCTCGCCCGTGCGCTGGGGCATGACCGCAAAATCGTTCGCGCGATGCCAAACACCCCGTCGCTGGTCAATGCCGGGATGACCTCCGTCACGCCAAACGCGCTGGTCACCAGTGAAGATACGGCCGATGTGCTGACTATTTTCCGCTGCTTTGGCGAAGCCGAAGTCATTGCCGAACCGATGATCCACCCGGTTGTCGGTGTTAGCGGCTCCGCGCCAGCGTACGTGTTTATGTTTATTGAAGCGATGGCTGATGCTGCAGTACTGGGCGGCATGCCACGTGCGCAGGCGTATAAATTCGCGGCACAAGCGGTGATGGGTTCAGCCAAAATGGTGCTGGAAACCGGGATCCATCCGGGTGAACTGAAAGATATGGTTTGCTCACCGGGCGGCACGACGATTGAAGCCGTTCGCGTGCTGGAAGAGAAAGGTTTTCGTTCTGCCGTGATTGAAGCCATGGTCAGCTGCATGGAAAAATCAGAGAAGCTCAGTAAAGCCTGACAACAGCGGGTGAGCCGGAAGACGGTTCACCCGTTTTATTTGCGCCAGTGTTACCCCGTTTTTTTCAGGCAGGCGCTCATGAATTTCTTACGATCGTCACCTTTCAGCGATTGCTGAGTCGCAGTGGCATTACACTCGCCCATTTTTTGCTGCTGCGGGGTCATGCTTTTCTCTGCAGGCTTTGAGCTGCTGTTTTTCAGGCAGTCACTCATATAGGTTTTTCTTGCATCCCCCTTCAGCGTTTTAGCCGTTGCCTGCTGGTTACAGGTCGTCATTCGCTGCTGTTGCGGGGTCATTGTTTTTTCCGCTGCTCCCACCGTTGTGAGAAACACCAGACCGAACAGTAGAGTCACCAGTAATGTTATTTTCATTGCACCATCCTTCTGTGAGGGGATCTCAGTAAGTCTGGTCGTTTAAACGAAAAAAACCACATCACGGGGAAAAAAGAGTGATATCACGCGTCTGGACGGGAAGGTATTAATACTTTATCAGCGACGATAAAACGGCAATCGTCGCTCCTGAATTCGGCACTCGCCTTAACTACGCGGATGCCGTAATAGCTTTTTTATATATTGATTTAATAATTCCGCATCGCGGTCAGGCACCTGAGATTGCGGTTTAGCTTCGTCTAATGCCGCCTCAATATCGGTAATCAGAGCCTGTTGTTCCGACTGTCGCATATGACGCAATAGCGCCGTAACGACTATTTCCAGCGCTTCAACCTGAACCACTAACTCCTTTGATTCTTCTTCCTTTTCCGCAAGCTTAACCAACAATTCTGCAATCAGATTTTTCATAGCGAGACTTCCTTATGAGAATGCCTGAGACGGTAGCACTGATGATCCCTAATGCATAGTCGGTATAAGAATTATTTTATAAATTCCAAATAATGCAAATTGAATTGGTAGCGAAACGTTTCTCTCAAGGAATTATGACTAAAATGTGAAGGGGAGAATATTTCATACTCTACCCCTTGCGAATTAGGTGGATAAATCAGGTTTATTGTTGGCGACGGCGGAGCATTATTGCTAACTGAACGAAATTAATCAGCACGACAATGGCCGTGGCGACAAATACCCAGCGGAATCCCGCCATCGCAGAGACGGATGCCCCAATCAGCGGCCCGGCGACATTACCAAGATACATAAAGGACTGGTTATATCCGAAGATGCGGCCGGTGACCTGATCGCTGGAATATTTCAACAGCAGTGTTTGTACCGCTTGCAGCATTGCACCATCGGCAAACCCAAGCAGAAAACGCAGCACGCCCAACTGGAACGGCGTGGTGACAAATGACATCGCAAAAAACATCACCACGGCGCAGAAAAGAGTGGCCAGCAGGATGCGCTGAGTCCCGATACGGTCGCCAAGCTTGCCTAAACGTGGAGCCGAAATCAGCGCCGAAACCCCAGGAACCGCCGCGATCATCCCGGCTAAAAACGCGATATTGTTGCTTTCCGGTGCCATCGATTTGATAAACAGCGCGAGGATGGGCCCGATGGAACCATTACAGAGCTGAATCACCATGGTGGTGAAAAACAGACTGATCACCAGACCCGGGTAGGTGAGCGAAGCAAATACTGCCTTTCCACTTAGCCGATCAGCCTTGCTTATTTGCGGACGTGCACCTTCTTTAATCAGGAATAACGTCACCAGAAAACTGACGGTCAGCAATATTGCGGTGATAAAAAACACGGCGCGTAAGCCCACATGATCGGCGAGAAAGCCCCCCAGCAGCGGGCCACCAATGACCCCGCTGATTTGTGCTGTCGATAATGTGCTTAACGCCCAGCCACTGCGCTCTCTTGGAACCTGCGAAGCCACCAGCGCCATGGCGTTAGGAATATAGCCCGAGGTCAGGCCCATAATGGCGCGCAGGATAAACAGCTGCCAGACGTTGGTGGCAAAAGCCTGCAGCAGAATGGCTATCGCCATCCCAAGGGAGGCGCGAAGCAGCATGAGCTTACGCCCTTTACGATCGGCCAGACTGCCCCACATCGGCGACACAATGGCAGAGACCAGGAACGTCACGCTGAACGTTAACCCGGACCACATCGATAAGGCTTCATGCGAAGTCACGCCCAGCTGGGAAACATACAGCGGCAGAAAAGGCAGGATCTGGCTGATAGCAAGGCCGGTGAAAAAGCAGCCAAACCAGACGGAAATGAGGTTTATTCTCCAGGATTCCATAACTACACGTAATCATTCATTTTTGGTATGTATCGACCAGCATAGCAAGATGCCGTTCAGCCTGTTCGGCGAGAGGTGCGCTGTGAATGAGTTCAGACATTTATCTTCTCAATACACATTTGTGTGACCAATATCACGAAGAATCTCCTCTTCCGCAGAGGGTTATGCTCACTCTCTTTCGACATTCTGAAAGCCGTACAGGACATCCAGGATTTTGCACAAGCCACTGGTCGGCGTGCTATGGTATCGGCTTTGTGTTTTTTCGGATGGGTACAGAAATGGCTAAGTTGCGGGTTGGGATCGTTTTTGGTGGTAAGTCTGCTGAGCATGAAGTCTCTTTACAGTCAGCCAAAAACATTGTTGAAGCGATGGATAAAACACGTTTCGATGTGGTGCTGCTGGGGATAGATAAACAAGGGCAATGGCACGTTAACGATGCCAGCAACTATCTGCTCAATCCTCAGGATCCGGCCCGAATCGCCCTTCGCCCGTCAGAGATAACGTTGGCGCAAATCCCGGGTAAAACCACCCAGCAGTTTATCAATGCTGAAGGCGGTGAACCGCTGGCTGCCATTGATGTGATTTTCCCCATTGTTCACGGCACGCTTGGAGAAGACGGCTCCCTTCAGGGCATGTTGCGAATGGCGAATCTGCCTTTCGTCGGGTCAGATGTGTTGAGCTCTGCGGCCTGCATGGACAAAGACGTCACTAAACGCTTGCTGCGAGACGCAGGTCTGGCGATTGCCCCGTTCGTCACTCTCACGCGTTCAAACCGCAACAGCCACGCTTTTGCGCAAGTGAAGGAAAAGCTCGGCTTACCGCTGTTTGTTAAACCTGCTAACCAGGGCTCATCAGTTGGCGTCAGTAAAGTCAAAACCGCAGAAGAGTACGAGCGCGCCGTTGCGCTGGCGTTTGAGTTTGACCATAAAGTCGTGGTCGAAACGGGGATCGTCGGGAGAGAAATTGAATGTGCGGTGCTGGGCAACGACGAACCCCAGGCCAGTACCTGTGGCGAAATTGTGCTTAACAGCGAGTTTTATGCCTACGACACCAAATATATCGATGACAATGGCGCGAAAGTGGTGGTGCCTGCGGCTATCGATCCTGCCACTAACGACAAGATTCGCCAGGTTGCCGTTGAAGCGTACCAGGCGCTGGGCTGCAGTGGCATGGCGCGCGTGGATGTTTTCCTGACAGCGGAAAATGAAGTGGTGATCAACGAAATCAATACGCTGCCGGGCTTCACCAATATCAGCATGTACCCGAAACTGTGGCAGGCGAGCGGTCTGGATTACACCAGCCTTATCACTTGCCTGATTGAACTTGCGATGGAGCGCCATCAAACCAATCTGGCGCTGAAAACCTCGATGAACGGATAGCGGTTATTGGTCGGGCATCCTGATGGGGTGCCCGATCAGGCTTCAGAGCTTTTTTCTTCTTCGATATCGACCGGACGACGGCGTATCACCAGCCCCGCCAGCCAGAAGCTGATCACCCAGGTCACCAGACCTACCGCATAGGTTTGCCACCCTTTAGCTTCAAAACCTAACAGCCCGACCACGCCGTTAAGAATAAAAATCAGGCCAATGGCAAAGGCATAGTAATGCCAGTCGCGGCGAATTTTATCAGGCAGTTTCATAACAACTCCGCAAGTGAAAACCCTATCCTCGCACATTCCTGTGACAGCGTCTGCGTGACGCTTAGCAAATTCTTAACATGCACCGATTTCACTTAAGGGAAGACTTTGTGACGCAGAGCGTAAAAGCCAACTTTAGGACACTTCCCTGAGTGAAATTACCACGAATCTGATATTGACAACGGCGATCCCCTGTCAAACTTATCCACTAATTCTGGCTCAGGCCAGCATATAACAAGGTCTGACAGGATTGGCGCTAAGCAGTCTCAGGAGGTTCTCATGGCTGATTTCACATTCTCAAAATCTATTATTGCCGGGAAAGGAAGAGCCCCCTCCACGAAGGGGAATATCGCTTATGCGCTGTTCGTTCTGCTGTGCTTCTGGGCCGGTGCGCAGGTGTTAAACCTGGTGGTCCATGCGCCGGGCGTCTTCGAGCATCTGATGCAAATTCAGGATAGCGGTCGCCCTCGCGTTGAAATGGGGATTGCCGTCGGCACCTTGTTTGGCCTGGTCCCCTTCCTTGCGGGTTGCGCAATATTGGGTGTTCTGGCCCTTGTATTACGCTGGAGACACTACTTCTGACCGAGCGCCATGCATTTCGCCCGACGCTCATCCACTCGTTTTGCAAACCAGGCAGTGGTTAAATTGCGGGTAATTTTCGGGCTTTCGAGCTGGATCCCTGGCAACATTTCTCGCGCTAACGGTTTACCGACTTTCGCTTCTGCCAGTTTATACACGCCTTTATAGAGCGCCGTACTTTCAAAATCCTGACTATCCCCTTTTTGTAACTGGCGATGGATATCACTGTCGCTCATCGAAAGCTTACTCGCCAGTTTACGGACGGCCAGTTCTGTTTTCCCTGCATTATCGCTGTCATAGCGGATCAAATCGCCATCGAGGGCCAGTTTTACCCCACTGGCCTTGCTGACGGCATTCTGGAAGGCAGCATTTCGACTGGCGTACCAACCGGCATTAAAGTCTGCAAATCGATACAGCGGAGCCGTGTAGCTGGCCGGATAATTCAGCAGATGGTAGGTTCCGAACCACAGTCCGCCTCGCAGAGTGAACACTTCCTGACGGACAGTGCCTTCCATTTTCCAGGGATATCCACCCTCATGAGCCTGAGAAAAAGCAATGCTGACCTGCATTGGGCCACCGGTATGAACAGGGTTTAACGAACCGAACAGCGTTTGTCCCATGGGTACCATGTCGATGAAGTCATCGAAGATTGCGCTTAGCTGCTTCTCGGTCTGGACGGTATCCAGCCGCTCGCTGTAGGTTTTGCCATTGGGTGATTTGATTTTCAGCGCCGTGTGGACCAGGAAGACAGGCACGTGCATATTCTGGGCACGTCGGTCTATCTCCTGCCAGGCGATCTTACTCAACCCCGGAACCGCAGGGTCGGCCTGATAGTTGGATTCCTGTTGCGCGACAGCCAGCACCGAGCAGACATTTTCTTCTGTCGGTGCCAGTTTTTGACTCTCAAAGGCTTTCGCGATGCTTTGCGCCCAGACGTCCCTGTTCTTCACGCTGGCGGGCATTTTTTGCTTCACCACAGTGGCGACATCCACGGGTTTTTCACCGGGTTTAAGCTCCGCAGGCTTGCTGGAACATCCAGCCAAAATCATACTGGCAACCAGAGTGAGTGAAGCTGAAACCTTACGTGTTGCGGCTGTCGCCATTGGGCATCCCTGTCTTAGCTAAATGTTTGTGTCACTTCCTGCTCAGGTGCGTTGTCGAGCTCGCGTTCAAAACTGCGCAGACGTTTGTAGATAGACATCAGTTCGACCAGCGTCGTCCAGGAACTGATCAGGTACTGGAATGAGCCGCGAACCTGGCCAAAAACGTTGGTTATCTGTGTCATCAGACCGAGCGTGATGGTACCTGCAACAATCGACGGAAACAGCAGGAACAAGCCGAAAACATTGTCGACCTGCAGATAGAGAATGCGTGCAATGTTGAAATACATGTAGTGGAAATACAGGCGGAAATAGTTATGACGCACGGCGCTGAACAGCTCACGAACGGTCGGCGGTGTGGCACGTGATGCATCATCTTCGCCATAGACCAACTCTTTACGGTAGGCCGCTTCAACACGTTGGTTTTTGAATTGCAGGCCCGGCAGTTTAATCCCGACCACCGCCAGCATCCCTGTTCCCATCAGCGACCAGACAATCGCCGCAATCACCAGCCCATAAGGCAGATGCCCAATGATTGGCAAGTCAGGCACATGCGCAGACAGCGTCACCAGCACCGGCAGGAAGGCAATCAGGGTCATGATGGCATTGATGAAACTGACGCCCATGTCCTCAAGGGTAGAGGCAAAGCGCATGGTATCTTCCTGCACACGCTGCGCGGCACCTTCGATATGGCGCAAGTGCTGCCAGTTAGCCATGTAGTGTTCGTTCATCGCGGTACGCCAGCGGAACACATAGTGACTGACGAAGAAGTTGTTCATCACCCCGATCACAACAGCGATTAAAGCAATCCCGAGGAAGACGCCGACTTCATGATAGAACTGGCCGATAGTCACTTTGTGAGGTGAAGAGAGCGCCGTCTGAATGAGGTCGTAGAATGGCGCATACCAGGCGTTAACCGCCACACCGACTTCTACCAAAAACCACGTCACGAAGATAATCAGCGAGGTGCCCAGAATCGACCAGTATTGCCAACGGTGTGGGCTATACATGAACCAGAACAGGGCAAAAGCGAACACGCAGAACGCGTAATAGGCGTAAAACACCAGGTAATCGAGCGACCAGAATCGGGCCGCGCTGACAGGAACATCCCCCGATGCGCCAGCCAGATGAAGCAGCCATTTACCGCCATCCACCTGCCAAAAAATCACCGCGATCAGTGCCCAAAGGGCAGCCGAGAGAAAAAAAGGCCCCGGCTTTGGGAAAAAAGACTTAAACATAACTGCTCTCCTGCTGATTTCTTATCGTTTTGACGTTGCTGTGTTCCATAAAAAGCGTGCGGCATTCACCGCGACAAAAGGTGATGCTGTACCTGGACTTACCCTCTGACCTACGGGGAAAAGCTTAGTTCGCTTGCCATTGCGCAACAATTGTTTCGACGGGTTTCACGCTCACCGGATTGCCCGGTACGGTTAATGTGCGCCAGACTTCGTTGTAATGAGCAATTAACGTTTCGGCCTGTGCCGCCGGGCGATTAGCGGTGGTATGGGCATCCTCTGCAACAGTGATAGCGTAACCCTTACTTGCTCCGATTTTCAGCGTGGTGTCCACACAGTAATCTGTCGCACAGCCGCATATGACAAATTGGCTGATACTGTTCTCAGCCAGTACTCGCTCAAGCTGGGTTTGGTAGAACGCATCACAGGCCGTTTTGGTGACATAAAGCGCATCGGCTGGCTGCTCAAGTTCTGACAATAAAGCAAACCCCTCACTCCCCTCTTCCAGCCCGCCATCTTCGGCGTGTTGAATAAAGATAACGCTGTCGGCTGCGCCAATTAAACGGTTGATTCTGGCGACACATTCCTGCCGTTGGCGGCGGGGGGTCGCGAAGACGCCATTTTGCATATCAATCACCATCACAACGCGTTTCTCTGACATCATTTGCTCCGTAACTGACTGTGAAGATTGAGAGTATCATACGCGCGAGTTCACAAAAGCACGTAAAGGCGTGCAGAAAAATCGTCATATTTACCCGTCGTTACGTTTTTCTTACGCAAAACCGGACTCAAGGCGCTTTGCAAGCGGCCGTATTATCGTTTTAATAAGCATTAACCTTCCCTTTCACTTCACGGATGCTTTCCTTGAAACGTAGTCTGCTTTTTATTGCAGCGCTGTGTGCTGCTTCGCTGCCAGTGGCCCAGGCCGCTCAAACTTCTCCGGATCCGGTTTTCGCCTCAGATATCGTCGACCGTTACGCCAACCACATTTATTACGGCAGTGGTGCGACGGGCATGGCGCTTGTTGTGATTGACGGCAACCAGCGCGTCTTTCGCAGCTTCGGCGAAACCCGTCCAGGCAGCAACGTGCATCCACAACTGGATTCGGTGATTCGTATTGCGTCCTTAAGCAAGCTGATGACCAGCGAGATGCTGGTGAAAATGCTCGATCAGGGGGTGGTTAAACTCAACGATCCGCTGAGCAAGTATGCACCGCCGGGTGCCAAAGTGCCTACGTATCAGGGAACGCCGATCACGCTGGTGAACCTTGCCACACATACCAGCAGCCTGCCACGTGAGCAACCTGGCGGCGCGGCGCACCGTCCGGTGTTTGTCTGGCCGACCTATAGTCAGCGCTGGAGCTGGCTCAGCACCGCCACGCTGAAAACCACACCAGGATCGCAGGCGGCGTATTCAAACCTGGCGTTTGATTTATTGGCCGATGCGTTGAGTAAAGCGGCAGGGAAACCGTATCCTCAACTGTTTGAAGAGCAGATCACCCGCCCGTTAGGCATGAAAGACACCACCTTTACGCCGTCACCCGATCAGTGTCAGCGTCTGATGGTTGCCGAGAAAGGGGCCAGCCCTTGCGATAATACGCTTGCAGCCATTGGCAGCGGCGGCGTCTATTCCACTCCGGGCGATATGATGCGCTGGATGCAGCAGTTCCTTTCCTCTGATTTTTATACGCGTAACCAGCAGGCCGACAGAATGCAAACGTTGATTTATCAACGTAGTCAGTTGACCAAAGTCATTGGGATGGATGTGCCTGGAAAAGCAGATGCGCTGGGCCTGGGATGGGTTTATATGGCCCCGAAAAATGGTCGTCCCGGCATTATTCAAAAAACCGGTGGAGGTGGCGGTTTCATTACCTATATGGCGATGATCCCGCAGCATAACGTTGGCGCATTTGTCGTTGTGACTCGTTCCCCTCTCACCCGTTTCGTGAACATGAGTGATGGGGTCAACGATCTGGTGACAGAGCTGAGCGGTAACAAACCATTGGTCGTTCCTGCGTCCTGATTTTAATACTCCAGGGGCAAACGATGCACAGTGACGAGTTTGCCCTTATCCATTTCGATATATTTTCCTGCCCGCAATGCCGCCAGTACTTCCGCAATGACAGAACGCGAAATATGAGTACGCTGCTGGATATAGTTCATGACGCCAATTTTGGCTCGCAGCGCGGTATCCCAGCGCGACATGTGCTGTAACGTTGCTCTGATCTGGCTGTAGGAGCTCTTACCGATCAGGTGAACATCCCGCTGCTCAAGATCCCGATACAGCCAACTCACCCACTCAAAAGCTTCGCGCCACAGCTGCTGCTTATCCAGTATCGCCATGCATTCTGCCACATCCAGCTGATAAATCTCGCAGGGGGTCAGCGCGGTGATCTGGTAGGTCTCACGACCGGTCAGGTGCACGCCCGGTAAATCGATGATCACTGGAGAGGGAGAAATGGAAACCAGAAGCGCTTCCTGAGTACGATCGATTTTAATGATCCCCTGGCGAACGATCGTCACTTTGGGTGACTCCGTGTTCAGGATCAGCGTCTCAGAGGTTGCAAGTGTGATTGGTGCTGTGCCCGGTGAAAAAGCCTTATCAAGCACAGCAAAAGCGGGCAAGGGTTTTACAGCAAACATACGACGCCACTTCCTGTGTCAGTTCCTTGTTAAAAAAGCAGAGAACGAATTCCCTGCTTTTGTCCTTTAAGCGATTACCAGGTGTATTTCACACCGACGTTAGCACCCCAGTTCTGGTCGACGTCGCCGCCACCCAGGTAGCTGGCATCGGTGTATGCGCTGAACTTCTTAGTGAAGTTGAACTCAGCACCGGCACCCACGCGAACGGCAGAACCTTTAACACCGTTGTTGATGTTGTCTCCGTTGACGTGAGCATCGTTACCCGCGTCGTCATAGACGTAAGCCAGTTTGAAGTATGGCGTCAGAGCCTGATCTTCGCTGTAAGTGAAGGTGTAACCGGTGTCCACACCCAGCTCATAACGCATGCTGTCGTAAGACTGACCGTCTACTCGCATGTCGTTGCTGAGACGATAGTCATCGCCAGACTGGAACAGGCCAGAAATTGCCGCATAAGGGGTTACGTAGCCCGCAGCGTTGTATTTCCAGTCGTAGCCCAGCTTCAGACCGAAGCCCCATGCGTCGTTGGTGGTGTCGCCATCAACATACTGACCATTGCTCATGGTGGCAGAGAGGTCATTGCTGAAGCGGCTGTAGCTCAGGTTGCCATCAAGGAAGACATCGTTAGCCCAGCGAGCAGAAGAGTAGAGGTAGGCAGACTGGCTGTCCTGGTCAACCTGACCCGTACGGTCGCTGACGTCACCCTTCGCGAAGCCTGCTGCACCACCGACGATCCACTTGACGTAGTTGCCATCAATCTGCGCATCCAGTCCGACCATGATGCCGCTAACGTCCTGACCATAATTGATCACGCCGTTGTTGCCATCAAAGTTGCCGCCGAAGTAGTTTACCCACACGCCGCCGTCGTCAACCAGACCATGACGAGCGTTGGTCAGACGGTTGCCCAGCGTATCCTGCTGCACGTTCCAGATGTTGGTGTTGGCAGAAGGAATGCTCAGCGCCATGTTGGCATAGTCGGTCAGCTCGCGCTGCTCCAGCACAACGGTGTCGCCAACCTGCTTAGCTCGCCAGGAGTAAGCCCCCAGGTCAGCTTCGTTCCCGGCAGAGAAGGTGGCGGCGGTAGCCTTATTGTTATCGTAAACACGGACAATTTCGTTGCCTTTGTAATCAGCAACAGAGCCCGCACCGGTCGCATTATCAATACGAACCTTGTAGTTACCCGCGACGTCACCATTGACGGCCAGGTGACCATCAGAGTTAGCCGCAACGACACCGTAACCGTAGTTAGATTTAGACGGGTCGTTAGTATGACCGTTGATCATGGCGCCGTTCAGGACATAATCACGGCTGCCGATGTTGAAAGTCCCGCCGTTGGTCAGTTTCAGATTAGCGGTGTCAACCTGACCCAGGCCCAGGTTCAGCTGCGCGTTGCCGTCAACATTGATAGTGTTGGCATACAGTTCGCCCAGCTCTTCCGTCAGCGTCAGGGTGGCGTAGCTGTTCAGATTGATGCTGTCTGCCGCAACCAAGCCCTGGTCGCCGATGTTCATTGACGACGCATTGCTCAGGGTGATGCTGTCAGAAACCAGACTGGAGTTCTCAACGTTAACCCGAGAAGCGTTTTTCACGGCCAGCGTATCAATCAGGGACGTTTTACGGGTATCCCACTCTGAGCCGTGATCCAGAATCACGTTAAACAGGCCGCTCTGGTAAACCTGGTTACCCGCCACGTGAGCCGCTTCGTCAAACGCGGTATCTGCATTATTCACACCGTAAGTGGAGTTTGGCCACAGGCTGTTTGCTTTAATGTCATACAGGTTTGCAGTCGCTTCGGTACCTGCTGCGAAGCTATCGACCACGCCGTCGCCGTTGGTATCAACCCGATGCACAGACATCGCTGCACCGACCCACTTGCTGCCGTTGTCCAGGGTCAGATCCAGGCGATCTGTGCCATCCCAACCGTTGGTATCCGGGCTGGCATCGGTATCACGGTAGGAGTCTGCCCCGTTCGGGAAGAAGTTGTGATCGAAGTTGCTTGAGAACAGCACATCACCGGTCAACGTAGAGTTGCTGAAGGTTGCCGTGGTCTGCATGGCGTTGTCTGCATTCGGATTAGCAATAACAGCCAGAGCCACATCATCCATACCTGCATCAGCGTCGTTCGCATAATCGCTGGCATTATCAGGACGACCGAACCAGCCCGTGGTACCTTCATCGCTCCAGGAGCCAGACGTTACAACAGAGTCTTTCACCACGATGGTGTTGTTAAAGACTTCAGGGCTGTCAACGCCGGTGCTGACGGTCTTATCGCCAGTATCTGCCCATTCATAACCCTGAGTCAGAGTAATACCCGCAACGTGGGAGTTATTCTGAAGGGTCAAATCCACTTCCTGATCCAGCGTGATGGCCGTACCCAGGTGATAAACATCAACAACATGAGAATCTGCCGTACCGTCAGTATTCTTACCCGTATAGGTATAGTGCTCGTAATTATCGTCAATCGTTGAATGATCGATATTTAATGCCAGGCGATCGTAGACATAACCCGTCCCCCGGTTGGTGCAATCATCGGTCATGCATGCAGAGGTAATCATCCCATGAATAGTGCTGTTTTTAATGGTCAGCGAGTTTGGGTTGGTATTGGTGCTTAAGCCATTGTCGAGATAATAGGTAGAGATAACACCGTTAACCACCGCATTATTAATAACAGGGTAAATATCGCCGTTATAAGCGCTGTTAGTACCGTAGTTATTCCAGCCCACATACCCCTGATAGTACACGCCATCAGCATGGGTCGCGTCGTTGTGATGAACAAAGGTTTCATACGTTTTGTTAGAGACATCCGTGCCTGCATTTGCCTGAGAAGCGATTGCTAATGCGCAGGCTACGGCCAATTGTGATACGACTAGTTTATTTTTCCACGAGTGCATTCGTCATCCCTCCTCAGGGACGTAATTATGTTGATCCATCAAAGCAAAATTAATTTGCGGAGGAATTATGCGTGCCTGCCGTGCATTAGTTCAATTAATCTCTTTTAAAAGTTTGGATACGGACTATTTATGCAACCAGAGAGATAAATCCATAATAAGTGATCTATATCACTGTTCAAATTATATATTAAAAATCTTCGCATTAATAATTCAGTTAACAAATACAAGGAAGGGAATATTCTTAAATAAGATCGTAGTTTCGCGACTAGAACAAATAGAAACATTTGATAAAATGATAATGACTAATTAAGACCTCAGCGAAAAGTCCTAAACATAACCACCACTATAGTGAAACATCCGGCCTTTAATTCAGGTAAACTTGTCGGATGTTCCCTTACTCTCAGGCTTATCATGACAGATTTGATCACTCGCCCTCGCCGTCTGCGCAAATCCGCTGCGTTGCGCGCTATGTTCGAAGAGACATCACTGACCCTCAATGATCTGGTGCTGCCTATCTTCGTCGAAGAAGACATTGACGACTTCAAAGCCATTGAAGCCATGCCTGGCGTCATGCGTATTCCCGAAAAACACCTGGCCCGCGAGATTGAGCGCATCGCCAATGCGGGCATTCGTTCGGTGATGACATTCGGTATTTCGCATCACACGGATGCCACTGGCAGCGACGCCTGGAAAGAAGATGGCCTGGTCGCACGCATGTCCCGCATCTGTAAGCAAACTGTGCCTGAAATGATTGTGATGTCAGACACCTGTTTCTGCGAATACACCTCTCACGGGCACTGCGGCGTGCTGTGCGATCACGGCGTAGATAATGATGCAACCCTGCTAAACCTCGGCAAACAAGCTGTGGTTGCGGCGGCGGCTGGGGCTGATTTTATCGCCCCCTCTGCGGCAATGGACGGTCAGGTTCAGGCCATTCGTCAGGCGCTGGATGCCGCCGGATTCACTGATACCGCGATCATGTCCTACTCCACCAAATTCGCTTCTTCTTTCTACGGTCCATTCCGTGAAGCCGCAGGGACCGCGCTGAAAGGCGATCGTAAGACATATCAAATGAACCCATTGAACCGCCGTGAAGCGATTCGTGAGTCGTTACTCGATGAAGCCCAGGGTGCAGATTGCCTGATGGTAAAGCCTGCGGGAGCCTATCTGGATATTCTGCGGGATATTCGTGAGCGCACCGAGCTGCCGATTGGCGCCTATCAGGTGAGCGGCGAGTACGCGATGATTAAATTCGCCGCTCAGGCGGGTGCTATAGATGAAGAGAAGGTTGTGCTTGAAAGTCTGGGTGCTATCAAACGTGCGGGCGCAGACTTGATTTTCAGCTACTTCGCTCTCGATCTCGCAGAGAAGAAAATTCTGCGCTGATCTTAACGCCCGGCAACAAAGCCTGCCGGGCGTCTCCCTTTCTTCTTATCCCGCCCGATAAAAAGGTTTATCGCCTAAGATGGTTGCCCGGTGCATGACTCGCCGCTGCGGCAAATAGTCTGCGTTAGCATAATGCTGCGTCACCCGGTTATCCCAAATAGCGATATCGCCTTGCTGCCAGCGCCAGCGCACCTGAAACTCAGGTTTGGTCACGTGAGCGAACAGAAAACCGAGCAGGGCCTCGCTCTCTTTGTCGGTGACATCCACGATGCGGGTAGTAAACCCTTCATTCACAAACAGCGCTTGCCTGCCCGTCACCGGATGCGTCCGAATCACCGGATGCAACAATGGCGGGTGTTTTGCGACGGCATCCAGCCAGCGCTGATGCTCTTCCTCAGAATGGCGGTGCTTATATTCCGGGAAGGATTTACGGAAATCATGTTCAGCCTTCAGCCCACTCAGCAAAGCTTTCAGTGGCGCAGAGAGCGCTTCACAGGCAGCAACACCGCTGGTCCAGAGCGTATCACCGCCCGTCTCCGGCAGCTGTTTAGCCGCCAGAATCGCCCCGGCCGGAGGGGTCTCAATGAATGTCACGTCGGTATGCCAGTTATCGTTGTCTGGTGGATTATCGTTATGCGTATCCAGCACGATAATTTCCTCCACGCCTTTAGCGTGCGGATAAACCGGATGGATGTGCAAATCGCCAAAGCGCAAAGCAAGCCCGCGCTGCTGCTGAGGCGTAATGTCCTGTTCACGCAGGAAGACCACCTGATGGCGTAGCACCGCGTGATACAACTGTTCAAATTGGTTATCGCTGAGCGGCCGACTCACGTCCAGCCCGGAAACCTGCGCCCCAATAGACGGCCCCAGCGGGGTAATACTCAGACGTTCACTCATGCTATTTCTCCATGCCACGGCGTCAGGCGGCGCTGCAATGCGCGCAAGCCCAGCTCTAAAACGAAAGCGATAATGGCAATCACCGCGATACCGGCCAGCACGACGTCTGTTGCCAGGAATTCTCCCGCGGACTGCACCATAAACCCTAAACCACGGGTAGCAGCGATCAGTTCAGCCGCCACCAGCGTTGACCAGCCCCCCCCCAGCCCGATACGCAATCCGGTCAGGATCTCCGGCAAAGCGCCGGGCAAAATCACAAACCATAAAATCTGTGCTTTGGACGCACCCAGCGATTGCGCTGCTCGCAGCCGCACCTGTTGCGCACTTTTCACGCCAGCGAGCGCCGACATCGCAACTGGGGCAAAAATCGCCAGATAGATCAGCAGAATTTTCGACGTTTCGCCGATGCCAAACCAGATAACCATCAGCGGCAAATAAGCCAGCGGTGGGATCGGGCGGTAGAGTTCAATCAGCGGATCGAGGATCCCGCGAACCGTCGGGCTAAGCCCCATCGCGATCCCCACGGGGATGCCGATGATAACCGCCGCCAGCAAAGCGATCAGAATACGCGTCAGACTGGCTGCCAGATGCTGCCACAGCGTGGCATCCATAAAACCTTCTGGCCCGGCTATCGTGATGAGCTTGTGCAATACCAGTGCTGGCGGGGGTAAGAACAGCGGAGCAATCCAGTGCAGCGCGGTAACCAGCCACCATACCGCCAAAAGCACAGCGAGCGTCGCGATGCTCAGTGTCAGTTGACGGGAAAGCGGCCAGCGCCAGGTCGTCCTTTGGCGACGCGGTTTATCAGTGACGAGAATGCTCATGAGAAGGCCTCCCGATGTTCAAACACGCGGCTCAGCACGTATTCACGCTGGGCGATAAACTGCGGATCGGATTTAATGCTGCGGCAAGATTCACCTGCCACAAAGCGGTGCGCAAAATCCAGCGACAGGCGCTCAGTGACCCGGCCCGGCCCTGAAGAAAGCAACACCAGATCCGTCGCCATGAAAATCGCTTCTTCTATATCATGGGTGATCAACAGCACCTGCTTGCCCGTTTCGTGCCACAAGCGCAGCAGCAGCGTTTGCATCTGTTCGCGAGTAAAAGCATCCAGTGCCCCGAATGGCTCATCCAGTAACAGAAGTTGGGGATCGGCCGCCAGTGCGCGGGCAATCCCCACACGCTGACGTTGCCCGCCTGAAAGTTGCCAGATGAAGCGCTTCTCTGCGCCCTCAAGCCCCACTTTTTTCAGCATCTGACGAACGATTTCGTTACGGGCGACCTTATCCATACCCGCGAGCTGCAACCCAAACGCCACATTGTCCTGTACGTTGCGCCAGGGCAGCAGCCCTTCATTCTGGAACACCACGCCCCGCTCGGCGCCCGGCCCTCGCACAGGCTGGTTGTTCAGCGTAATGCTGCCGGATTCGTAGGGCATAAATCCGGCGACCAGGTTCAGCAGTGTGGTTTTTCCGCCTCCCGAAGGCCCGAGCACCACCAACAGCTCTCTTCGGTCTACGCTTAACGAGATGTCGTCAAGGACGGGCTTGCCACCGTAATCGACGCTCACATGAGAGATTTGCAGCATGCTTATCTCCCTTATTTCACAAATTTGTCAGTCACATACTGACTGTAATCCGCCGCAACAGCAGACACTTTGCCCTGCTCTTTCAGGAACTGAGCGGTGTCGACAATCGCTTTATTGACCGGGCCATTGAGCTGTTCAGACTGCTGCGTGGCGGTCAGATAAGTATTCCCTTTCACCAGCCCCGGGACATCAGCTTCCGGCACGCCACTCAGCTTCGACAGCTTTTGCAGATTATCGGGTTTTGCCAGCCAGTTATCCGGATTGTCGATATAAGGACGCTGTGCCTCGATGGCGCTGCGGGCAAAGGCTTTGACGATCTCAGGATGCTGCTGAGCAAAATCCTTGCGCACCACCCAAACATCCAGGGTTGGCGCGCCCCACTGCCCGACTCTGGAGGAGTCCGTCAGCACCGTGCCGTCTTTTTCCAGTTCATTCACGGCGGGTGCCCAGACATACGCCCCATCAATATCGCCACGCTGCCAGGCCGCGATGATGGCCGGTGGCTGCAGGTTCACAATTTGCACCTGACCGGGCTTGATCCCCCAGTGTTTCAGCGCAGCCAGCAGGCTGTAATGGGTCGTTGAAATAAACGGCACGGCAATGCGTTTGCCAATCAAATCCTCAGGCTTGCTGATGTTCTTCTTCACCACCAGCGCTTCAGAGTTTCCGAGCTGAGAGGCCAACAGGAACACCTCAACAGGAACCTGTTGGCTTGCCGCAACCGCCAGCGGACTGGAGCCGATATTGCCAATCTGCACATCTCCCGAGGCCAGCGCACGAACCACGCTTGCGCCACTGTCGAACTTGCGCCAGTCGACAGTCGCCCCACTCTCTTTTGCGAAGGTGTTGTCAGCCTGTGCCACTTTGGCCGGTTCTGCGGAGGTTTGATACGCCACGGTGACGTTCACCGCCTGCGCCTGAAAGGTGATAAAGGCCAATGCGGCCAGGAAAGATAAGTGCGATGTACGTGCCATGGTGTCTGCTCCCCTTGTTGTCATGGGCGCAGTATTTCCGGCAGCATCAATTTGATAAAGGAATTAAAACGTCTGGCTCATTCCAATCTGTTTTTAGAAAAAAATCGGAAAAGCTTAGTGAATTCCCGCTTAAAAATGCGTTATCGAACTAATGTGAGTCTCCCGCGACGATGTGAAAGCTGCGGATATTGCGTGGTGATAAGAAACAGAAAAGGTCGCCAGGCCATTGTGTCCTCCTGTTTATCTCTCCATTCAGCATGTCCCTGCCCGGCCCGTTCTTCCTTCAGGCAAAAGCCTGATCGTCATAATGACATTCACCCTATTGTCGCAGCGTGTCACATCAACGTTCCACGCAGGCCTTCTGCACCCGATCGTAAAAAATCCAGCTATGACCGGGGCCATAGCTGGATTGAGCTAACGTCTGTGGCTGAAGTCCTGCGGAGGTCTCCGCCTGACGCCATTAACAGGATTTATCCGTGGTGCACCGTGACACCCTGCTGCACCAGCACATCGACGTCTTCGCTATTCAGGTGATAGACATCATAAGTCACCCCACCGGCAGTTAATGCCCCAAATTCCTTAACATCATTTGACTCAATAACAACGGTATCCCCCTCATCACCGCGGACGGCCAACTGGGAATTACCGTCCCTGAACATAAGATCTTCCTGGCCATTGGTCAGAATATCATCAGCGGTGATATGCACGGTGTCAGCATGACCATTGGCCAGCTGCGCAACGCTATTATCGAATTCCGGCTCCGATGTTGGTAAATCGGCTATATCCGCCGTCGCGCTGCTACCGGCTTCCCAGCTGATAGTGTCGATAGGGTCAATGCCATGCGTAATAAAGGAAGCAATATGCTCACCTTCCGGAGCGGAGAAGGTGACCGTTTCATTTCCATACTCCCAGTCTGTCTCCTTCGCTTCAGTCGTCCCGATGGACTCACCATCCGCATTGAAAAACTCCACCGTTGCGTCAGGACGGGCGCTGTTGTAATCGATGGTCACGGTGTCAGACACGCCCGGTAATGTGAAGCTGGTCATTTGATCATTGTTATGATAGAGGCTTCCGTCAGTGTCTCCGTTATAGGTAAGTTCCATCATAGATGAACCGGCCAGTCCTTCGACAACCAGACCAGAACTGGTGATAATTACATGGTTGCTATTTTCATCCAGGTTATCACTGAAGGTTTCACTCCCCGAGACTAACGGCAGCTCATGGAAACCCCAACTGACCGTGTCGATGGGATCAATGCCACTGGTGATGAAGGAGGCAATATGCTCACCTTCCGGCGCCGTAAAGGTCACGGTTTCATTGCCATTTTCCCAGCTTGTGGTTTGTGCATTAGCCTGGCCAATGATATCGCCATTTTCATTGAAGAAGATGACTTTTGAGCCCGGTAAGGCCAAGTTATAATCGATGGTCACGGCATCGGAAGCCATAGGTAACGTGAAGCTGGTCACGGGCGCGTCCGAACCATCATTGCCATGGTACAGACTCCCATCACTACTCCCATAGGTAATTTCCTCAATATCTTCCCCTGTGAGGCCTTTTACCACCAGACCCGTACCGGTAATGATTTCATTGGTGCCGTGACCGGTAAGCTCTTCACTGAAAGGTTCGTAACCCATGACGTAAGGAATTGGATTGCTGTCCTCGTTGGGGGCAACCAGCGTTGCGACAAAATCCTCACCGACAGCAACATTCCCGGCTTCATCCGTTGCGGAGATATGGAAGACATTCTCACCGGACTGCAGCTGCTGATTGGCACTAAACTGGTAGCTCCAGTTACCTTCATCATCCACGTGAACGGTGGCAATATTATGGACAACATTGCTTTTAGGACCGTACATCGTGATGTGGAGAGTACTGCCTGGCTCTCCCGTCCCGCTGAGCTTAGGCTGCGTATCATCGGTCAGCCCACCGCTGAACACCAGCCCCTGGTTTGTGCCGACATTATCCGTGATTGCACTGATGGCTGGTGTACCCACATAGGTATCAACCGTTACAGCGATCGTTTCGGAGACGTGACTAATCTTACCTGTCGTTGAGCTATGGGCCACAGCAGAGAACTCATGTAAACCGTCAGTCCGCGCATCAGGTGTAAAGCTCCAACTGCCATCAGCCTCAACTTTTGCTATACCGATCGCTTTACCATTGTCCATAATGGTAATGATATCGCCAGGCGCCCCTTTACCACTTAGCGTCGGGGTATTATCGTTAGTCGTATCGCCATCCTGCAGCGCCCCGGAGATCCCACCTGAAACATTATCCGTCAGCACCAGATCGTGAGGCGTTGAATTATCGTCCGCATTGATCTCGGTAGTGTTAATAGTATAAGGAAGTGAAATGAATAACGTCTGCCCGCCCGGATCCTGTACGATGACCTCAAAGATATATGTTTGGTTGGCTTCCAGTGGCTGATCAGGCGTAAAACTCCAGTAGCCATCTTTATCTGATACCACAGAGCCAAGATATTCTGTATTAGCGTAGATCTTGAACTTTAAATTTGGCGCTTCCGGCGTATGCCCGCTCAGCGTTGGCGTCAGGTCATCTGTCAGACCGCCATCGCTCACCGGACCGATATAGGTCCCCTGATCATCCGTAACAGAGTCAATATTAATAATCCCTGGCGTAGGAGGGTTCGGTGCTGCCGCACCAACAGAAGCACCCACTGCTGCGGCGGCCAGTAGATCATTCTGTGTTTTCAGGAGGTTTGTAGTCATAATTAAGCCTTACATTAAGATAAAATCAATCACACTGTATCTGGAGTTATGCTCATAAGAGACTCGATAAGCCTCTATGTATTATTTAACGGCAACGTAAACAACGGGCTCTGGTTATTTCAGAACGCCTTGGCACACATTTCACCACTCCATTCATTTATTTTTAAAAAGTAATTTCATAAAAATCTAAAATCACTACACACAGGCAACTGCATGCAGGAATGATATTAATCAACAATCGACTTTGAATGTTAAAAATTTCAATTCTAAGTTTGTAAATAAACACCTGCAAGGTGATCCAGTATGAAAAGTTTCTTTCAGAAATTATCGTTTAACTCGACTGCACCCCACACTCCCTCCCTTACCTTCAATTCACTCACTTTACAAGTTTCTAAATATTAAAATTTCACAATTCATCACAAGTGATGACACATAATTTATTTTTGGATACCCCGTCTTTTGCTCACCCTTTCGTTTTATGGTTTTCTGTAGTCTGAAACCTTTCCGAATTCAATTTTCACGTTATTCCCTATTGTTTCTGGAGCTTTTATCATGACTCTGGACTATGTTGCATTAGCAATACTGATCCTGGTATTTTTGATTTTGTTCTACGGTATTATTGTTATTCATGATATCCCTTATGAAATTGCAAAAAGACGTAATCATCCGCATCAGGATGCCATCCATTATGCAGGCTGGGTCAGCCTGTTTACGCTGCATGCGCTCTGGCCTTTCCTGTGGATTTGGGCCACGCTGTGGCGCGAAGACCGTGGTTGGGGTATGAAACAACTGGCAAAAGATCAGCATGATATTCACCATCAGATGAACCAGTTGACCTCACAGGTTGAACAGTTGAATGCCGAACTTAACGCGTTAAAAAATAAACAGACTGCATCCGTCGCGATGACCCAGGAGGCAAAATAATGGAAACATTATTGTTGCTCACTTATGCCGCGCTGTGCGTCGCTATTTTTAAGATCTTTCGCATTCCCTTAAACAAATGGACGGTGCCAACAGCCGTACTGGGCGGCGTTGTTTTTATTTCCGTCGTCATTCTGGTGATGAATTACAACTACCCGTTTAGTGAAACCGGTAAACAAGCTTATCGAACGGTGCCTATTGTTTCTCAGGTCCGTGGTCGGGTTATTGAAGTACCCGTAAAATCGAACACGCTGCTTCACGAAGGTGACGTTCTGTTCCGCATCGATCCCACACCTTTCCAGGCCAGAGTGGATGATTTACGCGCGCAGATAAAAGAAGCGAGTCAGAATGCACTGTCTCTCGATGCCGGGCTAAACCAGGCACAAGCGGATCTCGCCAAAGCCGTGGCTGACCGTGATAAGGCAAAACGTGAGTATGCTCGCTATGCCGAAGGTCACACGAAAGGTGCGTTTTCAGACCAGATGGTCGATACACGCCGCCAGACATGGAAAGCAACAGAAGCCGACGTTGTCGCAGCCCAGGCACAGGTTGAGCAGGCAAAAAACAATCTCAATTCGGTCGTCAATGGCAAAAACACCAAAGTCGCTTCACTGATGGCTAAACTGCGTGAAGCCGAATTTAAGCTGGAAAACACCGTTGTTCGTGCCCCTTCTGCTGGCTATGTCAGCACTGTCGGCCTGAAAGCAGGCACCATGTCGACGGCATTAGGGCTGGCGCCCGTGATGACGTTCGTGCCAGTGGATGATGATTCACGCCGAACCTATGCCGCCGCATTCCGACAGAATTCGGTTCAGCGCCTGAAGCCGGGTTACAAAGCTGAACTGATGTTCCCGTCAATTCCGGGCACGGTATTCAGCGGTGAAGTCATGCAGGTGTTACCCGCGATTGGTGAAAGCCAGTTCCAGGGGCAAGGTAAGCTTCTGACCACCGCGGAATTGGCCAATCAGGGTCGGGTGTTGGTATTAGTGAAAGCCGATGATCCCCGTCTCGAAAGCTACCAGTTACCGCAGGGGACACAGGTCGAAGTCGCCGTCTATTCTGGTCACTTCAAGGAACTTGGCCTGATCCGTAAGATCCTTATCCGCATGAAGAGCTGGCAGAACTACATCTTCCTCGATCACTAACCGCATTTCCCCTCTTCGGAGGGGATTTTTTCATCTCTTCTCCGGCAGCCCACAAATACGATCCCGCCCGCTGTTTTTGGCCTGATACAGCGCAGCATCGGCCTCTGCAAGCACTTCACTTAAGTCACGCTTCCAGCCCGAGGCCACGCCAAAGCTTGCGGTAATCGTGAACGGCTCGCCTTTCGGCCCCTCAAAACGCAGCCGCCTGATCTCATTCTGAATGCGAGTGGTATACCCCGTCACATCTTCATGCCCAGGCGTGCGGAACATCACCGCAAATTCTTCGCCCCCAAGACGTCCCATCACGTCACCAGGTCGACTGAATTTTTTCAGGGTTGCCGCCAACTGAACCAATACCTTATCGCCCGTTGGATGTCCCCAGGTGTCGTTGATCGCTTTAAAGTGGTCAACATCCATCATGATAAGCCAGGCCGGAAAATCACGGTTGGCCTGTTGCAGGAGCTTACCTGCCATCGCATCAAATGCCCGGCGGTTCGACAGGTGCGTCAGTGGATCTTCCTCTGACTGACGCTTGAGTTTTTTACTCAACCGGGTTTGCTCGCGAAGCTGATTCCCTAATGTTCCGAGAGAAGAAAAGAGCTCCTGAACTTCTTCCGCAGTGCTGTCATCCATCAGGGTATCCTGATGATCGCCGGCGATTATCCCGGTCGCTATTTGATTCAGTCTGAGGATCGGTTGCAGGACCCGGGATCGCACGTAGTAAATCAGCCCGGTGGTCAGCAGACAGAGCGCAATCAGAATGATAATTACCATCAACAGATGCAGCGCCGCCTGCTTCTCTGACTCCACATAATGCTTTTTAACACCGACCAGATAGGTATCCAGCAGCTCATCAAATGTGTTCAGACTCGCGTGATAACGAACAGCAAAATTTTCGGCATCGACACTGTAAGCCTGCCCCTGCTCGCTTTCGGCTTGCAACGTATTGATGAGGGAGATGCCCTGTTCTTCAAACTGCTGGCGCGTATTGCCAAGTAACTGCGTGAACCCCGCTAAATACCCGGCTTCATCTCCCTCTGTGTGCAACAGCCACCACAAGACATTGATACGCTCCATGCCACGGCTGATGGCTTCGATATTGTGTAAAGGAATGGGGGTTTGCGTCGCCAAAGGAATAAGAAGCTGAGATCCCAATCTGCCGGTGGCATCCCGAAGTTCACCTAATGCCTGGGCGCGTAAAATGGGCCCCAGCGCCGAAGGCTCCAGCAGCAAAAACTCGGAGGTATGACGAAATACGGCTTCGTGATAAAAGTCGGTCGCGGCAACCATCGCATTGATGGCTCGTTGGGCTTCGATCGGATCGCGCAACACTCTTTCGCGATAGATATCAATATGCTGACGGGAGCGTTCCAGCTGATCCAGGGTCGCATTAAACAACGCCGGAGAGAGAAGATTAGCGGGGATTTTTTTCAGATCGCTATTGGTCAACAAACGGCTCGCTTCCAGTTTTCGCCAGGACTGCAATTTGGTGTTGGCCGGGCTCAGGACCAGTTCATTCGCGTAGGCTCTCTCGCTTGCAAGATCGTTAGACACCTGCAACACAAGATAGAAATTTTCAAATTGAATCACGTCATTACGCGCAGTGTTCCACATATTCCACGAGCTGGAGAGTAGCCACCAGGAGAGGATTGAGGTCAACACAATCGTCGCTGCCGCCGATCCCCAAAGATAGCGCAGCACATATGAGGGTGAGGACGATTTTAGGGTCTTTTTCATTACATCAGTAGGCCGTCGCAGCTCAGCAAGGTGAAAATCCGATAAGCCTAAGTCTATCTCACGCAGTAAGCGTCAGACCAGCAAAGCGGACTCTTTTTCTGTTCATTTTATGATCGGGTGTAAATACGCATAAATTTCTTCCTTATCTTGTGAATAACTTCAATCATTGAAATCCAATATTAAATATAAAACAAAATACAATAATAGTGATAACATCAAAGCAATGCATTGGCGGAATATATCCTTCCAACACCAGGAAGATTTATTTCCCGGATATTAAAATGGAATTCAAAATACATTAAGCAACATCAATTCTGTTGTTATTTTACGCACTCATCCTCTATAATCCCTGACAATCCATGTAGCGCGGCGTGCCGTTGCGAATCGCGCCCTGGCGTAGTCAAAGACTTACAACAGATTGAATTACTTCAATTATCTCATGCATTGCATAAGATGGCCGCCGCTTTTTTTTGCCCAATCACGATATGTTTTCACTGAACATATCAACGGGTTCCGAATACGTTTTATTGAGAGTCAGGTTATGTCCCAGTCACGAATGAAATTTGCTATTGATGATGGTTCCACCAACGTAAAATTAAGCTGGATTGAACAAGGTACCTTGAAAACCATTATTTCACCTAATTCATTCCGTAAAGACTGGAAAAGCGCGGCACTGCTGCGTGGACAGAAAGTTTTTAACTACACCATTGGCACGACCAAATACACCTACGATGCTACCTCAGACAAAGCGCTGTCGACCACGCACATCAACTATCAATATGACGACTTAAACCTGCTGGCGGTTCACCATGCACTGCTGCAAACCGGGATCGAGCCTTGTGAGGTGGAGATTGTGGTCACACTGCCCATCACCCAGTTCTATAACCCGGATGATTGCCAGCGCAACGAAGAACGTATCGAGGCCAAGCGCCGCAATCTGATGCGCGAAATCTCCCTCAACAAAGGTGAAGTCTTCCGCATCGTTAACGTGGAAGTGATGCCGGAAAGCCTGCCAGCGGCGCTGTCTCATTTATTAAAAGCAGATATCAGCGAATTCACCAAATCACTGGTGATCGACTGCGGGGGTACGACCCTGGACATGGGCATTATCGTGGGCGAATTTGACGATGTTTCCGCTATTTACGGCAACAATGAGATTGGCGTAGCGATGGTGACCGATGCCACTCGTAAAGCGCTGGCCTTCGCAGACAGCGACTCCAGCTATCTGGTCGCTAATGAGCTTATCAAGCGCCGCCATGACCTGAACTTTGTGCGTAGCGTCGTCAATGACGAATCTCGCATTGACGAGATCCTGCGTGGCATTGAAACCAAAATTAAAGAGCTTGGCGAACAGGTCGCGCAGGAAGCGAAGAAATTTGCCCGCAACCCAAACCGCGTCTATCTGGTTGGCGGCGGCGCTATTCTGATTGAACCCGCCATACGTGAAGCGTACGCCACGCTTGGCGATCGCGTCATTACTATTGAAAAACCGCAAAGTGCCCTGTCGCGCGAGATCTGTCTCTTCCATTCCGACTCCGGCGCTACTCAAGCCGACGAACCCGTGCTGCTTGAGGTAGAGGACAATGAGTAAAGGCGCGACGAAGCAGGTTAATTTCTCACTTCATCTGCGTCCTGATACTTCGAAAGCGGATGAGCGGGTCATTGCCTGGCTGAAACAGTGGCACAACGGTCTGAAGCAAAGCGACGATAATCGCAACGATGCCAATATGGAAATTCGAACGTTCCACCGCAACGTCTATCTTGCCGGGCTTCAGTTACAGCTGCTGGAGCCACAGTTGTGCAACGCGATTGCGGAATCCATTGGGCGCGAAGAGCTGACGCTGGCAGAGCTGGTTGGCAAACTTGTCCGCGACAAACTGCTGCCGGAAGGCACGCCAGTGGCAGCCTCCACGCCTGCTTTTTCCGATGCGTTTACCGCTGAACAGTTAAATCAACTCAAGCAATTGCTGGGCGAGCAGAAGGCTGAAGCGCCAGCAGCCGCCTCGGATCAACAGGCCGAGTTTCAACGCATGCGGGATGAGCTGGCGAAACTGAAAGCTGTATTAGACCAACAGACTCGCCTGTTACAGCAGCTATCCCGCCCTGAAAATGGCGCTCCTGCTCCAGCCGTAGCAAAAGACAGCGGTGCGGAAGAAAGTGAGTTATCCAGCCTCTCTGCCCCTACCGAAAAAATGCAGAAAATTAAGCAGAAAGGGATTTTCTGACCTGCTCTTCATCGGGCAGAGAAATCACCCGATGAAGACAAGATAAAGGCTTAAGCCCCCTGGCGAGTTGCCGCCAGCACGATTTCGCGGATGCACACATACTTCGGCTGAGAATAGGCATACTCAATGGCATGAGCCACATCTTCCGGGCTCAGGACTTTCCCGCCCATATCCTCTTTCCAGCTCTGATAACCCGATTTGATGTCTTCGCTTGTCGTGTGGCTCAGCAGTTCCGTTTCCACCGCGCCCGGGGCAATGACCACTACGCGAACATTGTGCGGAGAAAGTTCTTCTCGCAGGTTTTCTGACAAACCATGTACCGCAAATTTGGTGCCCACATACACGGTATGATTCGGGAACGTTTTACGCCCGGCAATCGAACTGATGTTAATGATGGTACCCGCTTTACGCTCAATCATGCCTTTGGTGACGGCATGCACGCCGTTCAACAGACCTTTCACATTCACGTTCAGCATCTGTTCCCATTCGTCCGGATTTTGCTGCTCAACATTGCCCAACAGCATCACGCCCGCATTGTTGACCATCGCGTCAACCGGGCCAAATTTCTGTTCAGCTTCAGCAATGGCAGCCGCAACTGCTTGCCTGTCCGTCACATCTACGGAAAGACAGAGAGTGTTCGGCAGATTCAGAGCCGTCATGCGCTCTACGCGACGAGCCAGCAGCAGCAAAGCATGCCCACGCTGGGACAGCAGTTTCGCGGTGGCCAGGCCAATGCCAGAGCTGGCGCCAGTGATAACGACTAACGGTTTGATTTCGGTATTCATTGCAAGACCTCATAAAAAAAATTGATGCCGACACTTTAAATCTGAACAGAAAGGGTGAAAAATGGTTTATTTTTCTCACAGCCATAATAAATTTCTATGGATAAGCGACAGCTCAGTGCCTTTATCTGCGTGTTTGAAGAGCGCAACATTACCCGTGCATCCGAACAGTTGAGTCTTACACAGCCTGCGTTATCCGCCACTATTAAGGCGCTGGAAGAAGAGCTGGGGACGAAGCTTTTCATCCGCAAACCGCGTGGCGTGGACGTTACAGAAGATGCGCGAGTGCTCTATCCCCATGCCCGGCGCATGCTTGACGAAATGTCAGCGCTCACTTCCCGCTTTCGTCAGCGACGCGACAAATCACCATTAACAATAGGTATCGAGCAGGATATCCCGGCTTCAGGCCTGCAATTTCTGCTGGGAAAATGCCGCACTACTCTGCCCGATGCGTTAATCACGCTCGATCCTGGCTGCACCGGTGATATCCGCTTCGGCTGTGAAAGCCTGCGCTGTGAAGACGAGTTGTTTATCCCGCTGTTCGAAGAAAGCTACGTACTGGCTTATCCCAGCGACCATCCGCTCGGTAAAGCTGAAGTCCTGAGCGCTGAACTGCTCTGCAATCAAGCGTGGGTGATGTACCCGGCGCACGATTCACATCAGCGATTCCTGCCGTTCTACGGAGCCTGTGCCGAAACCCCAAGCGCAAATGCGGGCAGCTTCACCCTGGCACTGGAACTTGTCGAAGCAGGTTTCGGCCTGACTATTGCCCCACAAGGTTTGGTGGAACAACGCTGCGACGTCGCCGCGCAACAGCTTCCAGGTTATCCGCTCATGCGCCGGGTCGGTATTTGTTATGCCATGCAGGCGCTGGAAAATCCTTTGGTGGAACGGTTGTTGGATGGGTTGAGTAAAGCGATAAAGATTACTGAGGAAGTTGTGACTAATGTGGGGTAATCAAAGGGAGGTTTTTGGTGCGATAAGAGGAACAATACCTAATCACAAAAAACCATGATTTAAATGGATTTTTGTGTTTTATATTTTCACACATACCCCCAAAAGTACCCCCACATTGTTTTTTGCTATGACTGACAGAGCGTTTTTTGTTCGCATTTGATGAGCGTATCCCTGCTTCAAAATTTAACAAGTTGTCGCTATCCTTGAGAGCAATCACAAAAGGATAAACCGATGACTATACAAGATTGCTTCGATGCCGCTAGGGCGCAGTTTATACAAGAAAATCAGGCACTGATTTTAGAAATTGAGCACGAATCTACGCTGCACGCCAAAAACCTAGGCTTGACCGAAAGTGAGTTCATAGACTCCGAACTGTCCCGCCATTTCGTATCTTCCCTTCATCAATTCAGTAAGGAGCAGGATACCGCAGTAACAGTAATAAAAATGTTTGCTCAAAACGAAACCGTCAAAAAAGAGCTTCTCATCGAACACTTTTCAAAAGTCGCAAGCAACATAGGGGTAACGTTGGAAGAATTTCTTGACTTAAATCGTATGGATGTAAACAGCCTTTAGCTGTTCGACGATACTACAGCGGCAATTTAGCGTTTCGGTTCTGACATCTTCCACTGATAAGCTAGATTGCTCACCATTTTTCGGTATCGGAAACGATATACGATACAATCCCATTCTGTCAGGATGAAATGGAGATTCGTTCTAGCCATCAGCCTCCTCGGTTGGCTCAGGCTCAATAGGTTCATTATCAGCGACAACAAAGCCCAAATCGACACCAAAACGCTGTCGAGGAAAACCCGTCCTTGGTAATCCCATGGCTTCAAATGAGCAGCCCGGAAGACTAAATAGCTGCGCCGAATAGTAGATCACTTAAAGGGAACTCAGCCCGGATTGTGCGATCTGATCAATCGCCAAACCAACCAAAATCACCAACTGGACTGAGCAATGCCGATCATAGCACCCATCCCCCGAAATGAA
>NZ_JBOFIN010000079.1:0-84077 GCF_051650185.1 Scandinavium sp.
CTAGTCCGGTTCGACTCCGGAACGCGCCTCCACTTTATTTCCCGAGGCCGGATGGTGGAATCGGTAGACACAAGGGATTTAAAATCCCTCGGCGTTCGCGCTGTGTGGGTTCAAGTCCCACTCCGGCTACCATGGGAAAACAAGAATAAAATCAATGATAAGCAGTGTCGTGAAACCGCCCGCAAAGGCGGTTTTTTTATTGCATCGATTATCCCCCTCATTCCATTCTCGATACACCTTGTTATCTTTCCCGCACTGCGCACAAACCCGCACTTTGATGCCTTGATGTCTCCCTTATACCCACGTAATTTGTATTGTTAATGCCATATCCCAGGGAGCAGTCGCGGTCATGAGTAGCCAACGTCGGCGTCAACAGCTGGTTCGTGAAATTAACGTCATCAAACAGGCGAGCGTTGAAGAGCTCGCTAAACTGTTCAGCGTTTCTGTTGAAACTATCCGCAGGGATCTGGCGTGGCTGGAGACCACCGGGCGTCTGGTCAGAATTCACGGCGGCGCCCGCACGCTGCAAAGTGATGATGTCGGAGTGCTGTTCAAAAAACGGCGCAATGAACACACTGAGGCTAAAAATATCATGGCGCAAAAAGCGCTATCGATGATTGATCGCTACATGACCATCGGGTTAGATGCCAGCAGCAGCGACTGGTATCTGGCAAGAATGCTGCCCGATATGCCGTTGACCGTGGTGACAAATAGCCTTGAAGTGGTGAAAGAGCTGAGCTCCCGCGAACAGATCCACGTTATTTGTGTCGGGGGCGATTACTGCTCTCGCTATGCCGATTTTATTGGCGAGATGGCTCAGCGTAATTTCCGTTGCTTCACCATCCACATGAGTTTTGTGTCCTGTTTTGGCGTAAATCTGTTTACCGGGCTGTGGGAAAACAGTGAAATGAATGCCGCAACCAAGAAGACCATGATTGAGGTTTCGCAAAAGACAGTATTGTTGGCGGATTCCAGCAAATATGGTCGCCGTAGCCCCTATAATATGGCGGATTGGTCAATGATTGATTACGTCGCCAATGACGGGTTGATGGATGATGAAACGCGCAATTCGCTGAATGCGCTGGGCGTGACGATTGTCTGACGGGCGTTTTATTCTGCACGCTACCCCGAAAAAGGCTATAGCGTGCAAAGTGCGATGACTTATTCTGCTATGTACACAATTTTAATGCCTTCCTGCCGCATATTTATCTCCATGGCATCGGCCAGTTTTGCTAACGGGTAGCGGTGGGTGATTAATGATTCAAGCGGCAGTCCGATGGCCGTCGCCCGGCGAATAAAATCAAGTGTGACAGGGTAATCCTGAAGGCTATAGGCCCAGGAGCCCACGGCGATAATCTCTTTATTACACAGATCAAAATGCGGGTTGATACTGCATTCCCCATTATTAACAAAAAAGCCGACTTCGCAGAGCCCGCCGCCGCGCCGGACAAATTTCCAGAGATTCGCCGCAGCCTGAGGAACGCCGGTACATTGAAACGCAAAATCAACACCGTTTCCGCCTGTGAGCGTTTTAATCTGTGCCGTCAGTTGAGCAACATCCGGAAAATCGCTGATGTTGATCTGATGCGTGGCGCCCAGTGCTTCAGCCATTGCCAGACGTTTTGGGTTACCGTCGAGGGCCATGATATTTTCGATCCCCATTGTGCGTAACGCCGCAATCTGGAGCAGGCCGATGGGGCCGCATCCCTGAACCATGACTTTGCTGTTAAAGCTGAGCAGGCCCGTCAGTTTGGCTCGCTCGAGCGCATGAATCACCACGGCGGCGGGTTCAATCAGCAGGCGTTGAGCCAGCGTCATGTCATTCACCACAAAGAACGTACTTTTTGGCCGTAACACAATATATTCCGCGAACCAGCCATTGAGGTGATAGCGCTCATCATCGGGCAGCAGGCCATATAACCCAAGGTTTTCGCACAGATTCCCTTTACCGGGCGTTTGCCGGCATGACGGACACTCGTTGCAAACCAGCACGCTGGTGACGATATGATCGCCGCATACGACAGGGTGTCCGGCTGAATCGCATTTTACCTGTTTTCCGAGCTGTACAATTTTACCGGTCCCTTCGTGTCCGAGAATCACCGGCGCTAAACCAAACGGGTCGCTTTTATATTCGTGCACGTCTGTCCCGCAAATCCCACATCCTTCCACTTTCACCAGAATCTCGTCGTCACCCATTTCTGGCAGTGGAAAGGCCTGTAGCTGGATCTGCCGTGGCCCGGTCAACACTGCGGCAAGAGACTGTTGTGGTTGTATCGTCATAACCTGAACTCCTTTTGATGAATAAATTCCTCCAGTTCGCTGAGCGAAACGGCTCCCTCAGTTGCCGATACGCTGAACAGGTTAAACCGGGCGCTGGCGCAGCCAAGACGTAGCGTATCGACGAGTGACCACTGCTGATGAATGCCGTACAGCATGCCCGCACAGAACGCATCACCCGCCCCGAGCGTGCTGACGACATCGCAGTCTGCAACCTGATAAGCGGAGACAGTGGCGTTTTCCCCCTCGCGAGTCATCACCGTTGCGCCTTGTGGATAATGGATGCAGACCAACTGCCTGACGCCTTTTTCAAGCAGCAGGGCGGCCTGCTGCAAATAACTGAGCGTGCTCTCTGACGATGTGGCTGTTAATTGCCGGGCCTCCTCGTCGTTGATGATCAGATAATCGACGTAAGGCAGGGCTGGCACGACCCAGCGCTGATAGCGATCGGTGTTGCTGGCAGAAATCAGGTCTAATGACACTCTGAACCCCTGCTGTTGCAAGGTATAAAGCGCCCTGGCACCGGTGGTGCCAAACTGCTCGTCGTCTTGTTCCAGCCCCGGGAGTAACAGAAGGTACGCGACATGAGCGATCCGCGCCTGGCTGTTCAGTCCGTTGAAGTCATTCACGCTGAGGCACTGGTTTGCCCCCATAAAATGGAAAAAGGTTCGATGACCATTTTGTTTATTGATCATCACATCGGTAAACGAGGTTTCATCACTGTCGGTGATCTTCACCTGATGCGTATCGATGTGATGTGCGTGGGCTTGTTGCAGAATAAACTGGCCTAATTCATCGCGACCGACCTTGCCACAGAGCGAAAGCGGCAGCTGTGGATCCAGCTTCGCCAAATCAAACAGCACGTTAGTGCATCCCCCTCCGCAGCTGTTGACCACCTCAGACACCATCGTCAGCAGGGATTCACGGGGATATTCACTACAGCGTAACGTACGGTCTGCCAGCAGATTTCCGATAGCCAGAATCCCATGGCGATTACGCATAAAGCACCGCCTTATCGATGCTGTTAAAGATAGCCATCTGCTCAGAAACGGTTTGCGTGATGGCTTGCTGAACCTCTTTCATCAACAGCAGGTAGTGATCGTATTTGCAGCTCAGTTCCGGTGCCTCTAACCGTCCCGCCAGCGTCTGTAATGCCACTTGTGACATTCCGGTGTAGAAGTTAATTTTGGCAATGCCGAGCGCAATCGCGCGTTGAAAATCCTGCGTGGATAAACCGGAACCGCCATGCAGCACCAGAGGGATATCGACGACGTGTGATAATGTTTCCAGACGCGCAAAATCCAGTTTCGGCTCGCCTTTATAGCGTCCGTGGCTGTTGCCAATCGCCACGGCGAGGGCATCAACACCTGTCTTTTTCACGTACTCCTGCGCCAGCGAAATATCCGTATAGCAGGCGATATCCGCAGCGCCTTCCAGCGCTCCCCCTTCATCGCCGCCCACTGCGCCAAGCTCTCCTTCGACAGAAACATGGCGGTTATGGCACATTGCGACGACTTCCGCGGTCTGCCGGACATTTTCTTCATAGCTCAGATGCGAACCATCAAACATGATTGATGAAAACCCGCAGTTCAGGGCGCGCTCCACCATCGTAAACGTCAGCCCGTGATCGAGATTCAGGGTCACTGGCAGTGCGGTTCGCCGGGCTTTAAAGCTGACGTAAGACGCAATTTCTTCAATCGTCACCAGCCGACTGTGGACTTCAGCAAAGTTAAGAATAACTGGCGAACGATGGGCTTCGGCGGCGGAAAAGATGGCATCCACAAAATGGCTGTCGATGGCATTAAAGGCACCGACCGCAAAGCGGTGTTTTTTCGCCGGGGATAGCATCGCAGACAGGGTAATCAGGCTCATAGATTATCCTTTAATCAGGGAGTATTCGTTGCACAGGACCCATTTCACGGGCTCATCTTCTTCAATGTCGGCAAAGCGTTCCTGCGGTTTGAGGAAACGGTTGTCGAGGTAATCGTCGTTCACCATCGAGACTTCCCAGCCCAGCACCGGTTCGCCCTCGGCCCAGAAGCGGTGATAGGTTTTAGGCGGGAAACAGACGCCCTGGCCCGGGTGCAGCACCAGTTTTTCGCCCGGCTTCAGTTCAAGCCTTTTTCCTTCTACCGAAAGCGTGACTGGCCGGTGCAAATCGAGCTGCTCATCTTCGGTCGCATGGTAAATTTCCATGCAAAGACTGCCGCCCCCGCGATTGAGAATGTCCTCCATTTTGGAATAGTGAAAATGGAAAGGGGTTTCCTGATTGACACCGACCAGCAGCATTTTCTCTGCATAGGGCTTGCGATAGCGTTTATCGCTCAGGGAGCCATTGCGCAGGGTAAATAACCCAAGCCCAAGTTTGTCAAAATGACCGCCGCCAAAATCGGTGACATCCCAGCCAAGCTGTAAATCCAGGACTTCCTGCCATGCGGTCAGATCTTTAGTGCGCCAGTCATCCAGGGTGAAATAAGCGAAGTCAGGTAAGGCAACCTGATATTTTTTTGCGAATAAAAGGGCCTGATCCAGCGTTCTGTTGATAAATGATCGTTTCATCGTGCTTTCCTGCAAAGGTTAATGGTCGGCTGAACAACGCAGTTGATAATTCAACGTCAGTGCGTCTTCAGCGCCCAGAGAGATAAAAGTGGCGGCCCCCGTTTCCTGGAGTAAGTTGGAAGCCAGGCTGACGGGGCCGAGATCCCAGGCCGAACAGACAGGCTCCACGCCCAGGCAGACGTTTTGCCCGTTCCAGGGGGCGAACTGGCGGCCGCCATTGCTGATCCACAAAAGGCAGTGGGGAAGCACGGCGGTGTCCCATGTCAGGGCGACGCGCAAACGTCGCTGCGGGTAACGCAGAGCGATCCCCTTCTGAGGGTAAATCAGCTGGACTATCTCCTCGGTGGCGTAAGGCAGGGGCAGGGCGCTAATGTCGCAGTACCCGCCATCGGTTGTAGCCACCTGGGTAAGCCGTTTAAACGTCTGGCCGGGGGATAAGCGGCTGACGCCGGGCTCAGTCGCCTTTGGGTAAGTGATACCTTTGTCGTGGCCGCCGGTCTCGATAAGCACGTTTCCGGCTTCGCCGCCCACAGGGAAAACGGGGTGGATGCCGAGGGGAAAGCGGCATGCTTTTGCGGAGCCAATCTTCAGGCTGAATGCCACCACCCCGTCGTTTTGCAGGCTAATGGAGCGCGATAGCTCACGTAGCGGGAAACCGGGTTGGAAGCGATAGCTCAGTTGAATACTGTGCTTATCGCTGTGAACGCACTCCCAGCTTTCGTTCGCGGGTGCGCCGTGGGGCGAATCAGCCGAAAACAGGGCATCGCTTGCTTCAGCGCAACCAAAAGGCACGCCGACCCATTCACCGGACAAGTGCTGAAGCAAGGGTGGAAGACCTTCTGACTGTGACGGTTTATCGAGCCAGTGGGCCTGAAAGAGAACCGGGATCTTCTGCGTATGCCCGGCACCATAGTCCAGTGCAGAAAGCCTTCCTCCCTGTAAATCAACGCGGCCAGACAGTAAGCCATCCGGGCTGGTAAGGTGATAAACAGCCACCATTTCACGCCTCCTTCTGCGAGGTTTGCGCCGTCTGGTTTCGCACGCGGGCTTCATGATGAAAATGCTGCCCAATGTCTTCCAGAGAGCGCCCCTTGGTCTCAGGCAGAAAGCGCAGACAGACCCACAGGAAAATCAGCGTCAGGCCGCCGTAAACAAAGAACGGGAAGGCGCCGTGGAAAGTGGCAATCAGCCAGGGGCTGTCGTTGATCATCGGGAAGGTCTGCGCGACGACCACGTTGGTCAGCCAGAAGAAGACCGTCGCAATGGATACGATCGTGCCGCGATAAGCGTTGGGGGAGATTTCGGAAACGATTATCCAGGTGAGAGGGCCAATTGTGCCGCCAAAAGCGAAGATAAAGAAAATAATCACGGCCAGCAGCCAGATACCGGTGAGTTGTAAATAGACTGCAGCGCCAATAATCAGTAACGAAGCAGCTACGCAGACACAGCCTCCCACCATTAAGGGCTTACGCCCCAGACGTTCAATATAATAAAGCGCAACAAAAACGGACAACGCCACGGCCAGGCCAATCAGAACATTCTGAAAGAAAATATTGCCAAGGAGGGAGTCACCGCCGCCAGTGCCAATACTGCTGAGCAGTTTGGTCGCATAGTAAATAACAACGTTGATGCCGGTTGATTGACTCAGAATTTGCACGACAATGGCAAGAAGCAGAACCCCGCCGAATCCTGCGGCAAATAATCCTTGCGAAGCCTTAACGCTGTTCAGATCGTTTTTTATTTCCTGAAGGACGTCGCTGGCGCGTTGTTTATTTCCGTTAATGCGTTCCAGTAAGGCCAGGCAAATCGTGTCGCGGCCCTGTTGCATTAACCAGCGGGGGCTTTCCGGCACGGTCTGCGAAACGATCAACAATATCAGCGCCGGGATTGCCCCTAAACCAAACATCCAGCGCCAGCCGTAGTCGATAAGCCACTGCTGCTCGCCCGAGTTTTGCACCAGGTAGTTGACCATGTAGGTCAACAGGATCCCAAAGGCGATGGCAAATTGATAGAACGTCCCCAGCGCACCGCGCTTTTCCCTGGGTGCAATTTCTGCCAGATACACCGGGACAACAAATGAGGCAATCCCCATGCCGACTCCGCCGACAATGCGGAATATCACAAACTGGCTGAAGGTGACCGGAAATGCGGTGCCCAGTGCGCCAATAAAAAACATAATGGAACAGACAATCAGGCTTTTCTTGCGGCCAAATTTATCGCTGAGTTTGCCTGACAGCATCGAACCGATAATACAACCCACCAGCGCGGAGGAAACGCCCCAGCCTAATTCAGCCGGTGACAATGCAAAGTGCTTCTCAAAATAATTTACTGCGCCAGAAATAACGGCGGTGTCATAGCCAAATAACAACCCGCCGAGTGATGCAACAACGGCAACAAAATAGACATAAGTATTCGATTTCATTATTGCTCCCGGTTATCGTAGTTTTAATTTCCGGGTCAGCATACCTGCGCTGATTGATAAAAATATGATCTGACTCGCAATCCCCCAGGGGCGGTCAATATACATGACCGATTACACTGCTATATTCGTGAAACGGGCGAAAAATTGCGTTATTTTGCCCGTTTTAATGCCTGTCCCCGAAACCGGGCAGAAATAAGCAGCGTTATTGTTATTGCTGCCTTTTTATATTTGCGTGCAGGTGAAAGGTTCAATGCAAAGGGCGCACATCGCGCGCCTGATGGTGCGGTGGCGTAATCTGTGTATACTAACGGCGTTTTTTGGCGCTCAACCCTGCCGCTTCATCTTTAACACTTCCAACATGAGATCTCAGTAATGAAAACCGGACCGCTAAACGAAAGCGAACTTGAATGGCTGGACGATGTTCTGGCTCGTTATGGCAATGAACACGCGGTCATGGACGTCTCTGAGCTTGACGGCATGCTGACGGCTATTCTGTCTGCTCCGGTGGAGACAGAACCTGCTGAGTGGATGCTGGCCGTGTGGGGCGGAGCGGATTATGTACCGCGCTGGGCTAACGATCGTGAGCGCGATCGCTTTGTGAATCTGACCCTGCAGCATATGGATGATGTCGCCGAGCGTTTAGGGGAGTATCCGGACCAGTATGAGCCACTGTTCGGCACACGTGATGAAGAAGGCCAGGAAATCACGATTGTTGAAGAGTGGTGTTTTGGTTATATGCGTGGTGTGAGTTTAAGCGACTGGTCTGCGCTGCCCGCTGAATTACAGCCGCATTTCGATACCATTGCGCTGCACGGTAAAGAAGAGAATTTCGAACGTCTCGATACGCTCTCTGCTGAAGAGTATGTGGCAAGCGTGGATGCCATTAAACCTGCAGCTCTGGCGTTGTGTCACTATTGGCTGGATAATCCGCAGCCAGCGCCAGTGAAGCAACCTGTTAAGAATGAAAATAAAACAGGTCGCAACGATCCTTGCCCGTGCGGCAGCGGTAAAAAATATAAAAATTGCTGCATGAAGTAATCAGTAAAAAAGGCCCTTTACGGGCCTTTTTCTTATTCCGGGCAACGATAGACATTGCCTGTGAGCGTGACGTTGGTCTGCTCAACGCTGCCTGAACCGTTATACGCGCTGCCCGTCTGGCCTGCGCGCTGGGTGATAATGGATACCACATTTCCGCCCATATTGGCCGCCTGGTTTTTCAGGTCATTGCGAGCGCCGGTTTCCAGATTACTGTTCGACGTCCAGCCACCGGTAAAGAAATTACCCTGGCTGCCGGTAATATCACCCAGGAATTTACACTCTTTGCCAGGTTCATTATTGGTCACACGAACATGGCTGGCATTGGTATTTACGCTGGTCGCACTGCAACCGGCGAGCGTCATCATTACTAAGATAAGCGAGATCTTTTTCATATACTTTTTCTGTCTGGTGGAAAAAACAGCGCAAGATTACGTCAGATAAAAACAGGCTGTACAGGAAAAGTCTTAATGCGCAGGAGCGAATGGCGGAGTGATTCGGGTTTCGTTTAGGTATGTTGAAAACATTCGGCAAATCAATGGTTGTTTGTGATTTGTTTGTTAATTTTATGAGGGTAATCCAGCGCCGTTGCGCCAGATTACCCTTAAACGGCTTATCCCACTGAAGGCAGCAGGTCAGTTGCGATGAGAGCCTGAACCAGAATCACTGCGATGCCGCAAACGAACACCAGCCATAAGGCGGGCTGACCGCCAGCGACACGGTATGGCGCATCCGGATGCTGCTGGCGGCTTTTCATTGTCAGAAGTGACGGGATGATCAGTGCCAGCACCGCGAGTGCCACCCCGGCGTAGCCCAGCGCCATGACAAAGCCTTTTGGATAAAACAGTGCGAAAGCCAGCGGCGGCACGAAGGTGATCACGCCGGTTTGCAGACGGCCGCCGGTGGTGTTTTTGCGCTGGAACAGATCGGCCAGATAGTCAAACAGACCCAGTGCAACACCGAGGAAAGAGGTCGCCAACGCCAGGTCCGCAAACAGGTGTACAGCCAGCTCGACATGGGGTGAGGCGACCACTTCGCGAATGGCCTGCAGCAAGCCATTCAGCCCAGCGTGGTTAGCCAGCAGCGCGCTAAATACCGGGGATTCAATGCTGCCAAGCGTCGCCAGCTGCCAAAAGATATAGGCCACCAGCGGAATGAAGCTGCCGATAATAAAGATGCGGCGCAGCTTACGCACATCGCCCTGCATGTAGCTGACAATGCTCGGGACGCTGCCATGAAAACCAAACGACGTGAAGATAACCGGGATCGCCGATAGCGCCAGGCCCTGCTGCAGCGGGAGCGTCAGCAGGTTCATCTGGTGAATATGCGGCATCAACAGCGCCAGCATGATAACCAAAAAGATAATTTTGGCGCTGAACAGGAAGCGGTTAAAGAGATCGACCAGCGCGGTGCCGACACAAATGACGCCACCCCCAACAAGGGTAAACAGCAGTGTGCCCGCAGAAGGGGGCAGGTGGAGGTTAAACCAGTCGCCAAGGCTGGAGGCAAGAAGTTCTCCCGCGCCACTGATATAAGCCGCTGTCAGGGCATACATCAAAAACAGCATGCTAAATCCCGTCACCCACTGGCCGTAGCGTCCAAGATAACGCAGCGCCAATGAGCCAAGACCGGTATCGGCAGGGACGTGCTGATACACTTCCAGCAGCAGTAAAGCGGTGTAGCACATCAGCGCCCAAAGGCTCAGCAGTAACACCAGTGTGACACCAAAGCCCACACCCGCAGAAGCCAGCGGCATCGCCAGCATCCCTGCGCCGATGGTGGTGCCAGCGACGATTAAAATACTCCCTACGGTGCGGTTCTTCACGCTTTCCTCTGCTATTCAGGATTCATACGGCAAAATATGCCGCGCAGGGTAGGGGAAAAGCGTCAGCTCGTCAAATCTGAATTACAGTGGGTGTAACGACAGGTTTACGATGTGCGGGGAAGGAGAGAATGGCAGCGAGAGCCGCTGCCATTTGAGGCATTAATTCTGTGCGTCGAGGGTGGCCAGTTCTTTATCGACAAAGTACAGGCCTTCACCGCTTTTACCGACCAGAGACAGTTTATCGAGAACGGATTTAAACAGTTTCTCTTCTTCGTGCTGTTCAGCCACATACCATTGCAGGAAATTAAAGGTTGGATAATCCTGATTGGTCATGGCCGCATGAGCCAGTTCATTTATTTTCTGGGTGATCAGCTGCTCGTGTTCGTAGGTTGAACGGAACAGTTCATCCAGCGAATTATATTCTGCGAACGGAGATTCAATGGTATTAATGCGCGGCAGGCTTCCTGTGTCAGTCAGATAATCAAACAGGCGCTGCATATGAGTCATCTCTTCCTGAGCGTGGCGACGCAGAAACGCGGCGGCCCCTTCAAAGCTGTGGTAGCTGCACCAGGCGCTCATCTGCTGATAGAGCAGAGAGGAGTACAGTTCCAGATTCATTTGCTCATTCAGTTTGTCGATCATTTCCGTTTTCAGCATGTTTTGCTCCGTGATATTAAGCTCAGGTGACGATGCGGAAAGTCTAAGATGTAATTAAACTATTTGCAAAAGGTAAAATAAAAAATATTTATTGTTAAATGCAAATGGGAATAAAACGCATTGCGGCTATTAAATAATAAAATGAGAATAAGTATTTTTACCGCCGGATATTTCCGGCGGAATAAAAAGCATTACCAATAATTTGCGTTTGGGGTCGAAGTCACCGCAATACCACGGCATTGATATTGCAGCGTGACGCTGGAGTTCATACAGAGTGGGCCGCTGGTCACGGTACAGGTTGTCACCGGTTGGCCAAAAGCCACCGCCGTGGCATAGCCCATTTGCTGGCACTGTTTGGTCGCGTTACCGTTCGCCACATAGTTGTCGGTGGTCGCCGACTGCAACATTGCCTGACCATAGGTGAGACGCACGATGCCGCTGGTGGCATCCACGTCGGTGACGTTAGCCTGACGATGAACCGTACAGGCGGAAAGCACTATCGCCGCAGCGACAGGGATGAGTTTCTTCATAGCTCACTCTGCGTAAATGTCCGATCGCGTTATCTTATCGGCTGAGCAAACCAGCAATGCGTTGAATAACCCGCAGATCCCGCCTTAGTTTTCGTCACTGCCCATTTAATCAGCCTGATTGTCATAGATGGCCTGGAATTTGGGATGGAGTTGTCTGAAGAGATGAATCAGTTCCGGATCAAAATGTTTTCCGGCCCCGGCAAATATCAGCGAACAGGCGTGCTCGTGAGTGTAGCCGGGCTTATACACCCGCTTTTGGCGTAATGCATCGTACACATCCGCGAGCGCCAGAATGCGGGCTTCAATCGGAATTTGTGCCCCGCACAGGCCTTCAGGATAACCGCTGCCGTCCCACTTCTCATGATGATAATGAATGATGTTTTCCGCCACCGGCCCCAGGCTGAGCCCCTGAATAATGCGCCAGCCTTTCAGGGTATGAAGCTTCATTTCATTGAATTCATCTTCGTCCAGCGACCCTTGCTTGCGCAAAATCCGCTCCGGAACGGCGATTTTTCCGACATCGTGTAAAGAGGCAAAGCGTGCAATTTCATGCACCCTTTTTCGCGGTAAGCCAATTTCACGGGCCAGTAATTCGCAATAAGCAGACACTCGCTGAATATGACTGCCGGTTTCATCATCGTGGGCTCGGTTCACTTTTTCCATCGCTTCGACAATGCTACGGTTCACTGCCCGGCTTTGTTTCATGTGGCGCCACATCAGCCAAAGAAGACACAGGCTAAACAGGACGGTGATGAGCAGCACCACGCTGATAATTTTAAAGGTATTTTTGCTGAATTCCGGCAGCAGCGAGCGTTCAGGCTGGCGCTCCATCTGCGTGCGGAAACTCGAAATGCGGTGGATTTGTGTCAGTAAGGGATGGAGGGGATGAGAGCTGTCCACCCAGGAAACGATACGGTAATCCGATCGGGTCAACCCGGCGACTTTTAATACTCCACGGAACAGATCGTTTCCGCGTAAGGAACCCTCCAGTGAACTTAAATCACCGAGGATAAAATCAATTTTGCGCTGTTCGATGGCGCTCACCAGGGCTTCGATGGAGCCTGCGGGCACAATGGTCACATCGTTACCAAAACGCTGGTGCAGATACAGTGCCGAAAATGAGCCTTTAATAATGCCCACGCGCTTATAGCGAACCTGTTCTTCATCCCACAAAAACGGCTGTTCACTGCGATTGTAATAGGCATTATGCCAGGAGAGCGCGGGGCCAATGATACCCTCAGCCTGTGATTCATCCCGGCTTTCAACGATATTCACCAGACGAACAGGCCAGTTCTCCTGGCGCAAATGGGTGATGTAATCCTCGGTGTATTTCACATCAATGTTGACGTGCAGCAGGTCGCGCATGTCATTGATCATATCCAGCACGCTGCCGTGATAACCCTGAGCGTCCTGCCACAGCAAAGGGGCAAAATTTTCACTTTTAGGCAGCCAGACCGTGAGGCGGTTATCGCGGATCCACGCGGCTTCTTCGGGCGTTATCTGGATCCTGCTGACCAGGTAATTGCGCTTGCTTTCGTTTTCCAGCGCCTTGAGTCGGCCATTTTGCTGCCATTCGGCAATCAGTTGATTGATGTTATCTCGCATAGAGCGCAGCTCGGGGCTAAACCCCATCACGCAGGGAAGGCGAAGATCGGCGAACGGGCGCGACATCGTGTAGTAATGCAGCGTGTCGTCCATTTCGGAGTCGTCATTAATATAGAAATCAGCTTTGTGTTCGCGCAGCAGGGCAAAGGCTTCCGCGCTGCTGTCTACCAGAATCACCTTGCGAAATTTGAGCCACGGGTAACGTTGATCAACCTGAAGATGAGTGGCGTCGTCGCGACGGAAGATAACGCGGGTATCGTTCAGGTCTTCGGGTACCGATGCCGTTCGGCTGAGGCTTGCGGCAAGTACTTCGTTATCAAACAAGCGTGCCGAGAGGATTTTAGTGCGAGAACGTTCTTCCGTTCGCACCACGCCGGCATACAGGCCAAAACTATCCGCGTTAAAGCGTTTCCCTATTTCCTCGCCATTGATCGGCTGCAGTTCAAGCTGGTACCCGTAGCGTTTATTGATTTCCCGAATGAGTGACTGGTAATACCCTTGATACTGACCTTGCTTGTCACGCCAAAATTCAAAATTGTCAGCATCAAAAAGCCAGACCGGTACCGCGTGATCCGAACGAGAGGTATTGGCCGTGGAAGCCCGCAGAGAAAAAGGGTAAACAGAGCACAGCATCCAGATCAAAGTGAGCGACAATCTGAGCAAGGAGCGCACAAGAAAGGTTCCTGATTTTTATCGTATCGTTTGTTTTCAGTCTAACCAGGCGAGGCGGTTGCGGGTAGTAATTTATTGATTTTGTGAATAGTCATGCATTTTACTGATGGCCGATGAAAATTGTGAACTCATCAATAATTAATGAAACAATATTTCATTAAGTTTGAAAATGCGTTTGATGAGCGCTAAGGTGACACTCACACATCTGTTCACTGCGGAGCTTTCCGCGTAGATCTCAGGAGAGGCATGAATGAAAATTGCACTGATGATGGAAAACAGCCAGGCGGCGAAAAACGCCATTATTCATCGTGAGCTAAAAGCTGTCGCGGATGAGAAAGGCTATCCGGTTTACAACGTCGGCATGAGCGATGAGCAGGATCATCATCTGACCTATATCCATCTCGGGATCATGGCCAGCATTCTGCTGAATGCCAAAGCCGTGGATTTTGTTATCACGGGCTGCGGTACCGGGCAGGGCGCACTGATGTCACTGAACATTCATCCGGGCGTGGTGTGCGGGTATTGCATCGATCCGGCGGATGCTTTCCTGTTCGCGCAAATCAACAACGGCAACGCGCTTTCGCTGCCGTTTGCCAAAGGGTTTGGCTGGGGCGCAGAGCTGAATGTGCGCTTCATCTTTGAGAAAGCCTTCACCGGGCGTAATGGCGAAGGGTATCCGCCAGAGCGTAAAGAGCCGCAGGTGCGTAACGCGGGCATTCTGAATCAGGTGAAAGCGGCCGTGGTGAAAGAGAACTACCTCGACACCTTACGCGCGATTGATCCTGAACTGGTCAAAACAGCCGTTTCCGGTCAGCGTTTCCAGCAGTGCTTCTTCGAAAACTGCCAGGATAAAGAGATTGAAGCTTTTGTTCGTCAGCTGATTGCGTAATCAGCCGGGTCTCCGGCGGCGTTCTGCCGCCGGAACGCTATCTTTTCTTTTTCGATACCGAGCTGCCTGCATCCCGCGTCAGCTGTAGCGTATCAAACATCCCGACCAGGCAAATCAGCGCAATAAACACGAATGCTAACCGGAAGCTGACGCCCGGCAGCGTCGTCATATCGAGCCAGATACTCACTTTTTCCCCGAGACGAATGCCTATCGCGCCAAGCGTGATGCCAAGCCCAACGGCCAGCTGTGTGGCGGTACTGAACAGCGTGTTGGCGTAACTCATTTGCGCAGAAGGCACGTCGGCAAAGGCCAGGGTGCTGACACCGGTGAACTGAATCGAGCGGAACACGCCGCCAAGATAAAGAATCAAAAGCGTCACCCACAGCGGCGTCTGTGGTGTGAGAAATGCGCAGGCCAGCAGCGCCAGCACGTTTAGCGCGCCGTTGATCAGCAGTAGATTGCGAAAACCTAAATGACGGATCAGCGGCGTGGTGGCGGGTTTGATGGTCAGGTTGCCGACAAAGACCGCCAGAACCAGCAAACCGGCATGGAAGGGGTCCATCCCGAAACCGACCTGAAACAGCAACGGCAGCAGGAATGGCACCGCACTTATTGAGGCGCGGAACAGCGAGCCTCCGTACATTGTCACCCGGAATGTCGGCACCTGTAGCGCATCCAGGCGGATCATCGGCCATTTAGCGCGTTTAAAATGACGCAGGGTGAAGATAAACGTAGCGGCACCTGCGGCAAGCAAAGCAAAAGGTAACCAGCCGTGACCGTGTTCTGCGCCGAAGGCTTCCATTGCATACACCAGGCTGACCATTGCGACGGCGGTAGCAATAAATCCGGGCATATCGAAGGGGCGACGGTCATCATCGCGGATGTCCGGAATAATGCGCAAAGCGAGAACGATCGCCAGGATACCCAGCGGCACATTGATAAAGAAAATCCAGCGCCAACTGGCAAAGCTGGTGATAAATCCGCCCAACGGTGGGCCGATAATCGGTGCGACAAGCGCCGGCCACGTCAGCGTCGCAATGGCGGTAATCAGTTGGTGCTTGGGCGTTGTTCTCAGTACCGCCAGTCGCCCAACCGGCACCATCAATGCGCCGCCTACGCCTTGTAAAATACGCATCGCGACAAAGCTGTTAACGCTGGTGGCTAAGCCGCAAAAAACGGAAGCCAGAGTAAAAATGGCTAACGCCAGCGCGAAGACTTTACGCGCACCAAAGCGATCGGCAATCCAGCCGCTGGCAGGGATAAGCACCGCTAAGGTGATGAGATAAGCGCTGATGCCAATGTTGAGCGCGACGGCTTCGACACCAAAGCTCTTTGCCATGTCTGGCAATGCAGTCGCAATGACGGTGCCGTCCAGAAACTCCATAAAAAACGCGCCAGCCACCAACAAAGCGGCGGGCGAAAGACCACGGCTCTCCTTTGCGGAGATGTTTTCACTCATGATTAGGCTGCCATTTCCCGACTCGTTCACCGAACGCACATCGCCTGATAATAACGGGAAAAGCGCCGGATTGTTTTCTGTTTATGGCCCTAAATCGGGTACTATTGCGGCCTGGAAAACAGGAGTAAATCATGTCCCAAAATCTGACTGAAAACGATGAGCTGGTCTCCGACGTTGTCGCATGCCAGCTCGTTATTAAGCAACTTCTTGATGTTATTGATGTTATCGCCCCGGTTGAAGTCCGTGAAAAAATGGCGAATCAGCTGCGAGCTATCGACTTCAGCGCAGCGGGTGCCGATCCGGTGACCATGCGAGCAGTGCAAAAAGCCATTGCGCTGATTGAACTGAAGTTCACTCCGCAGGAAGGCGGTACGCACTAATAAAAAACGGCGCACTCAGCGCCGTTTTTTATTTCGGGGGTTCAGAAGAACGCTTCAACCAGCAGATAGCTGGCGACACAGGCGCAGCTCACGCCAATCAGACCTGGAATAATAAAGCTGTGGTTGATGATGAATTTACCGATGCGCGTGGTGCCGGAGCGATCAAAGCCAATGCAGGCTAAATCGCTGGGATAGGTTGGCAACACAAAATAGCCGTAGGCGGCAGGAAAGAAGGCAATCAGCATTTTCGGCTCTACGCCCAGCATCAGGCCCATCGGCGCCACGGCGGTGAGCGCAGCGGCCTGGCTGTTCACCAGCTTTGAAACCAGAAACAGCACAATCGCATAGGTCCACGGATGGCTTTTCAGCACGCCTTCCAGCGCCATTTTGAGCTCAGGTAGGTGCGACTGGAAAAAGGTATCGCTCATCCACGCCACGCCGAAAACAGAGAAGATAGCCACCATCCCAGCTTTAAACACCGCACCACCGGAAATACTGGCGGCGTTGACTTTACAGGCGACCAGCATTACCGCCCCGGCAATCAGCATCATCATCTGAATCACCAGGTTCATCGACAGCGGTGCCAGTTTGCCTTTCACCTCAAAGGCAGGGCGTAACCCCGGGAAGGCGCCCAGCAGCACCACGAATAAGATCCCGGCGAAGAAAATCCAGGTCGACCAATACGCTTCTTTATTAAAACGCTGGTCGAGCAGAGTTTCGCTGCTGCCGTAGATAAATTCCTTTTGCTTAGGGTCACTGATTTTTGCCTGAAACTCCGGGTCATCAGCCAGATCTTTACCGCGACGCAAACTCCACAGCGCGGCAATGGCCACACCAAACAGCGATGCAGGCACAGAAATTGCGAGGATCTCCAGAATGCTCCATCCGTGTCCGATGCCATGTTGAGCGCCTAAAATCGATACCAGCGACACCACCGCGACGGAAACGGGCGAAGCGGTAATCGCCATCTGAGACGCAATGGAGGCGACGGCCATCGGGCGTTCCGGGCGGATGCCTTTTTTCAGCGCGATATCGGCGATGATTGGAAACATGGTGTACACCACATGCCCGGTGCCGCACAGAAACGTCAGCGTCCAGGTGGTGAACGGGGCGAGCAGGGTGATGTGCTGAGGATGCTTACGCAGCAGCTTTTCCGCGCATTGCATCATCACGTTCAGGCCGCCTGCCGTTTGCAGCGTGGCCGCACAGCCGATCACCGCCAGAATAGTTAACATGACATCCACTGGCGGTTTTCCGGGCTCCAGGCCGAAAACAAAACAGAGGATAAATAAACCGATACCGCTGATAAGCCCAAGACCCATCCCGCCAAACCGGGTTCCTGCCAGCAGGCACAAAATAATGACAACAAACTCAAGCGTAATCATGACTCACCTGTCTCATCCATAAAGAAAGGAAAATCATTACATTTCATAATGGTATTCACTGAGAGGCAGATCGGATTTACAAAAAGCTGTAAAAACAAACTGTTGAGTACATTTTGTTAACAACTGGAAGGCGATGTGGGCGACGCTCGTCGCCCTGAGGAGGTTAGTGCTGTTGCTGGTTAACGACGTTGAGCAGATGCTGGTCGGTTTGATGCATACAGAGCCCCGCTTTATGGGCACTGCGGACTTCATCAAGGATGGTTTGCAACAGAATGCCGTCCTGGTGTTGTTCTTTTTCCAGGGCGTTTAAAAAACGCAGGGTGGTGTCGTCCTGCATCGCTTTCGCCTCACGGGTTAGTGCCGAAAGGGTACTGCTGCGCTGGTGATGTTCTTCCAGCGTTTGCAAAAACAGATCTTCAAGGGTGACGCAATGTTCATCAATGGGCTGTGAGGCTTTTACGACCGGATAAGCACCTGCTTTTTTCATGAAATCAAACATGCGCATCATTTGGGTGACGTTAGCCTGAGCCTGGGAGCGCAAAAACGTGGCGGTCCCCGTCAGTTTATGTTCGGAACACCATTCGCTCAGACGCAGGTACAAATTGGAAGCACAGAACTCAAGATTCATCTGGGTGTTGAGCTTTTGAACCATTCCTGGAACTGCCATAGTAATATCCTTATATCCTGAAGAAACGAACTCTGCTGATTACCGCAGAACATCCGTTCACACGACGACAGAAGCTTGCGCTATTCAGCATTCACACTTATGGATGGTCACTACGATATTCACTGTCCTGACCGTTTAAAGAATACGCCTGGTTTTTCTATAAGAAAACTCCTGGCTGTTATTATTTACGGTTCGTTACATGATCGCTGAATTAACTCGAATTTAGAGATGATTTGACGAGGAAAAACCGCCTGAACAGTATGATGTTTAAGTAACTTGCATTACGCTTTTTAGTGGGAAAACTGCGATCTCGCTAGCATTCAATAATATTAATGGTCGGAAAAGGGTTATTTGTTGATGTCATTAATGCTATTACCAGTAATGTTAATTCGGGCTTAAATTGCAGTAGATCATCTTTTATCGGAATGCTTAAAAAAACAGAAGCTCAAAAAATTTGATTTTAAGGAGGAATAAATGAAAAAGGTCGCGGTGCTGTTGGCACCTGGATTTGAAGAAGGGGAAGCCATTGTCACTATCGACATTCTGCGCCGGCTGAATCTGGAAGTAGAGACTCTCTCCTGCGCGGAATCTCGCGGTGTCACCAGCTATCACAATATTCCCATGGTGGCAGATTGCACCCTTACGGAACGTAGCGGCGCACTTTACGACGCCGTCGTCCTGCCCGGCGGGCCGCAAGGCAGCGTGAATCTTGCTGCTGTTCCCGCGGTTATCGATTTTGTTGCTACCCACGATGCTGCGGGAAAATTGATTTGTCCTGTCTGTTCTGCTGCGGCACGCGTGCTGGGCGGCAATGATTTGCTGAAAGGACGTCGTTATGTGTGCTCCGGCGATCTCTGGCAGGACGTTCGCGATGGCGAGTATGTGGATGCGCCCGTGGTGGAAGACGGCAATTTGATCAGCGGTAAAGGGTTGGGTCATGTGTTTGATTTTGCCTTTACCGTCGCCGCCCGATTATTGGGTGACGAAGCTCCGGTTCGTGAACACGCCGAACATATTTATTATCGTTGGTGAGATAAGGATTCACTGGCTGTTGATATAGATTATTCTGCTAACCCCTGGGTGAATTGTCTGACAACTCGCCCTTTATTTATGTCATTTCCCGCTAAATATATGCACGCGATAACTGTAATTCTGCGGTGTGATGGCGCTCTCCTATGGATAATTAATTTCCCGCTATTAATGTCTCAGCGTAACTGCTCTCCATAGCGAAACCGCTAATGCATTGTTTTACTGCTGATAAATAAAATTAGTTTGAATTTCCCCTACGAAAAAGAACATTAAAGCTGGAGTTAACCATGCACAAATTCACTAAAGCGCTGGCGGCCGTCGGCCTGGCCGCGGTTATGTCACAATCGGCTATCGCTGAAACCATGAAACTGGGTTTTCTGGTCAAGCAGCCAGAAGAACCGTGGTTCCAGACTGAATGGCGTTTCGCCGATAAAGCAGGCAAAGATCTCGGTTTTGACGTCATTAAAATCGCCGTGCCGGATGGCGAGAAAACCCTGAATGCCATCGACAGCCTGGCGGCAAACGGGGCCAAGGGCTTCGTTATCTGCACGCCAGATCCTAAACTCGGGCCCGCCATCATGGCGAAAGCCCGCAGCTATGACATGAAAGTCATCACCGTGGACGATCAGTTCGTTAATGCCAAAGGCAAACCCATGGACACTGTGCCGCTGGTGATGATGGCGGCCAGCGAAATCGGCGCACGTCAGGGTGATGAGCTGTACAAAGAAATGCAGAAACGCGGCTGGGATGTGAAAGATACCGGCGTCATGGCGATTACTGCGGATGAGCTTGATACCGCGCGCCGCCGCACGACTGGTTCCATGGACGCGCTGAAAAAAGCGGGCTTCCCTGAAGCGCAAATCTACAAAGTACCGACCAAATCCAATGATATCCCTGGCGCATTTGATGCCGGTAACTCGCTGCTGGTGCAACACCCTGGGGTGAAACACTGGCTCGTGCTGGGCATGAACGACAACACCGTGCTCGGCGGCGTGCGTGCCATTGAAGGGCAGGGCTTCAAAGCGGCTGATGTTATCGGGATTGGCATCAACGGCGTGGATGCAGTGAATGAGCTGTCTAAAGCTCAGGCGACCGGTTTCTATGGGTCACTGCTGCCGAGCCCGGATGTTCACGGCTATAAGACCAGTGAAATGCTTTACAACTGGGTGCAGAAAGACGCTGAGCCACCGAAATTCACCGCGGTGACCGATGTGGTGCTGATTACCCGCGATAACTTCAAAGCCGAGCTGGCGAAGAAAGGGCTGTGATTTGAATTGCCCGGTGGCGCTGACGCTTACCGGGCCTACGGACTGGCGCCATCTTTTGACTTTGTAAGTCGGGTAAGCGAAGCGCCACCCGACAAAAAAGACGTGTAGAAGTGAATTCGCGTTCTCTGGAGTGCATATGCAACAGTCACAACCTTATCTCTCATTTCGCGGCATCAGCAAAACCTTCCCCGGCGTGAAAGCCCTGACCGACATCAGCTTCGACTGTTATGCCGGGCAGGTGCATGCGCTGATGGGGGAAAACGGTGCCGGAAAATCCACGCTGCTGAAAATCCTGAGCGGTAATTACACCCCAACCGCTGGCACGCTGGCATTGCGCGGCGAAGAAGTGAGTTTTCCGGATACGACGGCCGCACTGAACGCCGGGGTTGCCATCATTTATCAGGAGCTGCATCTGGTGCCGGAAATGACGGTGGCGGAAAACATCTATCTCGGCCAGTTGCCGCATAAAGGTGGGATCGTCAATCGCTCGTTGCTCAACTATGAAGCCGGGCTGCAGCTGCAGCACCTTGGGCTGGATATCGATCCGCAAACGCCGCTGAAGTATCTCTCCATCGGGCAGTGGCAGATGGTGGAAATTGCCAAAGCGCTTGCCCGTAATGCCAAAGTGATTGCGTTTGACGAACCGACCAGTTCGCTGTCGGCGCGTGAAATCGAGAATCTGTTCCGCGTCATCCGTGAACTGCGTAAAGAAGGGCGCGTCATCATTTATGTCTCGCACCGCATGGAGGAAATTTTTGCGCTTAGCGATGCGATCACCGTGTTCAAAGATGGTCGCTACGTTTGCACGTTCGACGACATGCAGCAGGTTAATCACGACCAACTGGTACAGGCGATGGTGGGGCGTGAGATTGGTGATATTTACGGCTGGCAGCCTCGTGAATACGGGGCCGAAAGGTTACGCCTCAATAACGTCAAAGCGCCAGGCGTTCGCCAGCCTGTCAGCCTGAGCGTCAAAAGCGGTGAAATCGTCGGCCTGTTCGGTCTGGTGGGAGCGGGTCGAAGTGAATTAATGAAAGGCTTGTTCGGTGGCACCCGGATCACCGAGGGCGAGGTGTTTATCGACGGACAGCAGGTGAACATTCAGAAACCGGCGCACGCCATTCGCGCAGGGATGATGTTATGCCCGGAAGATCGCAAAGCCGATGGCATCATTCCGGTTCACTCGGTGCGGGACAACATCAACATCAGCGCTCGCCGCAAACACATTCATGCCGGGTGGCTTATCAACAATGAGTGGGAAGCTCGCAATGCGCAGCACCACATTCAATCGCTGAATATCAAAACGCCTGGAGCGGAACAGCTGATCATGAATCTCTCCGGCGGCAACCAGCAAAAAGCGATTCTCGGGCGCTGGCTGTCTGAGGCGATGAAAGTCATTTTGCTGGACGAACCGACGCGCGGCATTGATGTCGGCGCTAAGCACGAAATCTATAACGTCATTTATGCGCTCGCAGCATCCGGTGTGGCCGTGCTGTTTGCCTCAAGCGATTTACCCGAAGTGCTCGGTGTGGCTGACCGCATCCTGGTGATGCGCGAAGGCGAAATCGCCGGGGAACTGATGCACCAGAGCGCCAATGAACAACAGGCGTTAAGCCTGGCGATGCCGAAAACAACCCAGGCCGTCGCCTGATAGCCTGAGAAGGAGAGAACCATGTCATCTGTCACAACGCCCGGCGTGCGCCGGAATTCGTTCAGCCTGGGACGCATCTGGGATCAGTACGGCATGCTGGTGGTGTTTGCCGTCCTGTTTATTGTCTGCGCCATTTTTGTGCCTAACTTTGCCAGTTTTATCAATATGAAGGGGCTTGGCCTCGCCATTTCAATGTCCGGCATGGTCGCCTGCGGCATGCTGTTTTGCCTCGCTTCGGGCGATTTTGACCTGTCCGTCGCCTCGGTGATTGCCTGTGCGGGCGTCACCACGGCGGTAGTCATTAACGTCTCTGAAAGCCTGTGGTTAGGTGTCTTTGCCGGGCTGCTGCTTGGCGCGGTGAGTGGGTTAATTAACGGATTCGTCATCGCCCGTTTGAAAATTAACGCGCTCATTACCACGCTGGCAACGATGCAAATTGTGCGCGGGCTGGCGTATATCATCTCTGACGGTAAAGCGGTCGGGATTGAAGACGAGCGTTTCTTCACGCTGGGCTACGCTAACTGGCTGGGTTTGCCAGCGCCTATCTGGCTGACGGTTGGCTGTTTGATCCTCTTCGGCCTGCTGCTCAACAAAACGACTTTTGGGCGTAATACGCTGGCAATTGGCGGCAATGAAGAAGCGGCAAGACTGGCGGGTGTGCCGGTGGTACGAACCAAAATCATTATCTTCGTGCTGTCGGGGCTGGTGTCTGCGGCGGCAGGGATAATCCTGGCTTCGCGTATGACCAGCGGCCAGCCGATGACGTCGATTGGCTATGAGCTGATTGTGATTTCGGCCTGTGTGTTGGGCGGCGTGTCGCTTAAGGGCGGTATCGGCAAGATTTCCTACGTGGTCGCGGGGATCCTGATCCTCGGCACCGTGGAAAATGCCATGAACCTGCTGAATATCTCGCCGTTCTCGCAGTATGTGGTGCGTGGTTTGATACTCCTCGCGGCGGTGATCTTCGACCGTTACAAACAAAAAGCGAAGCGCATGGCCTGATTTATCCCCAACTTTTAAGTGTAATCCCAACCCAACGCCAGCGCCGAATTCCGCTGGCGTTTTCCGTTTAAAATGGCGAGCCCGGTCACACTGTCTATACTTACACTGCTAACGTTTGATTAACATTAGCTGAAATTGAGTCAATGTCAGGAGGTAGACAGGGTGACAGACCCGTTAACCGCTCCGCCGGTTTTGCGCGGAAATTACGCTTTTTTCTTTGATTTGGATGGCACGCTTGCCGAGCTCAAACCCCATCCCGATCAGGTATCCATCCCCGAACCTACCCGAGCGGCGCTGCATCAGCTAGCGCAGCAGCAGAGTGGGGCACTGGCCTTGATCTCAGGGCGCTCAATGGCTGAGCTTGACGCGCTCGCCGCTCCGTACCGATTCCCGCAAGCGGGAGTCCATGGAGCTGAACGCCGTGATATCAAGGGTCAGGATCATATTGTCACCCTGCCTGAGACGCTCGCCGGGGCGCTTCATCTATGGCTGGTTGACTCGATGTCAGGTCTGACAGGCTGTGAGCTGGAAAACAAGGGCATGGCCTTCGCGCTGCATTATCGCCAGGCCCCTCAGCATCAGCAGGCTATCGAACAGCTGGCCGAACAGGCTGTTGCTCGTTTCGACGGGCTGGCCGTGCAGCCGGGTAAATGTGTGGTAGAGATAAAACCGGCCGGAATTCATAAAGGTGCAGCCATAGCGGCCTTTCTGCAAGAAGAGCCCTTCCGTGGACGGATCCCTGTTTTTATCGGCGATGACCTGACCGACGAAGCTGGCTTTGAAGTGGTGAACAAGGCGGGTGGCGTGTCAGTAAAAGTCGGGCCGGGGGAAACGCTCGCCCACTGGCGATTAGCTCGCGTGGCGGATACCCATTCGTGGCTGCAACAACTCGTACAACAAGACAAAACCGCGCTAACAGACAGGAGAGATGGCTATGAGTCGCTTAGTCGTAGTATCTAATCGTATTGCGCCGCCTGATGATAAGAAAACCAGCGCAGGCGGGCTGGCAGTCGGTGTACTGGGAGCGCTTAAGGCCGCAGGCGGACTGTGGTTTGGCTGGAGTGGTGAGACGGGTGATGAAGACAAGCCGTTGAAGAAGGTGACGAAGGGCAATATCACCTGGGCGTCGTTTAACCTTGAAGAGAAAGATCACGATCTCTATTACAACCAGTTCTCCAACGCCGTGCTGTGGCCTGCGTTTCACTATCGTCTGGATCTGGTGAACTTCCAGCGTGAAGCGTGGGAAGGGTATTTGCGCGTAAATGCAACCCTTGCAGAGAAACTGTTGCCGCTGGTCAAACCCGACGACACGCTCTGGGTGCATGACTACCATTTGTTGCCGTTTGCCAGTGAGCTGCGCAAACGCGACATAAACAATCGCATTGGCTTCTTCTTACATATTCCGTTTCCGACGCCGGAGGTGTTTAACGCCCTGCCGACCCATGCTGAACTGCTGGAACAGCTTTGCGATTACGACCTGCTGGGCTTCCAGACCGAGAACGACAGGCTGGCTTTTCTTGATTGCGTCTCCAGCCAGACGCGTCTGACCAGCCGCGGCAGCAAAACGCATAATGCATGGGGAAGAACGTTCCGTACAGCCGTTTATCCTATTGGCATCGATCCGGATGAAATCGCCCGTCAGGCCGAAGGCCCACTGCCACCAAAACTGGCGCAGCTGAAAGCGGAGCTGAAAAGCGTGCAGAACATCTTCTCCGTGGAACGTCTGGACTACTCGAAAGGGCTGCCGGAACGGTTTCAGGCTTATGAGGCGCTGCTGGAGAAGTACCCACAGCACCACGGCAAAATTCGCTATACCCAGATTGCGCCGACCTCGCGCGGTGATGTGCAGGCCTATCAGGACATCCGTCATCAGCTGGAAAACGCCGCAGGCAGAATTAACGGCCAATACGGTCAGCTTGGCTGGACACCGCTCTATTACCTCAATCAGCACTTTGACCGAAAGCTGCTGATGAAAGTCTTCCGTTACTCTGATGTGGGTCTGGTGACGCCGCTGCGAGACGGGATGAATCTGGTGGCGAAAGAGTATGTTGCTGCACAAGATCCAGCCAATCCTGGCGTGCTGGTGCTATCGCAATTTGCCGGGGCGGCAAACGAACTCACGTCAGCATTGATCGTCAATCCTTATGACCGCGATGAGGTCGCCGCCGCGCTGGACAGGGCATTGACCATGCCTCTGGCCGAGCGTATATCACGGCATGCCGAGATGCTGGAGGTGATTAAGCAGAATGATATTTATCACTGGCAGGCGCGGTTTATTGACGATCTAAAGCAGATAACGCCGCGCAGTGATGAGAGTCGATTGCAGAATAAAGTCGCGGCTTTTCCAAAACTGGCGTGATAAACGAGAGGTGCGCCCGGTGAGGGATACCGGGCACTTTTTCATTCGGTTACTCGTTTTCGAGCGTGACCAGCAGAACGTCCACTCCGCTGTTGCCGACCACATTTTTCGCCGCACAGGTTGCGCGTGAGAAAAAGCTTTGGTTGTGATTCCCGCAGATAACCAGGTCGACCTGCTGCTTCTGGCAGAACTCTTTGATGTGCTCGCTTAATTCACCGCAGGCGATACGTGTGTGGGTGACCGGGTAATCGGCGTGCGCGATTAAGTCATTGAGGAACTGGCGGGTTTCTTCCTGCATGACTTCACGCAGGTTTTCGAGCATTGGCGCCGCGAACTGGTTATACATCTCCGGGTCAGCAGAGGAGGTGATGAGACTGATGCGCGCATTGATCGGGCGCGCAATAGACACGGCCTTACTGACGAGCTTTCGACTTTCCGGTGTCGGTGCAACAGCCACCAGCAAATGTGAGTAGGTCATCCTGCCTCCTTCCTGTTCGACGAAAAAACGCCCATGTCCTGGTATTACTCCGTTTCGGCATCGGCTGCAAGAGGGGCCATGAGCCGGAAATGTGAGTTTCTTCGAATATTCATTAATTATTCTTATGTGACGAATATCCCTTGACAGCCTGTTTTACTGAATTTTTACGCACTTATCTTAAATTCAAAAATTAAATAATAAATTTGCAACCTATTTCACATTAAAACTAAATAAATTGAAATTGTTACTCTGTGTAATCATCATAAAAAACTGAATGGATAACTGTCTGTTTTACAAGGCTAACTTTTTATCGTCTTTCAGGCGTTATGGTCGGTTTTATATCGCAAACGGGACGGCAATTTTCCCTGACTAAAAAAGAAGCAACAAAATGTGTTCAGGGTGTTTATTCAAAAGCCAGGAATAGAAAAGCGGTGTAATTGAATGAAAAACCAACAACTCACAATTGTAACTGATGGATTTAGTGTTATCATTCACCTAAATTATGTGATATCTATCACATAATTTTCAAATTTACGGTAAAGCCACGTTGTATGTGTCAGAACTGGCGAGTAGAGTTGCGTCGAATTAGGAAAAATCTTAGTCAATTGTAAGAATTGTTTAAAATTGCAGGCTTATCCTCACACTCGTGCAGATGACCTTGCAGTGCGCAGGGATGCAACACCTAAGTCAACTATGCATTTGGCCGTTTCTTTTTTTTACCGGGTTTTTTCCCGGCGACATCACGGGGTGCGGGTGTTACCGCATAAAATAATGGTTGGTTATTCGGGATGGGAAAAATGCATACATCCGAGTTGCTAAAGCATATCTATGACATTAATTTGTCCTATTTATTACTTGCACAGCGTTTGATTAGTCAGGACAAAGCCTCTGCTATGTTCCGTCTCGGCATCAACGAAGAGATGGCCACCACGCTTGGCGAACTGACACTGCCTCAAATGGTTAAATTAGCGGAGACCAACCAGTTGGTCTGCCAGTTCCGCTTCGACAGCCACCAGACCATCACCCGACTCACTCAGGAGTCGCGCGTTGACGATCTGCAGCAAATTCATACCGGTATTCTGCTCTCGACCCGCTTACTGAAGGAAGCCAGCCTCGCAGACGGCTCTGCACGGAAGAAAAGGGCCTGATCATGAGCGAAAAAAGCATTGTTCAGGAAGCCCGCGACATACAACTGGCAATGGAATTGATCACGCTTGGCGCGCGTCTGCAGATGCTCGAAAGCGAAACGCAACTCAGTCGCGGCCGCCTCATCAAGTTGTACAAAGAGCTTCGCGGCAGCCCGCCGCCGAAAGGCATGCTGCCGTTCTCAACCGACTGGTTTATGACCTGGGAACAGAACATTCACTCCTCCATGTTCTGTAATGCCTGGCAGTATCTGCTGAAAACGGGGTTATGTACTGGCGTTGATGCGGTGATTAAAGCTTACCGTCTGTATCTCGAGCAGTGTCCGCAGCAGGAAGATGGGCCGATTCTGGCGCTGACCCGTGCGTGGACGCTGGTGCGATTTGTCGAGAGCGGCATGCTTGAACTCAGCGGTTGCAACAGCTGTGGTGGCAATTTCATTACCCATGCTCACCAACCCGTGGGGAGCTTTGTGTGCAGTCTCTGCCAGCCGCCATCACGAGCCGTAAAAAGACGTAAACTTTCCGGCGAAGGTGCCGATATAACACCACAACTGCTGGATGAACAGATAGAGCAAGCTGTTTAACCGAGATTCAGGTGTGGCAAAACACTCCAGCAGCGGACGCAGGTCCGCTGCTTTTTTTTTGCCGCCGCTTAGGTGAAATGCTCTGTCGTTCGTCCCGGGCTTATCAATAGCGGAAGGATGATGTCGTGCTTATCTTATTAGGTTACCTGGTTGTTCTTGGTACAGTTTTCGGCGGTTATGCAATCACCGGCGGACACCTTGGGGCACTCTATCAGCCTGCTGAACTGATTATCATTGGCGGCGCGGGGATAGGGGCGTTTATCGTTGGCAACAACGGGAAGGCCATCAAGGGCACGCTGAAAGCGCTGCCGTTACTGTTTCGCCGTTCAAAATACACCAAATCGATGTACATGGATCTGCTGGCACTGCTGTATCGCCTGATGGCCAAGTCCCGTCAGCAAGGCATGTTCTCGCTGGAGCGTGACATCGAAAACCCGACCGAAAGCGAAATCTTTGCCAGCTACCCGCGCATTCTGGCGGACAAAGTGATGCTGGAGTTTATCGTCGATTATCTGCGCCTCATCATCAGCGGCAACATGAATACCTTCGAAATCGAAGCGCTGATGGACGAAGAGATCGAAACCCACGAAAGCGAATGTGAAGTGCCAGCCAACAGCCTGGCGATGGTGGGCGATTCGCTCCCGGCCTTCGGGATTGTTGCTGCGGTTATGGGCGTGGTTCACGCACTGGGTTCAGCGGATCGTCCAGCCGCAGAGTTAGGGGCGATGATTGCCCACGCGATGGTCGGCACGTTCCTCGGTATTCTGCTGGCTTATGGATTTATCTCGCCGCTGGCGACCGTGCTGCGTCAAAAAAGCGCGGAAACCACCAAGATGATGCAGTGCGTCAAAATCACGCTGTTGTCGAATCTGAACGGCTATGCGCCGCCAATCGCGGTGGAATTTGGCCGTAAAACGCTTTACTCCAGCGAGCGTCCTTCGTTCATCGAACTGGAAGAGCACGTGCGTGCCGTCCGTAACCCAACCGCACAGCAGACGACGACTGAGGACGCATGAAAAATCAGTCTCACCCAATCGTCGTCGTCAGGCGGCGCAAGCATAAAAGTCACGGCGGGGGCGCGCACGGCTCGTGGAAAATTGCTTACGCCGATTTTATGACCGCGATGATGGCCTTCTTTCTGGTGATGTGGCTTATCTCCATCTCCAGCCCGAAAGAGCTTATCCAGATAGCCGAATACTTCCGTACGCCGCTGGCGACAGCCGTCACCGGGGGCTCGCGTATCTCAGAAAGCGAAAGCCCGATTCCCGGTGGGGGAGATGACTACACCCAGCGCCAGGGCGAAGTGAAAAAAGAACCGAACATCGATGAGCTGAAAAAACGCATGGAGCAGAATCGCCTGAAGAAAGTGCGCGGCGATCTGGACCAGCTGATTGAATCCGACCCGAAATTAAAAGCTCTGCGTCAGTACCTGAAAATCGATCTGGTGCAGGAAGGGCTGCGTATTCAGATTATCGATAGCCAGAACCGGCCGATGTTCAAAACCGGCAGCGCGGAAGTGGAGTCGTACATGCGCGACATCCTGCGCGCCATTGCGCCGATTCTGAACGAAGTGCCGAACAAAATCAGCCTGTCCGGGCACACCGACGACTACCCGTACGCCAACGGCGACAAAGGGTACAGCAACTGGGAGCTTTCCGCCGATCGCGCCAACGCCTCGCGTCGGGAACTGGTTGCCGGTGGGCTTGATGACGGAAAAGTGATCCGCGTGGTGGGCATGGCAAACACCATGAAACTCCAGGCGCACGGCGGCGATGATGCCATCAACCGCCGGATTAGTTTGCTGGTGCTCAATCACCAGTCCGAAGCGGCGATCCTCAACGAGAACGCCGAAAGTCAGAACGAACCTTTAAGCGTATTACAGCAGCCGGGCGCACTGCCGAACCCGGTCAGTACTGGATCGCCACAATCCGATCAGAGGTGAGAGCGTGAGTATGGATATCAGCGATTTTTATCAGACGTTTTTTGATGAAGCCGACGAATTGTTGGCGGATATGGAGCAGCACCTGCTGGATCTGGTACCGGAAGCCCCTGACTCAGAGCAACTGAACGCCATCTTTCGTGCCGCACACTCCATCAAGGGCGGCGCAGGCACCTTTGGCTTTAGCGTTTTGCAGGAAACCACGCACCTGATGGAAAACCTGCTGGACGAAGCACGGCGCGGTGAGATGCAGCTCAATACCGACATTATCAACCTGTTTTTGGAAACGAAAGACATTATGCAGGAACAGCTCGATGCCTATAAAAGCTCGCAGGAGCCGGATGCTGCCAGCTTTGAATACATCTGTCACGCCCTGCGCCAGCTGGCGCTCGAAGCGAAAGGCGAAGCACTGGCTCCCGCTGCGGCTGGGGCAAAACTGACGGTGGTCGAAAGCGACGAAGCGGAAGACGACGCCGTTGCACCTGTCGCCGCCGAAGGGCAGCTGCGCATTGTGCTCTCAAGGCTGAAAGCCGGTGAGCCGGACATGCTGCAGGAAGAATTAAGCAACCTGGCGCAAATCAGCCAGGTGGTGAAAACCGCTGATTCTCTCAGCGCCAGTCTTGATGGTGCCGTCTCGCAGGATGATATCGTGGCGGTGCTGTGCTTTGTCATCGAAGCCGATCAAATCGCGTTTGAAACCGCCTCAACGGCCGTCGCCGGGACAGCGGCAGCGCCTGCGGTGGTGGAAACCCCAGCAGCACCGGTGTTGAAAGCCGTGCCAAAAGAGACTGTTGCCTCGCCGCGCGTTGAACGTGAAAAACCGGCGAAGGTGAGTGAATCCACCAGTATTCGTGTCGCCGTTGAGAAGGTCGATCAGCTGATCAACCTGGTCGGTGAACTGGTGATCACTCAATCGATGCTGGCGCAGCGCTCCAACGAACTCGACCCGGTCGAGCACGGTGACCTGATCACCAGCATGGGCCAGCTGGAGCGTAACGCCCGGGATCTGCAAGAGTCGGTGATGTCGATTCGAATGATGCCGATGGAGTACGTGTTCAGCCGCTTCCCGCGGCTGGTGCGCGACCTGGCCGGCAAGCTCAACAAACAGGTCGAACTGACGCTGATGGGCAGCTCCACCGAGCTCGATAAGAGCCTGATTGAACGCATCATCGACCCGTTAACGCACCTGGTGCGTAACAGCCTCGACCACGGTATCGAATCGCCAGAAAACCGCCTGGCCGCCGGGAAATCTGCGGTCGGCAACCTGATCCTCTCCGCTGAGCATCAGGGCGGCAATATCTGCATTGAAGTCACCGACGATGGCGCTGGCTTGAATCGCGATCGCATACTGGCGAAAGCCCTTTCGCAAGGCATGGCGGTCAACGAAAACATGACGGATGAAGAAGTCGGGATGCTGATTTTCGCGCCGGGCTTCTCCACGGCGGAACAAGTGACCGACGTTTCCGGACGCGGTGTTGGCATGGACGTGGTGAAACGTAACATCCAGGAGATGGGCGGCCACGTCGAAATCAAATCGAAGCAGGGCGCAGGCACCACCATTCGTATTCTGCTGCCGCTGACGCTGGCGATTCTGGATGGCATGTCCGTCAAGGTAAGCGGCGAAGTCTTCATTCTGCCGCTGAATGCGGTCATGGAATCACTGCAACCGCGCGAAGAAGATTTGCATCCTCTGGCGGGTGGCGAGCGCGTACTGGAAGTGCGCGGCGAATACCTGCCGCTGGTGGAACTGTGGAAAGTGTTTGATGTTCAGGGGGCGAAAACTGAAGCCACTCAGGGCATCGTGGTGATCCTGCAAAGTGCAGGCCGACGCTACGCGCTGCTGGTGGATCAGCTGATCGGCCAGCATCAGGTCGTCGTTAAAAATCTGGAAAGCAACTACCGCAAAGTGCCGGGCATCTCTGCCGCGACCATCCTCGGAGATGGCAGCGTCGCGCTGATTGTCGATGTCCAGGCGTTGCAGGGTTTGAATCGTGAACAACGTGTGGCGCACACCGCCGCCTGATTGCAAGAAGAAGGGAAAAAAATGACCGGTATGACGAATGTAGCAAAACTGGCGGGCGAACCCTCGGGCCAGGAGTTTCTGGTCTTCACGTTGGGGAATGAAGAGTACGGCATTGATATCCTGAAAGTGCAGGAGATCCGTGGTTACGACCAGGTGACGCGCATCGCCAACACGCCGTCATTCATCAAAGGTGTGACCAACCTGCGCGGCGTGATCGTGCCGATTGTCGACCTGCGCGTGAAGTTTAGCCAGGAAGACGTCGAGTACAATGACAACACCGTGGTTATCGTGCTCAATCTCAGCCAGCGCGTGGTGGGAATTGTGGTCGATGGCGTTTCTGATGTGCTTTCACTGGCCGCTGAACAGATTCGCCCGGCGCCAGAATTTGCGGTCACGCTGTCCACCGAATACCTGACCGGCCTGGGTGCGCTCGGTGAACGTATGCTGATTCTGGTGAACATCGAAAAACTGCTCAACAGCGAAGAGATGTCGCTGCTCGACAGCGCGGCTGTCAGCGTGGCGTAACGGATTTCCCCCTGTGAGTGCAGGGGGAATTTGTCTTCATATTTACCCTTCCTTAATTGCTGATTAGCCCCACTAATATGTCCCACTTTGCGATATGTGATTAAGATCACAATGAAAGCAATATATTCTTTGCAGTGTGTCATTTTATCCTGCCGCTTTGCTTTCAATTTACTGATAAATAATCACTTTTATGTAAATAGCGAAAAAGGCTTAAATTATCGCCCTGAGTTGGTTGAATGAAATCTCCTGAACTAAATTTCAGATAAGGCACCCGCGCCGGGGCCTGATAACCTTCTGACGCAAAACAATAAAGCGTCAGGACTCTGACTCTGGAGACGACCGATGAACAAAATACGTCTTCTTATCGCTACAGGAAGTTTGCTGGCCCTGGTGTCATCAGGCGCGCAGGCGGTGACCAGCAGCGGGACGATAGCTGCGACCCTCACGCTCACTAACGGGTGTCTGATCAACGGGCAGCCAACCCAAAGTGGGATCAATTTCGGTACTCTGGATTTTGGTACGCATCCCGCGACCTTCTCGCAGCTGACCACACAGCTTACCGGCGCCAGCGGCGGCAACAGCTTTAGCGTGCAATGTACAACCAGCAGCTACACGGTGCAGATAACCGGTAACGCCAACAGCACGGCACCCGGCACGGTGATAGGTACGCCAGGTACGCCCGCACGCTATCTGATTAACACCACTAACGCGGCGCAAGGGGTGGCATACAGCCTCTACAGCGACAGCGGCTACAGCAATGTCGTGGCCAATGGCGCGCCACTGCCGATTGCCTCCACCACCGGCGGGGTCGATAACTACACGCTGTATGGCCGAATTTCGGGCGGTGGCAACAGCGTCACCGTGGTGCCGGGCACGTATACCGACACAATCAACGTCAGCGTCACGTACTAACACCCCTTATGACTCCGGGTGCATCAGGCTTCCTGCGGGAAGCCCGGGGCTGGCTACGCCTTTTGATCCCCGTTGCGTTGCTGTTCAGCACAACGGTGCAGGCGCTGACGGTCACCACCCAGTCATTCAAGGTGAATGCCACCATTACGCCAGGCTGTTCGGTGGCGACAGGCAGCGGCGGGGCGATGGGGACGCTGAATTTTGGCAGCTACAGCGGGGTAAAAACGGGGCAGGTGAGCACCCAGTTTGTGCCGAATGCGTCGCTCTTGTTGGCCTGTACGCCTGGTGTGGCGCTAAGCATGAGCATCAACGGCGGGCAGAATTACACCACGGTGCGCAACATGCAGCGCTCAGGCGGAACGGACAGAGTGCCGTATCGCCTGTACAGCAGCAGTTCGCTGGCGGCGAACAGTGAAATTGGCGTCAACCAGAGCGTCTCCGTGGCCTACAGCAACAGCAACAATATCGCGCTGACAATTTTTGGCGCAGCGCAACTGACCGGGTTCAGCCCGGCGGGAACCTATAGCGATCAACTCACTGTGACGTTGTCATGGTAAGACAGGGAGAAACAGCATGAATGTAAGGTGGCTGCCTCAGACCTTATTCTGCGCCTTATGCCTTGCACCGCAGGCTCACAGCGCCGCGACGGTGCTTATCTGGCCTATCGATCCCATTCTGACGGCGGACAAAAACGCCACCGAACTGTGGATTGAAAATCAGGGAACCACCGCCACCACCATGCAGGTTCGCATCGTGCGCTGGCAGCAGGAAAGCGGCTTTGAGCGCTATCAGCAACAGCAGGACGTGGTGGCCAGCCCGCCCATTTTGCGGATCGATAAAGGCGGCAAGCAGCTTATCCGTTTGATTAAGCAAGCCGCCGTGCCGCAGAGCAAAGAGCAGGCTTACCGCATTATTGTCGATGAAATTCCACAGCCGACCGATACCAGCAAGCCGCAAATCGGACTGAAGTTACAGATGCGCTACTCCATCCCGCTGTTCGTTTACGGGCAGGGCATGCCGGTAGTGACGGAAGGTGAAAACCACGTGCTGGTGAGCCCAAACAATCTCAGCTGGCGTGTCACCTCTCTCGACGGAAAACCCGCCATTGAAGTGCGTAATCGCGACCTTGTCCATGTTCGCCTGAGCAACGTGTCGGTTCGACAGGGCAGCAGCGAGCGGGAAGTGGCACCGGGGTTGCTCGGCTATGTGCTGCCAGGGCAAACCCGAATCTGGGCGCTCCCGGCGGGCGTTACGCACCCCACAGAGCTTAGCGCCACCGTCAATGCACAGGACGCGAAATGGCAGTCCGCCGCGGGCAACTAACGAAAATTGCCATGTGCCTGCTGCTTTCCGGTTCAGGGCTTTGTCGTGCAGAGCCTGGGGACGATCTTCTGCCGCCGCCGCCGGATGCGAACGCGATTCAGAAACAGTCGGTGTACCAGCTTGGGCTGGTTATCAACCACTACGATACGCAGAAGGTGGTGCCCGTGACTCAGCGCGACGGCCGCTGGTATATCGCCAGCGCAGATTTGCAAAGTGCAGGGCTCCCGGCGGCAAAACTGCCTGTCGGGGAAGTGGATCTTTCCTCGATTGAGGCGATTAAAACCGAGTATGACGGCAACGGGCAGCGCTTGTTGCTGACGGTGCCGCCGGACTGGTTTGCCGCAAAAGAGGCCATGTTTCAGAATGGCACCCAACGTGCCGTTCCGCAGGCGGGCAGCGGTGCGCTGTTCAATTACGATTTCTACACCAGCCAGACAGAGCACGGGGCCGGGCAGGCCGCGCTCTGGCATGAGCTTCGCTTTTTCAGTGGCAAAAACTCACTCTCCTCCACAGGCTATGTGCGCCAGAGTCTTAGCGGCGGCGATCAGCTGGATGACGGCTACATTCGCTATGACACCACGCTCAGCTACACCGACGACGACTCGGCAACAGAATGGAATTTCGGCGACACCATCAGCGATGTGCTGAGCTGGAGCAACAGCGTCCGGGTCGGCGGGGTGCGATTCGGGCGTGATTTTTCGGTGAGGCCGGATTTAGTCACCTGGCCGCTGCCGACCTTTTCCGGTGATGCAGCGGTACCCACGTCGGTGGATTTATTTATTGATGGCTATCGCGCGGGGTCCACTCAGCTGCAACCCGGCCCGTTCACGCTGACCAACTTGCCGTATATCAACGGGGCAGGGAATGCGGTGCTGGTCACCACCGATGCGCTCGGGCGGCAGGTCAGCACGACGCTGCCCTTTTATGTCGCCAGTGAAATGCTCAAACCGGGGCTCAGTGACGGTGCAGCAACCTTCGGCGCCCTTCGTCGCAATTATGGCATCGAGAACTTCGACTACGGCCCGGCGGTGGGCAGCGGCACTTACCGCTATGGGGTCAATGATTATCTGACGCTGGAAGGGCATGCGGAAGGCGCTGAGTCGCTGGCGCTTGGCGGAGCAGGGGCGCTGGTGAAGCTTGGGCAATTCGGGATCGTTAACGGCAGCTACACCCACAGTCAGATGTACGGCGAGGGCGGGCAGCAGCTCAACTGGGGCTATCAGTACAGCACCGGCATTTTTAGCTTCGTCACCCAGCATACTCACCGTGACAAAACCTTTGGCAACCTGGCGCTTTACGATCAACCGCGCCTGTACGATGACCAAAATAACCCCATCGCCAGCCTGAGCCAGAGCAGTGACCAGTATTCGCTGTCGCTGAACATGGGCGACTACGGCAACCTCGGCGCGGCGTGGATTGGGGTGAAGAGTTTCGACAGTCAGAAAACCGAGCTGCTGAACCTGTCGTGGAGCCGCAGTTTATGGGGCGCCAGCAGTATTTATCTTGCCGCCAGCCGCGATCAGCAACGTGATGACTGGACGGTGGCGCTGTCGCTGCAAATTCCGATTGGCGATCGCGACAGCGTGGCGGTCACCACTGAAAATACGCCTGATTTGGGCAGCACTCAGCGCATTAACTACAACCACACCATGCCCTCCGACGGCGGTTTCAGCTGGAACATGGCGTGGGCGCGTCAGTCGCAGACCAGCAACTACCAGCAGGCCACGCTTGGCTGGCGTAATAACAATATCGAATTGCAGGGCGGCGGCTATGGCGAACAGGATGCGATGACCTGGTGGGGAGAGGCGATGGGCTCGCTGGTGTTGATGGACGGGCAACTCTTTGCGGCCAACAAAATCAACGATGCCTTTGTGGTGGTCAGCACCGACGGGCAGCCTGAAGTGCCCGTCAGCTATGAACACCAGCCGATTGGCAGTACCAATGACAAAGGCTATTTGCTGATAAGCGGCGTGTCGGCCTGGTATCCGGCCAATTACAGCATCAACGCGCTGGATCTTCCTGCCGACACGCAGCTTAAACAGACAGAACAGCGGGTGGCGTTACGGCGTAACAGCGGCTATCTGCTTGAATTTCCTATGGAACAGGAGCGCGTTGCCAGCGTTGTCCTGCATGATGAACAGGACAAACCGCTGCCGGTGGCAAGCGTGGTTTCACGTCTAGGGCTGCCTGATTCACCGGTGGGCTATGACGGTATTGCCTGGCTTGAAAATCTCTCCAGTGTGAACCCGTTGACGGTGACGACCCCGGACGGTAAACGGTGCCGTACCACGTTAACGATCCGCGCCAATCCAGTCCATAAGTTGCAGACTTATGGGCCGTTGCTTTGCCGGGAGGTGAAATGATGATCCGCCGTTTAGGGTTGCTGTTGGCGTTGTGGCTTGTCAGTTTGCCGTTGCAGGCGGCTTGTACCGTGACTATTGCTAACGGCGGGTTTGGCTCGCTCTCTTCCTTCACCGTGAACAGCACCGAGCAGCAGACCTCCGTAAATCTGGTGGTCACCTGTGACGCTATTTTAAATCTGCTGACCAATGACACCGTCTCGATGACCGTGCAAAGTGCCACCGCGACCAGCGGGACGCGTCCGGCGTTGAAACGTACTGACAACTTAACGGTAACGGATGCCATTCCTGTTCGGGTGTGTGGCACCTCCTCCTGTTCGAACAGCACGGAAACCCCCATCAGCCAAAGCTACACCTGGAGCGGAAGCACGCTGCTCAGTTTATTAGGCTCGAAGAGCTACACCCTGCCGGTCTATTTCCGTACGGTTGCCGGGCAGAGTGTCAGTGCCGGGCCGTATCAGGTGTCCGTCACAATGAATGTGAGCTACAGCGTTTGCCCCACGGGTCTGGTCGGGATCTGTCTGGGTACCCCACAAACGGGCACCACGGCAGTCACCACCGTATTAACCATGACGGTCACTAACGACTGCATCACGATTAGCGCGCCGGACGTGAATTTTGGCAGCGCGCCGCTGGTCAGCAATTTCCCCACCGTTTCGCAGTCCGTCGCCATCACCTGCACCAAAGGCAGCGTTTATACCGTCGGCATCAATAATGGGGTGAATGCGGGCAGTGGCTCGGTGCGCAATATGGTCAGCGGCAGCAATGCCATGAGCTACGACATCTATAAAGGCAGCACTTCTGCGCGTTGGGGGCCAACCGGCACCGATCGCTGGGCCAGCAGTGCCGCCAGTTCAGTCAGTGCCAATGGCACGGTCAGTACTTACAACTACACAGCCAAAGTGCTGACAGGGCAGAACACGCCGCCTGCGGGGAGCTACACCGATACGCTGATCGTCGATATCGCCTTCTGATGAAAAGGTGACTTAACGTAAAGTTCCCCGCCAACGTGCCGATAACACCGCTATCACGTTAATGAAAAGGTGTTGTATGTTGAACCGTCTGCGCGTTGTCACCCTGTTGATGTTAGTGCTGGTCGTCTTCGCACTGCTTCAGCTGCTGTCCGGTGGCTTTCTTTTCTCGTCGTTAAAACAAAACCAGCAAAGTTTCGCCCTCTCTAATGAACTGCGCACCCAGCAGACCGAGCTGAGCAAAACCTGGGAGCTGATGCTGCAAACGCGCATCAACCTCAGCCGTTCATCTGCCCGCATGATGATGGATGCCAGCAACCAACAAAGCAGCGCCAAAGCGGATCTGCTGAACAATGCCAAACTCTCGCTGGCAGAAGCGGCGAAGCACTACGCCGCGTTTTCGCAAATGCAAACGCCACCGGAGCTTAGCGCGGTGAGTGAAAGCGTTGACGCCAGCTACCAGAAATACTTCGCCGGGTTGACGGAGCTGACTGGCTTCCTGCAAAGCGGCAACATGGATGCCTATTTCGCCCAGGCGACACAGGGCATGCAAAATGGGCTGGGTGAGGCGCTGAACCGCTATGCCGAAGAGAGCGAAAAGCTCTATCAGCACGCCTTCGTGACCAGTACTCATGACTATCGCTTTGCTCAGTGGCAGCTTGGGGTGATTGCCGTGGTGCTGGTGCTGATCCTTGCCGCTGCGTGGTACGGCATTCGCCAAATCCTGCTTAATCCTCTGGCTAAAGTGATGGCGCACCTGCGTCAAATTGCCGACGGGGATTTGACTCAGACGATGAACGTGTCCGGGCGCAACGAGATTGCAGAACTGGCTGGCACAGTAGGTCACATGCAGCAGTCGCTTATCGACACTGTCACGCGTGTCCGTCTTGGCTCGGATGCTATTTATTCCGGCACCAGTGAAATCGCTATCGGGAATAACGATCTCTCTTCCCGCACCGAAGAGCAGGCTTCTGCGCTGGAGCAAACCGCTGCCAGCATGGAAGAACTCACCGCCACGGTGAAACAGAATGCCGAGAACGCTCGTCAGGCTTCACAGCTGGCGCTAAGCGCTTCAGAAACCGCCCAGCGCGGCGGCAAAGTGGTGGATGGCGTGGTGAAAACCATGCACGACATCGCCGCCAGCTCGCAGAAAATCTCTGACATCACTGGCGTTATCGATGGCATTGCCTTCCAGACCAACATTCTGGCACTGAATGCGGCCGTTGAAGCGGCTCGCGCCGGGGAACAGGGCCGTGGCTTTGCCGTGGTCGCCGGGGAAGTGCGTAATCTTGCCAGCCGTAGCGCTCAGGCTGCGAAAGAGATCAAAGGTCTGATTGAAGATTCCGTGGCGAAAGTCGACACCGGCTCGGTGCTGGTGGAAAGCGCAGGCGAAACCATGAGCGACATCGTTAACGCGGTTACGCGTGTCACTGACATCATGGGCGAGATTTCATCCGCTTCCGATGAGCAAAGTCGCGGTATCGATCAGGTTGCGCTGGCGGTGTCCGAAATGGATCGCGTCACCCAGCAAAACGCCGCACTGGTTCAGCAGTCTGCGGCTGCCGCCGCCGCGCTGGAAGAACAATCCAGCAGCCTGACCCGCGCCGTCTCGACGTTCCGCATTGCGACCGTAAACAACTCTGTTGTGGCTAAAAAAACCAGCGTTCATGAAGCCAGCGCCGCGCCGTTGCGTCCGCGTGCTGCTGCTGTCGGAACGGATGATAACTGGGAAACTTTTTAACTTTACGCGGCACGTTGCCGCATGACGGGAGTGGTGATGTTCAATCGTATTCGTATCTCGACCACCTTATGTCTGATTCTGGTGGTGTGTGGCCTGTTGCAAATTGGCAGTAACGGTTTGTCCTTTATGGCCTTTCGCGATGGACAGCAAACTCTGGGTCAGGTAGAGCAAGGAAATCTGCTGCTGAACAGCCTCGGCGACGCTCGTGTGGTGTTGCTACAGGCCAGCAGTTCACTGAATAAAGCCGGGACGCTGACGGCGCTGAGCTATCCGCCGGAAGAGATTAAAGCGCTGCTTACTACCGCGCATCAAAGCCTGAAGCAGGCGGACAAAGAGTTCGCTGAGTTTGTCGCCTTCCCGGTGGCAGACAGCAGCGCGCAGGCCCTGAAGGAGCAGACACAGAAACGCTATGCCGACTGGCACGGGGCGCTGGAGCATCAGATGACCTGGCTTGAAAGCAACCAGCTTTCTGACTTTATGACCGCGCCGGTACAGCAGGCGCAGGACAATTTTGACGGCAGTTGGCGCAGTTGGATCCAGTATATCGGTGCACATCTGGAAACCGCGCGCGAGGCGGGCGACAGCAACTATCACCGTTCAGCAGCCATCTTCATTGTGATGGTGGTTCTGGCGGTGGTGCTGGTAGGCGGCGCATTGCTGTGGACTCGCCGGATGATCGTCCAGCCGCTGGGCATCATCAGCAGCCATTTCGACAGCATTGCTAATGGCAATCTCGCTCGCCCGATCTCGGTGTTTGGCCGGAACGAAATCTCCGCCATCTTCGCCGGGCTGAAGAACATGCAAAGCGCACTGCGCGATACGGTGACGCAGGTTCGTCAGGGCAGCCACGCCATGCATACTGGTATCTCTGAAATCGCGGCGGGGAATAACGATCTCTCTTCGCGCACCGAACAGCAGGCGGCTTCGCTTGCGGAAACGGCAGCAAGCATGGAGCAACTGACCGCCACCGTCGGGCAGAACGCTGACAACGCGCGTCAGGCTTCCGGTCTTGCCAGCAGCGCGGCGGAAACGGCAAAACGCGGCGGCCAGCAGGCTTCGCACGTCGCTGACACCATGCACGACATCGCCAGCAGCTCGCAGAAAATTGGCGACATCATCAGCGTGATCGACGGTATCGCCTTCCAGACCAACATTCTGGCGCTGAATGCCGCGGTGGAAGCCGCGCGTGCGGGTGAGCAGGGGCGTGGCTTTGCGGTGGTGGCGGGTGAAGTGCGTAACCTCGCCAGCCGAAGCGCCCAGGCTGCGAAAGAAATTAAAGGCCTGATTGAAGAGTCCGTTTCCCGCGTGCAGGAAGGGTCGGCGCTGGTGGATACCGCCGCGCAGACCATGAACGAAATCGTCCGCTCTGTTTCGCAGGTTAACGACATCATGGGTGAAATTGCCTCGGCGTCAGATGAACAGCGTCGCGGTATCGAACAGGTCGCGCTGGCGGTCAGCCAGATGGACCAGGTCACGCAACAGAATGCCTCGCTGGTGGAAGAAGCGGCGGCGGCCACAGAACAACTGGCGGGGCAGGCCGATAACCTGACCACGCTGGTGGCGCAGTTTGCGCTGGAAGAGAAAAGAGTACCGAAGCAAGAAGGGGTGCCGCCTGTGGCGGTAGCCGTGGTTTCCTGATTGACGTAAGAAGGCGCTATGACTGCAACGCTGCCCACCGGGCAATCGTCATTATTAACGCAGATGACACAGCGCCTGGCGCTGTCCGATGCGCAGTTTCGTCGGATATGCCAGCTTATCTACCAGCGCGCAGGAATTGTGCTGGCCGATCATAAGCGCGACATGGTTTACAACCGACTGGTGCGCCGTCTGCGCCAGCTTGGTCTGGATGATTTTGGTCGTTACCTGGCGATGCTGGAGGCGAATCAGGATAACGCGGAGTGGCAGGCATTTATTAACTCGCTGACCACCAACCTGACGGCCTTTTTCCGCGAGGCGCATCACTTCCCGACGCTGGCAGAACACGCCCGCCGTCGGCAGGGTGAATATCGCGTGTGGAGTGCGGCGGCATCGACAGGAGAAGAGCCTTATTCGATAGCCATCACGCTTGCCGACACGTTAGGCACCGCCCCGGGACGCTGGAAGGTGTTTGCCAGTGATATCGACACGGAAGTGCTGAACAAAGCGCAGAGCGGCATCTACCGACAGGATGAACTGAAAACCCTGTCCCAGCAGCAGCTTTCGCACTATTTCATGCGCGGAACCGGGCCACACAACGGGCTGGTGCGCGTGCGGCAGGAACTGGCGAATTATGTGGATTTTGCGCCCGTTAACCTGCTCGACAGGCAGGTCAACGTGCCGGGGCCGTTTGACGCGATTTTTTGTCGCAATGTGATGATCTATTTCGACAAAACGACCCAGCAGGACATTCTGCGCCGTTTCGTTCCCCTGCTTAAGCCTGACGGATTGTTGTTTGCCGGGCACTCAGAGAACTTCAGCAATCTTGTGCGCGAGTTCAGTCTGCGGGGGCAGACGGTGTACGCGCTGAGTAAGGATAAAGCATGAGTAAAATCAGGGTGTTGTCTGTTGATGATTCGGCGCTGATGCGCCAGATCATGACAGAGATCGTCAACAGCCACAGTGATATGGAAATGGTCGCTACCGCGCCTGATCCGCTGGTCGCCCGGGATCTGATTAAAAAGTACAACCCGGATGTGCTGACGCTGGACGTTGAGATGCCGCGTATGGACGGCCTCGATTTTCTGGAAAAGCTGATGCGATTGCGCCCGATGCCGGTGGTCATGGTGTCGTCACTGACCGGTAAAGGGTCTGAAGTGACGCTCCGGGCGCTGGAGTTAGGCGCGGTGGATTTTGTCACCAAGCCGCAGATTGGCATTCGTGAAGGGATGCTGGCCTACAGCGAAATGATTGCCGACAAAGTCCGTGCGGCAGCCAGAGCTCAGGTCAGTGCGCACAAGCCGCTGGTCGCGCCAAAGGCGCTGAAAGCAGGCCCGATGCTCAGCTCGGAAAAACTGCTGGTGATTGGCGCGTCAACGGGCGGTACTGAGGCCATTCGCCACGTGTTGCAGCCGCTGCCGCTGACCAGCCCGGCGATCCTGATCACCCAGCATATGCCGCCGGGCTTTACCCGTTCGTTTGCCGAACGCCTTAACAAGCTGTGTCAGATAGCGGTGAAAGAGGCCGAAGACGGTGAACGCGTGCTGCCGGGCCATGCGTACATTGCGCCGGGGGATAAGCATATGGAGCTGGCGCGAAGCGGGGCGAACTATCAAATCAAAATTCATGACGGGCCGCCGGTGAATCGCCATCGCCCGTCGGTGGATGTGCTGTTTCACTCGGTCGCCAAAAATGCGGGGCGAAATGCGGTGGGGGTGATCCTCACCGGCATGGGCAACGACGGTGCGGCCGGGATGCTGGCGATGCACCAGGCGGGCGCCTGGACGATTGCCCAGAATGAAGCAAGTTGTGTGGTGTTCGGCATGCCGCGTGAGGCCATCAATATGGGTGGCGTCAGCGAAGTGGTCGATCTCAGCCAGGTAAGTCAGCAGATGCTGGCAAAAATCAGTGCCGGACAGGCAATACGTATTTAAGAGGAGTAGTGAAATGGCGGATAAAGAGCTTAAGTTTCTGGTTGTGGATGACTTTTCCACCATGCGTCGCATCGTGCGTAACCTGCTAAAAGAGCTGGGATTTAACAACGTAGAAGAAGCGGAAGATGGCGTGGATGCGCTGAATAAATTGCAGGCAGGCGGGTTTGGCTTTGTGATCTCTGACTGGAACATGCCGAACATGGACGGTCTGGATCTGCTGAAAACCATTCGTGCCGATGGCGCAATGGGCGCGTTACCGGTGCTGATGGTGACCGCAGAAGCGAAGAAAGAGAACATTATTGCCGCAGCTCAGGCCGGAGCCAGTGGCTATGTCGTGAAACCATTTACCGCCGCCATTCTCGAAGAGAAGCTGAACAAAATCTTCGAGAAACTGGGCATGTAAGGGAGAGACGATGATGCAATCCCCCATGAAACCTGCTGATGAACATTCAGCCGCAGATATCATTGCCCGCATCGGCAGCCTCACCCGCATGCTGCGCGACAGCCTGCGTGAGCTCGGCCTCGACCAGGCCATTGCCGAAGCGGCGGAAGCGATCCCGGATGCCCGTGACCGTCTGGATTACGTGGTGCAAATGACCGCGCAGGCGGCTGAGCGCGCGCTGAACTGCGTCGAGCTGTCACAGCCGCACCAGAACCAGATGGAAAAAGAAGCCAAAGCGCTGTCTGGCCGCTGGGATGCGTGGTTTGAAGACCCCATTGAGCTTTCCGATGCCCGTGAACTGGTGACCGACACCCGCAGTTATTTGGCGGATGTGCCAAAACACACCAGTTTTACCAACGCGCAGCTGCTGGAAATCATGATGGCGCAGGACTTCCAGGATCTGACCGGGCAGGTGATCAAACGGATGATGGACGTTATCCAGGAGATTGAGCGCCAGCTGCTGATGGTGCTGCTGGAAAATATGCCAGACCAGAGCGCACGGCCGAAACGTGAAAACGAAAGCCTGCTCAATGGCCCGCAAATGGACACCAGCAAAGCGGGCGTGGTCGCAAGCCAGGATCAGGTCGACGATCTGCTGGACAGCTTAGGCTTCTGAGTCTTGTATCGCCCGGTGGCGCTGGCGCTTACCGGGCCTACAAAATTCTCCTGTAGGCCGGGTAAGCGTATGCGCCACCCGGCAATCCGCCACCCGCCCGTTTTTTTTCAATAGCGCAAATAGCCCCGTTAAAACGGGCTTTCTCCCGCCATTAGCCTCTCACGCCGCTGGCATCATATCCTCAGAATTTTATTAGCGGGATGTTGCTTGTGGCTGAAGAAAGCGACAACGAAGACAAAACAGAAGCCCCCACACCCCAACGGCTGGAAAAGGCGCGTGAAGAAGGGCAGATCCCGCGTTCGCGCGAGCTGACCTCACTGCTGATTTTGCTGGTGGGCGTTGGCGTGCTCTGGCTTGGCGGTGAATCGTTGGGGCGCAGGCTCGCCAGTCTGCTTTCTTCCGGGCTGCACTTCGACCACAGCATCATCAATGACCCGAACCTGATCCTTGGGCAAATCATCCTGCTGATTAAACAGGCCATGCTGGCGTTAACGCCGCTGATTGTGGGCGTGGTGGTGATGGCGCTGCTGGGGCCGGTGATGCTCGGTGGCCTGGTGTTCAGCCCAAAATCACTGGCCTTTAAGTTCGATAAGCTCAATCCCTTGCCGGGGATCGCGCGAATGTTCTCGGCGCAGTCTGCCGCTGAATTACTGAAGGCGATCCTCAAGTCTGTGCTGGTGGGCTGCGTGGCGGGCGTGTTCGTCTGGCTGCACTGGCCCGACATGATGCGGCTTATCAGCGAGTCACCCATGACGGCGATGGGCAATGCGCTGAATATGGTCGGGCTGTGCGCGCTGCTGGTTGCGATTGGCGTGGTGCCGATGGTCGGCTTCGACGTGTTCTTCCAGATTTTCAGCCACATCAAGAAGCTGCGCATGTCTCGTCAGGACATTCGCGATGAGTTTAAACAGAGCGAAGGCGACCCGCATGTAAAAGGGCGTATTCGCCAGATGCAGCGTGCTGCTGCCCGTCGCCGCATGATGGCCGATGTGCCAAAAGCCGACGTTATCGTCACTAACCCGACGCACTATTCGGTGGCGTTGCAGTACGAAGAAAACAAAATGAGCGCGCCAAAAGTGGTGGCGAAAGGCGCTGGCCTTGTCGCGCTGCGTATTCGCGAACTGGGTGAAGAACATAAGATCCCCGTGTTGCAGGCGCCTCCGCTGGCTCGTGCGCTTTATCGTCACGCCGAAATCGGCCAGCAAATTCCCGGCACGCTGTATGCGGCCGTGGCAGAAGTGCTGGCGTGGGTGTGGCAGCTGAAGCGCTGGAAACTGGCGGGCGGCACGCCTCCGAAGAAACCTGAGCATTTACCGGTGCCTGAAGCACTGGATTTTTTGAACGAGAAGGACACTGATGGCTAATCTGGTCGCAATGCTGCGTCTGCCCGGCAACTTTAAATCCACCCAATGGCAGGTGCTTGCCGGGCCGGTGCTGATCCTGCTTATCCTGTCGATGATGGTGCTGCCACTCCCTGCCTTCGTCCTCGATTTGCTTTTTACCTTCAACATTGCGCTGTCGATTATGGTGCTGCTGGTGGCGATGTTCACGCAGCGCACGCTCGAATTTGCGGCTTTCCCGACCATTCTGCTGTTCACGACGTTGCTGCGTCTGGCGCTGAACGTGGCCTCCACCCGTATCATTTTGATGGAAGGGCATACCGGCGCGGCAGCGGCGGGGAAGGTCGTTGAAGCCTTCGGCCACTTCCTTGTCGGGGGCAACTTTGCCATCGGGATCGTGGTGTTCGTGATCCTCGTTATCATCAACTTTATGGTTATCACTAAAGGTGCCGGGCGTATCGCCGAAGTCGGCGCGCGCTTCGTGCTTGACGGGATGCCGGGTAAACAGATGGCGATTGACGCCGATCTGAACGCCGGGTTGATTGGCGAAGAAGATGCCAAACGTCGCCGCGCAGAAGTGACCCAGGAGGCCGATTTCTACGGTTCGATGGACGGTGCGAGTAAATTCGTTCGCGGGGACGCCGTCGCCGGTATTCTGATCATGGTGATTAACGTCATCGGCGGGTTGCTGGTCGGGGTTCTGCAACATGGCATGGATTTAGGCCACGCCGCAGAGAGCTATACGCTGCTCACCATCGGTGATGGCCTGGTAGCGCAGATCCCGGCGCTGGTTATCTCTACCGCCGCAGGCGTTATCGTGACTCGCGTGGCGACCGATCAGGACGTCGGCGAACAGATGGTGGGCCAGCTGTTCAGCAACCCGCGCGTGATGATGCTGAGTGCTGCTGTACTCGGCTTGCTCGGCATGGTGCCGGGGATGCCGAACTTTGTGTTTCTGCTGTTTACGGCGGCACTGCTGGGCCTTGCCTGGTGGCTGCGTGGGCGCGAGCAGAAGGCTCCGGCACAGGCGGCTCCAGTACGTCCACAGGAAAGCCCGCAGGCCGTCGAAGCCACCTGGAATGACGTGCAGCTGGAAGATACGCTTGGGATGGAAGTCGGTTATCGCCTGATCCCGATGGTGGATTCACAACAGGACGGCGAGCTGCTGGGGCGCATCCGTTCTATTCGTAAGAAATTCGCCCAGGAGATGGGCTTCCTGCCGCCGGTGGTGCACATCCGCGACAATATGGATTTGCCGCCCGCTCGTTATCGCATTCTGCTTAAAGGCGTGGATATCGGCAGCGGTGACGCTTATCCGGGGCGCTGGCTGGCGATCAACCCGGGCACCGCTGCGGGTACGCTGCCCGGTGAGCCGACGGTCGACCCGGCGTTTGGCCTGGCCGCTATCTGGATTGAAAGCGCGCTGAAAGAGCAGGCTCAGATTCAGGGCTTTACGGTGGTAGAAGCCAGTACTGTCGTGGCGACACACCTCAACCACTTAATCAGCCTTCATTCGGCCGAGCTGTTTGGCCGTCAGGAAGCGCAGCAACTGCTGGATCGCGTGACGCAGGAGATGCCTAAGCTCACCGAAGATCTGGTGCCGGGCGTGGTGACGCTGACCACTCTGCATAAGGTCCTGCAAAACCTGCTGGACGAGAAAGTGCCAATTCGCGATATGCGCACCATTCTGGAGACGCTGGCGGAACATGCGCCTGTGCAGACCGATCCGCATGAGCTGACCAACGTGGTGCGCGTGGCGCTGGGCCGCGCTATCACGCAACAGTGGTTCCCGGGCAATGGAGAAGTACAGGTCATTGGGCTCGATACCCCGCTGGAGCGCTTGCTGTTGCAGGCCTTGCAAAATGGCGGTGGCCTGGAGCCGGGTCTGGCTGACCGACTGCTGGCACAAACTCAGGAAGCGCTGTCTCGTCAGGAGATGCTCGGCGCGCCGCCAGTGCTGCTGGTTAACCATGCGCTTCGCCCTTTGTTGTCCAGATTCCTGCGTCGGAATCTGCCGCAACTGGTGGTGTTGTCAAATCTGGAACTGTCGGATAACCGCCAGATCCGCATGACCGCGACCATCGGAGGGAAATAATGCGTTTATTACTGGCGCTGATAATGATGTTGCCGCTGATGGCGCAAGCTGCCGGAGAAGGAAGCTGGCAGGCGAGCGGCAGGGGGGTAGTACTCAATCACCGCGGTGAATCTGCGTCTTCGTCGCCGTTAGTCTCTTCACAACCGGCCAGCGGCCTGGTGACGGTGATTGCCTGGCGCTATACGCTGATTGGCCCCACGCCCGCAGGTTTACGTGTACGTCTGTGTTCACAAACGCGCTGCGTGGAGCTCGACGAGCAAAGCGGTACCACGTGGGGATTACAAAACATTCCTGCGGCTGAACCGTTACGCTTTGTCTGGGAAGTGCCGGGGGGCGGCCGCCTGATCCCGGCCCTCAATGTGCAAAGCAATCAGGTCATTGTTAACTACCGCTAATCCCTTCCCCTTACCCGCCAGCCTTGTTTTGCAGGCGGCGTCGCAAAATCGGCCTCGCCTTTTGATTGAATCAAAACGTTGTTTTATAAATCGGTGACGCGCGTGCTCCGACTCTTTGCGTTTTTGCCACATCCGATCCAGCGCTGGCAAAAATGAAAAGGTTTAACGCAGACCATAATTCTACTGTAGCCGTGTAAGGGTCGCTCCAGCACTGATGGGGCAAGCTCTCCTGATAAAAACACGGGATTTACGGCAATGAAAACACGTAAAATCGGATTAGCAAATTATCTCGCCTACGGCTCGGGCGATTTTCTGGGCGCAGGGACCACCGCGCTGACCGCCGCATGGCTTTTATACTTCTACACCACCTTCTGTGGACTCTCTCCCATTGAGGCAACCTTTATCTTTGCCACCGCAAGGGTGCTGGATGCCGTCGTCAGCCCATTGATGGGCTTTTTAACGGATAACTTCGGTTCCACCTGGCTCGGTAAACGCTTTGGCCGCCGTAAGTTTTTCATCATGCTCGGGATCCCTTGTGTGTTCAGCTACTCCTTTATGTGGGTCGGCGACATGGGATTCTGGTACTACCTGCTGACCTATCTGATTTTCGATATCGTCTACACCATGATTCTGGTGCCGTATGAAACGCTGGTGCCGGAAATGACTGACGACTTCAAACAGAAGACCAAATTCTCTGGCGCTCGTATCTCGATGGCTCAGATGTCTGCCATTCTGGCGTCGTTCCTGCCGGGGATCCTGCTGACGCACTTTGGCAAAGACAACGCCGTTTCCTTCTTCTATGCGAGTCTGGTGTTCTCTGTCCTTTGTGCGCTGATGCTCACGTTCGTCTGGTTCTTTACCTGGGAACGGCCACGTGAGGAGTGGAGCGAAGCCGCACTGAGAGCAGAAGAAGAGAAAAAGCAGCTGACGCTGGGGCAAAGCCTCAACCGGCTGATTATCGAGCTGACCTCAACGCTGCGCATCCGCATTTTCCGTCAGCATCTGGGCATGTATCTTGGCGGCTATATCGCACAGGACGTGTTTAACGCCGTGTTCACCTATTACGTGGTGTTTGTGCTGATGCAGGAAGCCTCGTTTGCCTCCAACCTGATGGGCACGATGGCGATTTTCCAGTTCATCGCCGTGATAGCCATGATGCCGCTGTGCATTCGCTTTGGGCCTGCGCCGTCATACCGCCTGGTGGTGGTGTTGTTCGGGCTGAGCTCCATCTCCTACGCCGTGCTCTACTACGCAGGCTTAAGCGATATCTGGTCGCTGATGCTGTTGCTTTCTGCGGTCGCAGGTCTGGGTCGTGGCGGGATCAACTATGTGCCGTGGAACACCTACACCTATATCGCTGATGTCGATGAGGTGATCACCGGGCAGCGCCGCGAAGGGATTTTTGCCGGGATCATGACCCTGACCCGCAAAGCCTCTCAGGCAGGGGCCATCATGCTGGTGGGGATCATCATGCAGGCCTCAGGCTTCGTGTCCGGACAGAAAGTCCAGTCTGCGGAAGTCAGCCACACCATCCTTTTGATCTTAAGCGTGGGCACGGTTGCCGTGTTGATTTGCGGCTTCCTGGTCTCACTGCGCTTCAAGCTGAACCTGCAAACCCACAGTATTTTGCGCGAAGAAACCGCCAAAATGCGCCAGTCCGGTCATGCGATGCGTGAAGCCGCAACGCCCGAAGCTCAGGCGACCGTTGAAATGCTCGCGGGTATGCCGTTCGACTCCCTGTGGGGGAACAACAACATTGGTTATCTGAATCGCAATAAGCCTGCCGCGCCATCGCTCAGGCAGGGTGCTCCACTGAATTCGACATTTAACAGAGGGTAATTACATGAAAGTCTGGCCTGTCAAACATAGCCCATTACTGTGTCAGCCCGAGCGCTTTATTGCTCAGGGTGACCTTAAAGCCCTGATCCAGAAAGTGACGCACAATCTGGTCAGCATCAAGGATGAGAGCGGCGAGTTTTTACTGCGGCTTGATGACGGGCGCGTTATTGACACCAAAGGGTGGGCCGGTTGGGAGTGGACCCACGGCGTCGGGCTGTACGGCATTCATCAGTATTACCAGCAGACCGGTGACGAACAGATGCGGGATATCATCGACGGCTGGTTTGCAGACCGTTTCGCTGAAGGCGCGACCACCAAAAACGTCAATACCATGGCGCCGTTCCTGACGCTGGCTTATCGCTATGAAGAGACGAAAAATGCGCAGTATCTGCCGTGGCTGGAGAGCTGGGCGGAATGGGCGATGAATGACATGCCGCGCACCGAACACGGTGGCATGCAGCACATCACGCTGGCAGAAGAGAATCACCAGCAGATGTGGGATGACACACTGATGATGACGGTCATGCCGCTGGCGAAAATCGGCAAATTGCTGGATCGTCCTGAGTATGTCGAAGAGGCGGTCTATCAGTTCCTGCTGCATGTGCAGAACCTGATGGACAGGCAGACCGGGTTATGGTTCCACGGCTGGAATTACGAAGGCCATCATAACTTTGCCAATGCCCGCTGGGCGCGAGGTAACAGTTGGCTGACCATCGTTATTCCTGATTTCCTTGAACTGGTTGATCTGCCGGAAAACAACGCGGTTCGACGTTATCTGGTTCAGGTGCTGAATGCGCAGATTGCCGCGTTGGCGAAGTGTCAGGATGACAGTGGTCTTTGGCACACGCTGCTCGACGATCCGCATTCGTATCTCGAAGCGTCCGCTACGGCAGGTTTTGCCTACGGCATCCTGAAATCTGTGCGTAAGCGCTATGTTTCTGCGGAGTATGCAGAAGTGGCCGAGAACGCGATTCGCGGAATTATCGCCAACATTTCGCAAGAAGGGGAGTTACTGCAAACGTCCTTTGGAACAGGCATGGGCAGCAATCTGGAGTTTTACCGCCAGATCCCGCTCACCTCGATGCCTTATGGACAAGCGATGGCGATCCTTTGTCTGACGGAGTATTTGCGGAAGTACTTCTGAGAACAAAAAAACCGGCAACAGGTGCCTGTTTTTTTATGGATTGATTTGTAGGCCTGATAAGCGCAGCGCCATCAGGCATGTTCCCCGGTGTCGCGATGCTTACCGGGGCTAAAAAAACAAAACCCGGCAAAAGCCGGGTTTTTTTATGCGCCGTTGGAACGTGTCTTACATACGTTCGATGGTTTCAATACCCAGCGTATCCAGACCCAGTTTCAGGGTCTTCGCCGTCAGCAGTGCCAGCTTCAGGCGGCTGTTACGAATTTCTTCGTTTTCTGCGCTCAGGATAGGGCAGTGCTCATAGAAGCCAGAGAACAGCCCCGCCAGATCGTAGAGGTAAGAACACATCACGTGTGGCGTGCCTTCGCGGGCAACCACATTCAGCATCTCTTCAAACTGCAGCAGACGTGCAGCCAGCTGAGCTTCACGTTCTTCATTAATGACCACAGGGGCATTGATGATAGCCGCTTCTTCCAGACCTGCTTTACGGAACACCGACAGCACGCGGGTGTAGGCATACTGCATGTATGGCGCAGTATTGCCTTCGAATGCCAGCATGTTGTCCCAGTCAAAGACGTAGTCAGTGGTACGGTTTTTGGAGAGATCCGCATATTTCACGGCACCGATACCGACTGCGTTTGCCAGTTTTTCCAGCTCATCAGCAGGCATGTCCGGGTTCTTCTCTGCCACCAGACGGCGTGCACGTTCCAGCGCTTCATCCAGCAGGTCAGAAAGCTTCACGGTGCCGCCCGCACGGGTTTTAAACGGCTTGCCATCTTTGCCAAGCATCATGCCGAACATATGGTGTTCCAGCGGCACAGACGCTGGCACGTAACCTGCTTTGCGCACGATGGTCCACGCCTGCATCAGGTGCTGGTGCTGGCGGGAATCGATGTAGTACAGCACGCGATCGGCATGCAGCGTTTCATAGCGGTATTTCGCGCAGGCGATATCAGTGGTGGTGTACAGATAGCCGCCATCCTTTTTCTGGATGATCACGCCCATCGGTTCGCCTTCCTTGTTTTTGTACTCATCAAGGAACACGACCGTCGCGCCTTCGCTTTCTGTTGCCAGACCTTTCGCTTTCAGGTCTGCCACGATGCCCGGCAGCATTGGATTGTAGAGGCTTTCACCCATTACGTCGTCGCGGGTCAGGGTGACGTTAAGACGATCGTAGGTGATCTGGTTCTGGGTCATGGTGATGTCGACCAGCTTGCGCCACATCTCAAGGAAGTACGCATCGCCGCCTTGCAATTTCACCACGTAGTTACGCGCGCGCTCGGCAAAGACTTCGTCTTCGTCGTAGTGCTTTTTGGCTTCACGGTAGAAGCCTTCGAGGTCCGCCAGCGCCATTTCACCGGCGTTTTCCTGCTGCTGCTTTTCAAGGTAAGCAATCAGCATACCGAACTGAGTGCCCCAGTCCCCGACGTGGTTTGCGCGGATAACTTTATGGCCGAGGAATTCCAGCGTACGGACAGCGGCATCGCCGATGATGGTGGAACGCAGGTGGCCGACGTGCATCTCTTTTGCCACGTTTGGCGCAGAGTAGTCGATAACCACGGTTTGTGCTTCAGGCTGCGCCACGCCCAGACGCTCGGATTTCAGGGCATCGCTTACGCCCTGAGCCAGAAACGCCGGGTCGAGGAAGATATTGATGAAGCCAGGACCCGCGATTTCGACCTTATTGGCGATGCCGTTGAGATCCAGATGAGTCAGAACCTGCTCTGCGAGTTGTCGTGGTGCCATGCCCAGTTTTTTCGCAACTGCCATCACGCCATTGGCCTGATAGTCGCCAAACTGTACTTTTGCAGACTGACGAACCTGCGGTTCGCAATCGGCAGGCGCACCTGCCGCAATCAGGGCCTGACTGACTTTTTCTGAGAGAAGAGCCTGAATATTCACCGGAATACCTTACGTTTTTGACGCGGGTAGAAAAATACCCGTATCAGTTGAAGAAATGAGGGCAGAAGTATACTGCATTTGCACTAAGCCGTCAGCCCTGGAGCGGCGCGTTAATCAGCAGTTGGATGCGCTCTTTCAACAAGGTAAATTAGCGGCCTGCAAAAAAGAACTGAGGTAAAGAATGGGCTGGCAAACAATCGAAGCGTTACAGGATATTCAGGCGGATTTGCCAAGGTTTACTCAGGCGTTAACGGCGCTGGCTGAACGTCTCGGCCTTGAGATTGCCTCGCTTGAGGCGGACCATATTTCTTTGCGCTGCCATCAAAACGCCACCGCGGAACGCTGGCGTCAAGGCTTCGAGCAGTGCGGTGAGCTGTTGTCAGAAAACATCATTAACGGGCGTCCAATCTGCTTATTCAAATTGCACGAGCCCGTCTGCGTTGAGCACTGGCGTTTTACGGTGGTTGAATTGCCGTGGCCTGGCGAGAAACGCTATCCGCACGAAGGCTGGGAGCATATCGAAATTGTGCTGCCGGGCGCGCCTGAAGCGTTGAATGCGCGCGCACTGGCTTTACTGTCGGATGAAGGGCTGAGCCAGCCGGGGATTTTCGTCAAAACCAGCTCACCGAAAGGCGAGCATGAACGGCTGCCGAATCCGACGCTGGCGGTCACCGATGGCAAGGTCACGATTAAATTTCACCCATGGTCTATTGAAGAGATCGTGGCGAGTGAAGCGGGCGATACAACAATGTGAGCTTACGCGAGATCTGCTTTTTGAGAACGTGTCAAAATGCAGTATTAGCGTGAACAGGAGAAGGTAATGGCTTTGCTGGAAGTGTGCTGTTACAGCATGGAATGTGCGCGTGAGGCGCAGGAAAAAGGCGCCGATCGCATTGAGCTTTGCGCAGCACCGCTGGAAGGGGGCTTAACGCCGTCATTTGGCGTGCTGAAAACAGCGCGTGAGCAGGTGAGCATCCCGGTACATCCAATTGTGCGTCCGCGCGGTGGCGATTTTTGTTATACCGACGGTGAGTTCGCCGCGATGCTGGAAGACGTTCGCACCATTCGTGAACTCGGTTTTCCGGGGCTGGTGACTGGCATTCTGGATGCCGATGGCAACGTGGATATGCCCCGTATGCGTCAGGTGATGGAGGCAGCAGGGCCGCTGGCGGTCACTTTCCATCGGGCATTTGATATGTGTGCTAATCCGTTGCAGGCATTTGAAAACCTGCGAGAACTTGGTGTGGCACGTGTGCTGACTTCTGGTCAGCAGCCGACGGCGGAGAAAGGACTTTCATTAATTGGGGAACTTATTGCCCTGGGCGACGCTCCAATTATTATGGCCGGTGCTGGCGTACGAGCTAACAACATCCCGTTGTTCCTCGAAGCTGGCGTGAAGGAAGTTCACAGTTCAGCCGGGCAGTGGGTTCCGTCAGTAATGCGTTATCGCAACCCGGGGCTGTCGATGTCCACAGACCCGACAGCAGATGAATACTCACGATACGCCGTGAACGGCGAATCGGTAGCGGAGATGAAGGCGATCGTTGACCGTTACAAGCACTAGCGATTTTTACCGCGCATCATGTCGCCCAATGTGATGCATATTTGTACCAGGCCCCTGCCATTAACAGGGGCCTTTTTTTGTCTCATTTTCGGCCAAACAAATCCCTTGCCGTAGGCCCGGTAAGGCATCGCCGCCACCGGGCATGCAATTAAGGCTTTTTCGCCACAATCACCGCACGCAGCGGGGCAGGGTAGCCTTCAATGGTTTTGCTGCTGTCATTCGGGTCGAGGAAGTCGCCCAATGATTCGGTGATCATCCACCCGGTACGACGCTGTTCTTCGGTGCTGGTGACGTTCATGTCGACAATTCGCACATCCACGAAGCCGCATTTTTCCAGCCACTGTTTCAGGGCCGGAGCCGACGGAATGAAGTAAACGTTACGCATCTGTGCGTAGCGGTCACCCGGAACCAGGACGGTGTTTTCATCGCCTTCCACCACCAGGGTTTCCAGCACCAGTTCGCCTTCACTTACCAGCTGATCTTTCAACTGCCAGAGATGTTCCAGCGGTGAACGGCGGTGATAGAGCACGCCCATTGAAAACACAGTGTCGAACGCATTAAGCGCAGGCATTTGCTCAATGCCGAGCGGCAGCAGGTGAGCACGCTGATCGTTGCCCAGCAGTTTACGCACCGCTTCAAACTGACACAGAAATAACTGCGTCGGATCGATGCCGACAGCCAGCTTGGCGCCTGCGCCAATCATGCGCCACATGTGATAGCCGCTGCCGCAGCCAACATCGAGAATGGTGCGTCCTGATAAGTCAGACAGATGGGGTAACACGCGGTCCCACTTCCAGTCCGAGCGCCATTCTGTATCAATATTGATGCCGTACAGCGAAAACGGCCCTTTGCGCCACGGCATGAGGTTGCGCAGCAGGACGTCCATGCGTTTCAGCTGACCTTCGCTTAACGGCTGCTCGCTTTCGGCGGTAACGCTGTGCAGTAAATCAAGCTTGTACGGCTGAATTTCAGGCATGAATTCTACCGCGCGGGTCCACTGTTTCATCAGGCCATGAACGCCTTCGCGCTGCCATGCGCCAATCTGCGCAGGCAGCGTTTCCAGCCAGCGCGACAGCAGCGGATCTTTGGCGATGAGCTGATAGAAATGGCCAAACTCAATCATTCGTCAGCCCCGGCTTTCAGTGCGATCAGCGATCCGAAATTGAAACACTGGAACCACAGTTCGCTGTGAGCAAACCCGGCGGCGTGCAGACGCGCTTTGTGCGTTTCGACAGAATCGGTGAGCATCACGTTTTCCAGCATGCTGCGCTTCTGGCTTATTTCCAGCTCGCTGTAGCCGTTGGCGCGTTTAAAATCATGATGCATGTTAAACAGCAGCTCGCCGACGTTGTGGTCTTCGAAGCTGAATTTCTCGGACAGCACCAGCGCACCGCCAGGGTTCAGCCCTTTGCAGATTTTTTCCAGCAGCGCCTGGCGTTCCGGGGGCTCAATAAACTGCATCGTGAAATTGAGGACCACCATCGAGGCGTTCTCAATCTCGATGTCGCGAATATCGCCTTCGATGATTTCCACGGGGGTCGGCGCTTTATAAGCGTCGATATGGCGACGGCAGCGTTCAACCATCGCGGGTGAGTTGTCTACGCCAATGATTTTGCAGCCTTCTGCGGCAATGTTGCGGCGCACAGAAAGTGTGGCTGCGCCCAGCGAACAGCCTAAGTCATAAACCTGGGTATTTGGCTTAACAAAGCGCTCGGCCAGCATGCCAATCATCGAGATGATGTTGGAATAGCCAGGCACTGAGCGTTGGATCATATCGGGGAAAACTTCTGCTACCCGTTCATCGAAGGTCCAGTCGCCGAGGCTTGCGATCGGCGCGGAAAAAAGCGTGTCGCGATGGGACATAACGTGATTCCAGAAAATAAAAAACGGCGTATTGTGCGCTAACGCAGGGAGAAAACCAACTCCCACGGCAGATACCAGAGATTTGCCAGCACCATTAGCGCAAGCGAGCACCAGGTGGCACTCATCGCGGAACGACGCCAGCGGAACAGACAGTGATGGAAACCGTAGTAGTGCATCAGGCGCCCGGCAATCAACAGCAGCCCGCAGACGTGCACCATCCAGGTTTCTGCGCCGTTCATCTCCATAAACAGCAGCAACACCAGGCCGACGGGAATGTATTCGACGGCGTTGCCATGAATACGAATGGCGCATTGCAGTTCGCCAAAACCGCCGTCGCCATAGGCCACGCGATACTGCAAACGCAGGCGAACCACATCGAAAGAAAACTTAATCAACAGCAACGCACCTAACACGGCGTATAGCGCGCTTACCATACAAACTCCCTTTTAAACTGGCTGACTGCACTGACTGTTCGAGGAAGGATAACTCAAAAAAGCGAAGTTTGCTTTGGGATAGCGGGTGCGGAACCGACTTCTGGCAAAACGTCTTGCAGACTCTTCCACAGCGTATCGACCAGTTCAGGAGCCTGGGCAATATCCGGCGTGTGGAGAAATAAATAAGGCGTGGTGGTTTGCGTCCATTTAGGCAGGGCTTTTAGCCAGACGGCAAACAGCGCCTGATTCTGTGCCATATCGTCGCTGCCGATAAATCGCACCATTGGGTTATGGGCGGTGACGACTGCATGCACGGGAACCTTCGGCTTTTTACGCTGAGCGTCGATAATGGCTTCATTGTGCGGCTTCGCGCTGTGCACCGGGCGGCTGTCCATAATCACCCGATTCACGCCTCGCTCATGCAGGCCGCGGTTGAGCTGTTGTTCCTCTTCGCCTTTCATGAAGAACAGCGGATGGCGAACTTCAACGCCATAGGTGAACGCTTTAGGCAGACTATCAAGGAAATACCACAGGGCAGGGAGGTCTGCTGGTGAGAAAGCCGCAGGCAGCTGAAGCCAGTATTGCCCAAGACGATTTTCCAGCGGCGACAGGCGGCTAAAAAATTCGAGCGTCAAGTCTTCGCAATGGCGAAGTGCAGCCTGGTGGCTGATGGTGGCCGGAAATTTAAAACAGAAGCGAAAATCATCGGTGGTTTGTTCACGCCAGCGCTGAACAACCTCGGCTTTTGGCAAGGCATAAAGCGTGGTATTGCCTTCCACACAGGTAAAGTGGCGGGCGTACTCTTCCAGACTGGTGATGCCAAGCCGCACCCACTTCGGGTGCGACCATTGCGGCAAGCCGATATAAATCATAACGCTTTGAGGATGTCCTCGGTGCTGCGCACACGGCCCAGACGCGGGAAGATATTCGTCATGCTGCCCTGATGCTGTTCTGCGGTGGCTGCGCTACAGGCGTCTTCTGCAATCACCACGTTGAAGCCCAGTTCCCACGCGTTACGGGCGGTAGACTCAACGCCGATGTTGGTGGAAATGCCGCACAGCACGATAGTGTCGATACCGCGACGGCGAAGCTGAAGCTCCAGATCGGTGCCATAGAACGCGCCCCACTGGCGTTTGGTGACTTCGATATCGCTATTTTGTTTTCCCAAAGCCTGCGGATAAGTCCACCAGTTTTCGGGTAACGCGCTGGCAGCATGTTGGGCATCAACCGGCTGCTTCAGAGCTTCGGCAAAATCGGCAGACCAGCCGACGCGAACCATAATAACGGGCGATCCCTGCTCGCGGCATTTATCAGCAAGTTTTGCTGATTTCGCCACGACGTCCCCGGCAGTGTGTGGGCCACCTGCGAAAGGCAAAATACCTTCCTGGAGGTCAATCACGACCAGCGCCGTTTTTTTTGCATTCAGTTCAAACATAATAATCCCCGTTAAATCACATCATTAGGCCGCTAACAATACGATGAGTCGCGGCGTGCAGGCGTCACAAAATTTGTTAATTTTTGTGAGTAGAGCCAACCAGCGAACAGCAAACGCGCGTCTGGTGCGCGACGGACTTATCGCGCGGCAGAATTTCCAGTATAATAGCCCCCTTTTTTCATCCAGTTGTGACATTAAGCGAAAGCTGCGACAAGTGTGCCTGCGGCTAAGTTAAGGGAACTCTCATGCGTACAGAATATTGCGGGCAGCTCCGTCAGTCCCACGTTGGGCAGCAGGTAACCCTGTGTGGTTGGGTTAACCGCCGCCGTGACCTCGGCAGCCTTATCTTCATTGATATGCGTGACCGTGAAGGCATCGTTCAGGTGTTCTTCGATCCGGATCGCGCCGAAGCTTTAAAACTGGCTTCCGAACTGCGTAATGAGTTTTGCATTCAAATCACCGGGACCGTGCGTGCGCGCGACGCGAAAAACGTCAACAGCGACATGGCAACCGGTGAAATCGAAGTGCTGGCGTCTGACCTGGTTATCATCAACCGCGCAGAATCTCTGCCGCTTGACTCGAATCACGTCAACACCGAAGAAGCGCGTCTGAAGTACCGTTATCTCGACCTGCGTCGCCCGGAAATGGCAAACCGCCTGAAAACCCGCGCGAAAATCACCAGCTTTGTGCGTCGCTTTATGGACGACCACGGGTTCCTCGATATCGAAACCCCGATGCTGACCAAAGCCACGCCAGAAGGTGCGCGTGACTATCTGGTTCCTTCGCGCGTTCACAAAGGTAAATTCTACGCGCTGCCACAGTCTCCTCAGCTGTTCAAACAGCTGCTGATGATGTCCGGTTTCGACCGCTACTATCAGATTGTGAAATGCTTCCGTGACGAAGACCTGCGTGCTGACCGCCAGCCTGAATTTACCCAGATCGACGTAGAGACTTCCTTCATGACCGCACCACAGGTGCGTGAAGTGATGGAGGCGCTGGTGCGCGACCTGTGGCAGGACATTATCGGTGTGGATCTGGGTGACTTCCCGATCATGACCTTCGCTGAAGCGGAGCGTCGTTACGGTTCCGACAAGCCAGACCTGCGTAACCCGATGGAACTGGTGGACGTTGCTGATCTGCTGAAGAGCGTTGAGTTCGCGGTGTTCTCTGGCCCGGCGAACGATGCCAAAGGCCGTGTGGCTGCCCTGCGCGTGCCAGGTGGTGCGGCACTGAGCCGTAAGCAGATTGACGACTACGGCAACTTTATCAAGATCTACGGCGCGAAAGGCCTGGCTTACATCAAAGTCACCGAACGCGCGAAAGGTCTGGAAGGCATCACCAGCCCGGTGGCCAAATTCCTGAACGCTGAAATCATTGAAGAGATCCTGACCCGTACCGGTGCTCAGGATGGCGACATGATCTTCTTCGGCGCAGACAACAAGAAAGTCGTTGCTGACTCCATGGGCGCGCTGCGTCTGAAGCTTGGCAAAGACCTGAGCCTGACCGACGAAAACAAATGGGCGCCGCTGTGGGTTATCGACTTCCCCATGTTTGAAGAAGACGGCGAAGGCGGCCTGACGGCAATGCACCACCCGTTCACCTCACCGAAAGACATGAGCGCGGCAGAGCTGAAAGCGGCACCGGAAGAGGCCGTGGCGAACGCCTACGATATGGTTATCAACGGCTACGAAGTGGGCGGCGGTTCAGTGCGTATTCACAGCGGTGAAATGCAGCAGACCGTGTTCGGCATTCTGGGCATCAACGAGCAGGAACAGCGTGAGAAGTTCGGCTTCCTGTTAGACGCTCTGAAGTACGGCACGCCGCCACACGCGGGCCTGGCATTTGGTCTGGATCGTCTGACCATGCTGCTGACCGGCACCGACAACATCCGTGATGTTATCGCCTTCCCGAAAACCACGGCAGCAGCCTGTCTGATGACCGAAGCGCCAAGCTTTGCAAATCCGGCTTCTCTGACTGAACTGGGTATTCAGGTTGTGGTGAAAGAGCCAAAAGAGTCTGCGGAGAACAAGTAATATGCCCTTCAAGCTTCCTGTTTCGGTTCTGGTAGTGATTTACGCGCAGGACACGAAGCGGGTGCTGATGTTGCAGCGGCGCGACGATCCTGATTTTTGGCAGTCGGTTACCGGCAGTCTGGAAGAGGGTGAAACCGCGCGGCAAGCCGCCGAGCGCGAAGTAAAGGAAGAGGTCGCCATTGACGTTGCCTCAGAGCCGTTGGCCTTAATTGACTGTCAGCGCACGGTAGAGTTTGAAATCTTTACGCATTTACGTCATCGCTATGCGCCGGGCACAGAGCACAATACGGAATCGTGGTTCTGTCTTGCGTTGCCTCACGAACGTCAGATTGAGATAAGCGAACATCTCGCCTGGCGTTGGGTGGCCGCCTCCGAGGCGGCGGCTCTGACCAAGTCGTGGAGCAACCGGCAGGCGATTGAAGAATTTGTAATTAAAACGGCCTGAGGGCCGTTCTTTTCGGAGAGTTATTTATGGCAGGTCATAGTAAATGGGCCAACACCAAACACCGCAAAGCGGCACAGGATGCCAAGCGCGGTAAAATCTTCACCAAAATCATCCGCGAGCTGGTTACCGCAGCGCGTCTGGGCGGCGGCGATGCAGGTTCTAACCCGCGTCTGCGTGCGGCTATCGACAAAGCGCTGTCTAACAACATGACTCGCGACACCCTGAATCGCGCGATTGCTCGTGGTGTCGGTGGTGATGAAGACGCAAACATGGAAACCATCATTTATGAAGGTTACGGTCCTGGCGGCACGGCGGTGATGGTGGAATGTCTGTCTGACAACCGTAACCGTACCGTGGCAGAAGTGCGTCATGCCTTCAGCAAAACCGGTGGCAACCTGGGCACCGACGGTTCCGTTGCTTACCTGTTCAGCAAGAAAGGCGTTATCTCCTTCGAGAAAGGCGATGAAGAGACCATCATGGAAGCTGCGCTGGAAGCCGGTGCTGAAGACGTAGTGACCTATGACGACGGCGCGATTGATGTTTACACCGCGTGGGAAGAAATGGGTGCGGTGAAAGATGCGCTGGAAGCGGCGGGCCTGAAAGCCGACAACGCTGAAGTCTCCATGATCCCTTCAACCAAAGCTGATATGGATGCGGAAACCGCACCAAAACTGCTGCGTCTGATCGACATGCTGGAAGACTGTGATGATGTGCAAGAGGTTTACCACAACGGTGAGATCTCTGATGAGGTTGCGGCTACGCTGTAATGGCGTGGGCTAATCTCAATGCAATCGGAGGCGCGTGATGGCTATTATTCTCGGCATTGATCCGGGTTCACGCGTCACCGGGTATGGCGTGATTCGCCAGGTCGGGCGGCAACTGAGTTATCTCGGCAGCGGCTGTATCCGGACTAAGGTCGACGACTTACCGTCGAGACTGAAGCTGATATACGCCGGCGTGTCGGAAATTATTACTCAGTTTCAGCCCGATATTTTTGCCATCGAACAAGTGTTTATGGCGAAAAATGCCGACTCAGCGCTCAAGCTTGGTCAGGCACGCGGCGTGGCGATTGTGGCGGCAGTCAATCAGGATTTGCCCGTCTTCGAATACGCGGCCCGTCAGGTGAAGCAAACCGTCGTGGGCAACGGTGGGGCGGAAAAAACGCAGGTCCAGCACATGGTGCGAACGCTGCTCAAACTCCCCGCCAATCCGCAAGCGGATGCCGCCGATGCGCTGGCTATCGCCATCACCCATTGTCATATCAGTCAGAACGCGATGCAGATGAGTGACTCAAAGCTCAATCTGGCACGCGGAAGATTAAGATAGAATAAGAGAATAGAGGCTGGATATTTATCCAGCCTTTAATTGCAGACAAAGAAGGATAAAACGTGGTTTTTCCTTCTTTGTGGTTAGCAGCCGAAAATCAACGAGTTGATTTTCCTTATTTTTGTCTGGTGATATTTTCTGGATCTGCAATTAAGCAGGCTATGTCATCATATTGGGGCTGGATATTTATCCAGCCTTTTTTTATGATAGCGCATTGATCTCATTCTTTAACGCAGGAGCGTCACGTGATCGGCAGACTCAGAGGCATTATTCTGGAAAAACAACCCCCACTGGTTTTGCTGGAGGCGGGTGGTGTTGGCTATGAAGTGCATATGCCGATGACCTGTTTCTACGAACTGCCCGATCAGGGCAAAGAAGCCATCATCTTCACCCATTTTGTGGTGCGTGAAGATGCGCAGCTCCTGTTTGGCTTCAACAACAAGCAAGAGCGCACGCTGTTCAAGGAGCTGATCAAAACCAATGGCGTAGGGCCAAAACTGGCGCTGGCTATTCTTTCCGGTATGTCAGCTCAGCAGTTTGTGAATGCTGTAGAGCGTGAAGATTCTGTTGCTCTGGTGAAGCTGCCGGGCATTGGCAAGAAAACGGCAGAACGCCTGGTTGTCGAGATGAAAGACCGCTTTAAAGGGCTGCATGGCGACTTGTTTACGCCGGCTTCTGATTTGGTGTTGACTTCCCCGGCAAGCCAGGCCACTGACGATGCTGAGCAGGAAGCCGTTGCAGCGCTGGTGGCGCTGGGCTATAAACCTCAGGAAGCCAGTCGGATGGTGAGCAAAATCGCCAGCCCGAATGCCAGCAGTGAAACGTTAATCCGCGACGCGCTTCGCGCCGCGATGTGAGGTAAGGGATGATTGAAGCTGACCGCCTGGTCTCTGCAGGCAGTATCACGCCGGAAGATGTTGTTGACCGTGCGATTCGCCCAAAATTGCTGGAAGAGTATATCGGCCAGCCACAGGTGCGCTCGCAAATGGAAATCTTTATTCAGGCGGCGAAACTGCGCGGTGAAGCGCTCGATCATCTGTTAATTTTTGGGCCGCCGGGGCTGGGGAAAACCACCCTTGCCAACATTGTTGCCAACGAAATGGGCGTGAATCTGCGAACCACTTCTGGCCCGGTGCTTGAAAAAGCCGGTGACCTGGCGGCCATGCTCACCAACCTTGAGCCGCACGATGTGCTGTTCATCGATGAAATTCACCGCCTCTCACCGGTGGTGGAAGAAGTGCTGTATCCGGCGATGGAAGATTATCAGCTCGATATCATGATCGGCGAAGGGCCGGCGGCACGTTCAATCAAAATCGATTTACCGCCGTTTACGCTGATTGGCGCAACCACGAGAGCGGGCTCCCTGACGTCGCCGCTTCGTGACCGCTTCGGTATTGTGCAGCGTCTGGAGTTCTATCAGGTGCCCGATTTACAACACATCGTAGGCCGTAGCGCGAACTTCATGGGCATCGAGATGAGTGATGAGGGCGCGCTTGAAATAGCCCGTCGTGCGCGTGGTACACCGCGTATCGCCAACCGTCTGCTTCGTCGTGTGCGTGATTTCACCGAGGTTCGTCACGATGGAACGGTGTCGGCGGACATTGCCGCGCAGGCACTGGATATGCTGAATGTCGATGCGGAAGGGTTCGATTACATGGACCGCAAATTGCTGCTGGCGGTAATCGACAAATTCTTCGGTGGCCCGGTCGGGTTAGACAACCTGGCGGCAGCCATCGGTGAAGAGCGAGAAACCATCGAAGACGTGCTGGAACCGTATCTTATCCAGCAAGGGTTCCTGCAACGCACGCCTCGTGGCCGCATGGCGACAGTCCGCGCGTGGAATCACTTCGGCATCACGCCGCCTGAAATGCCTTAATGCTTGTCATCATATTGCCGGATGGCGCTGGCGCTTATCCGGCCTACAAAGAACATCTCGTTTGTAGGCCTGCGCAAGCGAAGCGCCGCCAGGCCTTTTAATTACTGCGCGGTCTTTTTCATCATGCTGAAAATAAACAACAGCGCGGCGCAGAGCACCACGGAAGGGCCCGCTGGCGTATCGTAAAAGGCGGAAAAGGTCAACCCACCTGTCACGGCTACCATGCCAACGCCGACGGCAATAGCGGCCATTTGTTCCGGTGTTTTAGCGAAGCGGCGAGCTGTAGCCGCCGGGATAATCAGCAGTGAAGTGATAATCAGCGCCCCGACAAACTTCATCGCCACACCAATCGTCAATGCGGTGACCAGCATCAGCAACAGTTTCACCCGCTGTAACTTCACGCCGTCCACAAATGCCAGATCCGGACTGATGGTCATCGATAGCAGGTTGCGCCATTGCCACAGTAAAATGCCCACAACCACAATCACGCCAAGCGCTATCGAAATCAGGTCTTCCGGCGTCACGGCCAGTAAGTCGCCAAACAGATAAGCCATCAGATCAACGCGAACATTCGACATCAGGCTGACCACCACCAGGCCCAAAGACAATGCGCTGTGTGCCATGATGCCGAGCAGGGTGTCTACGGCGAGGTGAGGGCGGCGCTCAAGCCACACCAGCCCGGCTGCGAGCATCAATGTCACGGCGATGACGGCATAGAAAGGATTGACGTTCAGCAACAAGCCAAATGCCACGCCCAATAATGATGCGTGAGCCAGCGTGTCACCGAAATAGGACATTCTGCGCCAGACAACAAAAGAGCCCAGAGGACCTGCTGCGCAGGCCAGCATTACACCGGCTAACCAGCCGGGAAACAGTAATTCAATCATGGGCGATCATTTCCCCGACGCAGCACAATGCGGCCTTGCAAATCATGGCGATGGTTGTGTTGATGACGATAAATACCCAGCTGTTGCGCGCCGCGTGGGCCGAACATTGAAATAAATTCCGGATGCATCGACACCACTTCCGGCGTGCCGGAGCAGCAAATATGGTGATTAAGGCACAGCACTTCGTCGGTTTTCGCCATCACTAAGTGAAGGTCATGAGAAACCATCAACACCGCGCAGTCGAGCTCAGTGCGGAGCTGGTCAATCAGGTCATATAACGCGACCTGTCCGTTGACGTCCACGCCCTGAGTCGGCTCATCAAGCACCAGCAACTGCGGGCGGTTTAACAGCGCCCGGGCTAATAGCACGCGCTGGGTTTCGCCGCCAGACAGCTTCTGCATCGGCGCTTCCATTAAATGGCCCGCCTGCACGCGTTTGAGCGCAGGAAGGATATCTTCTTTGCTCGTGCCAGGGCGTAAGCGCAGGAAGCGATTTACGGTTAACGGCATTGTGGCGTCGAGATGTAATTTCTGCGGGACATAGCCAATGCGCAGTTTCCCTTCTCGCTTGATAGTGCCAGTATCCGGTGCTACCAGCCCCAGTACCACGCGGACAAGGGTCGACTTTCCTGCGCCATTTGGCCCAAGAAGCGTCAAAATTTTACCTGGCTTCAAAGCCAGCGAGATATCAGACAGCACACGGCGCTGGCCGAAGGTGACCGAGACATTTTCGAGCGTTACGAGATTCGTCATCACAATTTGAGGGTTGCACAAGTTAGTGAATGTTATAATATCACACTTCTTTTCACTATTTCGATGAGTCGACGCATTATGTTACATAAAAAGACGCTTCTTTTCGCAGCATTATCCACCGCGCTTTGGGGCGCAGCCGCTATACAAGCCAACGCAGCGGTGGTTGCGTCGCTGAAACCGCTGGGCTTTATCGCATCCGCTATTGCTGATGGCGTGACGGAAACCCAGGTTTTGCTCCCTGACGGTGCCTCTGAGCATGACTACTCTTTGCGTCCGAGCGATGCAAAACGCTTACAAAACGCCGACTTAGTGGTGTGGATTGGTCCAGAAATGGAAGCATTTATGGACAAGACAGCCACCGCCTTCCCTGAAACAAAAAAGGTCACCATTTCAACGCTGCCTGGCGTGAAACCGTTACTCATGAAAGGGGCCGATGACGACGACCACGACCATGACCATGACCACGATGAGGGCGAAAAAGGTGATGCAGATCACCATCATGGTGACTACAACATGCACCTGTGGCTCTCGCCTGAGATAGCGCGCCTGTCGGCGGTTGCAATCCACGATAAATTAGTGGAACTTATGCCGCAAAGTCGAGCCAAACTAGACGCCAACCTGAAGAATTTCGAGGCACAATTAGCCGCGACCGATAAGCAGGTGGGTAACGAGCTGGCACCGTTGAAAGGGAAAGGGTATTTCGTTTTTCATGACGCCTACGGCTATTACGAAAAACACTACGGATTGACCTCTCTGGGGCATTTTACCGTCAACCCTGAAATCCAGCCCGGTGCGCAGCGTTTACATGACATAAGAACACAGTTGGTTGAGCAGAAAGCAACATGCGTTTTTGCTGAGCCACAATTCAGGCCAGCCGTGGTAGAAGCGGTTTCTCGCGGAACGTCCGTTCGTATGGGAACGTTAGATCCGCTGGGAACTAACATCCCGTTGGGAAAATCCAGCTATACGGATTTTCTGACCCAACTGGCGAACCAGTATTCGAGCTGCCTGAAAGGAGATTAACGAGGAAGTGAATACGTGCAACAGGTAGCCCGCTCTGTCGCCCTGGCATTTAACAATTTGCCGCGACCCCACCGCGTTATGCTCGGGTCGCTTACCGTTCTCACCCTTGCGGTCGCCGTCTGGCGACCGTACGTGTACCATCCCGAATCAGCCCCCATCGTACGAACCATCGAGCTTGAGAAGAGCGAAATTCGTTCTCTGCTGCCGGAAGCCAGTGAGCCTATTGACCAAGCTGCGCAGGAAGATGAAGCCATTCCTCAGGATGAGCTGGATGATAAAACCGACGGTGAGGCTGGCGTACACGAATATGTGGTGTCAACCGGCGATACCCTGAGTAGCGTTTTGAACCAGTACGGCATCGATATGAGTGATATCAGCCAACTGGCCTCGGCAGATAAAGATCTGCGTAACCTGAAAATTGGTCAACAGCTTTCCTGGACCCTGAACGCCGACGGCGATTTACAGCGCATGACGTGGGAGATGTCCCGCCGTGAAACGCGTACCTACGATCGCGCTGCAAACGGTTTCAAAATGAGTGCTGAAACCCAGCAGGGCGATTGGGTCAACAATGTTCTGAAAGGCACTGTGGGCGCGAGCTTTGTGAGCAGCGCGCGTGATGCAGGGTTAACCAGCGCCGAAGTCAGTGCAGTGATTAAAGCGATGCAGTGGCAGATGGACTTCCGCAAACTGAAAAAGGGTGATGAGTTCTCGGTGCTGATGTCCCGTGAAATGCTGGACGGCAAACGCGAACAAAGCCAACTTCTGGGCGTGCGCTTGCGCTCTTCCGGCAAAGATTACTATGCCATCCGCGCCGAGGACGGCAAGTTCTACGACAAAAACGGGACGGGTCTGGCGAAAGGCTTCTTGCGTTTCCCTACCGCTCGTCAGTTCCGCGTCTCGTCGAACTTTAATCCGCGTCGTCTGAACCCGGTAACGGGTCGCGTTGCACCGCATAAAGGTGTTGATTTTGCGATGCCGCAGGGCACACCGGTTCTGGCTGTTGGTGATGGTGAAGTGGTCGTGGCGAAACGCAGTGGCGCGGCAGGCTATTATGTTGCTGTTCGTCATGGTCGCACTTACACCACTCGCTATATGCACTTGCGTAAGCTGTTGGTGAAACCGGGTCAAAAAGTGAAACGCGGCGACCGTATTGCGCTCTCGGGCAACACTGGCCGTTCTACTGGACCACACTTGCATTATGAAGTGTGGATCAACCAGCAGGCAGTAAACCCGCTGACCGCGAAGTTACCGCGTACCGAAGGGCTGACCGGTTCCGATCGTCGTGATTACCTGGCGCAGGTCAAAGAGGTTGTACCTCAACTGCAAATTGACTAAACCCTGACCTTTCAAAGCCGATGCCCTTGCTGGCATCGGCTTTTTCTTTTGTGCGAAGTCTGGCACGTCGCTAAACTATCAGCATCTTTCTCTTTTTCCGGCACGACTCTGGAACAGGCATGGAAACGAAAAAAAATAACATTGAGTTTATTCCTCAGTTCGAAAAGTCCTTTTTACTTCCGCGCTACTGGGGATCCTGGCTCGGCGTATTTGCCTTTGCGGGGATAGCCCTGACACCGCCGTCATTCCGCGACCCCATTCTCGGCAAACTTGGCCGTATGGTGGGGAGACTGGCGAAAAGTTCTCGCCGTCGTGCGCAAATCAATCTGCTGTATTGCTTCCCTGAGAAAAGCGAAGCTGAGCGTGAAGCCATCATCGATGAGATGTACGCCACAGCGCCCCAGGCAATGGTGATGATGGCGGAGCTGGGGTTGCGTGACCCCGGGAAAGTCCTCTCACGCGTTGACTGGAAAGGCATCGAGATCATCGAAGAGATGCATCGCAACGACGAGAAGGTGATCTTCCTCGTGCCACACGGCTGGGGCGTGGATATCCCGGCGATGCTGATGGCTTCAAAAGGCCAGAAGATGGCGGCGATGTTCCACAACCAGGGAAACCAGGTTTTCGATTACGTATGGAATACCGTGCGCCGCCGTTTTGGTGGCCGTATGCACGCGCGCAATGACGGCATTAAGCCGTTTATTAAATCCGTGCGTGAAGGCTACTGGGGTTATTATCTGCCCGACCAGGATCATGGTGAAGAACATAGCGAGTTCGTCGATTTCTTCGCCACCTACAAGGCGACCCTGCCTGCCATTGGCCGTTTGATGAAAGTCTGCCGCGCTCGTGTTGTCCCGCTTTTCCCGGTATATGACGGCAAAACGCATCGTCTGACGGTTGAAATTCGCCCGCCAATGGATGATCTGCTGGAAGCTGATGACAACACCATTGCTCGCCGAATGAATGAAGAAGTCGAAATTTTCGTCACGCCACATACCGAACAGTACACCTGGATCCTGAAGCTGCTGAAAACCCGAAAGCCGGGTGAAACCGAGCCTTACAAGCGAAAAGAACTGTTCCCGAAGAAATAAAAAAAGCGCCGTTAAGGCGCTTTTTTATTGCTGCCGGGTGGCGCTTACGTTCACCCGGCCTACAGTAGGCCCGGCAATCGAAGAGCCGCCGGGCAGTACCCTTACTCGACAGTCAGAATACGTGTGGTGTTGGTGGTGCCAACAGTACTCATCACGTCGCCCTGAGTCACGATAACCAGGTCACCGGACACCAGATAGCCTTTATCGCGCAGCAGGTTAACTGCATCGCTGGCTGCGGCCACACCGTCGGTTGCACTGTCGAAGTGAACTGGCGTCACGCCGCGGTACAGCGAGGTCAGGTTCAGCGTGCGTTCATGGCGAGACATGGCGAAAATTGGCAGACCAGAACTGATACGAGAAGTCATCAGCGCAGTACGGCCGGATTCGGTCATGGAGATAATCGCGGAAACCCCTTTCAGGTGGTTTGCGGCATACATCGCAGACATCGCAATGGCTTCTTCCACGTTGTCGAACTGCACGTCCAGACGGTGCTTGGAGACGTTAATGCTTGGGATTTTTTCGGCACCCAGGCAAACACGCGCCATGGCGGCAACGGTTTCAGATGGGTACTGGCCTGCTGCGGTTTCCGCAGAAAGCATCACGGCATCGGTACCATCCAGCACGGCGTTAGCCACGTCCATGACTTCTGCACGGGTTGGCATTGGGTTGGTGATCATCGATTCCATCATCTGAGTGGCGGTGATCACCGCGCGGTTCAGTTGACGAGCGCGACGAATCAGCGCTTTCTGAATGCCGACCAGTTCCGGATCGCCAATTTCAACGCCCAGGTCGCCACGCGCAACCATCACCACGTCGGAGGCGAGGATGATATCGTCCATGGCGTCCTGGCTGCAGACAGCCTCGGCACGTTCCACTTTCGCGACGATTTTGGCATCACAACCTGCATCGCGGGCCAGGCGGCGCGCGTAGTTAAGGTCTTCACCGCAGCGCGGGAAGGAAACGGCCAGATAATCGACGCCAATCAGGGCGGCAGTCTGGATATCGGCTTTGTCTTTTTCGGTCAGGGCTTCTGCGGACAGGCCGCCACCCAGTTTGTTGATGCCTTTATTGTTGGACAGCGGGCCACCTACGGTGACTTCGGTGAACACTTTCATGCCCTGAACTTCGAGCACTTTAAGCTGCACACGCCCATCATCTAACAGCAGGATATCGCCAGGCACCACGTCAGCAGGCAGGCCTTTGTAGTCGATACCGACTTTGTCTTTGTCGCCTTCGCCTTTACCCAGGTTGGCATCAAGCAGGAATTTGTCGCCAATGTTCAGGAACACTTTCCCTTCTTTGAAGGTAGACACACGGATTTTTGGTCCCTGCAGATCGCCAAGAATGGCGACGTGACGACCCAGTTTGGCGGCGATTTCACGGACTTTATCGGCACGAAGTTTGTGATCTTCGGCGGTGCCGTGAGAGAAGTTCATGCGGACAACGTTCGCACCAGCAGCAATAACCTTCTCCAGGTTATTATCGCGGTCGGTCGCCGGGCCTAACGTGGTCACGATTTTGGTTCTGCGAAGCCTTCTGGACATGTAATACTCCGTTGCTGAAACAATTTTGGTGTTGCGTGAACAGGAATCGGGGGTCCGCCTGTGCATAGTCTACTGCTGGAACTTACCCGAATGTACAAATAGGTTACAAGCTTGTTATAAAATTTTAGTGGTTTTCACTGCCAACCCGCAGTTCCTTATCAAACCGCGATTCTTTTAATGCTTCCTTGACCCGCTTCAAGTTATCCCGGAATTTTGCGCCACGTCGCAAAGTAAAGCCCGTAGCCAGCACATCAATCACGGTGAGCTGGGCAAGGCGAGAAACCATTGGCATATAAATGTCGGTATCTTCCGGAACGTCCAGCGTAATGGCCAGAGAGGCTTCACGCGCAAGCGGCGTGCCGGCGGAGGTGATCGCGATAACCATGGCATCGTTTTCCCTTGCGAGCTGCGCAAGTTCGACCAGGTTCTTGGTCCGCCCGGTGTGGGAGATTAGCACCACCACGTCGCCATCGCTGCAATTCATACAGCTCATTCTTTGCAAAACAATGTCATCGGAATAGATAACGGGCACGTTAAAGCGGAAAAACTTGTTCATTGCATCGTGCGCGACAGCGGCGGAAGAACCGAGTCCGAAGAAGGCAATCTTCTTGGCCTGAGTCAGTAAATCTACCGCGCGGTTGACGGCGGCCATATCCAGCGACTGGCGCACATGGTCGAGGCTTGCCATGGCCGATTCGAAGATTTTCCCCGTATAGGCTTCAACGCTGTCATCTTCATCGACGTTACGGTTTACGTAAGGCGTGCCGTTCGCAAGACTTTGTGCCAGATGCAGCTTAAAATCAGGGAAACCTCGGGTGTCCATGCTACGGCAGAAACGGTTGACGGTGGGCTCGCTAACGGCAGCCTGAAGCGCCAGCGTGGCAATGCTGGAGTGGATGGCCTGACTCGGGGAGGCGAGGATCACTTCCGCCACTTTCCGCTCGGATTTGCTAAGGTTTTCCAGGTGAGACTGGATTTTTTCCAGCATGTTCATGGTTAACAAACGCTCATCGGTGAAAGCGATTCCATTAATGGATGAAATCGGCATGCATTTTAGTGAGAATATACCCCTGTGCCCGCGTCAATGCTGAGGAAAGAGGACCATTTACGTTGTTTTTTTTCATTACATGATCAGAGTCGCCTTTTGCCCAATGTGAACTGGCGAAATGACGAACAAAATGAAGCGATTGACCCGGAAATGAGGCCCTTTTTTTCCCGGAAATGCCTTTATATGGCGTCGACGGGCGGTTCAGGGTTTCGACATTCACGTAAACACAGTACAGTGCAGCGTAAGAAAATTACAAATAGCGCCTGGCAGAAGCACCAGGCAATCCAACTGAGGAGAATGACATGGCGGTAACGCAAACGGCCCAGGCATGCGATCTGGTCATTTTCGGCGCGAAAGGCGATCTGGCGCGTCGTAAATTGCTGCCTTCCCTGTATCAACTGGAAAAAGCGGGCCAGATCCATCCGGACACCCGTATCCTTGGGGTAGGGCGTGCCGATTGGGACAAAGATGCATACACCAAAGTGGTGCGCGAGGCGCTGGAAACCTTCATGAAGGAGAAGATTGACGAGAGTCTGTGGGACACCCTTAGCGGTCGCCTGGACTTCTGCAATCTGGATGTCAACGACACCAAAGCCTTCACCCGTTTGGGCAAAATGCTCGATCAGAAAGAGCGCGTGACCATCAACTATTTCGCGATGCCGCCAAGCACCTTCGGCGCCATCTGCAAAGGGTTGGGCGAAGCGAAACTTAATGCCAAACCGGCACGCGTCGTGATGGAGAAGCCACTGGGTACGTCCCTGGCAACCTCCCGCGAAATCAACGACCAGGTAGGCGAGTACTTCGAAGAGTGCCAGGTTTATCGCATCGACCACTATCTCGGTAAAGAGACGGTACTGAACCTGCTGGCGCTGCGCTTTGCCAACTCCCTGTTCGTCAACAACTGGGATTCCCGCACTATTGATCACGTGGAAATCACCGTGGCGGAAGAAGTGGGCATCGAAGGGCGTTGGGGGTATTTCGATCAGGCCGGACAGATGCGCGACATGATCCAGAACCACCTGCTGCAAATTCTCTGCATGATTGCGATGTCACCGCCGTCTGACCTGAGCGCCGACAGCATCCGTGATGCGAAAGTGAAAGTGTTGAAATCTCTGCGTCGTATCGACCGCTCAAATGTGCGTGATAAAACCGTACGCGGCCAGTACACCGCCGGATTCGCCCAGGGCAAAAAAGTGCCGGGCTATCTGGAAGAAGAGGGCGCAAACAAGAGCAGCAACACCGAAACCTTCGTGGCTATCCGTGTGGATATCGACGACTGGCGCTGGGCTGGCGTGCCATTCTACCTGCGTACCGGTAAACGTCTGCCGACCAAATGTTCAGAAGTTGTGGTTTACTTCAAAACCCCGGAACTCAATCTGTTTAAAGAGTCCTGGCAGGAACTGCCGCAGAACAAACTGACCATTCGTTTGCAGCCGGACGAAGGCGTGGATATTCAGATCCTCAACAAAGTGCCGGGCCTGGATCACAAACATAACCTGCAGACCACCAAGCTGGATCTGAGCTACTCCGAAACCTTCAACGAAACGCATCTGGCCGATGCTTACGAGCGTCTGCTGCTGGAAACCATGCGCGGTATTCAGGCGCTGTTCGTGCGTCGTGATGAAGTCGAAGAGGCGTGGAAATGGGTCGACTCCATCACCGAAGCGTGGGCCGCCGATCAGGATGCACCAAAACCGTATCAGGCAGGCACATGGGGACCGGTTGCTTCTGTGGCGATGATCACCCGCGATGGCCGCTCGTGGAACGAGTTTGAGTAAAGTCTGACGCTACTCCGATCAGGGTATTTTACCGGTAACATGATCTGACACAGCATCTCGTGCGATATTTACGCATTTAAGCCTCGGGTGGTTCACCACCGGGGCTTTTTTTATTACACTGACGGGAGATGAATTTGCCCCTGAGCTACAGCACACGCGCGTTTCAGCATTGTTAATCACTCCTGAATTTCGTGTTAATGCCTAAGCCCAGACACTCAGAATTTGAGGAGCTTTTATGAATCCTGTATTGTTACGCGTAACACAACGTATTGTTGAACGCTCACAAAAGACCCGCAGTGCCTACCTCGCCAGGATTAAACAGGCCAAATCCGATACCGTCCAACGCTCAAGCCTGGCTTGCGGGAATCTGGCCCATGGTTTTGCTGCCTGCCAGCCCGATGACAAAGCGTCGCTGAAAAGCATGCTGCGTAACAATATCGCGATCATTACCTCCTACAACGACATGCTGTCGGCACATCAGCCCTACGAACACTATCCGGATGTGATCCGCAAAGCGCTGCACAGCGTCAACGCGGTCGGTCAGGTCGCTGGCGGGGTTCCCGCCATGTGTGATGGCGTGACCCAGGGTCAGGACGGCATGGAGCTTTCTTTGCTGAGCCGCGAAGTGATTGCCATGTCCGCGGCAGTGGGGCTGTCTCACAATATGTTTGATGGGGCGCTGTACCTGGGCGTGTGCGATAAAATTGTCCCGGGGCTGGCAATGGCGGCGCTCTCCTTCGGTCACCTGCCTTCCATCTTCATTCCGTCTGGCCCAATGGCGAGCGGTCTGCCAAACAAAGAAAAAGTGCGTATTCGTCAGCTGTATGCTGAAGGTAAAGTGGATCGCATGGCGCTGCTGGAGTCGGAAGCGGCTTCTTATCACGCGCCTGGCACCTGTACTTTCTACGGCACAGCCAACACTAACCAGATGGTTATTGAGTTTATGGGTATGCAGTTACCGGGTTCATCGTTCGTGCATCCGGATGCGCCAATGCGTGAGCTGCTGACTGCGGCGGCTGCACGCCAGGTCACGCGTATGACCGGTAACGGCAACGAATGGATGCCGCTGGGTAAAATTTTCGATGAGAAAGTGGTGGTAAACGGTATTGTCGCGCTGCTGGCGACAGGCGGCTCCACCAACCACACCATGCATCTGGTGGCGATGGCTCGTGCGGCTGGCATCATCATTAACTGGGATGATTTCTCTGATCTGTCCGATGTGGTTCCTCTGATGGCACGCCTGTACCCGAACGGTCCTGCGGATATCAACCACTTCCAGGCAGCAGGCGGCGTGCCGGTGCTGATTCGCGAACTGCTGAAAGGCGGGTTGCTGCATGAAGATGTGGACACCGTAGCGGGCCACGGCCTCCATCGTTACACCATGGAGCCATGGCTGAACAACGGCGAACTGGACTGGCGTGAAGGCGCGCAGGCATCTCTGGATGAAGCCGTTATCGCCAGCTTCGATAAACCGTTCTCTCATCACGGCGGCACCAAAGTGCTAAGCGGTAACCTCGGGCGCGCGGTGATGAAAACGTCTGCCGTGCCGGTTGAGAATCAGGTTATTGAAGCGCCAGCGGTGGTCTTTGAAAGCCAGCATGACGTATTGCCAGCCTTCGAAGCAGGGCTGCTGGACAAAGATTGCGTGGTGGTCGTGCGCCTTCAGGGGCCAAAAGCCAACGGCATGCCAGAATTACATAAACTTATGCCGCCATTAGGTGTATTATTGGACCGCCGTTTCAAAATTGCGTTAGTCACCGATGGACGCCTTTCCGGTGCATCCGGTAAAGTACCTTCAGCCATTCATGTCACCCCGGAAGCTTACGACGGTGGCCTGCTGGCGAAAGTCCACGATGGCGACATGATTCGTGTTAATGGCCAGACAGGCGAATTGACCCTGCTGGTGGACGAAGCGGAACTGGCGGCACGCAAGCCACATATTCCTGATTTGAGCGCACAACGAGTGGGCACCGGGCGCGAGCTGTTTGGCGCGCTGCGTGAAAACCTCTCAGGTGCGGAGCAGGGCGCAACCTGCATCACTTTTTAATACGACAAGTTTACTCATTCTGGCGAGAGAACAACTCTGATGAAAAACTGGAAAACAACAGCAGAAGCAATCCTGACCAACGGCCCGGTTGTCCCGGTTATCGTGGTTAATAAACTGGAACATGCGGTGCCAATGGCGAAAGCGCTGGTTGCCGGTGGCGTGCGCGTACTGGAAGTGACGCTGCGTACTGCATGCGCGATGGACGCTATTCGCGCCATTGCCAAAGAAGTGCCGAACGCTATCGTCGGTGCGGGTACCGTGACTAACGTTCAGCAGCTGAAAGAAGTGACCGAAGCCGGTGCGCAGTTTGCTATCAGCCCTGGCCTGACTGAGCCACTGCTGAAAGCCGCAACCGAAGGCACTATTCCGCTGATCCCGGGCATCAGCACTGTGTCTGAACTGATGCTGGGCATGGATTACGGCCTGAAAGAGTTTAAATTCTTCCCGGCGGAAGCTAACGGCGGCACTAAAGCGCTGCAGGCGATTGCGGGTCCGTTCGCCCATATCCGTTTCTGCCCAACGGGCGGTATCTCTCCTGCGAACTACCGTGATTACCTGGCGCTGAAAAGCGTACTGTGTATCGGTGGTTCCTGGCTGGTGCCAGCCGACGCGCTGGAATCTGGCGATTACGACCGCATCACCAAAATTGCTCGCGAAGCGGTTGAAGGCGCTAAATAAGTGACGTTAGGGCGGGTGGCGCTACGCTTACCCGCCCTAAAAGACCTGACTGTAGGCCGGGCAAACCACGTGCCGCCCGGCATGTTTTATCCGTGAATACTCACTGTCGCTGCCGCCACTTTCGCCCGTTCAACCGCCGTTTCCACATCCTCTGCCACGGCTAACGCCACGCCTAAACGACGGGTTCCGTCGATCTCCGGCTTGCCAAACAGGCGCAACTGCACACCCGCTCCAACAGCGGCTTCAAGATTGCCGAAGCTGACATTGTGGCTGCTCAGTTCAGGCAGGATCACCGCTGAAGCTGACGGGCCATACTGACGAATCGCGCCAATCGGTAAACCAAGGAACGCGCGAACGTGCAGCGCAAACTCAGACAGATCCTGTGAAATCAGCGTCACCATACCTGTGTCATGCGGGCGGGGAGAGACTTCGCTGAAGATAACCTCGTCGCCGCAAACGAACAGCTCGACGCCGAATAAGCCGTAACCGCCTAACGCCAGCACCACTTCGCGGGCGATAGCCTCCGCGCGCTCCAGGGCCAGCGCGCTCATTTGCTGCGGCTGCCAGGATTCGCGGTAATCGCCATCTTCCTGACGATGGCCGACAGGGGCACAGAAATGCACACCGTCTGCGGCACTGACGGTCAGCAGGGTGATTTCGAAATCAAACTTCACCACGCCTTCCACAATCACCCGACCGGCACCGGCACGCCCACCAAGCTGTGCATATTGCCAGGCGGCGCTAAGACTCTCTTCCGTACGGATAAAGCTTTGACCCTTACCCGATGAGCTCATCACTGGTTTGATGATGCAAGGCAGACCAATTTCTGCCACGGCATCACGGAATGACGCTTCGCTGTCGGCAAAACGGTAGCTGGACGTAGGCAGCTTCAGCTCTTCTGCCGCGAGGCGGCGAATACCTTCGCGGTTCATGGTGAGCTTCGTCGCACGGGCGCAGGGAACAACGTGCTGCCCGGCTTGTTCCAGTTCAATCAGCATATTGGTGGCGATAGCTTCTATTTCCGGCACGATGAAGTCGGGTTTTTCCTGCTCAACCAGTGCCTTAAGTGCCTGCCCGTCGAGCATATTAATGACGTGGCTGCGGTGCGCGACGTGCATTGCCGGCGCATCGGCGTAACGGTCAACGGCAATCACTTCAATCCCCAGACGCTGGCACTCAATGGCCACTTCTTTTCCCAGCTCGCCAGAGCCTAATAACATCACGCGGGTTGCCGCCGGACGCAGCGCTGTGCCTAGTACAGTCATAACGAAATTCCACAGTAAAAAAGTGGCCGCCAGTATATACGAAAACGTTTGCGTCTGTCTCGGGCTGCGCCACTTGCCCTTCGCAGTAATTTTCGCATCTTTAGCTCAGCCAGACGTATCCTTACACCTTCTCGCTTACGCTTGAGAAATTCGTCGCAGCGTAATGAGGGAAACATGGCTAACTGGCTCAATCAACTCCAGTCTTTACTCGGTCAATCTTCTTCTGCTCAGCCTTCCGGCGAGCAGGGGCTTAGCAAACTGCTGGTGCCAGGCGCACTCGGTGGTCTCGCCGGCTTGCTGGTCTCCAGCAAATCCTCCCGCAAACTGTTAGCCAAATACGGCACGGGCGCGTTATTGGTTGGCGGCGGCGCGGTGGCTGGCACTGTGCTGTGGAATAAATACAAAGACAAAGTGAGAACGGCGCATCAGGGTGAACCGCAGTACGGGCAACAAACCAGCCCTGTGGATGTGCGAACGGAGCGTCTGATTTACGCCCTGGTGTTTGCAGCAAAGAGTGATGGGCACATTGACGACAAAGAACGTGCCGCCATTGAGCAACAGTTACAGGAGGCAGGTGTTGAAGCTCAGGGGCGTCAGCTGGTCGAGAAAGCCATTGCTCAGCCGTTAGATCCACACCTACTTGCCCGTGATGTTCGCAATGAAGAGGAAGCACTGGAGCTTTATTTCCTCAGCTGTGCTGCCATCGATATCGATCACTTTATGGAGCGCAGCTATCTCAACGCGCTGGGCGATGCACTGAACATCCCCCAGGACGTCCGTGACGGCATCGAAGCTGACCTGAAGGCACAAAAACAGGCCGTTTAACGCCACATTGGCAGGTTTCGCTTGCATCGTTCTGCACATTTGCCACCCTTAGGGTAAATGTATTATGCAGAAGAACAACGACATGCCACCAAAAGCAAAACGCATTCCCCACGTCATGACCTTGCATGGCGACACGCGAACCGACAATTACTACTGGCTGCGCGACGATGACCGTTCGCAGCCAGCGGTACTCGACTATCTGAAGCAGGAAAATGACTACGGGCGTGAAGTGATGGCGTCACAGCGTAGCCTGCAGGATAAGGTGCTGAAAGAGATTGTTGACCGCATTCCTCAACGTGAAGTTTCTGCGCCTTATACGAAGAACGGATATCGCTATCGGCAGATCTACGAGCCGGGCTGCGAGTATGCGCTTTATCAGCGTCAGTCAGTGCAGAAAGAGGAATGGGATGAGTGGGAGCTGTTGCTCGACAGCAATCAGCGCGCGGCGCACAGTGAGTTTTACACCCTCGGGGGCTTAGGTATTTCGCCAGACAACACCCTGATGGCATTAACGGAAGACTATCTTTCACGCCGCCAGTACGGCCTGCGCATTCGCAACCTGGAAACCGATAACTGGTACCCGGAAACGCTGGAGAATATCGAGCCCGAATTTGTGTGGGGCAACGATTCACAAACGATTTATTACGTCCGTAAACACCCGACCACGCTGCTGCCGTATCAGGTATGGCGGCATACCGTTGGGATGCCGATCAGCGCAGATGAAAGGGTGTATGAAGAAAAGGACGACATGTTTTACGTCAGCCTGCATAAAACCAGCTCGAAGCACTATGTGATCATTTATCTCTCCAGCGCCACCACCAGTGAAGTGCTGCTGCTGGATGCCGAAATGCCAGATGCCCAGCCGCTCTGTTTCCTGCCTCGTCGCAAAGATCATGAGTACAGCGTCGACCATTTCCAGCACAATTTTTATCTGCGTTCTAACCGCGACGGGAAAAATTTTGGGCTCTATCGCACTTCTGTTCGCGATGAAAACCGCTGGGAAACGCTGATCCCGGCTCGTGATGACGTGATGCTGGAAGGCTTTACGCTGTTTACTGACTGGCTGGTGGTGGAAGAGCGCCAGCGTGGGCTGACCAGCCTGCGGCAAATCAACCGTAAAACCCGCGAAGTCACGGGTATCGCCTTTGACGATCCGGCCTATGTCACCTGGGTAGCCTATAACCCTGAATCAGATACTTCGCGCCTGCGCTACGGTTATTCCTCGATGACCACGCCAGACACGTTATTCGAACTGAACATGGATACCGGCGAGCGTAAAGTCCTCAAGCAACAGGAAGTGAAGGGCTTTGACGCAAGCCTTTATCGTAGCGAGCATTTGTGGATCAAAGCGCGTGATGGCGTCGAGGTGCCTGTGTCGCTGGTCTATCACCGTAAGCATTTCCGCCGGGGCAAAAACCCTATACTGGTGTACGGCTACGGCTCTTATGGTGCCAGCATGGACGCCGATTTCAGCAGCAGTCGTTTAAGCCTGCTCGATCGGGGTTTTGTCTTTGCCATTGCGCATATTCGCGGCGGCGGTGAACTGGGCCAGCAGTGGTACGAAGACGGCAAATTCCTGCTGAAGAAAAACACCTTCAATGATTATCTCGACGTCTGTGATGCGTTGCTGGCGCAAGGTTTTGGCGATCCTGCTTTGTGCTACGGCATGGGAGGAAGCGCCGGGGGGATGCTGATGGGAACCGCGATCAATGAGCGTCCGGAACTGTTCCATGGCGTGATCGCGCAGGTGCCGTTTGTCGATGTGGTGACCACAATGCTCGATGAATCCATTCCTCTGACGACCGGTGAATTTGAAGAGTGGGGCAATCCTCAGGACGAGGAATACTATCGCTACATGAAAGAGTACAGCCCGTACGATAATGTGGCGGTGAAAACTTATCCTCATCTGCTGGTGACCACCGGGCTGCATGATTCGCAGGTTCAGTACTGGGAACCGGCAAAATGGGTGGCGAAGCTGCGTGAGCTGAAGACCGACGATAATTTGCTGTTGCTCTGTACGGAGATGGATTCCGGGCATGGCGGTAAATCAGGGCGCTTTAAAAGCTATGAAGGGGTCGCGATGGAATACACCTTCCTGATTGCGCTGGCCCAGAGGACATTACCGGGCCAGGCACCGCGTTGATTATTCGCCGAGCCAGTGTTTGAGCGTCAATCGCAGCTCGGGGCTCATCGAATTGAGATTGTTGAACAGCCAGCGGAGGTAGCCGGGATCGTTCTCGGCCACTTCTGCGACAGGCTTGCCGCGGTATTTGCCGAAAGTGAAGGTGGTCAGCAACGCCGGGCGACCGGTGATATCGGCCATCTGATCTGGCGTCCACCCTGAGACGTTGATGATATCGATTAGCAACGCTGCGGTGATATAGCAGTCATACAGGGCGCGGTGGTGATGCAGGCCGGGCGGTGTTACAACGTTAAGCTTACGGGACTTATACAGCGCCATGTTGCTGTATTTAATCCCCGGCCACAGACGGCGCGCCAGTTTCATGGTGCAAATCCATTCCCCGTTCATTTCCGGCAGAACGCGGCGGTCGAAGCTGGCATTGTGCGCAACATACCATGTGCTGCCCTGATAGTGCGGCACCACGTCTTCAATCCACGGTTTGTCGGCCACCATCTCTTCGGTGATGCGATGGATAGCCATCGCCTGAGGGCTTATTGGTCTGTCTGGCCGCACCAGATGGCTCATCGGGTTCGTTATCTTGCCGTCAACGATATCCACTGAGGCGATCTCTACCACGCCGCCCTGTAAATCGCAGGTTTCCGTATCGATAACGCGTAACATAATGCTCTCCCGGCAAAAAAGGGAAGGTTATGCGTCGCAGCGGATTTCGTCAATGGCGTAACGGTGTTCGTGCAGTGGAATGATGTCGCCCTCCCAGCCGCTGGAATATTTTCGCCCGGTCAGCAGCAGTTCACCGCTGTCTGCCCGAACGATGAGCTGCCCATTTTCGTCCCACAGCGCGCTGCCGTCAGCGTAATTCGATTTCAGGACCGCAATCGCGTACTTGTGGGCGAGGCGCTGTAGCTGTTGCACGGATTGCTGTTGCTGAAATTCGCGAGTGCAGGTGCCCGCCGCCAGTAAAGCCGCAAACGGGTCAAGCTCATGGCCTTCGGCATCCGGTGGCAGCATGCTGACATGGTTCGCCTGCGGCGTCAGACAGGTGCCTTGTCCCTGGCCTAACATCAGCGGGGAGGACGCATCAGGCAGAAAAATGGCGACGCCTTTGCGGGCTTCTCCATTCATCTCTACGGGCAAGCCTGCAACGATCGTCATGTGATGACGAGCTGCGGCAAAACTCAAGGGTTGCAGCAGTTCTTGATCGGGCGGAGCGGGAAGAGGATGGCGCTTTCCGGGGCCTGTTAAGGAGAGCTCCGGGAAAACAATCAGGTTGCAGGCCAACGTGGCGGCCGCTTCGATAAAACGCAAATGCTGTGCAACGTGTTCCGCAACGCTCCTGTTACGGGTTGGGTACTGCGCTGCAGCAATGGTCCATGCAGGCATAGTGGTTTCCTTACACAATGTCCCTGGTGAATGCTTCAGAATCGTCTCAAGATTGTAGCAGGGGTTATGTAAGGAAGTGTAACAAGTGAAAATTCTTACTTCTGTTTTGGCTCGTAAGGCAGGCGAGAGAGATTCACGGAAGCCAGACGGTGTGCGATCAGACGCTCACGAAACCAGTCGCGAAGGTGGCTGGGCTGTTCGCGTTCAACCACTTCAGCAATGACCGGCATATTGTAGCGCTCTTTAAATGCCACACCCGCAGCCGCCAAATCGACATTGACCTTATCCATCTCGTCTTGCGGAATTTTTGCCAGATTGATTTCCATGATGTGCTCCTTCTTAAACCTGGGCAGAAATTACTAAGAGTGTCTCAGAATAGCAAGCCCGGTGGCGGTGAATCTCGACGCGAACATTATACAGCGTTATTCTTGGCACCAGATACATAACAAAAGGGAATGAAGAGAATGACCCCCATCGCTTCTCGCGCATTGAGCGCGGCGGTTTTCCTGACCTGCCTGTTAACGACTTCCACAGCACTGGCGCATGCCCATCTTAAACATCAATATCCCGCAGCCGATGCTCAGGTCACCGCGGCGCCACAAGCGCTGACCCTGAACTTCTCTGAAGGTGTTGAAGTGAAATTCAGTGGCATCACCTTAACGGGGCCACAGCAGGCGCAAATCCCGGTGGGAACAGCGAAGCTGAACGAAAAAGACAACACGCAGCTGATTGTTCCCGTTGAGCAGGCGCTGAAACCAGGCGATTACACCGTGGACTGGCATGTTGTGTCGGTAGACGGACATAAAACCAAAGGCCAGTATCACTTCAGCGTGAAATAAACGTGCTGGCTTCATTCTATATCGGTCTGCGCTGGGGGCATTTTCTCTGCCTGATGCTGGCGTTTGGCTGCGTCCTGTACTCGGCCTGGTGGGCTGCGCCTCAGGTTCGACGCCTGATAAGCCAGCGTTTTTCGCGGCTGCTTTCCGTTACGCTCTTTCTCAGCGCCAGCAGCGCGACCCTGATGCTGATGTTTCAGGGAGGGCTGATGGGCAATGGCTGGCGCGACGTTGCCCGGCCGGATATCTGGTTGCTGGTGGCTGGCACCCGTTTTGGCAGCATCTGGCTGTGGCAAATCCTGTTAGCGTGGATCACCGTCGCTGTGTGGTGGTTGCGGCCTTCCCGGCTAATGCCGCTGTTGCTTATCCTCTGCGTCGCACAGTTTCTGTTGATGGCCGGTGTCGGCCATGCTGCAATGCGCGAAGGCATGAGCGGCGTGCTACAGCGCACCAATCACGCGATTCATCTGCTTTGCGCTGCCGCATGGTTTGGCGGCCTGTTGCCGTTCGCTTATTGCGTCCATTTAGCACAAGGGCGTTGGCGAGCCAGTGCTATCGCCACGATGATGCGTTTCTCGCGATATGGGCATCTGGCGGTGGCGGGCGTTGTGTTGAGCGGCCTGATTAACACTTTCTTGATCCAGGGAGCGCTGTTCACCGACACGGCGTATGGCACTCTGCTGGTAGTGAAGATGGGGCTGGTGGCACTGATGGTCGCCATCGCGCTCATAAACCGGTATGTTCTGGTCCCGCGAATGGCAGTGGATCGGCGGCATATTGAAAAATTGTTCTTGCGCCTGACGCAGGCTGAAATGGTATTAGGGGCTCTGGTGCTGGCGGCGGTAAGCGTCTTCGCCACCTGGGAACCGTTCTGAAATTATTGGCGAAATCATGAAAAAACTCGTTCTGTCACTCGTGTTACTGGCAACTTCTGGAGCGGTGCTTGCCGCCCCGCAGGTGATCACCGTCAGCCGCTTTGAAGTCGGCAAAGATAAGTGGGCATTTAACCGGGAAGAGGTGATGTTGACCTGTCGTCCGGGCAATGCGCTGTATGCCATCAATCCCAGCACGCTGGTGCAGTACCCGTTAAACCCGGTCGCTGAACAGGAAGTGAAAGAGGGGAAAACGACCGCACAGCCCATTTCGGTGATTCAGATTGACGATCCGGCCCACGCAGGCCAGAAAATGAGCCTTGAACCGTTTATTTCGCGTGCCGAGAAACTCTGCTGAAACGTAGCGCTAAGCATTTGATGCGCAATAAAAAACCGCAAGTTATTCTGACGAATACTTGCGGTTTTTGCGTTTTGTGACGCTTTGCTCACGGTTTTTTTTTGACCACTTTTGTCGCGGACTGGAAAACCTGGCATGGTCATCTATTCTTAAAGGGCAAGGCGACTTTAGCCTGCATTAATGCCAACTTTTAGCGCACGGCTCTCTCCCAAGAGCCATTTCCCTGGA
>NZ_JBOFIN010000080.1:0-12641 GCF_051650185.1 Scandinavium sp.
AGAACAAACTCGGTACGTAATGACATGGTATCTCTCGCATCCCAGGGCATAAGCGACTCCATAAACGGGTTCTTATGCCTTAGTTGTAAGTGTCTACCATGTCCCCGAACAAGTGTTCATGATGTCCCCGGACCGTACAGGGGAGAGGGTTAGGGTGAGGGGAACCGTAACTTATTTGGTTACATCCGCCCCAAACCACTTCTCGGAAAGCGCTTTCAGGCTGCCGTCTTTCTGCATTTCCGCAATCGCACCGTCTACGGCTTTCAGCAGGTCTTCGTTGCCTTTGCGCAGCGCAACACCAGACTCCTGACGGGAGAACGCTTCACCGGTCACAGCCAGCGTATTGTTGGTTTTCTTCACCAGATCCAGCGCCGCCAGGCGGTCTACCAGAATTGCATCGATACGGCCTACGCGCAGATCCTGATATTTGGTCGGATCGTCATCATAGGTACGCACATCCACGCCCTGCACGTTCTGGCGCAGCCACTCTTCATAGTTGGTGCCTAAGCCCACGCCGACTTTTTTGCCTTTCAGGTCAGCCGCGGTTTTGATGGTGCCTTCATTGCCTTTTTTCACCAGCGCCTGAATACCGGACACGGTGTACGGCGTAGAGAAGTCATATTTCTTCTTACGCACGTCGGAAATGGTCACCTGGTTAATCACCACGTCAATACGTTTGGAATCCAGCGAGGCCAGCATCCCGTCCCATTTGGTCGGTTTGAGGTCTGCTTTCACGCCGAGGTGTTTCGCCAGCTCCTGAGCAAACTCCACTTCAAAGCCGGTGAGTTTGCCGTCATCGCCCTGGAAACTGAACGGCGGATACGTGCCTTCCAGCCCAACGCGCAATGAACCACGCTCTTTGACCTGAGCCAGCAGGTTTTCAGCAGCGAACGTTTTGACGCTTGCGCCAGCAACCAGCGCAACGGCCATCATTCCCATCAGAGCCTGACGGCCCAACAGTGCTAATTTCATCCTTCCCCCGAAATATCGAATTTTTTTGCAGTGTAAGGGTTATCGCCAAAACAGCTAATACCCGTACGTTACATCTTATTCAAAATTAATATATATCAGAGGTCACCTGATACGCGAACTTCTGCGGCTCAACAACGGGACGACCATTCCGGTATTGCGAGTACTTGCGTAAGGCGATGCGATAATTATTGGTGCTGGTTGAAGGCAGCCACGGCGCGAGCGTTTCGTCCGGTTCATCGCCCAGCAGTTCGCGGTCGATTTTCAGCGCGGTCAGATGGTTCCCCAAACGACGCAGGCGAACCACATATTCACGCACCGTGCCGGGGCTCATATCAGTTTGTTCAAACAGATACTGCTTAAAGCCGAGGATATCGAAGAAGTCGCTCTGCTCTTTGCAGTGCAGGTCACCGCAGAATCGACAAAGCGCTACCCACTCCCGGCGTTCCAGCAGCCAGTCGGCTTCGTCCATCAGCGTATCAAGGCGGGAAATGGCAATTTTGTTGACGATTTCGCCCTGGCGGACCAGCGTGATGCGGTCCAGCAGTTTGTGGCAATGGGCGCAATGCGTCTGGCTGTGTTTAAAGTCTTTCAAATAGCGGCTTAAAGGCCGTCTTTTTACGTGCTGCACCGTCATGATAACTCCTGGTAGTCAATGCTATGTGCGGCATTTTTCCAGGCATGACAGCTTAGCCGCCCTCCTGGTACCGACCCAGTTTTGTACGCAAGCGCTTAATAGCCTGACTGTGAAGCTGGCTGACGCGTGACTCCCCTACTTCCAGCACGGCACCAATCTCTTTGAGATTGAGCTCTTCCTGGTAGTAAAGCGTCAGCACCAGCTGCTCACGTTCCGGCAGGGCTTCGATGGCCTCAATCACGCGGCTACGCAGATTACTCTCCATCAGCTGATGGAGCGGGTTCTCCTGCTGGTTTTCTTCAGTCACCAGCTCGATACTGTCGCCGTGCTCTTCCCGCCATTCGTCATAGGAGAAAAGCTGGCTGTTATTGGTATCGAGCAGCATCTGACGATACTCCTCAACAGCAATGCCAAGACGCTGGGCGACTTCCGTTTCCGTCGCGTTACGTCCCAGTTCCTGTTCCAGTTGTCCCATTGCCTGCGCCACTTCACGAGCATTGCGGCGGACGCTGCGCGGCACCCAATCGCGGCTGCGCAGTTCGTCCAGCATCGCGCCACGTATGCGCTGTACTGCGTATGTGGTAAATGCCGTGCCTTGCAGAGCATCGTAACGTTCGACGGCATTCAACAACCCAATGCCGCCCGCCTGAAGCAGATCATCCAGTTCCACGCTCGCCGGCAACCGCACCTGAAGGCGCAATGCTTCGTGTCGCACCAGAGGGACATAACGCTGCCACAGCGAGTGTTTATCCATTACACCTTCAGCGGTATAGAGTGAATTCACGATAAACAGCCCTGCAATAGTTGAGTTATCGGCATGATTATCCGTTTCTGGAGGGGTTTTAATCGAAGGAATAGTGGCTAAAAGGGGGGGTTATTTGGGGAGTTAAGTGAAACTCTGCAATGAAAAAACCCCGGCGAGCCGGGGTTTGTGAAGCAAATCAAGCTTTGACAGATTAGCCCTGCAGCAGAGACAGAACCTGCTGTGGAACCTGGTTAGCTTTTGCCAGCACGGAGTTACCGGCCTGCTGAATGATCTGCGCTTTAGACATGTTGGACACTTCGGTCGCATAGTCGGCGTCCTGAATACGGGACTGCGCTTCAGACAGGTTAGTGGTGGTGTTGTTCAGGTTGGTAACCGCAGAATCCAGACGGTTCTGTACCGCACCCAGGGAAGAACGGAATTTGTCGACCTGAGCAATCGCAGCATCCAGTGCTTTCAGTGGGTCAGTAGTGGTTGAAGTAACAGTTTCATGCAGTTCAGCACCGCTGCTGGTTTTACCGGTTTGCAGGTCAGCACCATCCAGATCAGCTTTGGCATAAGTTTTGGCATTCGCGCCAGTACCTACAGTAACAACTTCAGATTTACCATCAGCGCCGCCCAAAGTGACTGCTGCAGCGGTTGTTACGCCTGAAGCGTTGGTGTAGCTAACAGTTTTAGCGGTGAAGCTGGCTGCATTGGTGCCATCGTAGTCAGTTGCATAGATTTTGCCATCAGCCGCTTTCAGGCCGTAACCTGCGTCGGTTGTGTTGCCAGCAGAATCTGTAGAAGTCAGTTTGACCAGAGATACGTTGGTGTTATCAGCACCAGTCACGCCTGCAGCTGCAAGTGCGGCGGCGGCAGTAGTTGTATCAATAGCAGAAGTTGCAACCTGCTCTTTGGTTACTGCACCTGCGCTGCCCGGAATGGTCGCTGTCGCACCCAGATGAGTCGTGCCATCAGCATCAACGGTTACAGAATAGTCACCATTCGCGGTGGTGTTACCTGTACCGCCAGCAACAGTAGCGAAGTATGCATTGGTTGCAGCATCAAACTTGAAGGTTACAGTCGCAGCAGTGGTACCGTCCGCTGTATCAGCCAGGTCGGCAGTTGCCAGAGCGAGGGAATCTGTGCCATCAGTGTAAGTCGGAGTTGCACTGGTAACTGGCGCAGTTGTGATAGTTGGGATCTTCGCGACGTTGAAGCCGGACAGATTCAAAGTAGAAGAATCAATCTTCTGCAGGTTGATATCGATAGTCTGGCCATCGTTAGCACCAACCTGAATAGACATGGTGCCGTTTTTCGCCAGCACGTTCACGCCGTTGAACTGAGTCTGACCGGATACGCGGTCAATTTCGTCCAGACGGGATTTGATTTCGTCCTGGATGGAAGACAGGTCGGAATCGGAGTTGGTACCGGTAGAAGCCTGAACGGTCAGCTCACGGATACGCTGTAAGTTGTTGTTGATTTCAGACAGGGCGCCTTCAGTGGTCTGCGCCACAGAGATACCGTCGTTGGCGTTACGCGCAGCCTGAGTCAGGCCTTTGATGTTAGAAGTGAAGCGGTTAGCAATCGCCTGGCCCGCAGCATCATCTTTCGCGCTGTTGATACGCAGACCAGAAGACAGACGCTCGATGGAGCTGGACAGAGCAGACTGGTTCTTGTTGATGTTGTTCTGAGTGATCAGCGAGAGGCTGTTGGTATTAATGACTTGTGCCATGATTTCGTTTCCTGTTGTTCATCAAATCTGTGGATTAGATTTGGGTTTCCACCCGTCGGCTCAATCGCCGTCAATGTGGTTATCGTCGTGCCCCCACCAACCTTTAGATTTTTTTTCGCAAACCCCGAAATAATTTCTTAGCCGTCGAAATACTCTTCAGTCGTGCCTTTATTCCCGCCATTAAAAAAAGAAAATTAGCCGTAAACTTTGCGCCAATCCCGCCGATAACCCCGGTATTCATTCTACGTGTCGTTACATAAAGGAATAAATATGGCTAGTATTTCTACGCTGGGTGTCGGTTCGGGCCTGGACTTAAGCAGTATCTTAGACAGCCTTGAGGCTGCGGAAAAATCGACGCTGACGCCTATCTCCACTCAGCAGTCTTCTTACACCGCTAAGCTGAGCGCTTACGGCACGCTGAAAAACGCCCTCGCCTCTTTCCAGACGGCGAACACCGCCCTGAACAGCGCGGATCTTTTCACTGCGACCTCGACCACCAGTTCCAGCAGCGCGTTCAGCGCCACGACCACCGGCAGCGCGATTGCTGGCAAATACACCATCAGCGTGACGCAGCTGGCTCAGGCGCAAACGCTGACCACTCAGGCGACGCAAAGCGATACCAAAACGGCCATCGCCTCCAGTGACAGCACCATCACCATCCAGCAAGGTGGCGGTAAAAAGCCTGTCACCATTGATTTAAGCGCTGCGAATTCATCCCTCACCGGTATTCGTGATGCGATCAACAACGCTAAAGCAGGCGTTAGCGCCAGTATTATCAACGTCGGCAACGGCCAGTATCGCCTGTCCATTACCTCTGATGACACCGGCAAAGACAATGCCATGAGCATCAGCGTCAACGGCGACAGCTCGCTGCAAAGCTTTATGGGCTATGACGCTTCCGTAAGCACCAGCGGCATGAAAGAGAGCGTCACGGCACAGAATGCTTTGCTGACCGTCAACAATGTGGCGATCGAAAACAGCAGCAACACCATCAGTGACGCGCTGGAAGACATCACGCTGAACCTGAATGACGTCACCACCGGCAACCAGACGCTGACCATCAGCAAGGACACGTCAAAAGCTGAAAAAGCAATTAATGACTGGGTGACTGCCTATAACTCCCTGCAAGACACCTTCGCCTCGCTGACCAAATATACGGCGGTCGATGCCGGGACTGACGCGCAAGACTCCAGCAATGGTGCGCTATTGGGCGATACAACCCTGCGAACCATCCAGACCCAGTTGAAGAGTATTCTCGGTAACGGCGCGAGCGGGACGTCTTTTAAATCACTGTCACAAATTGGGATTACCACCGACCCGAGCACCGGTTCGCTGTCAGTTGATAAAACCAAGCTGGAAGCGGCATTGACTAAAGATGCCAGCGGCGTCGGTCAAATGCTGGTCGGCGATGGCAAAGACAGCGGGATCACCACTGTTGTGGGTAAAAACCTCACCAGCTGGCTCTCCAGCACCGGGATCATTCAGGCCGCCACTGACGGCGTGAGTAAGACCCTGAACAACCTGACTCAGCAATACAACGCAGCCAGCGATCGTATCGACACGATGATGGCGCGTTACAAAGCCCAGTTTACCCAGCTTGACGTGCTGATGAACTCGCTGAACTCCACCAGCAGCTACCTGACTCAGCAGTTTGATACTTCATCCAGCAGCAAAAGCTAATTAACTCAGCCCAGGAGCTAACATGTACGGCGCAAATGGCACACAGGCCTACGCAAAAATCGGAGTCGAAAGCGCGGTGATGAGCGCCAGCCAACAGCAACTGGTGAACATGCTGTTCGAGGGTGCGCTCAGCGCCCTGGTGCGCGCGCGCCTGTTTATGCAGGACAACAATCTGGAGGGGAAAGGCCTTTCCCTCTCGAAAGCGATAAACATCATCGAGAATGGCCTCAAAATCGGCCTTGATGAGAAAAGCGATGATGAACTCACGCAAAACCTGATTGCTCTGTACGCCTATATGGTAAGGCGTCTCCTGCAGGCCAATCTGCGCAACGAAATCTCCGCCGTTGAAGAGGTGGAGTACCTGCTGCGCAATATCGCCGATGCCTGGAAAGAAGTTGCCACCTCGCCCACTCTGATTCAGGACGCCGTCTAATGAGCACTGCACCGCACCTGTATAGCCTGTACCAGCAGCTTCTTGATCAAAGCCTCATCATGCTGCGACACGCCTCGGAAGGACAATGGGATGAATTAATCGCCTGTGAAATGGAGTATGTCAGAGCGGTGCAAAAACTGGCTGAAGCCACGCAAGATCTTGATCCCTCTTCAAGCGTGCAAGAGCAACTGAGGCCCGTTCTGCGGGCAATTCTGGACAATGAAACCGAGGTGAAGCGCCTGCTGCAGGCGCGGATGGATGAACTGTCGAAACTGGTGGGCCAGTCTTCGATGCAGAAATCAGTGCTGACCGCCTACGGCAAACAGGGCGGCCACGTCCTGGTGCCGCAGGAATCGCGCGACACCCCGACCAACTGAAACGCTTGCGCGCGCTGCGCGCCAGGCGTTTTCCTCTAAATACTCCATACTAGAGTCTCTTCCCACATGGAGTCTCAGTATGCGCAATCCTACCCTGTTGCAATGTTTTCACTGGTATTACCCCGCTGGGGGTGAACTGTGGCGGGAGGTCGAAGCGATTGCGCCCAACCTCAATGAAATTGGCGTCAACATGATTTGGCTGCCCCCGGCGTACAAAGGCGCGTCTGGCGGCTACTCCGTGGGATACGACAGCTATGACCTGTTCGATCTGGGCGAGTTTGATCAAAAAGGATCACGCCCGACCAAATACGGTGACAAAGAACAGCTGCTGAAAGCCATCGCCGCGCTGAAGGAGCATGACATCGCCGTGCTGCTGGATGTGGTGGTCAACCACAAAATGGGCGCAGACGAGAAAGAACGTATTCACGTTCAGCGCGTCAACGAACAAGACCGCACACAAATCGACGATGAAATCATCGAATGCGATGCCTGGACGAAATACACCTTCCCGGTTCGCGACGGCAAATATTCCCAATTTGTCTGGGATTACAAATGCTTCAGCGGCGTGGACCACATCGAAAACCCCGATGAGAACGGCGTGTTCAAAGTCGTCAATGATTACACCGGCGAAGGCTGGAACGATCAGGTCGACGGTGAGCTGGGGAACTTTGACTATCTGATGGGCGAAAACATCGATTTTCGCAATCACGCGGTAACGGAAGAATTAAAATACTGGGCGCGCTGGGTGATGGAGCAGACCGGCTGTGACGGTTTCCGTCTCGATGCGGTGAAACACATCCCGGCCTGGTTCTACAAAGAATGGATTGAGCACGTGCAGGAAGTGGCCCCGAAACCGCTGTTTATCGTGGCGGAGTACTGGTCGCATGAGGTTGAGACGCTGCAAAACTACATCAATCAGGTTGACGGTCAGACGCTGCTGTTCGATGCACCGCTACAGATGAAATTCCACGAGGCCTCACGTCTTGGCCGCGATTACGACATGAGCCAGATTTTCACCGGCACGCTGGTCGAAGCCGATCCTTTCCACGCCATGACGCTTGTGACCAACCACGACACCCAGCCGCTTCAGGCGCTGGAAGCCCCGGTTGAACCGTGGTTTAAACCGCTGGCCTACGCACTGATTCTGCTGCGTGAGAACGGCGTGCCTTCCGTGTTCTATCCGGATCTGTTTGGCGCGATTTATGAAGATACCGGCGGTGACGGCAACACCTACAAAATCGAGATGCCGGTGATTGAGCAATTGCACGAGCTGATCGACGCCCGCCAGCGTTTCGCCCACGGCGTGCAAACGCTGTTTTTCGACCATCCTAACTGCATTGCCTTCAGCCGCAGCGGCACAGATGAAGCGCCAGGCTGCGTGGTGGTGCTCTCGAATGGAGATGAGGGCGAAAAACAAATCGCGCTGGGGGAAAACTACGGCAACAAACGCTGGAAGGATTTTCTCGCGAACCGGGAAGAGACGGTGGAAACCGACGAAAGCGGTACGGGCGTATTTACCTGCAAAGGAGGAAGCGTCAGCGTGTGGGTGATGGAGGATGTGCTTTAACAGGGGCTTTGCCGGGCGGCGCTTCGCTTGCACCGGCCTACAAACCACGGTATTCCAAGTAGGCCCGGTAAGGCGCCAGCCGCCACCGGGCATGTTCAAAGACTTTATGGCAATGGGGACAACAGAGGATTTTTTTCCAGATAGTCGGCACATTCCTGGGTAGGACGATCCACGCGTTTCAGCGTCATGCGATCGTACTCAATACGCTCACCTTCGCGATCGATAGCGTAAACATCGCGCTTGTTGGTGACGTTATAAACATCCTCATCACGCTGCATCAATTTGCCCGGCAGCGCGATAACGCGTTTCCACTGGCGGCAATCCAGCGTGTCGCCCTGCGGCGTGACAATCAGCGTCGCAATGGCTTCCGGGCTGACCATCGCACTTTGTGGCCCTTCTGACTGCCAGTAGCCCGCAAGCCCTGTCGGTGCGGGAGCCTTAACCACGTCGTTATAGTTATCAATCTGAACACACCCGCTCAGCGCCAGCATCGCGCCAATCATCGCAAACTTTTTCATCACTCATCCTGCAAACCGTGAAAAAAATATTGTGTCATTAAAGGGCTATCGCTTCCAGCCTTTACTTCTGCGGAATGATGGAGATATGACCATTAGTTTCGAGGATGGCGAACTTAATTTCTGCAAGCTCTGTCAGCCCCTGATTGTTGCGCGCCGACACCATAATGTCATCGACAGAGATATCCGCCATTTTCATTTTGTCCCGCATCAACACACCATTTTCCACCAACACCACCGCCGTGCCATCTATCATCTCTTCAGCACCGGGGAGATATTTTTTAAGTTTGCCAAACAGCATATCCATCACGATGAGGGTAATGATGCACAGCGCCGCGCCGGTGACGGAAAAATCGTTGCCGAGCAGCCCCTGCTGGGTGGCCTCACTGATGATCAGCAGCAAAATCAGGTCAAACGACGTCATCTGCAATAACGCCCGTCGCCCGGCGATTTTGAACACCACCACCAGAATCAGGTAAATCGTGACGGCTCGCAGGATCATATCCATGGGCAGCGCTTACGGATAAATAAACTGGGAAAGGACAACAGGCGGCTGCTGGTTCACCTGCAGCGTCGACTTCACGCTTCCTGCATCACGCGACTGCACGCTGAGCCAGACCGTGTGTGTGCCGCCCTGTGGCTGATCGTGAAACTCTAGCGTCATCGCCCCGTGATGGCTGGTAAAGCGCCAGGGCTGCGGATAGAGCGTGTTGATCTCAAACGCGTCCATAAACTGCCCGCCCAGCGTTACCGTATAACTGTCGCTGGCAGGCACGTTGAGCGTCAATTTCAGGTCCATGTCGCTTTGATTGCGCCCAAAACGCTCGTAGTTCACGCTCAACGACTGGTCCGAATTCACCACGCTGGCATTACTGAAGAAGCCTTTCGAAAACAGGCCGCAGAACCCGGCAAGGAGCACCAAAATCAGCAGCACAAAGCCGTACTGCCGGGCGGCATTCTCCACCCGAAGCCAGAAAAGATGCTCTGCGACAGGCGCATGGGACGACGATGAGGATTTGCTGCCAGCCATAATGACCTCGACGCGTTGACGAACCGTAGAGGAAAGTATAGTAGGTTACACTGTGCTTTCAGGATCGAAATGAGTATTTTCTTGCTTATTCTTAAACTTATTCAGCCTACAGGAAAACTACTGACTTTTTAATCCAAAATAAAACCAACCTGCAACCTAAAGTATATTGAAAAATTCTTTTTAGGATCAATTAAATTATTGATCCTAAAATAATCACAGTATATTTTTTAACCAACACCCACAAACAAAGAAGGATAAAGTTATGGCTTGGACTGGTTTTGGTGGAAGTTGGTCTAATGGAGTTCACAGTGGCGGGGACGACTCAGGCAGTATTGGTGGAGGTAGTAGCAGAGGAATGCGCGCACCTACACCTTCCGAAGTTGCATCTCAATTTAACAGTCACGGTGGTACTCAAATTTCAGCATCGCAGGTGTCAAATATAAGAAGTGATGGCTCTGGAGGTTATACTGCCGATATTAGAGGCGCAGATAACAGAGTATCTTCTGAAGCTGGTAGTCGCACCTCTAACTCTGTTGGTGGATTCTCTGGTATATTAACCTCAAGTGGAAAAGGGACTAACGGTGGAAGCTCTTCAAGCGCAGATACCTCAACATCACCCAAAGGATGGAATATCAAGCCAGGAAACTGGAGTAAGTTACCAGATGAGTTTGATACAACAGTAGATCAATTTAAGTACAAAGTTAAACTTGATCAAAAAGGTAAAACCATCTCGGTAACGCAAACATCCCAACGCCCATATACAAAAGGTGAAAATTTAAAAGTTGCTGTTGCGAAATCACAAAATAAAAAACCAGGTGATTTATTTCCAGAACTGGATTTTTCAAAAGGTGAACCCGAACGGCAAGCTAAAGCAAGAAAGGAAGCTGAAACATCGTGGAAAACCTTGCCACCTAACATCCGGCACTTTGATATTAGCGTTGATGGTTTTAGCTATGCGGTAAAGGTTGACGACCATGGTAATACAACATCAGTACAAAAAACTAAAGACCGCCCATATACGAAAGCTGAGATTCTGAAAGTTGCGGTAGCAAAATCAAATAATAAAAAACCTGGTGAAATGTTTCCTGATCTAGATTTTGCTAAAACAGACCCAGCCAGAAAGGAAATGGCAACTCAAAGTGCACAGGATATGTTCAGCTCATTTCCAACAAATCCTATAAGCATAGCCTCTGATTTTTATAAATCACTGTCAGAAAAATTTGGCGATAAATTAGCCAAAGAAGCCAAGACATTAGAAGCTGCGGCAAAAGGAAAAAAATTGCGGAATGTATCGGAAGCCTTAACTGCCTTTGATAAATATAAAAACAATCTTAATAAAAAATTCAGTACTTCAGACAGAATTGCAATAGCAAAAGCGCTCGAATCCATTGACAAATCTACAATGGCCGCTCAATTAAAAAAATTTAGCAAATTATTTGGGGTCGTTGGAGAAGCCTTGCAATGGAGTGACTTTCTGAATGCAGTAGCAAAAGGATTTCGTACTGGCTCATGGAATGAAGCTGTCATTGCTGGTGAAAAGATAGCAGCAACAAAACTTGCGTCACTTTTAGTTGTGGTTGCATTTAGTACAATCGCAACAACCCCTATTGGCATCATCGGCTTCTCTGCGATTCTAGCAATAACAGCCGCGTTAATTACAGATAAAGAAATACAAAACCTCAATAAGTTTATTCTTCAGTTGTAATTCAGAAAAGCAAGAGGCCACTACCTCTTGCTTAATTTGTAAAAGAACAAAACAAAGCCTAATGGGAGAGAAAGTATAAGGCACAATGTAAATATTCCATTATTCCAGTATTTAAGGGGTATTTCACCTCGCTTGCTCCCTCTAAAAAAACTTACAACGAATGGAAAAAACAGACTGCTGGTGACACAATATGATACTAAGATCATGGTTTCATTCACGCTTAGCTCTGATTTAGTGATCACTATCGCACAAACCAGAGCATAAAAACACAAACACAGACACAAATCAGAAATATACCTACTCATTATTAACTTCCTTATGAAAAACTAAACACATACGTCTGTATACAATATTATTAACTCTTTGTCCATTGAGTTAATAACAATTTAGTATCAGTGCGTACAAATGAATTAATTGAATGCAGTATCCGTAGATATTTTATAATAGATACAAGATATAACGCCTCGCAAAAATAGATCGTAAACCAAATGACGAAGTCAGACTAATTACGCTGATACATTCCCTAGTACACGAATTACTTCGTAGAAGGTTTTGTTGCCTTTTCTCTATCTGCTTTATAAATGCGTATAAATTATTGTATTCATTTAGCAATTCGAGGTTCTTAAACCTAATCACCCACTTAATCCCCTTAAGGATGATCTCAGCATTGCCCTTATTAACGTTCTGTATTGTGGTGCTAATATCAAGACCTGCGAGAGTTGCCCGTCTGACTTTTCACCTTCAGGCTGCCATCGTCATTAAGAATATCCAGCATATCCATTTGTTCTATCGCAACTATGTGTCGCAACACATTATCAGCATCAACTCCAAAATATTCGTTGCGCTTCGTTTTGAGTTCGATAATTATGTTCTGGATGTCTGGTGTTGTGAGGTTTTCCGTACCAGATGTCCGAGCGGTTCTTGCGCAGTTCCCCGCCCACATAGCCGCTTGCGCGGTATTTAAATCGATGAGGTACCCACGACAGAACATTTCTTGTTTGTCGGTAAGTACCATGATTATCTCTTCTTAATAAGGACATTTTATGCCAAGTCGTTCTCGCAAACTCAAATTTCAAGTTGGCGACATTGTTTATTTAGTAAGCGGTGGTCCTAAATAGCTGCGCCGAATAGTAGATCACTTAAAGGGAACTCAGCCCGGATTGTGCGATCTGATCAATCGCCAAACCAACCAAAATCACCAACTGGACTGAGCAATGCCGATCATAGCACCCATCCCCCGAAATGAAC
>NZ_JBOFIN010000081.1:0-8817 GCF_051650185.1 Scandinavium sp.
CGCAGAGAATCGTAACGGGATACCAAATCAAGTGCCTGTCCAATGAGCATAAAAAAATCCGGAAACGAGTGAGCGTTTCCGGATTCTTACACAGCCACTGGATCGGTCAACTGATCCTTAACTGATCGGCATTACAGCATCGCGCTGGCATTTTTATTGAATTGATAAGCCGACTCAGGCTTTGTTCTGACGCCACCATTCGGCCAGCAGAACACCTGTCGCGACGGAGACGTTCAGGCTTTCAACATTACCCGTACCGTTGATTGCCACGCTCAGGTCTGCGCTGTCGAGTGCTGCATCAGACAGCCCATCGCGTTCCTGACCTAACACCAGCACCATTTTCTTTGGCAGCGTCGCTTTAAACAGCGGAGTACCTTCGTGGCTGGACGTGGTGACAATCGCATAGCCCGCTTTGCGGAACTGGTCCAGCGCATCAATGACGCTGTCGCCAGTGATTGGCTTAACATGTTCTGCGCCACCTTCAGCCGTACGAATTGCTGCGCCAGATTCCAGCACTGCGGCATCCTGCACCAACACGCCTTTCACGCCAAAGTGCGCGCAGCTACGCATGATAGCGCCGAGGTTATGCGGGTTACCCACATCTTCCAGCGCCAGTACGCAATCCTCTTCACCCGCTTCGCTAACCCACTGCTGCACGCTGGTGCCGTTACGTTTCTTGATAAGGAAGCACACGCCGCCGTGGTGTTCGGTACCAGAGGCTTTTGCGAGCTCTGCTTCATCGACCACGTGATACGCTTTGCGGTTTGCCGCCATCCAGCGCAGGGCTTCTTTGAAGCGTGGAGTCACGCTCTGGATAAACCAGGCGCGTACGATGCAGTCCGGACGGCTCAGGAACAGGGCCTGGCACGCGTTCTCGCCGTAAACACGGGTTTCTTCCGCACGCTGACGGCGGATCACTTCTGGATCAACGAAACTTTTACCGCTGATCCCGCCGTGATCGGGTTTCTCTACTGCGTCATCACCCGGTGCACGGGAAACGGTACGCCATGGAGATTGTTCACGCGGCTGGCTGTCGCGGGAGGCATTATCACGGAAGCGGTCACCGCCACGTGGTTTGCCATCACGAGATTTTCCATCACGACTGTCGCGCGCAGGACGACGACCACCTTCGGTACGGGATGCGCCAGTACGGCCACCGCCTTTACCGGTACGCGGGTTTTGCGTGCGTTTATCCGAGTCATCATCACTGCGGACATACATCACTTTGACCCTGCCGCTTTTGTTTTTCAGTTCGTCGTTCATCTTTATTCTCCACCTGCGCTGCGCGAAGCGCGAAGATTACCCGATGTGTCCGAGCTTCGCCATGATTTCATACCAAAGAGTGCGACTATTGTACCCATTGAATAAACCTGATTGTCCTTTAAAACAGACTTGTCGATAATATGTAACATTAAAGAAACATTCGGCCTTCCGGCCGTTGCGTAAACCCGATTACCCAGAGGTTAGCTATGAATACCGTTTGTGCCAGTTGCCAGGCGCTTAACCGTATCCCCGACGATCGTATTAACGAAACAGCAAAATGTGGTCGCTGCGGTCACGAACTGTTTGATGGCGATGTGATCACTGCAACCGGCGAGACGCTGGATAAATTGTTGAAGGACGATTTACCTGTTGTCGTCGACTTCTGGGCCCCGTGGTGCGGCCCTTGCCGTAATTTCGCGCCTATCTTTGAAGATGTGGCGGAGGAGCGCAGCGGGAAAATGCGCTTTGTTAAAGTGAACACTGAAGCGGAACGTGAGCTTAGCGCGCGCTTTCGTATTCGCAGCATCCCAACCATCATGATTTTTCATAAAGGTCAGGTTGTCGATATGCTCAATGGTGCCGTTCCTAAAGCGCCATTCGACAGCTGGCTGAACGAGGCCACTCAGGCATAATCTCATCGGGGCACGGCTTGTGCCCCGCTTTTCCCTCTGCGACAATAGCGTTTTTCCTGCATGATTTCCCATGACTGATAACGCCGTACTTCGTCTTCGTGCCGAACGTCTCGCTCGCGCCACGCGCCCTTTTCTTGCTCGCGGCAACCGCATTCGTCGCTGCCAGCGCTGCCTGCTTCCGCTAAAACAATGCTTGTGCGACACACTCATGCCTTCTCGCGCCCGCAGTCGTTTCTGTCTGGTGATGTTCGATACCGAGCCGATGAAACCGAGTAATACCGGACGCCTGATTGCCGATATATTACCGGACACCGAAGCGTTCCAGTGGTCACGCACAGAGCCGCCTCAGGCGCTGCTGGAGCTGGTTCAGAACCCGGATTATCAGCCCATGGTTGTCTTTCCCGCTTCCTATGCAGGCCATGAACGCGAAGTGATCACCGCTCCGCCATCAGGCAAGCCGCCCCTCTTCATTATGCTGGACGGCACCTGGACTGAGGCGAGGAAAATGTTTCGCAAGAGCCCTTATCTGGATGCGCTGCCGGTCATTTCTGTCGATTTATCCCGGGTCTCTAACTATCGCTTACGTGAAGTGCATGCCGAAGGTCAGTATTGCACCGCCGAAGTCGCCATTGCGTTGCTGGATCTCGCTGATGACGTGCAGGCAGCAAGCGCTTTAGGTGACCATTTTCAACGCTTCCGCACCCGCTATCTTGCAGGAAAAACGCAGCATAAGGGAAACATCACAGTGCCCGAGGCAGAAAGCGTTTAAAATCATTCAGGAACGAATGTCCTGGAGAGAGTGCGATGAGCCAACGAGGGCTGGAAGCGTTACTGAGACCCAAATCGATTGCGGTTATTGGCGCCTCGATGAAACCCCATCGCGCCGGTTATCTGATGATGCGCAACTTATTGGCGGGCGGGTTTAGCGGCCCGGTGCTTCCTGTGACGCCAGCCTGGAAAGCGGTGCTGGGTGTGCTGGCGTGGCCAGATATCGACTCTCTGCCCTTCATGCCCGATCTCGCCATTATCTGTACCAACGCCAAACGTAATCTGGCGCTGCTCGAAGCCTTAGGCGAGAAAGGCTGCAAAACCTGCATTATTCTTTCCTCACCGCCGGAGCAATCCGCTGAACTCAAAGCCTGTGCCTCACGTTACCAGATGCGTTTGCTTGGCCCGAACAGTCTTGGGCTGCTGGCCCCGTGGCAAGGCCTGAATGCCAGCTTTTCGCCCGTCCCCATCCGTCGCGGCAAACTGGCCTTTATATCCCAATCCGCAGCGGTGTCTAACACCATTCTCGACTGGGCGCAGCAGCGTGAAATGGGGTTCTCTTACTTCATCGCGCTGGGCGACAGTCTTGATATCGATGTCGACGATCTGCTCGATTTTCTTGCCCGTGATACGAAGACCAGCGCCATTCTGTTGTATCTCGAACACCTTGGTGATGCGAGACGCTTTGTCTCCGCTGCCCGTAGCGCGTCGCGTAATAAACCGATTCTGGTGATTAAAAGCGGCCGTAGTCCAGCGGCCCAGCGTTTACTGCATGTGAATTCAGGAATGGATCCGGCATGGGATGCCGCCATTCAGCGTGCAGGTTTGCTGCGAGTTCAGGATACCCACGAACTGTTTTCCGCTGTAGAAACGCTCAGTCATATGCGGCCTTTACGCGGCGAACGGCTGATGATTATGAGTAACGGAGCTGCACCTGCCGCACTGGCTCTGGATGAACTCTGGCTGCGTAACGGCAAACTGGCGACGCTAAGCGAGGAAACGCTTTCTGCCTTGCGGGCCGCCTTGCCCGCGAGTGTCGAAGCCGCGAATCCTCTCGATTTGCGCGATGACGCCAGCAGCCAGCATTATCAAAAAGCGCTGAACCTTCTGCTTGATAGCCAGGACTACGACGCATTGCTGGTCATTCATTCACCCAGTGCCGCGGCTCCCGGCACCGAAAGCGCTCAGGCGTTGATTGAGACGCTGAGCCAACACCCACGCGGCAAGTATGTCACCGTACTGACCAACTGGTGTGGCGAATACTCCTCGCAGGAAGCGCGCCGTTTATTCAGTGACACCGGGCTCCCTACCTATCGCACACCTGAAGGCACCATTACGGCATTCATGCATATGGTGGAATACCGTCGCAATCAGAAGCAATTGCGAGAAACACCCGTGCTGCCAGACTTGCTGACCGCCAACACCGCTGAAGCACACGCGCTGCTCCAGCAGGCGATTAAAGAAGGTGCGACATCGCTGGATACGCATGAGGTTCAGCCTATTTTGCAGGCTTATGGCCTGCAAACGCTGCCGACCTGGATTGCAGCGGATAGTGCTGAAGCCGTGCATATCGCCGAGCAGATAGGTTATCCCGTTGCGTTGAAACTCCGCTCGCCAGACATTCCGCATAAGTCCGAAGTTCAGGGCGTGATGCTCTACCTGCGCACAGCGGCAGAAGTTCAGCAAGCGGCGGATGCTATCTTCGATCGTGTCAAAATGGCGTGGCCACAGGCCAGAGTCCATGGGCTTCTGGTGCAAAGCATGGCTAACCGTGCCGGGGCACAGGAATTGCGCGTCGTGGTAGAACACGATCCGTTATTTGGCCCGCTGATTATGTTGGGTGAAGGCGGTGTGGAGTGGCGGGCGGAAGATCAGGCTGCCGTGGCACTGCCTCCTTTGAACATGAACCTTGCTCGCTATTTGGTTATCCAGGCCATCAAGAATAAAAAAATTCGCGGCCGCAGTGCGCTGCGACCTCTTGATATCGCCGGATTGAGCCATTTGCTGGTCCAGGTCTCGAACCTGATTGTCGATTGTCCGGAAATTCAGCGGCTGGATATTCATCCTCTTCTGGCCTCTTCCGGTGATTTCACGGCTCTGGACGTCACGCTCGACATTGCCGCCTTTGATGGCGACAGCGAAAGCCGACTGGCTATTCGCCCTTATCCACAGCAATTTGAAGAATGGGTAGAAATGAAAAATGGCGAGCGCTGCCTGTTTCGCCCTATCCTTCCGGAAGATGAACCCCTGCTTCAACAGTTTATTTCCCGCGTGACAAAGGAAGACCTTTACTACCGCTACTTCAGTGAAATCAATGAATTTACTCACGATGATTTAGCCAACATGACGCAAATCGACTACGATCGAGAGATGGCTTTTGTTGCTGTTCACACCACTTCGGAGCGAACTGAAATCCTTGGGGTGACGAGAGCGATTTCCGATCCTGACAATATTGATGCCGAGTTTGCCGTCCTGGTGCGCTCCGATTTAAAAGGGCTAGGACTTGGGCGGCGGCTGCTGGAGAAACTCATCAATTACACGCGAGAACACGGATTACAGCGTCTGAATGGCATCACCATGCCGAACAATCAGGGAATGATTGCGCTGGCCCGGAAGCTGGGTTTTGACGTTGATATCCAGCTTGAAGATGGCATTGTGGGATTGACGCTAAAGCTCTCGCCTTCGTCATCGTAACTAAGCTGCTGGAAATGTTGACCACTTTAGCCCGCACTGATGGTATTATTGCTCGCTTCTGTCGTCTGCATGGTACAGAGACCCTTGATTAATCAGAGAAGATACGCACTGTGATGTTGTCAAAATTTAAGCGCAACAAACATCAACAACACCTTGCTCAACTACCTAAGCTTTCTCAGTCAGTTGATGATGTCGAGTTCTTTTACGCTCCCGCTGATTTTCGGCAAGCGCTCCTGGCAAAAATAGCCAGCGCCACGCGCCGTATCTGCATTGTTGCCCTGTATCTGGAACAAGATGACGGCGGTAAAGGCATCCTGGACGCCATCTATGCGGCAAAACGTGCTCGCCCGGAACTGGATGCTCGCATTCTTGTCGACTGGCACCGCGCCCAGCGTGGCCGTATTGGTGCAGCCGCCTCAAATACCAACGCCGACTGGTACTGCCGTATGGCGCAGGAAAACCCAGACGTTCACATTCCGGTCTATGGTGTTCCCGTTAATACACGTGAAGCCCTCGGCGTGCTGCATTTCAAAGGATTTATCATCGACGATAGCGTGCTCTACAGTGGCGCTAGTCTGAACGACGTCTATCTTCATCAGCATGATAAATATCGCTATGACCGCTATCAGTGTATCCGCAATCCCAGCATGGCTGACATCATGTTCGACTGGGTGGATCAAAACCTGGTTCATGGCCGTGGTGTGAATCGCCTCGATAACGATGGACGCCCAAAAAGCCCGGAAATCAAAAATGATATCCGCCTTTATCGCCAGGAATTACGCGATACCGGTTATCACTTCCAGGGCAATGCGGACAACGATCAGCTTTCGGTCACACCACTGGTCGGGCTTGGAAAATCGAGCATGCTGAACAAAACGATTTTCCATCTGATGCCCTGTGCGGAACACAAGCTGACTATCTGTACCCCGTATTTCAACCTGCCAGCAGTGTTGGTGCGCAATATCATTCACCTGCTGCGTCAGGGCAAAAAGGTGGAGATCATCGTCGGGGATAAAACGGCTAACGACTTCTACATTCCGGAAGATCAGCCATTTAAAATCATCGGGGCTCTACCCTATCTTTATGAAATCAATCTGCGTCGCTTCCTCAGCCGCCTGCAATACTATGTGAACACCGACCAGTTGGTCGTGCGGCTGTGGAAAGATGAAGACAACAGCTATCACCTGAAAGGCATGTGGGTGGACGATGAGTGGATGCTGCTGACCGGCAACAACCTCAACCCGCGAGCCTGGCGCCTGGATTTAGAGAATGCGATCCTTATCCATGATCCAAAACAGCAGCTGGCAGCCGCTCGTGAAAAAGAGCTTGCTCTGATTCGTACACACACTACGGTGGTCAATCATTACCGTGACTTGCAAAGCATTGCCGATTACCCGGTGAAAGTGCGAAAGCTAATCCGTCGTTTACGCCGTATTCGTATCGACAGGCTTATCAGCCGTATTCTGTAATCATCAGGCCCCGCAACGTCGGGGCTTTTTTACAGAGGAAACTATGCGAACTCTCCTTCTGTGTTCTTCCTTCCTGCTTTGCGGCTGCAGCCATATGGCCAACGATGCATGGACAGGTCAGGACAAAGCTCAGCACTTTATCTCCTCGGCAATCCTTTCCGCTGCCGGAAATGAATATGCTCAACATCAGGGGAACAGTCAGGACCGAAGCGCAGTTTATGGCTTAATGTTTTCCGTCAGCCTGGGGGCAGGAAAAGAGCTGTGGGACAGCCGCCCATCAGGGAGCGGCTGGAGCTGGAAAGATTTCGCATGGGATGTGGCGGGAGCCACAACCGGCTATGCAGTGTGGCAAATGGCCCATCAATAGCACTACAGACGCAGACCTTTTCCTTTACGATGCAACATCAGCGAGACCAGGAAAGCCAGCGCCCCCATCAGCGTGACATACCAGAAGAACACGCTTTCAAAACCGACAGATTTCAGTGACAAAGCAACATACTCCGCTGAACCACCAAAGAGCGCATTCGCGACCGCATAGGAAAGCCCAACACCTAACGCACGTACTTGCGCAGGGAACATCTCAGCTTTCAGTATCCCGCTAATCGAAGTGTAAAAGCTGGCAATCAGCAATGCACACATCACCAGTGCGAATGCGGCATATGGCGACTGAACATGCTGCAAGGCAGTAAGAATAGGCACGGTGAACAAGGTTGCCAGCCCACCAAAACAAAGCATTGAGTTACGACGACCGATCCTGTCTGAAAGTGCGCCAAACAGCGGTTGTACGATCATGTAAACAAATAGTGCGGCGGTCATTACAATGCTTGCCACACTGGCGCTCATGCCCGTCGTGTTGACCAGATACTTTTGCATATAGGTCGTGAAGGTATAGAACACCAGGGAGCCACCGGCGGTAAAGCCAAGCACCATGATAAAAGCTTTGCGGTTGCGCCATAACCCTTTAAGCGATCCGGCTTCTTTCAGCGCTCGCGTTTCTTGCTGAGATGTTTCATCCAACTGGCGTCGCAACCAGAGTGCGACCAGTGCCAGAACTGCACCTAGTGCAAAAGGAATTCGCCATCCCCATGCATGCAGATCTTCATTACTCAGCACCTGCTGTAAAACAACGACGACCAATAGCGCCAGCAGTTGACCACCAATCAATGTGACGTACTGAAATGAGGCAAAGAAGCCTTTGCGGCCTTCAATGGCAACTTCACTCATGTAAGTGGCACTTGTGCCATATTCTCCACCAACCGACAGCCCCTGGAACAAACGCGCTAACAGTAGCAATGCAGGCGCCCACGTTCCAATGATTGCGTAACCGGGCAAACATGCAATGACTAAGGAGCCAAAGCACATCATGCATACAGAGATAAGCATGGAGGTTTTGCGTCCATGGCGATCGGCGATACGTCCAAACAGCCATCCACCAATGGGGCGCATCAGAAAGCCAGCGGCAAATACCCCGGCAGTTTGCAGAAGTTGAGTCGTGGTATTTCCTGAGGGGAAAAAGATATGAGCAAAGTAGAGAGAACAGAATGAATAGACATAAAAATCAAACCATTCAACAAGATTCCCGGACGAGGCTCCTACGATTGCCCAAACCCGACGACGGGTATCTCCATCAGCGACGGTACTCCGGGAAGAAAATGCATTCTCTGTCATTGTAATAATACTCCTGGCATCGATCTGATCTGCCTCGTAGTAACTCACTAGCACTACGGGAGAACAATTAGTGAACAGGATGTTACATAATTGTTATGACTAAATTTGTGATATTACGCACAAATTCACTTAGCATGATCAGTATTCAGGAATGATCAGAGCGTGATGCACTGGATTATAAAACGCAAAAAACCCCGGCCTTTCGGTCGGGGTTCTTGCTTGTTTGATGCCTGGCAGTTCCCTACTCTCACATGGGGAGACCCCACACTACCATCGGCGCTACGGCGTTTCACTTCTGAGTTCGGCATGGGGTCAGGTGGGAC
>NZ_JBOFIN010000082.1:0-4415 GCF_051650185.1 Scandinavium sp.
GACCATTTTTAGTAGCCATACGAGCACGGAAGCCGTGAGAACGGTTGCGCTTCAGTACAGACGGTTGAAAAGTGCGTTTCATGGCGATTTCTACCTAAACTTGAATAAATTCACTGACTTTTGCGTGTACCCGAACGAGTTTCGAACGACTTCCGCTTCAGTGTGGGTGATTAAAGAGGCCGGATTGTAATAATTGTACACTCCGGAGTCAATTCTCTTTACCTTGTTTCCCGCCTGTTTTCGCACGATTTCGCGTAGAAATTGAGCGGGGAACGGTACCTGTTAGCGAGTAGCACGCACCGGGTGGGGGATTATAAAGCCTGCCCGTTAAAGCGCAAGGATCGCCCGGGATCTTTATTAGATCGATTAAGCAAAAATTTGTCTCTACTCATTAATTTTTCCAATATGCGGGAGAAATCGCCCCCCACCCCAATCAGGATCGTTTACACTTAGCCGGTCTCGATCCTTCCTGTGGATAAATCGGGAAGAATCTGTGAGAAACAGAAGATCTCTGGCTCAGTTTAGGCTATGATCCGCGGTCCCGATCGTGATCCCGGATCCTGAACGGAGTAAAAACCGCAGATAGCGGTTCGCACGTCCCCTCACGCTGTGTCTGAGGGCTTTTCTGGCGTGTGCCAACAATCATTAATTTTTCAGTTTCACCCTTTTTGTTCGAGTGGAGTCCGCCGTGTCACTTTCGCTTTGGCAGCAGTGTCTTGCCCGATTGCAGGATGAGTTACCAGCCACAGAATTCAGCATGTGGATCCGCCCGTTGCAGGCGGAATTGAGCGATAATACGCTGGCTTTGTATGCGCCAAACCGCTTTGTGCTCGATTGGGTAAGGGATAAATACCTCAATAATATCAACGGACTGTTGAATGATTTCTGCGGTACCGATGCGCCACAGCTGCGCTTTGAAGTCGGCGCCCGCCCTGTCACTCAGGTTGTTAAAGAAACCGCCCAGGTTGCTGTTCAGGCCCATGCGCAGCAGGTACAAGCCCCGCGCGTTGCGATTCCTGCGGCACGTCAGGGTTGGGATAACGTTCCGGCTCCGGCAGAACCGACCTACCGTTCTAACGTCAACGTGAAACATACGTTTGATAACTTCGTCGAAGGTAAATCCAACCAGCTGGCACGCGCGGCGGCTCGTCAGGTGGCGGATAACCCTGGCGGCGCCTATAACCCGCTGTTCCTTTATGGCGGCACGGGTCTCGGTAAAACTCACCTTTTACATGCGGTGGGTAACGGCATTATTGCCCGTAAACCGAATGCCAAAGTGGTGTACATGCACTCCGAGCGTTTTGTTCAGGACATGGTGAAGGCCCTGCAGAACAACGCCATTGAAGAGTTCAAACGTTACTACCGCTCTGTTGATGCGCTGCTGATCGATGACATCCAATTTTTTGCTAATAAAGAACGATCTCAGGAAGAGTTTTTCCACACCTTTAACGCCCTGCTTGAAGGCAACCAACAGATCATTCTGACGTCGGATCGCTATCCGAAAGAGATCAACGGCGTTGAAGATCGCCTGAAATCCCGCTTCGGCTGGGGCTTAACTGTGGCGATCGAGCCACCTGAGCTTGAAACGCGAGTGGCGATCCTGATGAAAAAGGCGGACGAAAACGACATCCGTCTGCCGGGTGAAGTGGCCTTCTTTATTGCCAAGCGTCTGCGCTCCAATGTGCGTGAGCTGGAAGGGGCACTGAACCGCGTTATCGCCAATGCCAACTTTACCGGCCGGGCAATTACTATCGATTTCGTGCGTGAAGCGCTGCGCGATCTGCTGGCGCTGCAGGAAAAACTGGTCACCATCGACAATATTCAGAAGACGGTGGCGGAGTACTATAAGATCAAAGTGGCTGACCTGCTGTCCAAGCGTCGCTCTCGCTCTGTGGCGCGACCGCGTCAGATGGCGATGGCGCTGGCAAAAGAACTCACCAACCACAGCCTGCCGGAAATCGGCGATGCGTTTGGTGGCCGTGACCATACGACCGTGCTGCATGCTTGCCGCAAGATCGAACAGTTACGTGAAGAAAGCCATGATATCAAAGAAGATTTCTCCAATTTAATCAGAACATTATCTTCGTGACGCTATGAAATTTACCGTTGAACGTGAACATTTATTAAAACCGCTGCAACAGGTAAGTGGTCCATTAGGTGGCCGCCCAACGTTGCCCATTCTTGGCAACCTGCTGCTGCAGGTCGCAGACGGCTCCCTGTCGCTGACCGGGACCGACCTTGAAATGGAAATGGTCGCACGCGTCGCGCTGATTCAGCCGCATGAACCGGGTGCAACCACCGTCCCTGCGCGCAAGTTCTTTGATATTTGCCGTGGCCTGCCGGAAGGCGCGGAAATCGCTGTACAACTGGAAGGCGACCGCATGCTGGTCCGCTCTGGCCGTAGCCGTTTCTCGCTGTCCACATTGCCAGCCGCAGATTTCCCCAATCTGGACGACTGGCAGAGCGAGGTGGAATTCACCTTGCCGCAGGCGACGATGAAGCGCCTGATTGAAGCCACGCAGTTTTCAATGGCGCATCAGGACGTGCGTTACTACTTAAACGGCATGCTGTTTGAAACCGAAGGTGAAGAGCTGCGCACTGTCGCCACTGACGGTCACCGTCTGGCGGTGTGCTCCATGCCGATTGGTCAGTCTCTGCCGAACCATTCGGTGATCGTGCCGCGTAAAGGCGTGATTGAGTTGATGCGTATGCTCGACGGCGGCGAAAACCCGCTGCGCGTGCAGATTGGCAGCAACAATATCCGTGCTCACGTGGGCGACTTCATCTTCACCTCTAAACTGGTGGATGGCCGCTTCCCGGACTACCGTCGCGTGCTGCCGAAAAATCCGGATAAGCATCTGGATGCCGGTTGCGACATTCTCAAGCAGGCGTTTGCCCGCGCCGCCATTCTCTCGAACGAGAAATTCCGCGGTGTGCGTCTTTACGTCAGCGAGAATCAGCTGAAAATTACTGCCAACAACCCGGAACAGGAAGAAGCAGAAGAAATTCTGGATGTCACCTATGCCGGGACTGAGATGGAAATCGGCTTCAACGTGAGCTACGTACTGGACGTGCTGAATGCGCTGAAATGTGAAAACGTCCGTATTCTGCTGACCGATTCTGTTTCCAGTGTGCAGATTGAAGATGCTGCCAGCCAGAGCGCTGCTTACGTCGTCATGCCAATGAGATTGTAATGGCGCTAACCCGCTTGTTGATCCGCGACTTTCGCAATATCGAAAGCGCGGATCTTGCTCTATCCCCTGGCTTTAACTTCCTGGTGGGTGCTAACGGCAGCGGTAAAACCAGCGTGCTGGAAGCTATCTATACCCTCGGGCACGGTCGGGCGTTCCGCAGTTTGCAGATTGGTCGTGTGATCCGCCACGAGCAGGAGTCCTTTGTATTACATGGGCGCTTGCAGGGGGAAGAACGCGAAATTTCTCTCGGTCTGACCAAAGATAAACAGGGCGACAGCAAAGTCCGCATCGACGGCACCGACGGCCACAAAGTGGCTGAACTGGCGCTGCTGATGCCGATGCAGCTCATCACGCCTGAAGGGTTTACTTTACTCAACGGCGGCCCCAAATACAGAAGAGCCTTCCTCGATTGGGGATGCTTCCACAACGAAGCAGGTTTCTTTACGGCCTGGAGCAATCTCAAGCGTTTGCTGAAACAGCGAAATGCAGCGCTGCGCCAGGTGACCCGCTACGCACAACTGCGTCCGTGGGATACCGAACTCATTCCACTGGCGGAACAACTCAGTCGCTGGCGCGCAGAGTACAGCGCAGGCATCGCCGAAGATATGGCTGATACCTGCAAACAGTTCCTGCCTGAGTTCAACCTGAGCTTCTCTTTCCAGCGCGGCTGGGAAAAAGAGACTGACTATTCTGAGGTGCTCGAACGGAACTTTGAGCGCGATCGCATGCTGACCTACACCGCCCACGGGCCGCATAAAGCGGATTTCCGCATTCGTGCGGACGGCGCGCCGGTAGAGGACACGTTATCGCGCGGGCAGCTCAAACTGCTGATGTGCGCCTTACGTCTGGCGCAAGGTGAGTTTCTGACCCGTGAAAGCGGGCGACGCTGCCTGTACCTCATAGATGATTTTGCCTCGGAACTGGATGACGAGCGTCGTGGTCTGTTAGCAAGCAGGCTGAAAGCGACCGAGTCGCAGGTTTTCGTCAGTGCGATCAGCGCTGAACACGTAATGGACATGTCGGACAAAAATTCGAAGATGTTCAGCGTGGAAAAAGGTAAAATAACGGATTAACCCAAGTTTAAATGAGCGAGAAACGTTGATGTCGAATTCTTATGACTCCTCCAGTATCAAAGTCCTGAAAGGGCTGGATGCGGTGCGTAAGCGCCCGGGTATGTATATCGGCGACACGGATGACGGCACCGGTCTGCACCACATGGTA
>NZ_JBOFIN010000083.1:0-13290 GCF_051650185.1 Scandinavium sp.
AGTGGGGGTTATCGACCTGAAGAAAAGGTCGATAACCATGGGTAAAGGATGTTAAATAGTGTTCACCATGTCCCCGAACACCTGTCTACCATGTCTCCGGACCGTACACCCTCAAGGGAGAGGGTTAGGGAGAGGGGGAACAGGCAACTCCCAATCTTTAATCTCGCCGCGCAATATCCGCAAACGTCGCATCCAGCATTTTCGCAAGATGCTCTGCCGTCAGCTCAATATCCAGACCGCGTTTACCGCCGGACACATAGATAGTCTCAAACGTTTGGGCAGGCGCATCGATAAGCGTCGGCAGGCGTTTTTTTCTGCCCTAATGGGCTGATGCCGCCCACCAGATAGCCGGTGGTTCGTTGGGCGATCATTGGGTCAGCCATGTCGACTTTTTTCGCGCCCAGCGCTTTTGCGACCTTCTTCAAATCGAGCTGCGTAGCAACGGGTGTTACCGCTACGGCCAGGTGTTTCATATCCCCGTTAACCGCCACCAGCAGGGTTTTGTAAACCTGATCGGCATTGAGCCCCAGTTTACGCACCACTTCATCGCCATAATTGGTTTCATTCGGATCGTGATCGTAGCTGTGAACCTTAAACGGGATCTTGTTTTTTTCGAGTAACTTAACGGCGGGCGTCATAACCATCCTTCTTACAACCGGAGAGAACAGGCTTCAGGATACGCCTGACGGCTGTCGAAAAAATAGTACTATCTTGCGCAATAGTGTTGGCAGTGATGGTTACTTTGAGCGACAATCGAACGATCCGAAGTGCAAACTTCGGGATAATAATAATGATGAAATTCCTCTTTGACGGGCCAATAGAAATATTGGCCATTTTTTTATTTCGACGCTGCGCTCAGCATTGAGGGCAGGTTTCCTTCCCCGTACAAATGCAGGGCGCCCACCGCCACTACGTAACGCCCTGGCGGCAGGGAAAGCAGACGATCCCGCCATGCCAGATTACGCTGATGCATCAATACGTCATACAGCGCATGACTGAAGGTATTCGGCAGCGAAGGGGTTTCACCCGGCGGCTGCTCCAGCCACCAGCCGATCATCACCTGCAACAGCCGCGCATTGGTGTGCCAGTGCGTCAGTGTGTCTTCCAGCAGCGACAATCCGCGATCGGGTAAGTTGCGCAGCAGGTCAATCTGGCTTTGCGCCCCTTCCAGTTCAATGATCTTCCTGTGAGCTTCACGTGCGCAATGCAGCAGCTGGTAATCAATCCCGTAATCAGGGCGAAGGCCCAGTTTCTGCGCCTGTGTCGCCTGAAGCACCATCGCGATTTGCCATAAAGGCTGGCTGTCGAACAGCGCCAGCGAGAGGCCAAGCTCATCGGTAAGCTGTTCCAGCTGCTGGAAACGTGAGGGCAATAAGCGTTCGCTTAGCGGTGGGCAGGGGGGCAGATCGCGAAAGGGCGTTTCTGTGCCGGTAATGTCGGCTTCGACGATCACCGCATCGGCCCGTTGGATCAGGGCGATTAACTTTGGCGGCAGCGGCGACATATCGCGGGTGCCCATGTGAATGCTGCCCACCAGATGCAGTTGCTGCCCGTCAGGAAGAGTGATGTCCAGACCAGGCCAGGGGTAGCGTTTCCCGGACAAGGCGCGTACTAAAGATTTTATTCGTTGAAACAGACCCATACGCGCTCCCTGAAATCAAAGGCCCATGCTAGCGCGTCGGGGATAGGGGCTCAACGCCTAATTCGGGAAGCGGCCCTCAACAAACTCTGTTAAGGGCCAGTCTGCCATCACGCTTTCGGTTTGAAGCGCAGCAGGCGGTTAGCGTTGCTCACCACGGTGATGGACGAAAGCGCCATCGCCGCCCCGGCAACGACCGGGTTTAGCAACGTCCCGGTGAGTGGCCACAGGATCCCGGCGGCAATCGGAATGCCCAGCGAGTTGTAAATAAACGCGCCTAACAGGTTCTGCTTCATGTTCCGCAGCGTGGCCCGTGAAATTGCCAGCGCATCGGCGACCCCGGTCAGGCTGTGGCGCATCAGCGTGATGGCTGCGGTTTCGATGGCGACGTCGCTGCCGCCGCCCATCGCAATCCCGACTTCCGCTTGCGCCAGCGCTGGCGCATCGTTGATACCGTCGCCTACCATCGCCACTTTGCGGCCTTCTGCCTGCAATGTTTTGATGGCTTCGGCTTTGCCGTCCGGCAGCACTCCGGCAATCACTTCATCGATGCCCGCTTCTTTGGCAATGGCGTTGGCGGTGGTTGGGTTATCCCCGGTCAGCATCACCAGACGGTAGCCTTCACGATGCAGACGTTGCAGGGCTTCCACGCTGTCACTGCGCAGCGGATCGCGAATGGCAAACAGTGCCGCAATCTGTCCGTCGATAGCCAATAATACCGGCGTTGCGCCTTGCTCAGCCTGCGCCTGAATTTCAGCGTCACAGGCTGTGGTCACTACGTTTTGCTCGTTCAGCAGCGCCTGGTTCCCCAGCAGCAGCGCACGGCCTTCCGCTTCACCGCTGACACCCAATCCGCGCAGGGTGCGGAAGTTATTCACTTGCGGCAGCACAGCTTCACCGGCTTTCTCAATAATGGCCCGGGCCAGTGGATGGCTTGAACCTTGTTCGAGCGCGGCAGCGAAACGCAGCGATTCTTGAGCATCCACCGCCGCAAAGGTTTTCACGGCAACAACCTGAGGTTTGCCTTCCGTCAGCGTCCCGGTTTTATCAAACACCAGGGTATCAAGCTCACTGGCACGTTGTAGCGCATCGGCATCACGTACCAGCACGCCGTATTCTGCGGCACGTCCGACACCCGCGATAATCGACATCGGTGTCGCCAGACCCAGCGCACAAGGGCAGGCGATGATCAGCACCGTGGTGGCGATCACCAGGGTATAAACAATTTGCGGCGCAGGCCCGAAGACATACCAGATGGCGGCGCTGATAAGCGCAATGGCGACAACCACTGGCACAAACACTGCTGAGATGCGATCCGCCAGTTGGCCGATTTCCGGCTTGCTGCTTTGCGCCTGGCGAACCATACGGATAATCCGCGACAGCGTGGTGTGGCTGCCGACAGCGCTGGCACGGAACAGCACGCTGCCGTCCTGCACGATGGTGCCTGCATGAATGGCTGCGCCATCTGTTTTCTGCTGTGGTACGGGTTCGCCGGTCAGCATGGCTTCATCAAACCAGCCTTCACCCTGGGTAATTTCGCCGTCGACCGGCACGCGATCGCCGGTGGTCAGGCGTAACGTCATGCCCGGCTGTACGTCGGCCAGCGGCACGGATTTCTCACCTTGTTCTGTCACCACTCGTGCGGTCGGTGGCGTGAGGTCGAGCAGTTTTTCCAGCGCTTTCGAAGAACGCTGACGCGCGCGCGCTTCCAGCATGTGGCCGAGGTTAATCAGACCAATGATCATCGCGCTGGCTTCGTAATAGAGGTGGCGAGCTTCCATCGGGAACCATTGGGGCCACAGGTTGACGCTCATCGAATAGAGCCACGCTACGCCTGTGCCTAACGCCACCAGCGTGTCCATCGTCGCGGTGCCGTTTTTCAGGCTTTTCCACGCGCTGGCATAAAAGTGGCCGCCCGCAAAAACCATCACCCCGAGGGTAATGAGGCCGATTGTCAGCCACAGGGAACGGTTAGCTTCGGTGACCATCATGTTGTCGCCGAACATGCCCCAGACCATCACCGGCACGCCGACCAGCAGCGCGACAATCGCCTGCCAGCGGAAGCGTTTCATGGTGGCTATCGCGGTTTCCTGCTGGCGTTCACGGCGCTTCTGATCGTCTTCAATCGCTTCTGCGCCGTACCCAGCTTTTTCCACCGCCTGCACTAAATTTGCGGCGGACGCACTGCCCATCACCAGCGCGGTGCGTTCCGCCAGATTCACCCGTGCCTGCGTGACACCCGGCACCGCGGCAAGCGCATTTTGTACCCGAGAGACACAGCTGGCGCAGCTCATGCCGTTGATCAGCAGCTGTTGGCTGTCATCAAGGTCATCGGCTGCCGGAAGCGCTGAGGGGGCCGCTGTCAGTGCTTCCGACGGGGTTGATGACTCTGTCAGCGGGTTAGCCTTTGGGTGGCTGAGCTCCGCCCCGTATCCAGCTTGTTTAATGGTTTCAATCAGCGCTTCGGCACTGGCGCTACCTGTGACATGCGCTTCAGTGACGGTGACATCAGCCTGGTCAACGTCAGGACGTTGCTCAAGGCTCTCTTTAACGCGTTTGACGCAGTGGCCGCAGGAGAGGCCGTCCAGCGTCAGGTCTATGGTCTCAGACATCATGAACTCCTTAGTGAAGGCCGTTCTGAAGTGGAGCGGCCGCAGCTTTTTTCTGACTGTGATAAAGCTTAAACCTTCCCGCAAGGGTAAGGTCAAGGCGTTCTGAACTTTTCCGTTATCGCTAAGCTGCGGACACAAAAAAAGGCCAGTCATAAACTGGCCTTGAGGGGAGGGGCGTGAATCAGGCCTCGGTTTTATGACCGAGCACGGACAAGCCTGCTTTCACTAAATCGCTGGTTGCTGAGGGCATTAACTCGCCGGAGTGCGACAAACCGTTTACCAGCAGCGGTAAATATTTAGCCAGCAGCGCGGCGGTAGCGTTGACGTCAATCCCGCAACGGTCTGCCAGTTGCTGCAATGCTGGCGCTTTGATAAAGGAAAATACCTGCTGTGGTGAAATCGGCAAATTTTGCTGATTCGACAGCCAGGATTGCAGGATTTTACCCATTCCGAACAGCTTCATTTGCTGAAGAAGGGTCTCCATACCTCCCTGGGAATCAATCCACGAGAGAACCTCGGTTATCAGGATCGGGTTATGCTCTTGCGAACCAGAGAGTTTGTTCAGCAGTGAGGTAAACAGTCCCATAATGCCCTCTCTTACTGTTTCGTGACGAGTTCAGGAATGATCAACTTTTGCCCCGGATAAATGCTATCCGGATGGCTGAGCATCGGCTGATTACTTTCAAAAATGGCCTGGTAGTGATTGGCTGAGCCATAATAGCGGCGGGAAATTGCGCTCAAAGTATCGCCCGATTGTACAGTGTAATACTGGGCTGTCAGGGCAGGGGCGCTGACCGTCAGCGCATTATTAACATCACTGATGCCCTCAATGTTACCCGCTGCAACCACCAGTTTGTCCGCGGTTTGTTGGGTATCAGCGTTGCCCGATAACGAAGCGACACCGCTGTCGTCGATGTTGACATTGATATTGCTTGCGCCCGGCACGTTGAGCGTATTGATATGCGCCTTAATTTTCTCCGCCTTTTCACTGTTGCTGTTATCCGTGTGAAAGAGCTTCTCACCGGCTTCTTTAATAAAATTAATTAATCCCATCGTGATTCCTGTCTTATTTGTTTTGTCTGATAGAAAAAGACTACCACTGGAATGCGCGGGAGTATGCGCAGGTTTGCTGAAAAGTCTGTTCTGATAATCAGAATAGGGGCTGTTAATTCGCTGCGTTGGCAGCGTTCTGATGTTTGAAATATTCATTGTCGTCATTTTATTGACGCTGTCATTGTAACTCTTTAGATTCTGCTGCTCTTTTTATATTAGCAAGGTCAGGAGTTAATTATGGGTATTCTTCTCTGGATTGTCATGGGGTTGATCGTCGGTATTATCGCGAAGTTCATTATGCCAGGTCGTGATGGCAGTGGCTTTATTATGACGGTTATTCTGGGCATTGTAGGGGCGGTTGTCGGCGGCTGGTTAGGTTCAATGCTGGGTCTGGGCACAGTGACCGGGTTTGATGTGCGCAGCATTCTTATCGCTGTGGCAGGCGCGTTGGTGGTTTTGTTTGCCTGGCATAAAATCAGAAACTAAAAGTGGTGACTTCCACGTTGTTGTTTATCATCGGTGACTGTAATAAGTACGCTGAAAGAAGATGAAAGACAATGTGTTTTATAAACTGGAAAAGCGACTTTTAGTTCTTGTGGCAGAAAATAAGGGAAGAGCATGATATAAAATAGACGGTACATGTGAGATATGTTTTCTTCCCTCGTTTTACTTATAGAGTATTATTTTGAGTTCTGCCACCTGGTAACAGGTGGCTTTTTTTTGGGAGTCGATCATCCGTGCTCATCATAAATAACGCGGCGTGAACCCAGATAATGATCTTGCCAGAAATCATCCGTCAGATGACTAATGCGTACATTTAATCCGGTGCGTGGAGCTTCAATAAATTTCCCTTCGCCAAGATACACACCCACGTGATCGGCTTTGGTCTTTTTGTGAATGCCGAAGAAAATGAGATCGCCGCGATGTAGCCTGCTTTTCTTCACACGCTTAAGGTTTTTCGCCGTATACATGCCGTTAGCGGTGCGTGGCAACTTGCGCTTAGTGCTGGTGGTGTACGCATACCAGACAAGGCCGCTGCAATCGAAGCCTGTTTTTGGCGATGCACCACCCCAGACGTAAGGTTTGCCAAGTTGTTTCTTCAGCTTTTTCATGACCTTGACCAGCGAGTGCTCCATTTTCTCGCTCATCTGGACCAGCGGCCACTGGCGGCCCAATGCGCCGGATTTCCAGTGCACTTGTTCTGTCAAAAACTCACGATTTTCGGTGCGCTCAGCTCGCTTTCTGGCGGCGATTTTACGCTTTTGTGAAGGCGTCAGCGGAACGTTCGCCAGCTTGAGTCGGGATTTTGCCAGCAGCTTTTTTCGGTTATTGATGCGTGCCTGCACTTTTTTATCGTGCGTTTTGCGGGCAACGGGTTTGCTGGTTTTCACCGTTGCAGGCTTCGGCTTTGCCAGCACGGTGCCTGGCATTATCCCCAGCCAGCCTGCCAGCAAGACGCAAAGCAGGGCCAATGGCGTTGAGAGTAAAGATGAATTATTGACGTTCCACATTGTCCTGGCTCGCTACTTTCCTTGTGCGATTTTCTCGGCGATTGGCTTTATCACTTTTTCGCCATGCGCCCCGAAGAACTGATACAGCGTGTCGCTGGCGGCGTGGGTTAATACCATGATTTCGATTCGTCGGTTCACGGAGCTTAACGGATCGTCTTTATCGAAAAGCATCTGATCGGCCATGCCACTGACCTGAATCACTTTGGCGGAGTCGAGCCCTGAAGCGGTCAACACGCTGCGTGCCTGAAGTGCACGCTCTCCGGAAAGATTCCAGTTGTTGTAACCTTTATTGTTCTTGTACGGCGTGGCGTCGGTGTGCCCGGTGATAATGATTTTGTTATCCACCTTGTTCAGCTCAGGCGCGAATTCATTCAGCAACTGGTAGAAGAACGGGGTGATTCTGGCGCTGCCACGCTGGAACATCTCGCGATGGCTGTCGTCGGTAATCAGAATACGTAAGCCTTGCGGCACAATGCCTATCTGTAAATTGGACTGCGCGTGCCAGGAGTTGGTGATGCGCATAATGATGCGTGCCAAATCATCCAGCTCATATTTTTGTGTATGGTTGCCGCCGTGAGCTTCACTTTTCTGACTGTGCGCGTTGAGCACGTCAGACAGCTTGAGCTTGCCAATATTCACGCTCTCATTTCGCGGTGCCGTCAGTGGCGAACTTTTGGCATTCGTCGACATCAGGCTCAGGCGGGCACCGTTTCCGTCTGCCTGGCTTAATGGCGTAAGGCTATTACCGTTAAAGACAGAGCTGCCTTCCATTGACTGGAGCAGGGACTGCGTTTTCTCCTGATGGATCGCGCCCATGATCCACAGCACCATAAACAGGGCCATCATCGCGAGGGTGAAATCGGCAAAGGCCACTTTCCACGCCCCACCGTGATGAGCCTGGTGCCCTTTACGCGACGAGCGTTTGATTATTGTGGTGTGGCCTTCGTGCTTATTACGCATCGGCCTCACCTACCATCTGATTCACCCAGCTGTCGAGACGGGCGAAGGTCGGTTTGGCATCGAGCGGCAGCATTTTACGGCCCGCATCCACCGCCAGCAGCGTCGGTTTTCCGGCAACATGGTTCACCAGCACGGTACGTACACACTCAAGCACTGACATTTTGGTTTTGGTGCGCTGTTCCATGGCGTTGGCTAAGGGGTCGAGGAAGCAGTAGCAGAAGAACACCCCGAGGAACGTGCCGACCAAAGCATGCGCCACGCGTTCGCCCACTTCGGCAATTGAGCCATCGATAGACTGCATGGTGATGATGATGCCGAGTACCGCCGCACAAATACCAAACCCAGGCATGGCTTCTGCGGTACGTTGCAGCGAGCGTGACGGTTGCAGCAGATACTCTTCCATCGCCACCAGCTCCTGCTCCAGCAGCCCTTCAAGTTCGTGTTCATTGATTTTGCCCATCGCCATCAGGCGGAAGTTATCGGAGATAAACGTAATCAACGATTTTTCCTGCAAAATCAGCGGGTATCGCTTAAACAACTCGCTGTTTTCTGGCACTTCAATATGTTCGTCCAGCATCTTCAGACCGCCGTCCTGCACCAGTTCCAGCAGTTCATACAGCAGCATCAGCAGCTGACGCTGGTACTCTTCGGTCTGCTCGTTCTTCTGCACCGCGCCACGAATCTGACGCAGCATTTCAGACAGCATATTTTTCGGGTTCGCCAGTACCAGCGCACCCAGCGCCGCGCCGAGGATAATCACTATCTCGCCAGGCGCCCACAGCGCCATTAAATTCCCGCCGGAATAAATAAAGCCGCCAGCCACGCAGGCAATAACAAAGGAAAGGCCTAATAATTTCTGCATAAGGGGTTCACTTCTGGAAATACGTTTGAATTTTCTCAGTAATCTTTTTATTGAGCTGACACACTCTGGCCTCGGTGAGATCGAGGACCAGGGCGATTTCTTTCAGGCTCAACTCTTTTTGGTAATAGAGCGTCAGGATCAATTGCTCCCTCTCATCCAGACTGGCGATAGCCGAGTGCAACGTGTTACTCATGATCACGTCGTCTTCCAGTTGTCGGGTGTTCATGGTGCTGTCCTGAACGCCTTTACTCAGTAAATCATCAAGGCTTTCCAGAGAGCTGGCGCAATCCAGCTGTAAATGCTCCTGATACTCCTCTGCCGTAATGGAGAGCCGGGCCTGAATATCCTCAAACGTCGGCGTTCGCCCCAGTTCACGGCCAAGCTGGCGAATGGCATCATTCAGTTTGTGTGTCTTTTGGCGCAAACGACGAGGTCGCCAGTCAAGCTGGCGAAGTTCGTCGAGGATCGCACCACGAATACGTTGCGCCGCATAGGAAGCAAACTGCTCATCAGGGTGTCCATAACGGCGTAAGGCCGTCAGCAGCCCCATCAGGGCAATCTGTTCCATATCATCCTTGTCGATAACGCTGCTGGTCTGATAAGCAAGCTGCTTAATCATCTTGTGAACCAGCGGCAGCCAGGCCTGAACGTACTTCGCCTCCTCGGCTGCCGTCAGCTTATCTTTGGCAATAAAATCCATCATTATCATTACGTCACAGTCGTCTTACTGATAAACCATTTTGCTGATGATCACGTCGGTGAACGGCTTCTCGGTTTGCAGTTTGATAAAGCGAGCGGTGTAAGCCGCCAGCAATTTTTGGCGAAGGGTATCCATCGGCATCTCGCGCAATGCGTCATAGTCCATTGCTGAAAGCAGCGTCACCGTGGTGCCGCGAAGCACCGGCGAGAGCTCATTCACCTTCTTCTGGCCTTCTTCGTCACTGGTGGCAAACGCCAGATCCATTTGCAGGTAGTGCTGCTGGTGGGCGGCGGTTTGCAGGGTCACCACCACATTTTTGACTTCAATAAACTTCTGCGGCTTGCTCTCTTTTTTACTGGAGAACAGTCCGTTGCTTTTGGTGATATCAACCCCATTGCGGGCCAGCATCTGAGTGCCGTATATCGTGATAATGGCGGTAAGAACCGAAATAATTACCGCGCCGATAATGCCAAAGGCGACTTTTTTGATTGTCATTTTTTATGCTCGCTACACAGTCAGTAAAACCGACTCATCATCCTGATGAGAGGAGTAATTTTCGTCTTCTGCCATCTCGGCGTTGGCAAATACGGCTTCGTTCTGATCGGCAAACGCCTGCTGGCGATTGTCCTGTTGCTGACCCGGATGCTGCGAAGAAACCTGTACGTTCACCTGCACAAAGTTTTGCTCAACCAGCGTCTGGCGAAGATCGTGACTTACCTGTTGCAACGCCCGGTATACATCGCCATGGCTGGCGTTGATGTGGACCTGCATCCGCCCATTGTCGAGCTGCATCGAAATATCGATTTTCCCCATGTTCGGCGGATCAAGCCGAATGGTGGCGTGCTGGATTTTGTCCTTCATCTGCACCTGAAGACGATCGCCCAGCGCCGAATGCAGTTGCTCAGACCAGCGGGAGTTTTCATCGCTCAGCTTGACGTCCGGCAGCGTAAAGCGGGCATTCTTGTCCGCTCCGGTTGTCGGCTGAGCTGCCATCTCCTGAGCCGATGCCGTGCTGGTAGATTCCGTATTCATCGGCACTGATTGAACGGCATTCATCTGCGCCATTTCCTGCGTGGTCGCGGCGACAGGGCGCGTTGCCACCAGCTTCACGCTGGTACCGTGTGTCTGTTGCGCGGTGGTGGCCTCGCTGTCTTGCTGCTGCGCTTGCCCCTGCAACAATGGCTGAACCTGGCTTTGAGCCGAAGCGTTTTGTGTATTCGCCTCACGAGACTGCAACATCGCCGTATCCACGTTGTGCTCCGGCTTTTCGCTGTTGCCTTTTACTGGCAGCGATTTCACCGGATGCTGGCTGGCGGTCAGCAGAGATTCGAGGATAGCCATCGCCGCGGAATCGTCCGTACCTTCCGGCGTTTCTGCCTGATGCTGTTCCACGGCGTCCGTGATTTTCTCACCGATTTTCTGTCGACCGGCGTCACCGTTCAGTGCGGTCATTAGCGTTGCCAGCGTGTTGTCAAAACCTGGCTTTATCCCTTCAGCCGAGCCGTTTGCCGTCTCACCCTGCGCGACAATGTTTAATGCGTCTGCCACGCTTTTTACGGCGGGCAATGCCTGGCCTGGCATGTCCGGCGCAGCCTGGGGATTCATCACCTGCATTAGCGTTCTCCTTCCATTGTCATAAACGCGGCATAGGCGGTTGCCCCTTCCTGGTTCTTGCGCGTCCGGGCCATTTTTTCTTCCAGCACCGCACTTTCCTGCTGGCAGAACTGGTAAACGCGCTGGTGCAGCTTGCGCAGTTCGGCCAGCTCACGCTGAAGGGCAGGGCTGAGCGCCCGGCCTTTTAGCGAGGTCAGAAACAGGGCAATCTGCTTATCGACCTGCTGAACCTTCAGCCACTCCTTTTGACTGGCAGCCTGCTCCAGTTCGCGAGCAAGCCACGGGATCAGCGTCAGATCATCCATTCTTCTGCCCCATCTTTTCCCAGCCGTCCTGAATATTGCTGAGGATCTTCTCGACCTCATCAATGCTCTCGGTAGAGAGCTTGTGGCTGGCGTCATACAGACGGTAGACGCAGTAGTCGTAAAGATTTGCGAGGGTGAGCGCGAGCTCACCCCCATTTTCGAAATCCAGCGCACTGGTCAGCGCGTTGAGAATATCGATGCACTTGTTAATGCTTTTGACTTTGCGCTCGAAGCGACGAGCCGCAATGTGGCTCTTCGCACGAACGAGTTCGTCCATCAGTCCCTTGAATAAGATCAATACCAGCTGGTGCGGGTTTGCCGCCGCTGCCTGAATCGCAAGGTCTGATTGCTGATACTGGCCGAAGCCTTCTTGATTGTTTCCGTACATAACTGCTTAAAATTCCTTACGCTAAGCCAAACATACTCATGGTGTTGTTGATTGACTGCATGGTGGTTTGAAGCTGAGTGAACTGCGTCAGATAACGGTTGTAGGCGTTGTCATAGCGCGTGTTCATCGCATCGGTTTTGGTGTCGATATCACTTTGCTTTCTGTCCAGCGTCTCCTGCTGGCCTTTCAGCAAGCCATCGGTGGAGCTCAGATAGCGGTCCAGAGACTTATCAATCGACTTCAGCATGCCGTTGTTGCCGTTGAAGAAGTCGGTGAATGACTCCGGATCTTTGCTCAACTGGTCTTCCAGTTTGTCGCTGTCAATTTCCAGCATGCCGTCGCTGCCTGCGGTGATACCAAACTCATTGAGCTGGTGATCGCCATAGGTCTGACGCAGCACGCTGTTCAGCGTGTTATCCAGCGCCATCATGTTGGCGTCACCGGCAAACGCACCACGATCCGTGCCGTCACTCCCGGTTTTCGTCAGAGAGTCGAGGGTGCTTTCCAGGGTGTTGTAGGCATCGACAAACGCCTGCGCCTGGTTTTTGGTTTCCTCGGTGTCGGTACCAATCTTGATGACCAACGGTTTGCCCGGTTCAGTGGTGCCCGTCAGGTCGATAGTCACGCCATCGACAATCCCATCCAGCGTGTTAGTGCTGTTGGTGAACTGCATGCTGCCCATGCTGAACTGCGCATCTTGCGCTTCAGCAATCGTGGTGCCGTTCGCAAACAGCGAAGCAGCATCGCCGCTCATGCTCAGGGTATTTTTCGCCCCGGTTTCGTCGCTGCTGAGCATCATCGTGACGTTGCCGTCGGTGCGCACCAGCGAAGCCGTCACGCCCGGATTGTCTTCTGAGCCGTTGATCTGCGCGGTCAGTTCGCCCAGCGTGTTCACATCATCCATATTGACGGTGAAGCTCTGCGCGTCATCGCCCTGGCCGAGGGTGATGGTGACGTCACCGGTGGCATTTTTCACCGCATCGTCGGTCAGGTCGGCGTAGCCAATCTGCTGCGCTGAAGCCATCTGCGTGACATCGAGGCTATAGGTGCCTTTTCGCGCAGCCGAGTTAGTCGTAATCGACGCGATGTTTTCCTGATTCATCGTCGCGGTGGTTTTCAACATGCCGTCGTCGGACTTGTTGAGATCGTTCACCGCGGTGCGGAAATCGGTCAGTGCTGATTTCAGCTTTGTCAGCGCGTCCTGCTGCGATTTCAGGGTGGTGGTCTGGCGAGACAACGCATCCTGAGTGGCCATGATGTCGTAGCTGGCCATCTGCTGTGCCAGCGTTTGCGGATCAATGCTGCTTATATCGGTCATTTTTCTCTCCTTGAGGCCTGACGACTCGCTATGGATATAGCAAGACCCGTGCCAAGTTTTATAATGTATTTTTATCAGTGGGTTAGGTATGAAGGGGAAGGGGGATTTCCCCAAAAAGGCCGAAGGGCGGAAAGCCTGCGGCTGAAACAAAAACACCGCCATACAGCGGTGTTTTTCACATCAGAACGTGGGGATTAGCCCAGCAGAGACATCACCATGCCGGACATGCTGTTGGACTGCTTCAGCATCGACATAGAGGTCTGGGCCAGCATCTGGTTGCGGCTCATGTTGGAGGCTTCGGTGGCGAAGTCCGCGTCGGTGATGTTGC
>NZ_JBOFIN010000084.1:0-10985 GCF_051650185.1 Scandinavium sp.
ACAGCGGTGATGACGATATCGCCATCACCGTGTAATTCTGCATCCAACTGCTGAGCTAAATCAGCCAGTCGAATTGAAGGCATTACTTATTTAACCTGTTTCAGCACATCAGCGGTGATGTCTTTGATATCACTGCTGTTGTAAGCAACGGTATTCGCGTCAACAACCAGGTCAATGCTCTGATCGTCAGCCACTTTCTTCACTGCTGCCTGGATACGGGTAACCAGTTTGCCGCGCTCTTCGTTAGAACGACGTGCACGATCCTGCTCAAACTGCTGAGCTTTCTGAGAGAAAGCCTGACGCTGAGTCATGATGTCTTTTTCTGCTTTACTACGATCGCTCGCTTTCATGGTAGAACCATCGCGCTGCAGACGCTGCATTTTGCTCTGCAGATCGGATTCCTGGCTCTGCAGCTCGCTTGCACGGCCTTTGAACTCACCTTCCAGCTTCGCAGAAACACCCGTCTTCTGTGCAACCTGCTGGAACAGGCTACCCATGTTCACGATCGCAATTTTATCTGCAGCCTGTGCAGAGGTAACCATTGCCAGACCCAGACCTGCAGCTAATAACCACTTTTTCACAATAAAACTCCTTACCATCCCATGAGTGCCCGAAGGCACCGTTCTTTGCGAAGTCATGCAACCACGCGAGTGATTGTCAGATGTCATCGCTACACTGCACTAGCATTCCTTTGCACAGACCAATTACCAGGTTTTACCAATGTTAAACTGGAACTGCTCCGCTTTGTCTCCATCGTACTTTTTAAACGGCTGGGCGTAGGAGAAGACCAACGGCCCCAATGGTGACATCCATTGTAATGCGATACCCGCAGACATACGGATGTTGCTCGGATCACTATAGTCCGGAACGCCCGCATTTTTCATCGCTGCAGTGTTTTGCCAGTTTGTATCCCAGACGGTACCCGCATCCCAGAAGACGGAAGTACGTACTGAGTTAGCATATTTGTCACTGATAAACGGCGTTGGCACAATCAGCTCAGCGCTGACCACGGCCATGGCGTTACCACCCACAGCATCATCAGACTTACAGTAGCCCGTGCTGGTCGTTTCACAGTTATCCTGACCTGGGCCGAGGTACACAGCCTTAGGACCGATGTTGTTCGACTGGAAACCACGTACGGTGCTTGAACCACCCGCATAGAAGTTTTCATAGAACGGCAGTTCTTTACCGCCTAAGCCATCACCGTAGCCCCAACGAGTACGACCCAACAGCACCCACTTATGATCGTTATCGATCGGGAAGTAGGATGCGGTATCCAGAGTCACTTTGTAGAATTCGTTGTCGGAACCCGGAATGGTTACCTTACCGTTCAGGTTGACGCGCGAACCGTCCGTCGGGAAGAAACCGCGGTCCAGTTTGTTATACGTCCAACCATAGTTGAAGGTGAAGTCATCTGCCGAGAAGCCGTCTTTGCTGTTGCCCTGACCCAGAGAGTCAAGATAACGGTCCATCGCAACCTGCGGCTGCATGTTGGACAGGTCGTTGTGAACGTACCCTAAACCTGCACGCAACGTGTTGTATTCGTTAATTGGGAAGCCCAGCGTCCCGTCAACACCGTAACTCTTGTTGGTGTACGAGGAGAGGTCTGCATCATCCGCTTTAAAGTCATTGTAGAAGATACGCCCACCGAGACTCACACCATCCACCGTAAAGTACGGGTTGGTCACAGAAAACTCGGAGTAGGTTTGATAATCGTTCTTCGTACCATTGATGCCCACTGAATAGCCGGTACCCAACCAGTTATCCTGCTGAACACCCACCTGGAAACTCACGCCACTTTCAGTACCGTAACCGATACCGAAGTTGAAGCTACCGGTGTTACGTTCTTTAACCTTGTAGACCACGTCAACCTGATCCGGGCTGCCCGGTACACGTTGGGTATCTACATCAACGGTTTCAAAGTAGCCAAGACGGTTCAGACGATCTTTACCGGAATCGACCAGATCGCTCCCCAGCCACGCGCCTTCCATCTGACGCATCTCGCGACGCAGAACGGCATCTTTGGAGGTGTCGTTGCCTTCGAAGCGGATCTTACGTACGTAGTAACGGTTACCCGCATCGACGCTAACATGCAGCTTAACGGTCTTATCAGCGTCATTGATTTCAGGCTGAGACTGAACGCGCGGATAGGCGTAACCATAACGGCCAAGAAGTTTCTTGATGTTATCTTCCATCTTGGTCACTTTGGCACCGTTGTAGAGCTCACCTGGCTCAACTTTGGTCAGGCTCTCAATCTCTGCAGAGTGCCCTGCCAGGTTACCGCTCACCTCAACGCCCTGCAGCTTGTACTGATCGCCTTCGGTGATGTTGATGGTGATATAGATGCCTTTCTTGTCCGGCGTCAGGCTAACCTGCGTGGAGTCGATATTGAAACGAGCATAACCGCGATCCAGGTAGTAACTACGCAGGGTTTCAAGGTCACCCGCCAGTTTCTGTTTCTGGTATTTACGATCGCCCACCACGTTCCACCACGGTACTTCATCACGCAGCTGGAAGGTGGAGATCAGTTCATCGGTGCTGAAAGCATGGTTACCGACAATGTTGATCTGTTGAATTTTTGCGGAAACGCCTTCCTGGAAAACCAGTTTCAGGTCAACACGGTTACGCGGCAGCGGAGTCACGACAGCTTTAACGCTGGCGCTGTACTTACCGACGCTGTAGTAGAAGTCTTCCAGACCTTTCTCGATATCACCGAGAGTGGTGCGGTCGAGGGATTCACCCACGCGAACGCCAGAGGCTTCAAGGTTCTGCTTGAGCATGTCATCTTTCACCGATTTGTTACCGGAGAAAGTAATGCTGGCAATCGTTGGGCGCTCTTTAACCTGCACCAACAACGTATCGCCATCACGCAGAACACGCACATCCTCGAAGTTGCCGGTGGCAAACAGGGCGCGAATGGTATTACTGATGTCTTCATCAGTGACCGTATCGCCTGGACGCACTGGCATGCTGAGGAGGGCCGCACCAACAGCGACTCGCTGCAAGCCTTCGAAATGAATGTCCTTCACTACGAATCCGTCAGCACCGTATACGGTCGCGCTGCCAAAAAGCAGCGACGCTATGAGCAACTTTTTCATCGCCATCGTTATTATGCGTTCTTCCTAACACTCTCTCTACAACCGAGAGAAATCATTGAAAAGTGCAAGCCCCATTAACAGCACCAGCAATATTGAGCCAATGCGATAACTAAAGTCTTGAACTCGCTCGGATACCGGCCCGCCCTTCAGCTTTTCAATCGCCAGGAAGAGCAGATGACCCCCGTCTAGCACGGGAAGCGGGAACAGGTTGATAATGCCCAGATTCACACTGATGAGCGCAAGGAACATCAGATAGTAAATCAACCCAAACTCCGCTGACATCCCAGCCCCCTGAGCAATCGAAATTGGCCCACTGAGGTTGTTCAGTTTTACGTCACCGGTTATCAATTTCCCCAGCATCTGAACCGTTAACTTCATCAACTGCCACGTTTTATCTGTGGCCTGAATGATGGCAGCAAACGGCCCGTACTGGCGCACTGTCTTGTACTCATCGGGCAGCGGAATAATTTTTGGAACTACACCCGCAAACCCTTCAGCTTTCCCTTTACCGGGTTTTGTATCTGGTATCAGCGTTAAAGACAAGGGACTCCCCTGTCTGTCAATCTCCAGCCGCAATGGCTTACCGGGATTGTCTCGCACCAGTGTGACAAATGTCATCCACTGTGTCAGCGGCTGACCATCGACTTTAACGATCCTGTCGCCCTGTTGCAAACCTGCTTTATGTGCAGCTGAGTCTGCCTGCACCTCTGCCATCACCGGTTCAATCTGAGCACCACGTGGACGAATCCCCAGTGAAGCGACGGGATCTTCTTTGTCTGGCTCAAATGCCCAATGGCGCAGATTCAGAATTTTATCCTGACGCTGCTGGCTTCCGAAAGGGGCGACAGTGAGCGTGGTTTGATCATCACCGATTTTGGTGACCAGCGCCAAACGCACAGCATCCCAATCAGGCGTTTCGATACCGTCTACGGCTTTAAGTTCCGTTCCTGGTGCAATTTGTGCTTCCGCTGCAATCGAATGGGGTGTTATTTCACCAATTACTGGCCGAATGCCCGGGACGCCGATGATAAACACCAGCCAATAGGCAAAAATAGCAAAAAGGAAGTTCGCAACCGGACCGGCAGCAATGATCGCGGCACGCTGGCCGACCGTTTTGTTATTGAACGCATAGTGACGCATCTCCGGCGCAACCGGGTCGACACGTTCGTCCAACATTTTGACGTAGCCACCGAGGGGAATAAGGGCGATGACGTATTCGGTGCCACGTTTGTCCACGCGGCTCCAGAGCGTCTTTCCAAATCCAATCGAAAAACGCTCAACACGGACACCACAGCGGCGAGCAACCCAGAAATGACCAAATTCATGCACGGTGATTAACACACCCAGTGCAACAATGAATGCCGCCAGATTCCAGAGAATGCTCAGCATAAACCCTTCCGTCAGAGAGTCCTGAAGACTAAAAGTAACAGGCAGGCAAAGACCGGTACCGCCGCCGTCAGGCTATCGATGCGATCTAAAATGCCGCCGTGGCCAGGAATTAAATTCCCACTGTCCTTGATACCGGCCTCACGCTTAAACATGCTTTCCGTTAAATCGCCCAGCACAGACGCCAACGCAGCGACCAGCGAGCAAACCAGTAACGTTAACGGTGCGACATCCAGGTTAGCCCACAGGCCATAAACACCCGAAATCACAGCTGCCGTCAGCAACCCGCCGAAAAAGCCTTGCCAGGTTTTGCCCGGAGAAACCTTCGGTGCCAGTTTATGTTTACCGAACAATTTACCGAACATATAAGCGCCGGAGTCTGCTCCCCACACCAGGATCATGATGTAGAGCAGCCAGATAGCGCCGCTGTAATGATTGTCGTCATAATGCCACGCACGCAGAGCCAGCATGCCCCAGAAAAAAGGGATGATGGTCAGCAGACCAAACACCAGACGCAGTGTTTTTGAGTTACGCCACAAAGACGCAGACCCAGGATAAAACAGAACCAGCAGCAAGGCGGCAATCCACCAGGCTAAAGAAGCCCAAAGCGAGCCTTCAACCAGCGGCTGATGCACGTTGTGGTGGTATTCAGGAAGCCAAAAGAGCATCGCGGCAAGAATCAAACCGCAAAGCACCGCCAGCCATACCCGCTGTGAGCGGGATTTAAAACCGCTTAGTTGACCCCATTCCCAGGCAGCCAGCATGCACACCACCAGGGTGACAATGGCAAAACCTACCGGCGGCAATAAAAACAGTGCCGCAATAACAACGGGAATTAAAACAAAAGCAGAAATCAGGCGATACTTCAGCAAGAGCTACCCCCATCAGGCTTTGTCGCCACCAGGCTCGGTGCCGCCGAAACGACGCTCTCGATTGGCAAAGGCATGCAGCGCACCTTCAAAGTCTTGTTCATCGAAATCGGGCCAAAGAACATCCGTAAAGTAAAGTTCGGCATAGGCTATTTGCCAAAGCAGAAAGTTACTGATGCGATGCTCTCCCCCTGTCCTAATTACCAAATCTACGGGAGCCAGCTCGTGCATGCAGATTTGCTGACTCAGCAGCTCTTCTGTAATGTCTTCAGGACGAAGGTGCCCTTCCTGAACCTGTGCAGCCAGATGCTGAACTCCCTGAATGATATCCCAGCGCCCGCCGTAATTCGCGGCGATATTCAGCGTCAGCCCGGTATTATTTTGGGTCAGCGCTTCCGCCTTGCGAATACGTTCTTGTAAGCGGGCATTAAACCGGCCGGTATCACCAATAATACGCAAGCGCACGTTGTGTCTGTGCAGGCTTTTCACTTCGCTGTCGAGCGCCCAGACAAACAGTTCCATCAGCGCACTGACTTCCTGCTCTGGTCGATTCCAGTTTTCACTGCTGAAGGCGTAAAGCGTTAACGCTTCAATCCCGTTATTTGCCGCAAAAGAGACGGCACGACGCACCGATTTTGCCCCGGCTTTATGACCGAAGGCTCGGATTTTGCCTTGTCTCTTCGCCCAGCGACCGTTGCCGTCCATGATAATGGCCACATGATGACAGCCGTGGGCGGGCAGATTTTCGCTGATTGATTGATTAGCAGACAACATAACGCGTTATTAGTCCATGCAAAGGAATTAGCAGTACCGGAATACAGACGCTTAGCGCAAAAAAGCCGTGCTAAACCACGGCTCAGCCGATAACGCTTTGTCGTTACAGCGTATACGGTGGCGCAGACTATAACACTGAAGCCCAGCGCTAACAAATGTAGCCGCACCCGATGGGCGGATAATCATCAGCTTGCGAGGCGCGTCACCTGCTGGCCTGCCGCATTTCTGGCCTGCAAATCGACCTCCAGAACGTCGTCCACACTCTGCGGCTCGCTTAGCGTTAAGCCATCAAGCACTGCCCGGTTAACGACGGCAATATCCGTGAAACGGATTCGGGATGCCAGAAATGCTTCAACGCTAACTTCATTCGCTGCGTTTAACGCCGTGGTTGCGGCCTGACCGTGATCAGAAGCATCCATTGCCAGCTTCAGGCAGGGATAACGCTCATAATCTGGCTGCGCAAAGGAAAGATCGCTCAACGCCCAGAAGTCCAGAGGCTTCACGCCTGATTCGACGCGATTTGGCCACGCCATGGTATGCGCAATTGGCGTACGCATGTCTGGTTCACCCAGCTGCGCCAGCACGCTACCGTCCAGATAACGAACCATTGAGTGGATAACCGACTGCGGATGAATGATCACTTCCATTTGCTGCACCGAGGCATTAAACAGCCAGCGCGCTTCAATGTATTCCAGACCTTTGTTCATCATGGTGGCAGAGTCGACAGAGATTTTACGTCCCATCGACCAGTTCGGATGACGACAGGCCTGACCCGGCGTCATATCACGCAGTTCAGACAGTGGCGTTTCCCGGAACGGGCCACCAGACCCGGTAAGCAGAATCGACGAAACGCCATTCTGCCCAAGATCAGCGTAACCCAGCTGATTTTGGATTGTTTCCGGTAAACTCTGAAAAATCGCATTATGTTCGCTGTCGACCGGTAACAGCCGCGCCCCGCTCTCTTTCACCGCATCCATGAACAGACGTCCGCAGGTAACGAGCGACTCTTTATTGGCCAGCAAAATCGTTTTTCCCGCGCGGATAGCCGCCAGCGTCGGCATCAACCCAGCCGCGCCAACAATCGCCGCCATCACCTGATCGACATCATCAAGCGCGGCTACGTCACAGGCTGCCTGCTGCCCACTCAGCACTTCCGTCTGGCTTCCGTGCTGGCGTAACGCCACAATCAGTGCGGCTGCGCTTTGCGCATCGTCCATCACCGCATACTGCGGAGTGAACTCCAGACACTGCTCGACCATGCGATCCACGTTTTTGCCAGCCACCAGCGCAGTGACAGAAAAAAGATCGCGATTATGGCGCACCACGTCCAGCGTGCTGCAGCCGATAGAGCCCGTCGAGCCCAGAACGGTTAAATGCTTCATGAAAAATCCGAAAGAGAGTGTCTGGAAAGCAAAACGCCGCCAGCAAAACCGAAGGTTTCCTGAACGGCGTTCATCAGATAACGTCAGAAATCAGAACTGCATCAGTTCCGCTTCTTTGTCTGCCAGCGCCGCGTCCACTTTCTTGATGGCCGCGTCGGTCAGCTTCTGCACATCGTCCTGAGAACGACGATCGTCATCTTCACTGATTTCTTTTTCTTTCAGCAGCGCTTTCACTTTATCGTTGGCGTCACGACGAACGTTACGCACCGCAACACGCGCCTGCTCAGCTTCACCGCGAACGATCTTGGTCAGATCCTTACGACGCTCTTCGGTCAGCGCTGGCAGTGGAACACGGATATCCGCGCCCGCAGAGCTTGGGTTCAGACCCAGATCAGAAGCCATGATCGCTTTCTCAACGGCCGGGCTCATAGAGCGATCGAACACGTTGATTTTCAGGGTACGGGAATCTTCTACAGTCACGCTTGCCAGCTGACGCAGTGGAGTTGGCGTGCCGTAGTACTCGACAATGATGCCGTCCAGCAGGCTTGGAGAAGCGCGACCAGTACGGATTTTGCTGATCTGGGTTTTAAATGACTCAACGCATTTGTCCATGCGTACTTCAGCATCTTTTCTGATATCGTTAATCACGTTACGAATCCTTGAAATCTTGTCTCAGGCTGACCATACAGCACGCCCGCCAGGTTGCGAGTGTGCTAAGTATAGCCCGTATAATTCTTGCCGCCGAAAGGGCAGCGAGGTAAGCATCGCAATAATAAAGCGGAATCTTACCCTTATTTGTCGCTCACGGAAATTATTCCGTAATCAGGGTACCTTCTTTCTCACCCATCACCACACGACGCAGCGCCCCCGGTTTGTTCATGTTGAACACGCGAATTGGCAGTTTGTGGTCACGGGCCAGCGTAAACGCAGCCAAATCCATCACTTTCAGCTCTTTATCGAGCACTTCGGCATAGGTCAGCTGATCGTACATGGTGGCAGCAGGATCTTTGGCTGGATCGGCGGTAAACACGCCGTCGACTTTGGTTGCTTTCAGCACCACGTCGGCTTCAATTTCAATCCCGCGCAGGCAAGCTGCAGAATCGGTTGTGAAGAAAGGATTACCGGTACCAGCAGAAAGGATAACCACGCGGTTATTACGCAGCAGGCTGATAGCTTCCGCCCAGCTGTAGTTATCGCACACGCCATTCAGAGGAATAGCGGACATCAGGCGGGCGTTCACATAGGCGCGGTGGAGCGCATCGCGCATCGCCAGGCCGTTCATGACTGTTGCCAGCATGCCCATGTGGTCGCCCACAACGCGGTTCATACCCGCTTTTGCCAGACCCGCACCACGGAAAAGGTTACCACCACCAATCACCACGCCAACCTGGATACCCAGTTCGACCAGTTCTTTAATTTCCTGCGCCATACGATCGAGAATGCTGGCATCGATACCGAAGCCTTCAGTTCCCTGCAGGGCTTCGCCACTCAGTTTCAGCAGAATACGTTTGTAGACGGGTTTTGCATTGGTAGCCATATTTCTTTCCTGGGACTGTCAACGTTTGAGATGGGTTATTTCCAGCGATTATGCCATCGCTAACCAGTGCAAGCCTATCGGAGCCTGACTGATTTTCAAGATGGGAGCAAAAAGAAGCCGCCCTCAGGCGGCTCCTTTTTCATCATTAAGACTGCTTGGACATGGCAGCAACTTCTGCTGCGAAGTCAGTCTCAACTTTTTCGATACCTTCACCCACTTCAAAGCGGACAAAGTTGGTCACAGTAGCGTTGTTCTCTTTCAGGAACTGACCCACAGTTTTGCTTGGTTCCATAACGAAAGGCTGGCCGGTCAGAGAAACTTCGCCGGTGAATTTCTTCATGCGGCCTTCAACCATTTTCTCTGCGATTTCTTTTGGCTTACCAGACTGCATCGCGATGTCCAACTGAACCTGGTATTCTTTCTCTACCACTTCAGCAGACACGTCTTCTGGGTTAACGAATTCTGGCTTGCTCGCTGCAACGTGCATTGCAACCTGCTTAACCAGTTCTTCGTTCGCGCCAGTTGCCGCAACCAGAACACCGATACGAGCACCGTGCAGGTAGCTACCCAGCACGTCGCCTTCCAGGGAAGCAACACGACGGATGTTGATGTTCTCACCGATTTTAGCAACCAGGGCAACACGCTCTTCTTCGAACTGTGCTTTCAGAACTTCAACATCAGTGATTTTGCCAGCAACTGCTGCATCCAGAACTTTGTTAGCAAATGCCTGGAAACCGCCGTCTTTAGCAACGAAGTCAGTCTGGCAGTTAACTTCCAGAATGATACCGTAGTTGCCTTCGATCTTAGTGATGATCACGCCGTCAGCAGCAACGTTGCCTGCTTTCTTAGCAGCTTTGATCGCACCAGATTTACGCATGTTTTCGATTGCCAGCTCGATGTCGCCGTTAGCTTCAGTCAGGGCTTTTTTGCAATCCATCATGCCTGCGCCAGTACGTTCACGCAGCTCTTTTACCAGGGAAGCGGTAATTTCGGCCATTCTAAAATCCTCGGAAATGTGAACCGCCCGGCAGAGGGCCAAACGGTTATAAAAGTGAAAAAGGGGCCGCTAAGAGGGCCCCTATCCATACTCGGTACTAATAAGGGCTTAAACCTTATTATTCAGCTTCTACGAAGCTTTCTTCCGCCTGAGAAGCCAGATCCTGAGAACGGCCTTCACGAACGGTCTGAGCAACGGCATTCAGGTACAGGGTCACAGCACGGATTGCATCGTCGTTACCAGGGATAACGAAGTCAACACCATCTGGATCAGAGTTGGTATCAACGATAGAGAATACTGGGATACCCAGGTTGTTCGCTTCTTTGATAGCAATGTGCTCGTGGTCAGCATCGATAACGAACAGTGCGTCCGGCAGGCCGCCCATGTCTTTGATACCGCCCAGGCTGTTTTCCAGTTTCTCAAGCTCACGAGTACGCATCAGCGCTTCTTTCTTGGTCAGCTTGTCGAAGGTGCCGTCCTGAGACTGAGTTTCCAGGTCTTTCAGACGTTTGATGGACTGACGAACGGTTTTCCAGTTAGTCAGCATACCGCCCAACCAGCGATGGTTCACGAAGAACTGGTCGCAGTTCAGAGCAGCGTCTTTTACCGCTTCGCTTGCAGCGCGCTTGGTACCAACGAAAAGGATTTTACCTTTGCGAGAAGAGATCTTGTTCAGTTCAGCCAGCGCTTCGTTGAACATTGGTACAGTTTTCTCAAGGTTGATGATGTGAACTTTGTTACGCGCACCGAAGATGAATGGCTTCATTTTCGGGTTCCAGTAACGGGTCTGGTGACCAAAGTGAACACCGGCCTTGAGCATATCGCGCATGGAAACAGTTGCCATGTTTAAAACCTCTATATAAAAGTTGGGGTTATGCCTCCACGTATCCCATACAACCGACCCCGAAGGGCACCCCGGCGTATGTGCCGATACGTGTGTGT
>NZ_JBOFIN010000085.1:0-6338 GCF_051650185.1 Scandinavium sp.
CCAAACTTCCCGGCCTGTCTGATTTCTTATAATCTGGCAGGCCGTGTTATTATTGCATTTCAGTATATTTAGACAGGAAGAGTATTTTGACTACTGACACTCATACTCTGCACATTGAAGAGATTCTGGAACTTCTGCCACACCGTTACCCGTTTTTACTGGTCGATCGCGTGCTGGACTTTGAAGAAGGTCGTTTTCTGCGCGCAGTTAAAAATGTCTCCGTAAACGAGCCGTTCTTTCAGGGACATTTTCCGGGCAAGCCGATTTTTCCAGGCGTGCTGATTCTGGAAGCCATGGCTCAGGCCACCGGCATTCTGGCATTTAAGAGCGTGGGTAAACTGGAACCGGGCGAACTGTATTACTTTGCGGGTATCGACGAAGCGCGCTTTAAGCGTCCTGTCGTGCCTGGCGATCAGATGATCATGGAAGTGACCTTTGAGAAAACCCGCCGTGGTCTGACCCGCTTTAAAGGCGTGGCGCTGGTTGACGGTAAAGTGGTTTGCGAAGCGACGATGATGTGTGCGCGTAGCCGGGAGGCCTGATACGTGATTGATAAAACTGCCTTTATCCATCCTACTGCCATTGTGGAAGACGGTGCCGTTATCGGTGCTAACGCTCACATTGGCCCGTTTTGTATTGTGGGACCTGACGTCACGATTGGCGAAGGTACCGTACTGAAGTCTCATGTGGTGGTGAATGGTCACACGACCATTGGCCGCGACAATGAAATTTATCAGTTTGCTTCCATCGGGGAAGTTAACCAGGATCTTAAATACGCTGGCGAACCGACTCGTGTGGAGATTGGCGATCGCAACCGCATCCGCGAAAGCGTCACCATTCATCGCGGCACAGTACAGGGCGGTGGATTGACGAAGGTAGGCAGCGATAACCTGCTGATGATCAACGCCCACGTGGCGCATGATTGCACCGTTGGTAGCCGCTGCATCCTCGCCAATAACGCAACACTGGCGGGTCACGTCTCTCTGGACGACTTTGTCATTGTCGGCGGCATGACCGCTGTCCATCAGTTCTGCATCATTGGTGCGCACGTGATGGTTGGCGGCTGTTCTGGCGTTGCACAGGACGTTCCTCCTTACGTCATCGCTCAGGGCAACCACGCCACGCCTTACGGTGTTAACATCGAAGGGCTGAAGCGCCGCGGATTCACCAGAGAAGCGATCATTGCCATTCGCAATGCGTATAAACTGTTGTACCGCAGCGGTAAAACGCTGGAAGAAGCCAAACCGGAAATTGCTGCACTTGCAGAGCAACATCCTGAAGTAAAACCGTTCTATGACTTCTTCGAACGCTCTACGCGTGGTCTGATTCGTTAATGGCTGAACGTCCGCTAACGATTGCCCTGGTCGCCGGAGAAACCTCCGGCGATATTCTTGGTGCCGGCCTCATTCGTGCTCTGAAAGCCCGCATTCCCAACGCCCGTTTCGTCGGGGTTGCCGGGCCGCGTATGCAGGCTGAAGGCTGTGAAGCCTGGTACGAAATGGAAGAGCTGGCGGTGATGGGCATTGTTGAAGTGCTCGGTCGTTTGCGCCGTCTTCTGCATATCCGTGCAGACTTAACTCGCCGTTTTACCGAACTCAAACCAGACGTTTTCGTCGGCATTGATGCGCCTGATTTCAACATTACCCTTGAAGGCAATCTGAAAAAACAGGGGATAAAAACCATCCATTACGTCAGCCCGTCCGTCTGGGCCTGGCGCCAAAAACGTGTTTTCAAAATTGGCAGAGCCACCGATCTGGTGCTCGCGTTTCTGCCTTTCGAAAAAGCGTTTTACGACCGATTCCATGTTCCCTGCCGCTTTATCGGCCACACCATGGCAGACGCCATGCCGCTGGACCCCGATAAAAACGCCGCACGAGACACGCTGGGTATCGCCCATGACGTTCACTGCCTTGCGCTGCTGCCAGGAAGTCGTGGTGCAGAAGTGGAAATGCTCAGTGCAGATTTCCTGAAAACGGCGCAACTGTTGCGAAACCACTACCCGGATCTGGAAGTGGTGGTTCCCCTGGTGAATGCAAAACGTCGTGAACAGTTTGAGCATATTAAAGCGCAAGTCGCGCCTGACTTACGTGTCCATATGCTTGATGGCATGGGCCGTGAAGCGATGATCGCCAGCGATGCGGCGCTATTAGCCTCAGGCACGGCTGCTCTTGAATGCATGCTGGCGAAGTGCCCGATGGTTGTAGGTTATCGCATGAAGCCGTTTACTTTCTGGCTGGCGAAGCGTCTGGTGAAAACCGACTATGTTTCGCTGCCGAATTTACTGGCGGGCCGGGAACTGGTGAAAGAACTTTTGCAGGATGAGTGTCAACCGCAGCAGCTTGCCGAAGCCTTGTTGCCGCTGCTGGCCGATGGCAAAACCAGCCACGCCATGCATGACACCTTCCGCGAACTGCATCAGTTGATTCGCTGCAATGCCGATGAGCAAGCAGCTGACGCGGTGCTGGAGTTGGCACAATGACAGACGTATTTATCTATCCGCATACCCATCTGGTTGCGGGTGTTGACGAAGTTGGGCGTGGCCCCCTGGTGGGTGCGGTGGTGACTGCCGCGGTGATCCTCGACCCTGCTCGTCCCATTGTGGGTCTGAATGACTCCAAAAAACTGAGTGAAAAACGCCGACTGGCACTGTTCGACGAGATCAAGGAAAAAGCGCTGAGCTGGAGTCTGGGCCGCGCGGAACCGCACGAGATCGACGAAATTAACATTCTGCACGCCACCATGCTGGCGATGCAACGTGCGGTGGCCGGTCTGCATATTCAACCGGAATATGTTCTGATCGACGGTAATCGTTGCCCGACACTGCCCATGCCTTCTATGGCTGTCGTGAAAGGCGACAGCCGTGTCGCTGAAATTAGCGCTGCCTCAATCCTGGCGAAAGTTTCTCGCGATGCGGAAATGGCAGCACTGGACCAAACTTTCCCTGAGTATGGCTTTGCTCAACATAAGGGATATCCAACGGCTTTCCATCTGGAAAAGCTGGCTCTGCATGGCGCCACCGAACATCACCGGCGCAGTTTCGGGCCTGTAAAACGCGCTCTGGGCATTGTTGCCTGATTAAGTAAAGCGGGATCTGAAGATGGCTGAACCACGTTTCGTACACCTGCGGGTGCATAGCGACTACTCCATGATTGATGGGCTGGCGAAGACCGGGCCGCTGGTGAAAAAGGCGGCCGCGCTCGGCATGCCTGCACTGGCGATCACCGATTTCACCAACCTCTGCGGTCTGGTGAAGTTCTACGGTGCGGGGCATGGCGCGGGTCTTAAGCCGATCATTGGTGCGGATTTCCACGTGCAGAGTGAAGTGCTGCCCGATGAGCTGACTCAGTTGACGGTGCTGGCCGCCAACAATGAAGGCTACCAGAACCTTACCTTGCTGATTTCTCGCGCCTATCAGCGTGGCTATGGAGCGCAAGGGCCTTACATCGACCGTGACTGGCTGGTTGAGCTGAAAGAGGGGCTGATCCTTCTGTCCGGCGCGAAGATGGGCGATGTTGGCAGAGCTTTGCTGCGCGGCAATCAGGCGCTGGTTGAGCAGTGCGTTGCCTTTTACGAAGAACATTTCCCGGATCGCTATTTCCTTGAGCTGATCCGTACCGGGCGTGCGGATGAAGAGTCTTATCTGCATGCGGCGGTTAAACTGGCTGAAGAGCGCGGTCTGCCCGTGGTGGCGACCAATGACGTGCGTTTTATTGATGCCGGTGATTTTGACGCCCATGAAATTCGCGTTGCGATTCATGACGGCTTCACCCTCGACGATCCAAAACGCCCACGCAACTACTCGTCACAGCAGTACATGCGTACTGAAGAAGAGATGTGCGAGCTGTTTTCCGATATCCCGGAAGCGCTGGCGAATACCGTTGAGATAGCCAAGCGCTGTAACGTCACCGTGCGTCTGGGTGAATACTTCCTGCCGCAGTTCCCGACGGGTGACATGACCACCGAAGATTTCCTGGTGGTGAAATCGAAGGAAGGGCTGGAAGAGCGTCTTGAGTTCCTGTTCCCTGATCCTGCCGTGCGTGCTGAAAAACGCCCTGAGTACGACGAGCGCCTGGACATTGAGCTGCAGGTTATCAACCAGATGGGGTTCCCGGGTTACTTCCTCATCGTAATGGAATTTATCCAGTGGTCGAAAGATAACGGCGTGCCGGTAGGCCCGGGCCGTGGTTCCGGTGCGGGCTCACTGGTGGCCTACGCGCTGAAAATCACCGATCTCGATCCGCTGGAATTTGACCTGCTGTTCGAACGTTTCCTTAACCCGGAACGTGTCTCGATGCCCGACTTCGACGTTGACTTCTGCATGGAGAAACGCGATCAGGTTATTGAGCACGTCGCGGATATGTACGGGCGTGAAGCGGTATCGCAGATAATCACCTTCGGGACCATGGCGGCAAAAGCAGTTATCCGCGACGTAGGCCGCGTACTGGGCCATCCCTACGGTTTTGTTGATCGCATTTCCAAGCTGGTGCCGCCCGATCCGGGCATGACGCTGGCCAAAGCTTTTGAAGCTGAACCGCAGCTGCCGGAAATTTACGAGGCTGACGAGGAAGTTAAAGCGCTTATCGATATGGCGCGTAAGCTTGAAGGCGTCACCCGTAACGCCGGTAAGCACGCCGGTGGCGTGGTTATCGCCCCGACGAAAATCACCGATTTCGCACCGTTGTACTGCGATGAGTCAGGTAACCATCCGGTTACCCAGTTCGATAAAAACGACGTGGAATACGCCGGGCTGGTGAAGTTCGACTTCCTCGGCTTACGTACGCTCACGATCATCGACTGGGCGTTGAAAATGATTAACCCTCGTCGGGCAAAACAGGGGCTGGAGCCGATTGATATCGCTGCCATCCCGCTCGACGACAAGAAAAGCTTCGACATGCTGCAACGCTCGGAAACCACCGCGGTCTTCCAGCTTGAATCGCGCGGCATGAAAGACCTGATCAAGCGTCTGCAGCCGGACTGTTTCGAAGATATGATCGCTCTCGTGGCCCTGTTCCGTCCGGGCCCGCTGCAATCGGGGATGGTAGATAACTTTATCGACCGTAAGCATGGTCGCGAAGAGATTTCCTATCCGGATGTGCAATGGCAGCACGAAAGCCTGAAGCCTGTACTGGAGCCGACCTACGGCATTATCCTGTATCAGGAACAGGTTATGCAGATTGCTCAGGTGCTTTCGGGTTATACCCTTGGCGGCGCGGATATGCTGCGTCGCGCAATGGGTAAGAAAAAGCCGGAGGAGATGGCCAAGCAGCGCGGCACCTTTGAAGAGGGCGCGATCCAGAACGGCGTCGACGGCGAGCTGTCGATGAAAATTTTCGACCTCGTAGAGAAATTCGCAGGTTACGGTTTTAACAAATCCCACTCTGCGGCTTATGCGTTAGTTTCTTACCAAACGCTGTGGCTGAAAGCCCACTATCCGGCCGAGTTTATGGCGGCGGTCATGACCGCGGATATGGATAATACTGAGAAGGTCGTAGGCCTGGTGGATGAGTGCTGGCGCATGGGGCTCAAAATCCTGCCGCCGGATATTAACTCCGGGTTGTATCATTTCCACGTCAATGACGATGGCGAGATTGTTTACGGCATCGGCGCAATCAAGGGCGTAGGTGAAGGCCCGATTGAAGCTATTTTGGAAGCACGTAACAACGGCGGTTACTTCCGCGAGCTGTTTGATCTCTGCGCGCGCACCGATATCAAGAAACTGAACAAACGCGTGCTCGAGAAGCTGATCATGTCCGGAGCCTTTGACCGGCTTGGCCCACATCGCGCCGCATTGATGAACTCGCTTCCTGATGCGCTCAAAGCCGCCGATCAACATGCGAAAGCCGAGGCGATTGGCCAGGCTGACATGTTTGGCGTTCTGGCAGAAGAACCCGAGCAGGTAGAACAGTCTTACGCCAACTGCATGCCATGGCCAGAGCCAGTGGTGCTGGAAGGCGAGCGCGAAACTTTGGGTCTGTACCTCACCGGTCACCCGATTACGCAGTATTTAAAAGAGATTGAGCGTTACGCTGGCGGCGTAAGGCTTAAAGATATGCATCCGACCGATCGTGGTAAAATGACCATGGCGGCGGGGCTTGTTATTGCCGCGAGGGTTATGGTCACCAAGCGCGGCAATCGCATCGGCATCTGTACGCTGGATGACCGTTCCGGGCGTCTGGAGGTGATGTTATTCACCGACGCACTGGATAAATACCAGCAATTGCTGGAAAAAGACCGCATACTTATCGTCAGCGGACAGGTCAGCTTTGATGACTTCAGCGGGGGTCTTAAAATGATGGCCCGTGAAGTGATGGATATTGACGAAGCCCGGGAAAAATATG
>NZ_JBOFIN010000086.1:0-39763 GCF_051650185.1 Scandinavium sp.
TCAGACAGGATCTGATGCATTTCCGCGCCATCGGTGGCTTCGAACACATCGTAACCTTCTGCTTCGAAAATACTTTTTAACGTGTTGCGTGTTACCAACTCGTCTTCAACGATAAGAATGTGCGGGGTCTGCATGTTTGCTACCTAAATTGCCAACTAAATCGAAACAGGAAGTACCAAAGTCCCTGACCCGCCTGATGCATGTCGAAAATTAACATGACCGGCATAACATGACTAAAGTACGTAATTGCGTTCTTGATGCACTTTCCATCAACGTCAACAACATCATTAGCTTGGTCGTGGGTACTTTCCCTCTGGACCCGACAGTGTCAAAAACGGCTGTCATCCTAACCATTTTAACAGCAACATAACAGGCAAAGAGACGACTGACACCCAATAAAACTACGCTTCGTTGACATATATCAAGTTCAATTGTAGCACGTTAACAGTCTTGTGAAATCTTCGCATCCAAATGCTAGCTTTTGTCACATTTTTTCAACATTTGGAATGATTGCGAAGATAAACTGATTAATAAATTGAATCCAAAATACGAGCCCTACTCTTATTTTAAATACCCTATAAGAACATAAGGATATAGCGGTTCTGTTAACATGCTGAATAGGTCAATTCTTAGATAATAGTTTAACCTTATTTATATGTTAAGAAACACCTTTTCACCGTTTTTTGTTGCAACTAAGTAAATTCGCGACGCGCAATATGTTGATGTGCATCACATTGTTGCCGCGATTGCACTATAAAGAGAAGATTACATGCGCTTATCAATCGTGCTGGTTTCCCCCGCCAGAGCCGAAAATATCGGTGCCGCCGCCCGTGCTATGAAGACCATGGGATTCACAGAAATGCGAATAGTCGACAGCTCCGCGCACCTTGAGCCCGCGGCGCAGTGGGTTGCGCACGGCTCCGGCGATATTCTGGAAAATATAAAAACGTATAAAACGCTTGCGGATGCGCTGGTGGATGTGGACTTTACCGTCGCGACAACCGCGCGCAGCCGGGCCCGTTTTCACTACTACGCCACACCACAAGAACTGCTGCCGATGCTTCAGGAAAAGTCACAGTGGATGGGACATGCTGCACTGGTGTTTGGACGTGAAGATTCTGGGCTAACCAACGAAGAGCTTGAACTGGCCGACGTGTTAACCGGCGTACCGATGGTAGCCGATTACCCTTCACTGAATCTCGGCCAGGCGGTAATGGTCTATTGCTATCAGTTGTCGGCGCTGACACAAATTTCTTCCACTCCGGCAATACCCGGGGATGAACATCAGCTGCAGGCGTTACGAGCTCGTACCGTGTCGTTACTGGAAAAATTGCAGGTGGCCGATGATGTCAAACTGACGGAATGGTTGCAGCAGCGAATCGGCCTGCTTGAGCAGCGTGACACCGCCATGCTGCACCGATTGTTGCACGATATTGAAAAAAATCTGGCAGAGTAATGTCCTGTCATAAGTATTTGTTATGGGCTGATGCGCTAACTTGGTGGCCAATGGCGTGGTGAAAGGCGAAGGAAGTACCTGCGTCGGCAGTGCTGGCTAATGGTATGACGAATTGTGACGAATGTAAAAATTCGTTGACTTAGCCTGGCAGATACTTTAACCAATATAGGCAGACGACAGACAAAGTAAAATAACAGAGCACACAACATCCATGATTCGCATCAGCATGACGACAACCATTACCACCATCACCATTACCACAGGTATCGGTGCGGGCTGACGCGTACAGGAAACACAGAAAAAAGCCCGCACCTGAACAGTGCGGGCTTTTTTTTCGGCTAAAGATCAAGGGGTAATACCATGCGAGTCTTGAAGTTCGGCGGTACATCAGTGGCAAATGCAGAACGTTTTCTGCGGGTTGCCGATATTCTGGAGAGTAACGCCAGGCAGGGGCAGGTCGCCACCGTGCTTTCTGCCCCGGCTAAAATCACCAACCATCTGGTCGCGATGATTGAAAAAACCATTGGCGGTCAGGACGCACTCCCCAATATCAGCGATGCCGAACGCATTTTTGCCGAACTGCTTCAGGGTCTTGCCGACATTCAACCCGGTTTCCCCCACGCCCAGCTCAAAGCTTTTGTTGAGCAAGAGTTTGCCCAGATTAAGCATGTGCTTCACGGGATAAGCCTGCTGGGGCAATGCCCGGATGGCGTTAATGCTTCCCTGATTTGCCGTGGTGAAAAGCTGTCTATCGCCATTATGGCGGGTTTGCTGGAAGCGCGCGGTCATAAAGTTAGCGTGATTGACCCTGTTGAGAAATTACTGGCCGTTGGGCATTACCTGGAATCCACAGTTGATATCGCTGAATCCACTCGCCGTATCGCAGCAAGTCAGATCCCGTCTGACCATATGGTGCTGATGGCCGGGTTTACCGCAGGAAATGAGAAAGGTGAACTGGTAGTCCTTGGCCGCAATGGTTCTGACTACTCCGCCGCTGTGCTGGCCGCCTGTTTACGTGCCGACTGCTGTGAAATCTGGACGGATGTCGATGGCGTTTATACTTGCGATCCACGCCAGGTGCCAGACGCTCGTTTGCTGAAGTCCATGTCTTATCAGGAGGCGATGGAGCTCTCCTACTTTGGCGCGAAAGTTCTGCATCCTCGCACCATCGCCCCGATTGCCCAGTTCCAGATCCCTTGTCTCATTAAAAATACCGGTAATCCTCAGGCTCCGGGCACGCTTATTGGCTCAAGCCATAACGAAGATGGCCTGGCGGTGAAGGGGATTTCCAACCTCAACAACATGGCGATGTTCAACGTCTCCGGCCCAGGTATGAAGGGCATGGTCGGGATGGCGGCGCGCGTGTTTGCCACCATGTCCCGCGCCGGGATCTCCGTTGTCCTGATCACTCAGTCTTCTTCCGAATACAGCATCAGTTTCTGTGTACCGCAAAGCGATTGCGCTCGTGCGAAGAAGGCGATGGAAGATGAGTTTTACCTCGAGCTGAAAGAAGAGCTGCTCGAACCTCTGTCGATCATGGAGCGACTGGCGATCATCTCCGTGGTGGGCGATGGTATGCGCACGCTGCGCGGCATCTCTGCAAAATTCTTTGCGGCTCTCGCTCGCGCCAATATCAATATCGTCGCGATTGCGCAGGGCTCCTCCGAGCGTTCCATTTCCGTCGTCGTCAATAACGATGATGCGACGACTGGCGTTCGCGTCACTCACCAGATGCTGTTCAATACCGATCAGGTGATTGAAGTGTTTGTGATTGGCGTCGGTGGCGTGGGGGGAGCATTGCTGGAACAGCTCAAGCGCCAGCAAACCTGGCTTAAAAACAAGCATATCGATCTGCGTGTGTGCGGTGTGGCGAACTCGCGTGCGTTGTTGACCAATGTGCACGGCTTGAGCCTCGATAACTGGAAAAGCGAACTGGCTGATGCCAAAGAGCCGTTTAATCTTGGCCGACTGATTCGTCTGGTGAAAGAGTATCACCTGCTTAATCCAGTGATTGTTGACTGTACTTCCAACCAGGCCGTAGCCGATCAGTATGCGGATTTCCTGCGCGAAGGTTTCCATGTTGTGACGCCAAACAAAAAGGCGAACACGTCATCGATGAACTACTATCACGAGCTGCGTCAGGCGGCAGCGGGTTCTCGTCGTAAGTTCCTGTATGACACCAACGTTGGAGCAGGGCTGCCGGTGATTGAAAACCTGCAAAACCTGCTCAACGCTGGCGATGAATTGCAGCGCTTCTCCGGCATTCTTTCCGGCTCTCTGTCGTTTATCTTTGGCAAGCTGGACGAAGGCATGAGCTTGTCAGAAGCCACTCGTATGGCACGTGAAATGGGCTATACCGAGCCCGATCCCCGTGACGATCTTTCTGGCATGGATGTGGCGCGTAAGCTGCTGATCCTCGCCCGTGAAACCGGTCGTCACCTTGAACTGAATGATATTGTGGTGGAATCTGTGTTGCCTTCGCATTTCGATGACAGCGGTGACACTGACAGCTTTATGGCTCGCTTGCCGCAGCTGGATGATGAGTTTGCGGCGCGTATCGCCAAAGCTCGCGATGAAGGCAAAGTGCTGCGCTACGTCGGCAATATCGAAGAAGACGGCGTTTGCCGGGTGAAAATCGCTGAAGTCGATGGCAACGATCCGCTTTATAAAGTGAAAAACGGCGAGAACGCCCTGGCGTTTTACAGCCATTATTATCAGCCGTTACCGCTGGTGCTGCGCGGGTATGGCGCGGGCAACGACGTAACGGCCGCCGGGGTCTTTGCCGATCTGCTGCGTACCTTGTCCTGGAAGTTAGGAGTTTAAGATGGTTAAAGTCTATGCCCCGGCGTCCAGCGCCAATATGAGCGTCGGATTCGACGTATTGGGCGCGGCGGTCACGCCGGTGGATGGCACGCTGCTTGGCGACAACGTTGAAGTCGTTGCTGCTGATGTCTTCAGTCTGAAAAACGTCGGCCATTTCGCCAGCAAGCTGCCGACAGAACCGCGTGAAAACATCGTTTACCAGTGCTGGGAACGCTTCTGCCAGGAAATTGGCAAAACGGTGCCTGTTGCCATGACGCTGGAAAAAAACATGCCGATTGGCTCCGGGTTAGGCTCCAGCGCCTGCTCTGTGGTTGCCGCGCTGGTGGCGATGAATGAGTACTGCGGCAAGCCCCTCAATGACAGCAAGATGCTTTCACTGATGGGTGAGCTGGAAGGGCGTATTTCCGGCAGCGTGCATTACGACAACGTTGCCCCTTGCTTCCTCGGCGGCATTCAGCTGATGCTTGAAGAGAATGGCATTATCAGCCAGCAAATTCCGGCATTTGATGAATGGCTGTGGGTGCTGGCTTATCCGGGGATTAAAGTTTCTACCGCAGAAGCCCGCGCCATTTTGCCCGCGCAGTATCGCCGTCAGGATTGCATCGCGCATGGGCGTCATTTTGCGGGCTTTATTCACGCCTGCTATAGCCGTCAGCCGCAGCTTGCCGCAAAGCTGATGAAAGACGTGATTGCCGAACCGTATCGCACCAAATTGCTGCCAGGCTTCGGCGAAGCCCGTCAGGCGGTGGCGGAAATTGGCGCGCTGGCAAGCGGCATCTCAGGCTCAGGCCCGACGATGTTTGCCCTGTGCGACAACCCAGGAACCGCACAACGAGTCGCAGACTGGCTCAGTAAACACTATCTGCAAAATCAGGAAGGCTTCGTTCATATTTGTCGGCTGGATACAGCGGGCGCTCGCGTAGTGGGATAACCAATGAAACTGTATAACTTAAAAGATCATAATGAGCAGGTCAGCTTCGCGCAGGCCGTGACGCAAGGGTTGGGCAAAAATCAGGGGCTGTTCTTTCCACACGACTTGCCGGAATTCAGCCTGACTGAGATCGACGACATGCTGAAGCTGGATTTCGTCTCCCGCAGTGCCAAAATTCTCTCAGCCTTTATTGGCGATGAAATTGCGCCTGATGAACTGAAAGCTCGTGTGGGCGCGGCCTTCGCGTTTCCTGCACCAGTGAAACAAGTTCAGGAAGATGTGGGCTGCCTGGAACTGTTCCATGGCCCTACGCTGGCGTTCAAAGATTTCGGCGGTCGTTTTATGGCGCAGATGCTGACGCACATCAGTGGCGATAAACCTGTGACCATTTTGACCGCGACGTCTGGAGATACAGGGGCTGCCGTGGCACATGCTTTCTACGGCCTGAAGAATGTTCGCGTCGTTATCCTGTATCCGAAAGGCAAAATCAGCCCGTTACAGGAAAAATTGTTCTGTACGTTGGGTGGTAACATCGAAACTGTGGTGATTGAAGGTGATTTCGATGCCTGCCAGGCGCTGGTGAAGCAGGCATTCGATGATGAAGAGCTGAAGGTTGCGCTGGGCCTGAACTCGGCGAACTCGATCAACATCAGCCGTCTGCTGGCGCAGATTTGCTACTACTTTGAAGCCGTGGCGCAGCTGCCACAGGAAGCCCGTAATCAGCTGGTCATTTCTGTGCCAAGCGGCAACTTCGGTGATTTAACGGCGGGTTTGCTGGCGAAATCACTGGGTCTGCCGGTGAAGCGCTTTATTGCTGCGACCAACGTCAACGATACGGTGCCACGCTTTCTGCAGGAAGGCGCATGGAAACCAAAATCTACGCAAGCGACGCTGTCTAACGCGATGGACGTCAGCCAGCCGAACAACTGGCCGCGCGTTGAAGAGCTGTTCCGTCGCAAAGTGTGGCGCCTGAACGAGCTGGGCTATGCCGCCGTGGATGATGAAACGACGAAAGCGACCATGCGTGAACTTCAGGAAGTCGGATATACCTCTGAGCCGCATGCGGCAGTGGCTTATCGCGCGTTGCGTGACCAGCTCCAGCCCGGAGAATACGGTCTGTTCCTGGGGACGGCGCATCCAGCGAAGTTCATAGAGAGCGTGGAAGCGATTCTCGACACCAAACTCCCGTTGCCGAAAGAGCTGGCCGATCGCGCCGACTTGCCTCTGTTGTCGCATGAATTGCCTGCCGAGTTTGCTGCGCTTCGTAAGCTGATGATGGCTAAGGCCTGATTGTGTTCATTTTTCTCTCCCTGAGGCCAGGATGATTCCCGGATTAGGGAGAGAATGTGAAGACAAATGGCAGAAATTACGCAGGAATTCCCATTAAATGCGGGCACTTAGAAATTGGGATTGCGGAGAATAACAACCGGGGTTCGCAACAGGTACTCTGACTTCATCGACCCATAACGGGCAATGATGCAAAGGAGTAACCTATGTCTAAATTGAAACCTGTGATCCTCGCGCTTTCTATGATGCTGGTGGCTCCGGTGATGGTACACGCTTCAGAAATCACGCTGGTGCCAGCGGTCAAATTACAGATTGGCGATCAGGATAACCGCGGTAACTACTGGGATGGTGGTAACTGGCGCGACCATGACTGGTGGGATCATCATTACGAGCGTTACAACAACCACTGGCGTCCGCGTGGACATTACGATCACCATGATGATCACTATGACCATCATCACGATCACCATGACAATCATGGGCATCACCATTGATAGCTCCCCCTCACCCTAACCCTCTCCCTCAAGGGAGAGGGAACTGTTCGGTGCGGGGTTTGACGTTCTCCCTCATCTGGGGAGAGAGAGCCGAAGAGTGCGGTTTGGTTTTCTCCCTCTCCCTGGGGAGAGGGCCGGGGTGAGGGCGCGTGGAGGAGGTTGAAGCGTTCTCTTTCCTCGCTTTTACTTCTGTTCGTGACGCTTAAACACCAGTTCGCTATCAGACGACGCGGCTTCATCAAAGAAATACCCTTCGCTATCAAAGCCTTTCAGCTCTTCCATTTTCGTCAAACGATTCTCAATGATGTAGCGGCTCATCAGGCCACGCGCTTTCTTAGCGTAGAAGCTGATGACCTTAAACTTGCCGTTTTTCTCGTCGAGGAAGACTGGCTTGATGATTTTTCCTTGCAGCTTTTTCGGTTTCACCGCTTTGAAGTACTCATCGGATGCCAGATTAATGACGATATCGTCCCCCTGGGCTTTCAGCGCGTCGTTGAGCTTGTTAGTGATAATCTCGCCCCAGAACTGATAGAGATCTTTGCCTTTAGCGTTCTCAAGGCGAATGCCCATTTCCAGGCGATAGGGCTGCATCAAATCCAGCGGACGCAGCACGCCATAAAGACCAGAAAGCATGCGTAAATGCTGCTGAGCAAAATCGAAATCTGCTTCGCTGAACTCTTCCGCCTGCAAGCCGGTGTAGACATCGCCCTTGAAGGCCAGAATCGCCGGGCGGGCATTTTGCGGCGTGAAATCAGGGTGCCAGTCGTGGAAGCGGGTGGCATTGAGATCGGCAAGTTTATCGCTGATGCTCATCAGCTTGCCGATTTGCGGCGCGGAGAGTTTGCGCGCAACCGTGATGAGCTGCTGGGAGTGATCCAGCAGCTCAGGATGGGTGTAGCGGGTTGTCGCCAGTTCGCTTTGGTAGTCGAGCGTTTTCGCAGGTGAAATCAGAATCAGCATAATCAGTCCTTGCAGGCATTTTCCGAGACTTTAGCAAAAAACGGCCATAAAGGGATCGATAGCAGCTATTGGCGTGGCACATCATCCCAGCTTCCGGGAGCAATCTGTTGTTCAATTTCGGGATAGCGGCTTGGATCGAACACCGGTTTGACACCCAGCTTGCGTTGACGAAGATAGTCGCTGGCAATGATCCTCACGACCGGGGAAAGCAGCAGCAGCGCCGTCAGGTTAGTGATGGCCATCAGAGCCATTATGATATCTGCCAGTTGCCAGACGACCGGCAGACTCAGCAGTGTGCCCATCATGACCATCAGCAGCGTGATTGTCCGCAAAATCCAGATATTGCGCGGGCTGTTCATCTTCAGGTAAATCAGATTATTTTCGGCGTAGATATAGTTTGCGGCGATTGAGCTAAAGGCGAAGAGCAGCACTATCCCGGCGATAAAACTCGCGCCCCAACTGCCTGCGATAGTGCTCATCGCTTTCTGGACTAACTGAATGCCGTCAATGGAACTCTGTGCTGTGTCATGTCCTGCAATGAGCACCACCATCGCCGTGGCGGTACAGATAATGAGGGTATCGACCAATACGCCAATCATTTGCACGATGCCCTGGGCAGCCGGATGCGGGGGCCATGAAGCGGCGGCTGCGGCGGCATTCGGAGTTGAACCCATCCCGGCTTCATTCGAGAACATTCCCCGCTGGAATCCGCTGGTCAGTGCCTGGCTGATGGTGTAACCCACCGCGCCAGCGGCCGCTTCCTGCCAGCCAAATGCGCTGCGGATAATGGTTTCGAAAATGGCGGGAATGGCGGCGTAATGCCAAAGGCTAATGATAATGCTGGCGCCAACCCAGACCAGCGCCATGACGGGCACCAGCCACTGCATAATCTTCGCGACACCACGCAGACCGCGCACAATGACTAACAGCGTGCAACCCATCAGCCCCAGACCCGTTACGTACTCAGGAAGGTTGAAAGCGTAATGCATCGCGCTTGAGACTGAATTGGCTTGTACCGTGTTGAAAATTAAGCCATATGCCAGCAGCAGGAAAACGGAAAACATCACTCCCATCCAGCGCATGCCAAGGCCACGTGACATGTACCACGCCGGGCCGCCGCGGAACTGTCCTGTGGCGTCTCGTTCTTTGTAGAGTTGAGCCAGTGAGCACTCCGCGAAGCTACTCGCCATGCCGATGATGGCCGATACCCACATCCAGAACACGGCACCCGGGCCACCGGCTGTGATGGCGATGGCGACGCCTGCCAGGTTGCCGCTGCCTACTCGCGCAGCAAGACTGGTACACAGCGCCTGAAAGGAGGTTAACCCGCCGGCTTGTGGACTCAGGCTGCTTTTAAGGCTTTTGCCGAAATACCGAATGTAGCGGAATTGAATGTAACCTGTCCGCCAGGTGAACCACACTCCGGCCCCGAGCAGCAGGTAAATCATTACCGAGCCCCAGAGTATGTCGTTGATGAATGAGAGAAACTCAGGCATGTAGCGTCCTTTAATCGATGCCGAAGACAAATGTAAGCGCTACCACATTCCAGACAATCCATTATCGGGTAGCAAGCGAATAATCTGAGTTTATCATACTCTGCGCTACTGGGCCGTCTGCGGTTGCGCTGATATGGGGGCGTGATATTATCGGGAGCAGACCGGTTACATCCCCCTAACAGCTGTTTAAAGAGAAACACTATCATGACGGATAAATTGACCTCCCTGCGTCAGTACACAACCGTAGTGGCTGACACCGGAGACATCGCGGCAATGAAGCTGTATCAGCCTCAGGATGCGACAACCAACCCTTCTCTGATCCTCGGCGCTGCCCAGATCCCTGAATACCGCAAGCTGATTGATGAAGCGATTGCCTGGGCGAAAAGCCAGAGCAGCAACCGCGAGCAGCAGATTGTTGATGCAACCGACAAACTGGCGGTGAACATCGGTCTGGAGATCCTGAAGCTGATCCCGGGTCGTATCTCAACGGAAGTGGATGCGCGTCTGTCCTATGACACCGAAGCCTCTATCGCCAAAGCGAAACATCTGATCAAACTGTATAACGATGCTGGCATCAGCAACGACCGTATCCTGATCAAACTGGCCTCCACCTGGCAGGGCATTCGTGCTGCTGAACAGCTGGAAAAAGAAGGCATCAACTGTAACCTGACGCTGCTGTTCTCCTTCGCTCAGGCTCGTGCTTGTGCTGAAGCGGGCGTATTCCTGATTTCTCCGTTCGTGGGCCGTATCCTCGACTGGTACAAAGCCAACACTGACAAGAAAGAGTACGCGCCGGCAGAAGATCCAGGTGTAGTTTCTGTGTCTGAAATCTACAGCTATTACAAACAGCACGGCTACGAAACAGTCGTGATGGGTGCGAGCTTCCGTAACGTCGGTGAGATCCTGGAACTGGCTGGTTGCGACCGCCTGACCATCGCGCCGGCACTGCTGAAAGAGCTGGCTGAAGCGGACGGCGCTATCGAGCGTAAACTGGTTTACACCGGTGAAGTGAAAGCGCGTCCAGAGCGCATCACGGAATCTCAGTTCCTGTGGCAGCACAACCAGGATCCAATGGCCGTAGACAAACTGGCGGAAGGTATCCGTAAGTTTGCCATCGACCAGGAAAAACTGGAAAAAATGATCGGCGACCTGCTGTAATCATTTTTCGCGTGGCCGGGCTCCCGGTCACGCTTACTACTCTGCTATTTGTCTCCTTTTCCCTCCAGCGTGTATCATTCCGCCTGACTGTACTTTGAACGGAATTGATATGAACACTCTACGCATTGGCCTTGTCTCCATCTCCGATCGCGCCTCCAACGGCGTTTACCAGGATAAGGGCATTCCGGCTCTGGAAGCGTGGCTGTCCCGCGCCCTGACATCCCCTTTTGAACTGCAAACCCGTCTGATCCCTGATGAACAGTCGATCATTGAGCAAACCTTGTGTGAGCTGGTGGACGAAATGGGGTGTCACCTGGTGCTGACCACCGGTGGCACGGGGCCTGCTCGCCGCGATGTGACGCCGGATGCCACATTGGCGATCGCCGACCGTGAAATGCCGGGCTTTGGCGAGCAGATGCGCCAGATTAGCCTGCACTTTGTGCCAACGGCGATCCTTTCTCGTCAGGTTGGGGTTATCCGCAAACAGGCGCTGATCCTCAACCTGCCGGGTCAGCCGAAGTCGATTCAGGAAACGCTGGAAGGCGTCAAAGATGAGAGCGGCAAGGTGCTGGTGCACGGGATTTTTGCAAGTGTACCGTATTGTGTACAGCTTCTCGAAGGGCCTTACGTCGAGACTGATGACCTGGTCGTTGATGCATTTCGCCCTAAAAGCGCGCGTCGCGAGACAATCTCCTGAAATTAAGCCTTTTATGACATAACCTGTGCGGGTCATCGATTGACCAATGATTTACGGTATAGTAATTTTTTCTTTACGAAACCTGTAAATTAATCAAAACAAATGGCCCGCTATGTCACATTCCGCAAGACCTCTGAACCGACAGGATTATAAAACGCTGACGCTGGCTGCACTTGGCGGCGCTCTGGAGTTTTATGATTTCATTATATTTGTCTTTTTTGCCGCCGTCGTGGGGGAACTTTTCTTCCCTGCCGATATTCCTGAATGGCTGCGTCAGGTCCAGACCTTTGGCATTTTTGCTGCGGGTTATCTGGCACGCCCGTTGGGTGGGATCGTCATGGCACACTTTGGCGATCTGGTTGGGCGCAAAAAGATGTTTACGCTCAGCATCCTGCTGATGGCCGTGCCGACGCTGCTGATTGGCCTGCTGCCAACGTATGCCTCGGTCGGTATCGTTGCGCCGTTATTATTGCTGCTGATGCGCGTGCTGCAGGGCGCAGCGATTGGTGGAGAGGTGCCGGGGGCATGGGTGTTTGTCGCCGAGCATGTGCCGACGCAGAGAATCGGTATTGCCTGTGGCACGCTCACCGCGGGTCTGACCGTCGGCATTCTCCTCGGTTCGGTGGTGGCAACGCTTATCAATACCAGCATGACGCAACAGACAATCCATGACGGTGGCTGGCGAATTCCCTTCCTGCTGGGAGGTGCGTTTGGCCTGGTCGCGATGTACTTGCGTCGCTGGTTGCAGGAAACGCCTGTCTTCCTTGAGATGCAGCAGCGTAAGCAGCTGGCGCAGGAACTGCCGGTAAAATCAGTTGTGATGAAGCACCAGAAAGCCGTGGTTATCTCAATGTTACTGACGTGGTTGCTGTCGGCGGGCATTGTGGTGGTGATCCTGATGTCTCCCGTGTGGCTGCAAAAGCATTATGGCTTTGCACCCGCACTGACGTTGCAGGCCAACAGCATCGCGACGATCATGCTTTGCGTGGGCTGTTTGCTGGCAGGGCTTGCGGCAGATAAATTAGGTGCCAGCCGCACGTTTATTATCGGTAGCCTGCTGCTGGCGGCATCAAGCTGGGCGTTTTACCACTTGTCGGGTTCGCATCCTGAGCAATTGTTCCTGCTTTATGGCCTGGTGGGATTGTGCGTCGGCGTGGTGGGCGCAGTCCCTTATGTCATGGTTCGGGCATTTCCAGCGGAAGTGCGCTTCACCGGGATATCATTTTCCTACAACGTTTCGTATGCGATTTTTGGCGGGTTAACGCCGATCGTGGTGACGTTGCTGATGGGCGTATCGCCGATGGCTCCAGCCTGGTATGTGCTGGCGTTATCGCTGGTGGGATTAGGATTAGGCGTCTGGTTGCGACAGAGTTACATAGCCCGCGAAAGCGCGCCTTTAACGACGTCATAAAAAAGCCGGGCAACGCCCGGCTTGTAGGCCCGGCAAGCGCTAGCGCTGCCGGGCACGAAAGACATCAAACTTAGTGCTTTTCGCCGATTGGCAGCACGGTACGGCCAAACTTCTCGTTCAGCACTTCACCCATTGCCAGGTAAATAGCGCTTGCGCCACACACCAGACCAATCCAGCCCGCGATGTGAACGATGCCTTCGTTGTCCGCCAGGTGGCCGATAGCCAGCAGGGCAAACAGCACGGTCAGGCTCAGGAAGACGAACTGCTGCATGCGTGGACCGTTCAGGGTGCCGAAGAACATGAACAGGGTGAACACGCCCCACAGGCCCAGATACATCCCCATAAAGTGCGCGTTAGCCGGTTCTGCCAGGCCCATTTTCGGCATGATCAGAATGGCGACCAGAGTCAGCCAGAAAGAGCCGTAAGAGGTGAACGCGGTCAGACCGAAGGTGTTGCCTTTCTTAAATTCCAGCAGGCCAGCGAAGATCTGTGCCAGGCCGCCGTAAAAAATACCCATCGCCAGAATGGCGGTATCAAACTGGAAAAGGCCGCTGTTCGCCAGGTTCAGCAGAATGGTGGTCATGCCGAAGCCCATCAGTCCCAGCGGTGCCGGGTTAGCCAACTTAGTGTTAACCATATTTCCTCAAAAACTTATTAATAAAGGGAGAAATGTCTTAACCCCACGCCAATCCTCTGGTTGCGGGGCGCGGCATAATAATCAGTGCCGTGTCTGCCGTCTATGATCTGAGCAGGGGGAAATTAAAAAATTTTTTATCCCTCCCCCTTGATGAGTTAACTAACGACCCCATCTTGTATGCAACCGCAGTGGTGAGCCTGAAAAAAAACGTAGCGGGGCGCTTGAAACAGCACGTTTCGCCCTTATTACAGGTTCACAACCACATGTTGATCGAATTTTTAGTGGAGACGTTTAGATGGGTAAAATTATTGGTATCGACCTGGGTACAACCAACTCTTGTGTAGCGATTATGGATGGCAACACTCCGCGTGTGCTGGAAAACGCCGAAGGCGATCGCACCACGCCTTCTATTATTGCTTATACCCAGGACGGTGAAACTCTGGTTGGTCAGCCGGCTAAACGTCAGGCCGTGACAAACCCGCAGAACACCCTGTTCGCGATCAAACGCCTGATTGGCCGTCGTTTCCAGGACGAAGAAGTACAGCGTGACGAAGCTATCATGCCGTACAAAATCGTTGCTGCTGATAATGGCGATGCCTGGCTGGACGTGAAAGGCACCAAAACTGCACCTCCGCAGATTTCTGCAGAAGTGCTGAAAAAAATGAAGAAAACCGCGGAAGATTATCTGGGTGAACCGGTAACGGAAGCTGTTATCACCGTTCCTGCCTACTTCAACGATGCTCAGCGTCAGGCAACCAAAGATGCTGGCCGTATTGCAGGTCTGGAAGTCAAACGTATCATCAACGAACCAACCGCAGCGGCACTGGCCTACGGTCTGGATAAAGAAGTCGGTAACCGCACCATTGCCGTTTATGACCTGGGCGGCGGTACCTTCGATATCTCCATCATCGAAATCGATGAAGTTGATGGCGAAAAGACCTTTGAAGTTCTGGCAACCAACGGCGATACCCACCTCGGTGGTGAAGACTTCGACAGCCGTATGATTAACTACTTGGTTGAAGAATTTAAGAAAGATCAGGGCATTGACCTGCGTAACGACCCGCTGGCGATGCAGCGCCTGAAAGAAGCCGCAGAAAAAGCGAAAATTGAGCTCTCTTCTGCGCAGCAGACCGACGTGAACCTGCCGTACATCACTGCAGACGCGACCGGTCCTAAACACATGAACATCAAAGTGACTCGTGCAAAACTGGAAAGCCTGGTCGAAGACCTGGTGAACCGTTCTATCGAGCCGCTGAAAGTTGCTCTGCAGGATGCTGGCCTGTCTGTTTCTGACGTTCAGGACGTTATCCTGGTCGGCGGTCAGACCCGTATGCCAATGGTTCAGAAGAAAGTGGCTGAGTTCTTCGGTAAAGAGCCACGTAAAGACGTGAACCCGGATGAAGCCGTTGCTATCGGTGCTGCGGTTCAGGGCGGCGTACTGACTGGTGATGTGAAAGACGTGCTGCTGCTGGACGTCACCCCGCTGTCGCTGGGTATCGAAACCATGGGTGGCGTGATGACTGCGCTCATCAACAAAAACACCACCATCCCGACCAAGCACAGCCAGGTGTTCTCTACTGCGGAAGACAACCAGTCTGCAGTAACCATCCACGTGCTGCAGGGTGAGCGTAAACGTTCTGGTGATAACAAATCCCTGGGTCAGTTCAACCTGGATGGTATCAGCCCGGCACCGCGCGGCATGCCGCAAATCGAAGTGACCTTCGACATCGATGCTGACGGTATCCTGCACGTTTCCGCGAAAGACAAAAACAGCGGTAAAGAGCAGAAAATCACCATCAAGGCTTCTTCTGGTCTGAACGAAGAAGAAATCCAGAAAATGGTGCGTGAAGCAGAAGCTAACGCTGAGTCTGACCGTAAGTTCGAAGAACTGGTTCAGACCCGCAACCAGGGCGACCATCTGCTGCATAGCACGCGTAAGCAGGTTGAAGAAGCAGGCGAACAGCTGCCAGCTGAAGACAAAACCGCTATCGAGTCTGCACTGACTGCGCTGGAATCTTCTCTGAAAGGCGAAGACAAAGCGGATATCGAAGCGAAAATGCAGGCGCTGGCTCAGGCTTCCCAGAAACTGCTAGAAATTGCTCAGCAGCAGCATGCACAACAGCAGGCGGGTTCTGCTGATGCTTCCGCGAACAACGCGAAAGATGACGATGTTGTCGACGCTGAGTTCGAAGAAGTTAAAGATAAAAAATAATCGCCCTGATGCAGGGTAATTAACTGGCACGGGCGTCGGAGTTTACTCCACGCCCGTGCTCGCATGTTAAGGGCAGATAAAAAGAGATGGCGAAGAGAGACTATTACGAGGTTTTAGGCGTTTCCAAAACAGCGGAAGAGCGTGAAATCAAAAAGGCTTACAAACGCCTGGCGATGAAGTTCCACCCCGACCGTAACCAGGGTGACAAAGAAGCCGAAGGAAAATTTAAAGAGATCAAAGAAGCCTACGAGATCCTGACCGATGCGCAGAAGCGTGCGGCCTATGACCAGTATGGTCATGCGGCGTTCGAGCAGGGCGGCGGTGGTTTCGGTGGCGGCGGCTTTGGCGGCGGCGGTGCTGATTTCAGCGATATCTTCGGCGACGTGTTTGGCGACATTTTTGGCGGCGGACGTGGGCGTCAGCGTGCATCACGCGGTGCAGACCTGCGCTATAACATGGATCTGACGCTGGAAGAAGCCGTTCGCGGTGTCACCAAAGAGATTCGCATTCCGACGCTGGAAGAGTGTGATGTTTGCCACGGTAGTGGCGCGAAAGCCGGCTCTAAACCGCAGACCTGTCCAACCTGTCACGGTCAGGGCCAGGTGCAGATGCGTCAGGGCTTTTTTGCCGTACAGCAGACCTGTCCACACTGTCAGGGGCGCGGCACGCTGATTAAAGATCCGTGCAACAAGTGCCACGGTCATGGTCGTGTTGAGAAGAACAAAACCTTGTCGGTTAAAATCCCGGCAGGTGTCGATACCGGTGACCGTATTCGTCTGTCAGGCGAAGGCGAAGCGGGCGAGCACGGCGCGCCAGCGGGCGATCTGTACGTTCAGGTGCAGGTTAAGCAGCACCCAATCTTCGAACGCGAAGGGAATAACCTGTACTGCGAAGTACCGATTAACTTTGCAATGGCAGCCCTCGGCGGTGAAATCGAAGTGCCGACGCTGGATGGCCGTGTAAACCTGAAAGTGCCTGGCGAAACGCAGACCGGCAAACTGTTCCGCATGCGTGGTAAAGGCGTCAAATCCGTTCGCGGTGGTGCACAGGGCGACCTGCTGTGCCGCGTTGTAGTGGAAACTCCGGTTAGCCTGAACGATAAGCAGAAACAATTGCTGAAAGATCTTCAGGAGAGCTTTGGCGGCCCAACGGGCGAGAAAAACAGCCCGCGCTCAAAAAGCTTCTTCGATGGCGTGAAAAAATTCTTTGATGATCTGACTCGCTAACTTCAGCAGCTGCTTGAAAACAAAGGCCCGGACCACCCAGTCCGGGCCTTTTTCATTCTGGCGCTATACTTCGCTTATGCCGATCTAACTATCACGAATAACCTGATTTTGCCGAGTGTTTATAGCGGTTAATATGGTTTAATCGAATAATAAGACCAACAGAGAGAGTAAAAGTGAAACATCTTCAGCGTTTTTTCAGCAGTGAGGCCTCCGGGGGCATCATCCTCATCATTGCGGCGGCACTGGCGATGATCCTTGCCAATTCCGGGCTGACCAGCCATCTCTATCAGGCATTTCTTTCCACTCCCGTACAGCTCAAAGTCGGGCCACTGGAAATTAACAAGAACATGCTGCTGTGGATCAACGATGCCCTGATGGCCGTCTTCTTCCTGTTGATTGGTCTGGAAGTGAAGCGTGAGATGGTACTGGGCTCCCTGGCAAGCCGTCAGCAGGCCGCTTTCCCGGTGATTGCGGCGATTGGTGGTATGGTCGTGCCAGCGCTTATCTATCTGGCGTTTAACTACCAGGACCCGATTGCTCGTCAGGGTTGGGCTATTCCGGCGGCAACCGATATTGCCTTCGCGCTGGGTGTGCTGGCGCTTTTAGGTAACCGCGTTCCCGTCGCCCTGAAGATTTTCCTGATGGCGTTGGCAATTATCGACGATTTGGGCGCGATCATCATCATCGCGCTGTTCTACACCAGCGACCTGTCACTGCTGTCTCTTGGTGTGGCCGCGGCGGCGATTGCCGTGCTGGCGATCCTCAATCTGACAGGCGTTCGTCGAACCGGCATTTATATTCTGGTCGGTATGATTTTGTGGACGGCGGTGCTGAAGTCTGGCGTGCATGCCACGCTTGCCGGGGTGATTGTTGGCTTCTTTATTCCGCTGAAAGAGCAGGCGGGTAAATCCCCGGCGAAACAGCTGGAGCACGTGCTGCATCCCTGGGTGGCTTATCTGATCCTGCCATTGTTCGCCTTCGCCAATGCGGGCGTTTCACTCCAGGGCGTGACGATTGAAGGGCTGACATCTTTGTTACCGCTGGGGATCATAGCGGGTCTGTTCATCGGTAAGCCGTTGGGGATTGGGCTGTTCTGCTGGTTAGCGCTGAAACTGAAACTGGCCACGCTGCCGCAAGAGACCACATGCAAGCAAATTGTGGCTGTGAGCGTGCTCTGCGGTATCGGTTTCACGATGTCGATTTTCATCTCGACGCTGGCCTTCGGCGGCCTGGACCCGACGCTTATCACATGGGCAAAACTCGGGATTCTGATTGGCTCGCTTCTGGCGGCGGTCACCGGGTATAGTTTGCTTCGCTCGGGCAGCAAGGGCTCCCGTTACCCGGGATAACAGGATACGAAGGGTCGCCTTCGGGCGGCCATGATGCGCATAGTTCAGGGAGAGAAACGAATGTCTCATATCAATTACAACCATCTGTATTACTTCTGGCACGTTTACAAAGAGGGGTCTGTCGTGGGGGCTGCGGAAGCCCTGTTTCTCACGCCGCAGACCATTACTGGCCAAATCAAAGCCCTGGAAGAACGTCTGCAAGGCAAGCTGTTCAAACGTAAGGGGCGAGGGCTTGAGCCGAGCGAGCTGGGCGAACTGGTGTTCCGTTACGCGGACAAGATGTTCACCCTGAGCCAGGAAATGCTCGATATCATCAACTACCGCAAAGAGTCGAACTTGCTGTTTGATGTGGGCGTGGCAGATGCGCTGTCAAAACGGCTGGTAAGTGGCGTGCTGGATGCCGCGGTGGTGGAAGATGAACAAATCCATCTGCGCTGCTTTGAATCGACCCATGAGATGCTGCTGGAGCAACTTAGCCAGCATAAGCTCGACATGATTATCTCTGACTGCCCGATCGATTCCACGCAGCAGGAAGGGCTGTTCTCGGTGAAAATTGGTGAGTGCAGCGTCAGCTTCTGGTGCATGAGCCCTCTGCCTGAGAAGCCTTTCCCCGCTTGTCTGGAAGAGCGCCGCTTGCTGATCCCAGGGCGTCGTTCAATGCTTGGTCGTAAGCTACTGAACTGGATTAATACTCAGGGGCTGAAAGTCGAAGTGCTGGGCGAGTTCGATGATGCCGCGTTAATGAAAGCCTTTGGTGCTGCGCACAATGCGATTTTTGTCGCACCGACGCTCTACGCACACGATCTTTATGCGGATGACAATATCGTGGAGATTGGTCGGGTGGAAAACGTGATGGAGGAGTACCACGCCATTTTCGCCGAGCGCATGATTCAGCATCCTGCGGTGCAGCGAATCTGCAATCGTGACTACTCGGCGCTGTTTGAGTTACCGCGCTAAGCCCGAATCGCAGACATAAAAAAACCCGCTAAAAGCGGGTTTTTTCTACAAAGCTTCAACAGCGTAGCGATTAAGCCAGTTTGTTGATCTGTGCAGCCAGGTTAGCCTTATGACGCGCAGCTTTGTTTTTGTGGATCAGACCTTTAGCAGCCTGACGGTCCACGATTGGTTGCATTTCGTTAAATGCTTTCAGTGCAGCAGCTTTGTCGCCAGCTTCTACAGCTGCGTATACTTTCTTGATGAAAGTACGCATCATAGAGCGACGGCTAGCGTTGTGCTTGCGGGCCTTTTCAGACTGAACGGCGCGCTTCTTAGCTGATTTGATATTAGCCAAGGTCCAACTCCCAAATATGATCTATATGGACAATTCAAAGGCCGAGGAATATGCCCTCTTAGCCTTCTTTTGTCAATGGATTTGTGCAAATAAGCGCCGTTAATGTGACGACACTTGGTTACGTAGTGATGGCGCAGGATTCTACCAGCTTGCGCCCTTCGAATACAGCCTTTCCGCCATAAAAATCACCGGGGCAAGGGGGAATTTACCCAGTTTCGTCCCAAGGTGGATGAAATCCTTGCATCTTTCGGTTCTCAGGTGCAATCGTCGGTTAACGTAGCCTGCTCTACAAGGTATACTTTGACGATTTTCACTGTTTTGAGCCAGACATGAAGCTGATACGCGGCATACACAATCTGAGTCAGGCACTGCACGGGTGCGTGCTGACCATTGGCAATTTCGACGGCGTGCATCGTGGTCATCAGGCATTACTGCAGCGTTTACGCGCTGAAGGCCGTGAGCGTGGGCTGCCTGTTGTGGTGATGATTTTTGAGCCGCAGCCGCTGGAACTGTTTGCGACCGACAAGGCTCCCGCTCGCCTGACGAGATTGCGCGAAAAAGTGCGTTATCTCAGTGAAAGCGATGTGGATTATGTCCTGTGTGTGCGTTTCGACAGGCGCTTCGCCGCACTCACTGCGCAGGAATTTATCAGCGATCTGCTGGTCAAACGCCTCGGCGTCCAGTATCTGGCCGTGGGAGATGATTTCCGCTTTGGCGCTGGTCGCGAAGGGGATTTCTTGTTATTACAGAAGGCTGGCGCTGAATTTGGCTTTGATGTCACCAGCACCCAAACCTTCTGCGAAGGCGGATTACGTATCAGCAGCACGGCGGTTCGCCAGGCGCTGGCTGAAGACAATCTGGAACTGGCGCAAACGCTGCTGGGCCATCCTTTCAGCATTTCAGGGCGAGTGGTGCACGGCGATGAGCTTGGCCGCACCATTGGCTTTCCAACGGCGAATTTGCCGCTGCGTCGCCAGGTTTCCCCGGTGAAAGGGGTGTATGCGGTCGAAGTCGCAGGTCTCGGCGATAAGCTGATTCCAGGCGTTGCGAATATCGGCACTCGCCCAACCGTCGCGGGTGTACGTCAGCAGTTAGAAGTGCATTTACTGGACGTTGTAATGGACCTCTATGGTCGCCATATCGATGTCATACTGCGGAAGAAGATCCGCAACGAGCAGCGTTTTTCCTCGCTGGACGAATTAAAAGCGCAAATCGCGCGAGATGAGTTAACAGCCCGAGCGTTGTTTGGGCTATCAAACCCGGCGTAATGCCAACGTTATCAATACGGAAACGAGAATCTGATGAGTGACTATAAATCAACCCTGAATTTGCCGGAAACAGGGTTCCCGATGCGTGGCGACCTCGCCAAACGCGAACCGGGAATGCTGGCCCGTTGGACCGATGATGACCTCTACGACATCATCCGTGCAGCGAAAAAAGGCAAAAAGACGTTCATTCTGCATGATGGCCCTCCTTATGCGAATGGCAGCATTCATATTGGTCACTCTGTTAACAAGATTCTGAAAGACATTATCGTTAAGTCCAAAGGTCTGACGGGCTTCGACTCCCCGTACGTCCCTGGCTGGGATTGCCACGGTCTGCCAATCGAACTGAAAGTTGAGCAAGAGTTTGGTAAGCCGGGCGAGAAGTTTACCGCCGCTGAATTCCGTGCGAAATGCCGCGAATATGCCGCGACTCAGGTTGATGGCCAGCGTGCAGACTTTATCCGTCTGGGCGTGCTGGGCGACTGGTCTCGTCCGTATCTGACCATGGACTTCAATACTGAAGCCAACATCATCCGTGCACTGGGTAAAATCATCGGCAACGGTCATCTGCATAAAGGTGCGAAGCCGGTTCACTGGTGTGTGGATTGCCGTTCTGCGCTGGCGGAAGCGGAAGTGGAGTATTACGACAAAACCTCTCCTTCTATCGACGTTGCGTTTCACGCCGTCGATCAGGATGCGGTGAAGGCTAAGTTCGGCGTCGCTTCCGTAAACGGCCCGGTTTCACTGGTCATCTGGACTACCACCCCGTGGACGCTGCCAGCGAACCGCGCAATTTCTCTGTCTTCAGAGTTCGACTATGCGCTGGTACAGGTTGATGGTCAGGCGCTGATCCTGGCGAAAGATCTGGTGGAAAGCGTTCTTAAGCGTGCAAACATCACTGAATTCACCGTGCTGGGCACCGTGAAAGGTGACGCGCTGGAACTGATGCGCTTTAAACATCCGTTCCTCGATTTCGACGTGCCGGCAATCCTTGGCGATCACGTTACGCTGGACGCAGGTACTGGTGCGGTGCATACCGCAGGTGGTCACGGCCCGGACGACTACAACATCAGCCTGAAGTACGGTCTGGAAATCGCGAACCCGGTAGGCCCAGATGGCGCGTATCTGCCAGGCACTTACCCAACGCTTGATGGCATCAACGTCTTCAAAGCCAATGACATCATCGTCAACATGCTGCGCGACAGCGGTGCGCTGCTGCACGTTGAGAAGCTGCAACACAGCTATCCGTGCTGCTGGCGTCACAAGTCGCCGATCATCTTCCGCGCGACCCCGCAGTGGTTCGTCAGCATGGATCAGAAAGGTCTGCGCGAGCAGTCCCTGAAAGAGATTAAAGGCGTGCAGTGGATCCCGGATTGGGGCCAGGCACGTATTGAATCCATGGTCGCTAACCGTCCTGACTGGTGTATCTCTCGTCAGCGCACCTGGGGCGTCCCGATGTCTCTGTTCGTGCATAAAGAGACGCAGGAACTGCATCCACGCACGCTTGAGCTGATGGAAGAAGTCGCTAAACGCGTAGAGCAGGACGGCATTCAGGCGTGGTGGGATCTCGATCCGCGCGACATCATGGGTGACGATGCTGACACTTATGAGAAAGTGCCAGACACCCTCGACGTGTGGTTCGATTCCGGATCAACACATGCTTCCGTTGTTGATGTGCGTCCGGAGTTCTCTGGTCACGCAGCGGATATGTATCTGGAAGGGTCTGACCAGCATCGCGGCTGGTTCATGTCCTCGCTGATGATCTCCACGGCGATGAAAGGCAAAGCGCCTTATCGTCAGGTACTGACTCACGGTTTCACCGTGGACGGTCAGGGCCGCAAAATGTCCAAATCCATCGGCAACACCGTTTCGCCGCAGGATGTGATGAACAAACTGGGCGCGGATATTCTGCGTCTGTGGGTGGCCTCTACTGACTACACCGGCGAGATGGCGGTGTCGGACGAGATCCTCAAACGTGCTGCCGACAGCTATCGTCGTATTCGTAACACCGCGCGTTTCCTGCTGGCGAACCTGAACGGTTTCAATCCTGAAACTGACATGGTGAAACCAGAAGAGATGGTCGTTCTGGATCGCTGGGCCGTGGGTTGTGCTCAGGCGGCGCAGGAAGACATCCTGAAAGCCTACGAGTCTTACGACTTCCACGAAGTGGTACAGCGCCTGATGCGCTTCTGCTCCATCGAAATGGGCTCGTTCTACCTCGACATCATCAAAGACCGCCAGTACACCGCCAAAGCGGAAAGCCGGGCGCGTCGTAGCTGCCAGACTGCGCTGTATCACATCGCAGAAGCACTGGTTCGCTGGATGGCGCCAATCATGTCCTTCACCGCGGATGAAATCTGGGGCTATCTGCCAGGTGACCGCGAGAAATACGTCTTCACTGGCGAGTGGTACACCGGCCTGTTTGGTCTGGCGGACTCTGAAGCGATGAACGACGGTTTCTGGGATGTACTGCTGCAGGTTCGTGGTGAAGTGAACAAAGTCATCGAACAGGCGCGTGCAGACAAGAAAGTCGGTGGTTCTCTGGAAGCGGCAGTGACCCTGTTTGCTGAACCAGAACTGGCGGCGAAGCTGACGGCACTGGGCGATGAATTGCGATTTGTCCTGTTGACCTCTGGCGCCACTGTTGCGGATTATGCAGCAGCAACCGCCGAGGCACAGCAGAGCGAACTGCTGAAAGGCCTGAAAGTGGCGTTGCAGAAAGCCGACGGTGAGAAGTGCCCGCGTTGCTGGCATTACACGACCGATGTCGGTCAGGTGGCGGAACACGCAGAAATCTGCGGCCGCTGTGTCAGCAACGTCGCCGGTGAAGGCGAGAAACGTAAGTTTGCCTGATGAGCCAATCTATTTGTAAAAGCGGACTGCGCTGGCTGTGGCTGGTGGTGGTGGTGCTGATAATCGATCTGGGCAGCAAATTCTTGATCCTCCAGCACTTCGAGCTGGGGGAAACGGTCTCGCTGTTCCCGTCTTTGAATCTGCACTATGCGCGTAACTATGGCGCGGCGTTTAGCTTCCTCGCCGACAGCGGCGGCTGGCAGCGTTGGTTCTTCGCGGGTATCGCCATTGGTATCTGTGTGATCCTGGCGGTGCTGATGTACCGCGGCAAAGCCAGCCAGAAGCTGAATAACATTGCCTACGCGCTGATCATTGGCGGCGCGCTGGGTAATTTGTTCGACCGCCTGTGGCACGGCTTTGTTGTCGACATGATTGATTTCTATGTCGGCAACTGGCACTTCGCCACCTTCAACCTCGCCGATTCAGCCATCTGTATCGGTGCGGCGTTGATTGTGCTGGAAGGCTTCCTGCCGAACGCAGCTGCGAAAAAGCAAGCGTGAAAAATGCCGGGTGGCGCTAACGCTTACCCGGCCTACGATGTAAAAGGTCTTTGTAGGCCCGGTCAGGCGTAACCGCCACCGGGCATAACTAATGAGCAAACCTGCATGTCTAAATCTGTACAGAGCAATAGCGCAGTGCTGGTGCACTTCACGCTGAAACTGGATGATGGCTCTACCGCTGAATCCACGCGCAGCAACGGCAAACCGGCGCTGTTTCGCCTTGGCGATGCCTCGCTGTCAGAAGGCCTTGAACAGCATCTGTTAGGGTTGAAAGAAGGCGATAAAACCACCTTCTCTCTGGAGCCTGATGCGGCGTTTGGCGTACCAAGTCCGGATCTTATCCAGTACTTCTCTCGTCGCGAGTTCATGGACGCAGGTGAGCCGGAAATCGGCGCAATCATGCTCTTTACTGCAATGGATGGCAGCGAGATGCCAGGGGTTATTCGTGAAGTTAACGGGGATTCCATCACCGTCGATTTCAACCACCCGCTGGCGGGACGTACCGTTCATTTTGATATTGAAGTGCTGGAGATAGACCCGGCACTGGAGGCGTAAAATGCAGATCCTGTTGGCCAACCCGCGCGGTTTCTGCGCCGGTGTAGACCGCGCTATCAGCATTGTTGAAAACGCGCTGGAGATTTTCGGTGCGCCTATTTATGTTCGCCACGAAGTGGTACATAACCGCTATGTGGTCGACAGCCTGCGTCAGCGCGGCGCTATCTTTATCGAGCAGATTAGCGAAGTGCCGGACGGCACCATTCTGATTTTCTCAGCGCACGGCGTTTCTCAGGCGGTGCGTAACGAAGCGAAGAGCCGTGATTTGACAGTCTTCGATGCGACCTGCCCGCTGGTGACCAAAGTGCATATGGAAGTCGCTCGCGCCAGCCGTCGTGGTGAAGAGTCGATCCTGATCGGGCACGCGGGGCACCCGGAAGTGGAAGGCACCATGGGCCAGTACAGCAACCCGGAAGGGGGAATGTATCTGGTCGAGTCGCCGGAAGATGTCTGGAAGCTGAATGTCAAGAATGAAGGCAGACTGTCCTTTATGACCCAGACGACGCTTTCCGTGGATGACACCTCTGACGTGATTGATGCGCTGCGTGCACGTTTCCCCAAAATCATCGGCCCGCGCAAAGACGATATCTGCTATGCCACCACCAATCGTCAGGAAGCTGTGCGAGATTTGGCGCAGCGTGCAGATGTGGTGCTGGTGGTCGGCTCGAAAAACTCGTCTAACTCTAACCGTCTGGCAGAACTGGCTCAGCGTATGGGTAAGGCCGCGTTTCTGATTGATGACTCCACCGACATCCAGGAAGAGTGGGTAAAAAGCGCGAGCTGCGTTGGCGTAACGGCTGGGGCTTCAGCGCCGGACATTCTGGTGCAGAATGTTATTTCCCGCTTGCAGGAGCTGGGTGGCGGCGAAGCGGTTCCGCTGGAAGGTCGCGAAGAGAACATTGTCTTCGAAGTGCCGAAAGAGCTGCGGCTCGATATCCGCGAAGTGGACTAAGTTTTTTGTCCGCAAAGTATGAAAGAATGCCAGGCTAACCACCTGGCTTTTTTTATGGAGGAACCATGCCCTTACCGTTCATTCTCGACACCGATCCCGGCATTGATGATGCCGCGGCCATCGCCGCCGCCCTGTTTGCCCCTGAGCTCGATCTGCAAATGATCACCACGGTGGCAGGCAACGTTTCCGTGGAAAAAACAACGCGCAACGCGCTGCAACTGCTGCATTTCTGGCAGGCTGATATTCCGGTGGCTCAAGGTGCGGCAACGCCACTGCTGCGTCCGCTGCGTGATGCAGCCTACGTCCACGGCGAATCGGGGATGGAAGGGTATGACTTCGTCGATCATCAGCGTCAGCCTCTGGCAAAACCTGCTTTCATGGCGATTCGCGATAAGCTGATGAGTGCGACAGAACCGATGACGCTGGTGGCGATTGGGCCGCTAACCAATATTGCGCTGCTGCTGACCCAGTATCCGGAGTGCAAATTCAATATCCGACGTCTGGTTATCATGGGCGGTTCGGCCGGGCGAGGTAACTTTACGCCGAATGCCGAGTTCAACATCGCGATTGATCCTGAAGCCGCAGCGCGGGTTTTCCAGAGCGGGATAGAGATTGTGATGTGCGGTCTCGACGTCACGAATCAGGCGATGTTAACGCCGGAGTCTCTGGCGAAACTGCCTGAGCTTAATAAGACAGGCAAAATGCTCCATTCGCTGTTTAGCCACTATCGCAGCGGCAGTATGGCAAACGGCTTACGTATGCACGACCTGTGCGCCATCGCATGGCTGGTTCGTCCTGAACTGTTCACCCTGAAATCTTGCTTTGTTGCCGTTGAAACTCAGGGAACGTACACGTCGGGCACTACCGTCGTGGATATCGAAGGACGTCTCGGTCAACCGGCCAATGCCCAGGTTGCGTTGGATCTTGATGTTGAAGGCTTCCGGCGTTGGGTGGAAGAGGTGTTTGCCCTGGCGCCTTAATCTGAATATGTGAGTGAGTTCGCTAATGCGGCTCAATTGTGCAAGGTTAATCGATTAATCTGCTATGCTCTCCATGTTGTTCTCCTCGGGCCGGAGAGAAACATGAAAACCCTTCTTCATCTGCCACCTCACGTGGCATGGGCAAACGGTGCTCTGTCACGCGCACCGTTGATCCGAAAAACGACGCATCTTGGCGATCTGGCTGGCGTGTTTGCTGATACTGATGCGTGGCAGCGTTGCGATCCTTCGCAGCCAGTCTACTCCGTGGAGATGTTCGACTCGCCTTCTGGCGATGGCGAGCTTTACACCGGGGTGACTCACCTGAATCCTGGCTGCGTTGGCGATGAGTATTTTATGACTCGCGGGCATTTTCACGCCCGGCGCGAACAGGGCGAGGTCTACTTTGGCCTTCAGGGCGAAGGGCTGCTGCTTTTGCAAAATGAACAAGGCAAGGTGCGGCTGGAACAGGTGCATCCCGGTTCAGTGCATATCATTGCCGGTTTTACGGCTCATCGTCTTATCAACACAGATAGCCAGATATTATCCGCTCTGGCGGTCTGGCCGAGCGTTGCCGGGCATGATTACGCTTCGCTTGCAGGCGGCTTTGCTAAGCGCGTGACCGTACAGAATCTCAAACTGATGGCGAAAGAGGTGCAGAATGGCTGAAACCAGACTGCCCTACGGGCTGGATATGACCGTCCATCACCCTTCTCTGGGATTTACCTACGGCGAAGAGGTGATTGGGCCGATGCCAGAAATTCGTCGCCTCGATCAGATTCGAGCGTCTTTGCGCGAGCCGGATTGTGAGGGGCCGGAAGAGGTTTATGCCATCGCCATGGACGTCGCACGTTTACAGGATCGGGAAGAGCTTAAAAAAAGGATGCTGCTGTTTGGCGTGGTCACGTATGCCGCAGGGCGTTTGGGCGAGGAGCCCATCCGCAGCCAGGGGCATATTCACCGCATCAGCCAGCACAGCGGCTGGTCGCCGCCGGAGCTGTATGAGGTCTGGCAGGGCAAAGCCATCATCTACATGCAGGAGTATGTGGCGGACGATCCCGGGCGTTGTTTTGCGGTGATTGCAGGCCCTGGCGAAAAGGTGCTGGTGCCGCCCGGCTGGGGGCACGCCACAATCTCCGCCAGCCCTGATGAACCGCTGACGTTCGGCGCGTGGTGCGACAGAGAATATGGTTTTGAATACGACGCGGTGAGGGCACACAAAGGGCTCGCCTGGTATCCGCTGTTGCAGGAGCAGCAGATTATCTGGCAGCACAACTCACACTATGTTGCGGGTCGTTTGCAGATGGTCACACCGCGGGAATACCGCGAATTTGGCATCACCAGCGAACCTATCTACCAGCAGTTCGTTGAAGACCCGGCCCGTTTTCAGTTCATTTCCCGGCCGGATAAAACGGCCGCGCTGTGGCGCAATTTCCATCCATAATAATTGCCGGGTGGCGCTGCGCTTACCCGGCCTACGGGATCGTGTAGGCCTGGCAAATGCAGTGCCGCCGGGCACTATGCAAACAGCCCTGTAGCAACGCCAACAGCTGCCAATACCAGCAGCAGAATCATCGCTTTCACTGGCGACACGCCACGCTTCGCCATCAGATACCACGTTCCCAGCACCACAATCAGCGGTAATAGCTGCGGGAAGATTCCGTCGAGCATTTGCTGCACGTGAATATTCACGCCATCCTTGGTGATAAATTCCAGCCCGGTGCCAAGCTTCACATAGCTTGCCGCCACGCCGCCCATCACAAAGACACCCAGCAATGACAGCGCTTCACGCAGACGGGTCGATTTGCTGCTGACCAGCATTTCGACCGAACCGGAACCCATCTGGTAACCTTTGAGAAACAGGAACCACGACCCGGGCACGATGATTGCAAGCCAGGCGACGGTGTAAAACAGCGGCCCCAGAATATTGCCACCTGCCGCCAGCGCCATACCTATGCTGAGGAGAATCGGGATCAGCATGCCCGGGATCATCGAGTCGCCGATCCCGGCAATTGGCCCCATCAGGCCCACTTTCAGGGTGTTGATCGTTTCACCGTCGATGGGCTCGCCGTTGGCCTTTTTCTCCTCCAGCCCCAGCACCATGCCGTTGACAATGGCCCCTATCTGCGGCTCGGTGTTGTAGAAGGAGGCGTGACGGCGCAGCATCTCGGTGCGCTGAGCAGCATCGGGATAAAGCTTGCGGGCGACCGGCAGCATGCTCAGACAGAAGCCAAAAGATTCCAGACGTTCAAAGCTCATCGACGACAGATTATGCATCATCCACGCGCGCCAGCATCGGCGCAGGTCTTTGCGGGTGAGTTTACGTTCTTCCATCAGAATTCGTCCTCATCGTCAGCCTTCGTGGCCGCAGCGGCAGGCTGCGGAGCTTCCGGCTTGTAGTTATAGTGAATGAGCGCCAGCAGCGCGCCAACAATCACCAGCGCCACCATGTTGAGCTTCAGGAACACAATGCAGATAAAGCCCACGAGGAAGTAAATCAGCATGGTGTAGTTTTTGATGATCTGTTTGAGCAGGATAGCGATACCGACCGCCGGTAAAATGCCGCCCAGCACGCTCATGGTGGCTATCACCACTTTCGGCAGACTGTCCATAAAACCGCTGATGTACTGCGCGCCGAAATAGACGGCGATGAACGTAGGAATAAAACGCAGCAGGAAGTTGGTTGTCTGCGGCCAGATGGCGCTGTTGAGGTAAATGCCGCGTTCATCACCACGCTCTAGCGCGGTATCCGCCCGGTGGTTCCAGAAGGAGTTCAGCACCATCATGGTATTGAAGAGAATGGTGCCGGCAATGCCGATTGTCGCTGCCAGGGCGACCGCCACTTCCGGCCCTTTACCGGACAAAATCCCCAGCGCAATGGCGGGGTAAGCGACAAAGTTTAAGTCGGCGGGCATGGAACCGCCCGGCGTAACCATGGCGATGTAGACAGCCTGTACGGCAACACCAATCATAATGCCGGTTTTGACATCGCCGAGGATGAGGCCAACCAGCATCCCGGAGACCAGCGGACGGGTAATCAGATACCAGCCGCCGGTCAGGCCAAACAGCCAGGGGCTGCTGAGCGCACCGAGATAACAAAGAAGGCCAATCAGGGTAGCTTCGAAAATCATCTTCTGCTCCTTATTTCAGTTTTTGCCGGGCGTCCTGCCAGCTGTAATGGCTCGCATCGGGCACCAGACGAAACTCGACCTGATGGCCCTGGGCGCTCAGCCACTCGAAGGCGGCGATCTCCTCCGCGTTGACCGATTGGTTTGGGCCAATGGTGGTGGTGTTCGCGCGGGCACTCATCGGGCCAACGTTGATTTTCCCGTTACTGTTTTTCAGGCTGATCCCGGCCTGTTCAATGCGCTGTAGGGTGACGGGAGATTTGCCAATGACGAAATAACGCTTCTCGCTGGCAATCACTTTCGGCAGTTTTTCGATGGCGGTGGCGGTATCAAACAGCCAGACTTTGATGTCAGAAACCGCGCCTTTCATCACCGAAGAGAGCAGCGGATCGGCCGCAACGGCGTCGTCTATGGCGACAATGCCGTCGCAAGGCAGCTCTTTTGCCCAGCGGGTCACCAGCTGTCCATGGATAACGCGATCATCAATGCGAACAAAGGAAAGACTCATCATGAACTCCTTAAAAATCATCAGAGTGTAAAAGCGTTACCGGGGCGGCAATCACCAGTGTGGGTTGGGTCAGAGAGAGCAGGTGCTCAGCCGCCTGATGAACGTCTGTCATCTCGCGAATATCATCGGTTTGCAGCAGCATCGGCAGGTTTACGCCTGCCAGCACGGCCATGGGAGGCGTTGTCTGAGGTGAAAATGCCGCGTGACAGGCCACATTCCACGGTGTGCCGCTCTGCATATCGCATAACACCAGCACGCCATCAGCGTGCTTTCGGGCTTCTCCTGATATCGCGGCAAAATCCTGTTTAAACCCTTCAATGCCAGCGCTCTCGTTGAGCGTGACGGCGTAAACTCCGGGTAAGTCGCCATAGACCATGTTGGCGCTGGCCATCAGTGCCGTTGCCAGTGGGCCATGCGACGCGACGATAATGTGGATCATGTTTACCCCCTGACCCAGGCTTTTACGGTGGCCAGCTGTTGCCCGCAACCTTTGCCCCACGGAGTGATGCGATACTCGCCCACGCCTGCCGGAATGATAAAGGTTTCGGCGTAGTGCACGACGAAGGGCTCAAACGCGCCAGATGGGCTTTCAACGCGGGCTTCGTCACCTTCCACAAGGTTCAGCACATTGACACCGCCCTGCGTGTGGTGAGTGACCGGCTGCGTAAACCAGTGGCGGCGGGTTTCAATAAACTCTCGCTCGTGTAAGCCCGTGCGCTCTTCGCGCCAGCCGTCACCTTCACCCAACGGTTCAACGTGATTAACCAAATGCTCGTTAACCCACTGTGTATCACGCTGCCAGTCAATCACCTGCTCACCGTGATCCAGATGGACAGGACGCGGTAAGCCGTCGAGGCCGAGCCTTCCCCAGTCCCAGAGCTTGAAGGTGAAAATGTACGGCGTAGCGCTGATTTCCAGCACCATCGTGCCGGAGCCCGAACAGTGCACGGTGCCCGCCGGGATCAGGAAGTGATCGTGTTTACGTGCCGGGATCTGGTTAACAAAACGCTGGTCATCAAACGCTTTTTCTCCTCGTGCCGCTTTATGCAAATCGGCAAACATCTCCGCAGGTTCCGTACCCGTTTTGGTGCCGAGATACACCACGGCATCGGGTTCCGCTTCCAGAATGTAATAGCTCTCGTCCTGGGTGTAATGCATGCCGAACTGCTGCTGGATATATTCCGTCAGTGGATGAACCTGGAAGCTCAGATTTTGCCCACCGATGGTGTCGAGGAAATCGAAGCGGATCGGGAATTCCGCGCCAAAGCGGGCGTGCACTTTCTCACCCAGCAGTTCGCGCGGGTGTAAGAGCACCAGATCTATAGAAGGGATCTCGATCCGCACGTCGCCAAACCGTAGCAACAGGCTGTTTTCCTCGGGCACGCAGTCAAAACACCAGGCATAGTTAGGCTTCGAGGGATCGAGATCGAATTGGTTTTTCATCCACTGGCCGCCCCAGACGCCAGGGTCGAAGAACGGAACGACGCGGAAAGGGCGCTGTGCGGTTTGCGATAACCCGGCGCGCAGCGCGTTGCCGCTGACCAGTTTCGGTAAGTCCGTTTGAGTCGTATCCAGCAGGAAATCGGTGCGTTTGAGCAACGGCTTTTTGTGCCTGTCGAACACGCGCCATTCGATGAAAAACGCACGCTTATAGCGGCGCAGAATATCCTCATCCTGATTTTCCACGCCCCAGTTGCCAAGTTCGCCGCTGCGCATGCGCTGCTGAATTTCCCAGCGCGGCAGGTCGGCGTACACCAGCACGTCGCCGTCATGCGCCAGTGCCGCTCCCGGCCCGTAAACAATCACCAGGCCTTGCTGCACTTTGGTAATTTGCTGGCGCAAAGCCTCCAGGCGGTCGGCATCAAAAAACTCGCGGAGCTGATGGCAGGACTGCACGCCGAACACCCGGTCATCCGTCAGGTTTCTTGCCAGCAGCGTATGCAGCGCTACTTCGTTTTGCCGCGCAGATTCCACATTGAGCGTTAGTGTGGCGTTCAGTCCTGCGAGGTGTGGTTCAAGTTCCGCCAGCCGTACGCCTGGGTAGCAGTCGATAACCAGCACTGTTTTTGCTGATGAAGTCAGCCTGTCGCGCAGCGATGAAATGACGCTTGGCCAGCCTTGCAAGGCTTCGTGGTCATGGCCCTGAACGGCCACTTCAGGAAATTTATCGTAGGTCGTCGGTTTCATGCGGGTCTCCCTCATTGCGCCAAAGCGAGGCTTAACGTCAGATAGTCACAGGGCCTCAGCGTAATCTCGCCTGAGAGCGGCTCTTGCTTTTCATCACGCAGCGACACGCGCCAGAGTTGCAGCGCATAAGGGCTGGTGAGGCTGAACGTCTCTTCCTGCTCGCCGGGGTTGAACAGCCGAAGCGTGATTTCGCCGATTGATCCTGGTTTGCACAGGCTCACCTGAATCTGCGGATTGCTGAGTGAGAGCCACTCGGCGGCCAGTTTCTGCGGGGCAGAAGGCATCGGCAGCGTGAAGCGCTCAAGGCGCTCCTCAAAGGTATTCAATGCCTGAAACTGATAGGTCAGATAGCGTTCGCGGTAGCGAGTACAGGCGCTAAACAGAGCCGTATCAGACTGCGGTGGTGTAATGAACACGGCGTAGTCGAACACCATGGTTTGCAGCATCTGTGCGTCCGGGGTCGGCACCACTTTGTTGTTGATGCCAGAGGCGCGGCCTGGTCGCCACGGCGTGTCGTCTTTGCCAAGCAGGCCTACGCTGCGGAACAGCGTCAGCGCCAGAGCATTATTTTCAGGCAGCACTTCGTACTCTTTGATACCTTTGGTCAGTACACCAACGCAGTGGGTGTCGTCGCGCAGGAAGACGCCGTTTTCCATCGTGTAAATCGGCACCGGTTTTTCGACAAAGCCTTTTTCACGCCATCCGTCGACGTAGCGGCTGACCGTTTCCCGGCGCACTAAAGAGAAGCCCTGATCGGCCCAGCTAAATTGAGGGGATGAAATCGGCGTGTTCAGATGCACACGCAGACGGTGATCGCAGGCGGCGTTGGTCAGTTCATGCTGCACGCGCAGCCAGTTTTCACCCTGACGCAGTTCCAGCCGGGTGCGGATCGTCATGCTCTGATCACGCTCTTTCGCTCTACGATGAGTGATATCAGACGGAAGTTGCAGCGAGCATTCCAGCGTCATCCACGCGGTATGGGCGAGGGTCTCGGCTGCGATCACTTTGAATGGACTTGCCGTAAGCGGTGTGTCGTGTTCAAGCGGCGCGAAATCGAACTCATCGCCATCGTCGGCACAATCGCTAAAGTGCAACAAAGCGGGGTAGCGTTCTCCGGAGTGGCGATCGGTGAGTGTGATGTCGCCATTGTCGATGTCGACGCGATAACAATCGTTCTCGATGCTTTGGCTAAGCTGCGGTAACGAAACAGAGACAGCAGACGCCGTTTCATTCACCTGCCAGGTCTGATAACCCAGACCGTTCAGATCGCTGACCGGGAACAGGATCTCACTGCGCCAGTAGTCTTCCACCGCTTCGAGTTTTTCCCCAGCCGCGGTGACGATCACCCTTTGCCCGCCGCTCAAGCGCTGCTGGCTAACCACGCTATGCGCAGCGGTGACGCCATTGCGGCTCAGGGTGAAATTCTGTTGCTGCGTAAAGACCACGGCGCTCACCAGCTGGTAATGCGGGTGAAGATCGCAGTTGAAGACAACCAGGATGTTGCTCTCGCCGAGCGTCGCCGCAATGCTGTGGCTGATTTTCTTTTTTAGCAGATTGATAAGGCTAAGCGCGGAGCGCTCAACGCCCATCAGACGATGGATAATGTTGTGGTTTACCGCATCGGCGTTGCTGGCCTCGATGCCGTTGTGAGCGTGCGCGGAGAACACTTTCTTCCACAACTCTTCCATCAGCGGTTCGGGCCAGTGGATGTTGAGCTGGCTGGCTATGACGGTGAGCGGTTCGAGCTTATCGAGCAGCAGGTGTTCCGTCTGCCAGGTCTGGCGTTTGATGTCGTAACGGGTTGAGTGGCAGGTTCGGTGAATACGTGATTTCTGGCAGGCGTACAGCTCGCCTTCGATGGTGTGGCTGAAATCGTGCTCGCGCCACGTCTCTTCCATGTAGTCCTCATAGCTCGCCATTTTAAAGTGGTAAGGGAGCCCGAGCTGATTCAGCTTCTCGACAGTTTGTGGGAATAGGGCGTTCGGCAGAACCTGATCACCGCCGCAGGGCAGCAGCAGGTTGTCGGTATGACTGTTCATCTCGCCGAGGCGTTGCAGGATCGGCAGCAGGCGGTGTGTCAGATAGTCGTCGTCGGCGGCTAAAAATTTGCCCGGTCCGTAGCCGTAATAAAGATAGTTTGTCGCAATCGAGACCTGATTCGGTGCCTGCCATTTAAAATTCAGATCGCCGTCTAGCTGATCGGTATACACCCCGCGTTGCAGTACACAGTACTCAATGCCCAAATCGCGATACAGCGCGGGCAGCCAGGTGTGCTGCCCAAAAATATCCGGCATATAGCCGATGTTCATGCTGTGGCCAAACCCTTCGGCAATGTTGATGCCGCACTGCAAATTGCGGATCAGCGATTCCGTGCGGATCAACAGGGAGTCACACTGCGTGTACCAGGGGCCAACCTGCAACCGCCGTTCGCGGATAAGTTTACGTAACCGCCCGGCGTTTTCCGGGCGAATTTGAAGATATTCGTCCAGCACAATCGATAGCCCGTCAAAGATGTAGCTCGGAAAATCTTCACGGCTTTCCAGCAGGTCGAGCAGGTAGTCGATATTTTCGATCAGCAGAATGTGCGAGTCTTCGCAGGTGAAATACCATTCGGCGTCCCAGTGGCAGTGGGGCACAACGTAGACATCTTTACGAGTCATAACCCTTTCCCGGTTAATTCAGTGTCATCTTGCCGGCTTTAATCAGATAAAAGCGGACAAAAACGTTAGCGAAGGCGATAAACAACACGCCAGTGGTCATGCCCGCGAGATAAGCAGGCAGGTTTTGCACCAGCGGCCAGCCCCAGATTGCGGGCAGCGGGAACCACTGGACGGAGCCAAAGCTGATGGCAATAAGCGACCCGATAATCGCCCCGGTAATGTTGATGGAGATGGTGATTACCGGGTTTTTCAACATGAACGGGATCGCCCCTTCGCCAATGGCGAGAAAACCTAGGATCAGCGAAGTGGTGCCTGTCACGCGCTGGTTTTCGTCAAACACGCGCTGGCGCACGACATAGCGGTCGATCACCGTCGCCAGGCCAATGCCAATCGGTGGGATGACAATACCCAACACGCGCGCAGTGAGTGGGAAGATATGATCGGCAGCAAGCCCGATGGCGATCGCCCCAGCGGATTTATTCACAGGGCCGCCGAGATCGAACGCCGTAAGCGACGTGATGATCACCGCCAGCGTCAGTGCGCTGGAGTTACCGTGGTCGAGAATAAACTGCTGGAAGAAACGGTTAATGCCGCCAAACACAGGATCGACAAAGTAAAAATTGAGGAAGAAGATAACCAGCACCGAAATGCCCGGCACAATCAGCATCGGCTTCATCGCCTGAAGGTGTTTATGCAGGTGAATGTGGCGGTTGAGCCAATCAGCCAGCAGCCCGGCGATCATCCCCAGCAGCAATGCGCCAAGGAACCCGGAAGGAATGCCGCCTGTCTGCGCCCACAATGTGTAGTGCAATCCGCCCGCAAACGCACCGCCGATAAAGCCCGGCACCAGCCCCGGTCTGTCGGCAATGCTGTAAGCCATGAAGGCCGCAAACACCGGATACATAAACTTCATGATCATATTGCCGTACTGCGTCAGGTAGTGGCAGATCTGCAAAAAGGTATTCGGATCGCTGCCGTAGCGCGCTTCGCCAATGGCAGTCACGCCCACCATGCTGGCAGAAAGCTGCCCGATGCCAATCATCAGACCCGCCGCAACAATCACCGGGATCATGTAAGAAATGCCGCTCGATACGCCCTGATACAGCCGCGCGCCAAAGGACTGCGGCCGCGAGGATGTGACGGTTGTAGCGTTAGCGTCCGCAGCCACAATGCCGTCCGGCTGCTGCAAAATTCTGTCGATCAGGCCTTCCGCGTCTTTCAGCGGCTCGGACACGGAGGTGCTGATGAAAGGTTTTCCGGCGAAGCGCTCGCGGCCTTTTGGCGGCAGGGTCGCCGCAAAAATCACGCCTTCGGCCTGCGCGATTTGTTCCGGCGTCAGCTCATCTTCGGTGCCACTGGCTCCCTGTTTTTCACTGTATACGCGAATGCCTTTCGCCGCGCCGGCCTTCTCCAGCGCTTCGGCGGCCATGTAGGTGTGGGCGATCCCGGCGGAACAGGAGGTGATGACCACCAGGCTTTTCCCACTTTCATTGACGACAACTTTTTCCTGCGGGGCTTCGCTGACATCCAGCTTCGCCAGAAACGCGTCAACGGTGGGTGCCGCTCTTAATGCCGCGACGTTATTTTCGTCCATCAGCGCGAGGCTTAACGAGGAAAGCAGTCGCAGATGGCCTGCGTCGTCGCCATCTGGCACCGCCAGTAAAAAAACCAGTGAAACGCTGTCTTCGCCCCCCATTGTCGGCCAGTCTTCCACTGGCTGCGTCAGGCGTACCGCGGCAAACGTCGGGCGTTTTACGGTGGAAGATTTGCCATGTGGAATGGCGATCCCTTGCTCAAAACCCGTTTCTGAAAGCTGTTCCCGCTGCCAGACGGCCTCTTCAAATAACGCTTTATCGCTGACTGCGCCCTCTTCATAAAGACACTGGCAAAGCGCATCGATAATCTCGCGTCGGTTTTGCCACGCTTTATCCAGAAAGATCAGTTTTGCCGTTGTCACACTGCTTAATTGCATTAGGGCCCCCAAAGTGTATCGATCTGTCCTTGCGTCCACTTCTTACCTTGTTGAGATTAATCGATTAACCGTAAGATAAAAGAGTGGTTAATGGGATTAACCCGGCAAAACGGGCAATATCAGGGCGTTAACGTCAGCGGTTGTGAGACATCTCACAGGGAGAGATGCAAAAAACAGGTTATTCGATTAATCTGTGGGAAGCAGAGGAGAAAGAACCATGACCACAGTCACGCTGGCGCAGGTAGCGGAGAAAGCCGGAGTCTCGACGGCAACGGTATCGATGGTGCTGCGCAACCGCGGGCGCATCTCGCAGGCAACGCGCGAGCGAGTATTAAAAGCGCTGGACGAGTCCGGTTATGTCTACAACCAGACCGCCGCCAATTTACGTAACCGCAGCAGCAACCAGGTTGGTTTACTGCTGCATGACATCACCAACCCTTTTTATGGCGAAATGACTGCCGGGCTCAGCCATGAAATGGAGCGCCACGAAATGCTGCTGTTCCTCGCAAACAGCGAAGAGTCGGAGGAGCGGCAGCAGAAGTTTGTCGATTCGCTGATGCGCAACAGCGCTTGCGGAATGGTGCTTTGCGCGGCTCGCGGCACACCTCAGGCCTTTTTTGATGGTCTGAAGCGTCGCAATATTCCGGCGATTATGGTGGTTCGTCCGCTTGATGACCCTGACTTCGATTTTGTCGGCACCGATAATTTCCTCGGCACGCAAATGGCAACCGCGCATTTGTTAAAAATGGGGCACCGAAATATTGCCTTCATCGGCGGGAGCCAAAATTCAGGCACCCGCGCACAGCGAATTGGCGGCTTTACCAGTAAGCTGCTGGAGCATAACTTGTCGCCTAAACCTGAATGGATTGTGACGTCACAGGCGACACAAAGTGACGGCGCGAGAGTGGCGGAAAGGCTGCTGGAACGCTATCCGGAGATAACCGCCGCCGTCTGCTATCAGGACATTGTCGCCCTGGGCGTCATGCTGGCGCTGCGCAAAGCGGGGCGCGAACCGGGAAGGGATTTCGCGTTGGTTGGCTTCGATGATATTACGGAAGCGGCGCTGGTTCAGCCTGGGCTGACAACAGTTTCGGTTGCCGCTAAAGAAATAGGCCGCAAAGCGGGAGAGCTGCTGTTCAGCCGGATTCAGGGCAATGACGAACCGCCAAAAAGGATCATCCTGCCGCCTGCGCTGGTGGTTCGTGAATCCTGCGGATTTCGCTAGCGATCATGCTTTTTACTGATATCGGCCTGAGTTTCACGTTAAATTCTAATTATCGCCGTTTAAGAGTGGCGGCCCATGCGGACGCTGGTTACTCTGAAAACGATTCACAATGTATTAACGAAGAGAATAGATATGCAAGATGGACACATCCGCGTTGCCATTGCTGGCGCGGGCGGCCGTATGGGACGGCAACTGATTCAGGCTGCGGCGCAGCTTGAGGGCGTGAAGCTCGGCGCGGCGCTGGAGCGTGAAGGATCTTCACTGTTAGGCGCTGATGCAGGCGAGCTGGCAGGTATTGGTGCGACTGGCGTAAAGGTGCAGAGCAGCCTTGATGGCGTAAAAGATGATTTCGATGTTTTCATCGATTTTACCCGTCCTGAAGGCACGCTGAAGCACCTGGCTTTTTGCCGTGAACACGGGAAAGGCATGGTTATCGGCACCACTGGCTTTGACGACGCGGGTAAACAGGCAATTCGCGAAGCCGCCGAAAGTATTGCGATTGTTTTCGCCGCCAACTTCAGCGTCGGGGTAAACGTGATGCTCAAGCTGCTGGAAAAAGCGGCGAAGGTGATGGGCGATTACACCGATATCGAAATCATTGAGGCGCATCACCGCCACAAAGTGGATGCACCATCAGGCACCGCGCTGGCGATGGGCGAAGCGATTGCTCATGCACTGGATAAAGATCTGAAAGAGTGCGCGGTCTACAGCCGTGAAGGTTATACCGGTGAACGCGTGCCGGGCACCATTGGTTTTGCCACCGTTCGTGCTGGCGACATTGTCGGCGAACATACGGCGATGTTCGCCGATATCGGCGAACGAGTTGAAATTACGCATAAAGCCTCAAGCCGTATGACATTCGCCAATGGCGCTGTTCGTTCCGCTTTGTGGCTGAAAGAGAAGCGTAATGGTCTTTTTGATATGCGAGATGTCCTTGATCTCAACAATTTGTAAGTTTATTACCCCATCGTGATGTGGTTGTGGCAATCTCAACTTGTTGATTGCAGAGGGCAATATTTTATTGCCCTTTAATTTTACCTTCTTATTTAGTATTTAACTTCCAATCCTGCAAAAACATGACCATTCACTCTGTTTTGTGTTGAGTAATTGTAAGTTTTGACCATCTGGTCCACTTTTTCTCTTTCCCATAAGCCCATTCACAGTTATCCTGGTGCGCAAGCGTTTACCGAATGGCATTTAGCTGATCTTTTTGCCTGCTTTACAGCTCACTACCGACCAGTGGCGTAAAAACAGATAAAAAAACCCGGTTTTACGTTGACTTTATCCTCGTTAATCCCCAGAATGCCGCCGTTTGCACAAAATTCGCGAGCAGCAGATTTGCATTGATTCATGATACCGAGTGAATTAATATGCAAATAAACTGAGTGAATATTCTCCGGAGGATGTTTTGATTAAGTCAGCGCTTTTGGTTCTGGAAGACGGAACCCAGTTTCACGGTCGGGCCATAGGGGCAACAGGTTCGGCGGTTGGGGAAGTCGTTTTCAATACTTCAATGACCGGTTATCAAGAAATCCTCACTGATCCTTCCTATT
>NZ_JBOFIN010000087.1:0-2051 GCF_051650185.1 Scandinavium sp.
CTATTCCCTTAGAAGTGGAATCCTGGCGTATCATCGCGTAGTGTAGAACGGCCTTTTTTTCGACAACCGTGAACTGCGGCACGTTGCTTTTCAGGAAATAACAACAACTTATGCAAAGCATGACCCCCACATCGCGATACCTTCAGGCTCTCTCAGAGGGCTCCCATCAGCCGGACGATGTACAACGCGAGGCCGTCTCCCGGCTCGATGTTATCTACCAGGAATTGATTGACCGACCTTTAACCACGCCAGCCGCCAGCAGTGGCGGTTTACGTGCGAAATTCGGAAAGCTCCTGGGGAAACGAGACTCGACGACAGCCGCTACTCCGGTACGTGGTTTATATATGTGGGGAGGCGTAGGGCGCGGAAAAACCTGGCTGATGGATATGTTTTACCTGAGCCTGCCGGGTGAGCGTAAACAGCGTCTGCACTTTCATCGCTTTATGCTGCGGGTTCATGAGGAGCTCACTGCGCTACAGGGGCATAGTGATCCGCTTGAGATTGTGGCCGACCGATTTAAAGCCGAAACTGACGTGCTCTGTTTTGATGAGTTTTTTGTCTCGGACATTACCGATGCTATGCTGCTTGGCGGCTTAATGAAAGCCCTGTTTTCACGCGGCATTACGCTGGTGGCGACGTCCAACATTCCTCCGGACGATTTATACCGCAATGGCCTGCAACGTGCGCGCTTCCTGCCTGCTATCGAAGCCATTAAAGAGCATTGCGACATCATGAACGTGGATGCGGGCATTGATTATCGTCTGCGTACTCTCACTCAAGCGCATTTGTGGCTTTCGCCCCTGAACGACGAAACTCGCCAGCAAATGGACAAACTGTGGCTGGCGTTGGCAGGGGCGAAGCGTGAAAACGCTCAAGTGCTGGAAATCAATCATCGCCCACTGGCGACGCTTGGGGCAGAAAACCAGACGCTGGCGGTCTCGTTCGCCACTCTTTGCATCGATGCCCGCAGCCAGCATGACTACATCGCGCTTTCACGGTTGTTCCATACGGTCATGCTATTTGACGTACCGGTGATGACGCCGTTGATGGAAAGCGAGGCCCGCCGCTTCATTGCGTTGGTGGATGAATTCTACGAACGCCACGTCAAGCTGGTGGTGAGCGCAGAGGTGCCTTTGCATACTATCTACCAGGGCGAGCGCCTGAAATTTGAGTTCCAGCGCTGCCTTTCACGCCTGCAAGAGATGCAGAGTGAGGAATACCTGAAGCGTGAGCATCAGCCTTAGTACGCCACCCTCTCCTTGTGGGAGAGGGGCTGGGGGTGAGGGCATCAGGCCGCACAAATCAAATGGTCGAAAACCTTGCGACTATTCGCATTTAGGGGTCGATCTTTGACCGTGACTTCTCTATAATCTTGCGACCCCACGTTACGAGAAGGTTTTTTTCCCAAAACTTTCTATGTGCTGGCATAGGCTATTCGAAGGGGTAGGTTTGCCGGACTTTGTCGTGTGAGCCTCAACTTTTAAACGTTTGGGTGTTCACCAACGTGTAACTTATTTATTTGGGTAAGCTTTTAATGAAAACTTTTACAGCTAAACCAGAAACCGTACAGCGTGACTGGTATGTTGTTGACGCGACCGGTAAAACTCTGGGCCGTCTGGCTTCCGAACTGGCTCGTCGCCTGCGCGGTAAGCATAAAGCGGAATACACTCCGCACGTTGATACTGGTGATTACATCATCGTTCTGAACGCAGAAAAAGTTGCTGTCACCGGCAACAAGCGCGAAGACAAAGTGTATTACCATCACACCGGCCACATCGGTGGTATCAAAGAAGCGACCTTTGAAGAGATGATTGCCCGCCGTCCTGAGCGTGTGATTGAAATCGCGGTTAAAGGCATGCTGCCAAAAGGCCCGCTGGGTCGTGCGATGTTCCGTAAACTGAAAGTTTACGCGGGTAACGAGCACAACCACGCGGCACAGCAACCGCAAGTTCTTGACATCTAATCGGGATTATAGGCAATGGCTGAAAATCAATACTACGGCACTGGTCGCCGCAAAAGTTCCGCAGCTCGCGTGTTTATCAAACCGGGCA
>NZ_JBOFIN010000088.1:0-38005 GCF_051650185.1 Scandinavium sp.
TTCGGGGGATGGGTGCTATGATCGGCATTGCTCAGTCCAGTTGGTGATTTTGGTTGGTTTGGCGATTGATCAGATCGCACAATCCGGGCTGAGTTCCCTTTAAGTGATCTACTATTCGGCGCAGCTATTTAGTGGTGATGTTTGGCAACAACCCGGCGGAAACCCGCATGAGCGGAGGCGGCATCACCTATTATCTCGAACAAGCGCGCGAGCGTTCGAATGCGCGCATGATTGTGATTGATCCGCGTTACACCGATACCGCAGCTGGCCGTGAAGATGAATGGGTACCGATTCGCCCAGGCACAGATGCTGCGCTGGTGGCCGGTATGGCCTGGGTGCTGATTACCGAAAACCTGGTCGATCAGCCCTTCCTCGACAAATACTGCGTAGGCTACGACGAGAAAACGCTGCCGGAAGGCGCGCCAGCCAATGGTCACTATAAAGCCTATATTCTGGGTCAGGGTGACGATGCAACGGCAAAAACACCGGAGTGGGCATCTCGCATTACCGGCATTCCGGCCGACAGGATTATCAAACTGGCGCGTGAAATCGGCACGGCTAAGCCAGCTTATATTTGCCAGGGTTGGGGCCCGCAGCGTCAGGCCAACGGCGAACTGACCTCCCGCGCCATCGCGATGCTGCCTATTTTAACCGGCAACGTCGGCATTAATGGCGGCAACAGCGGCGCTCGTGAGTCGACTTACACCATGACCATCGAGCGCATGCCGATTCTGGAAAACCCGGTTAAAACGGCCATTTCTTGTTTCACCTGGACAGACGCCATCGAGCGTGGCGCAGAAATGACAGCCACCCGCGACGGCGTGCGCGGTAAAGATAAACTGAACGTGCCGGTTAAGTTCATCTGGAACTACGCGGGCAACACCATTATCAATCAGCATTCGGACATCAACCGCACCCACGACATTTTGCAGGATGAGTCGAAGTGCGAAATGATTGTGGTCATCGAAAACTTCATGACCAGTTCGGCGAAATATGCCGACCTACTGTTACCGGATCTGATGACCGTTGAGCAGGAAGATATCATCCCGAACGATTACGCGGGCAACATGGGATATCTGATTTTCAGCCAGCCTGCCACGGCACCGAAGTTCGAACGCAAACCTATTTATTGGATCTTGAGCGAAGTGGCAAAGCGCCTGGGCGATGGCGTGCATCAGCAGTTTACAGAAGGACGTACGCAAGCCGAATGGCTGCGATACCTGTACGCCAAAATGCAGGCGAAAGACTCGCAGCTTCCCTCTTACGAAGCGCTGAAAGCGATGGGAATTTATAAGCGTGAAGATCCAAACGGGCATTTTGTTGCCTACAAGGATTTCCGCAAAGATCCTGAAGCGAACCCACTGAAAACACCGTCAGGAAAGATTGAAATTTATTCGGCGCAACTCGCGAATATTGCCGCCAGCTGGGAGATTGAAAAAGACGACACCATCAGCCCGCTCCCGGTATACGCCTCGACATTCGATGGCTGGGACGCTCCGCAGCGCAGTCAGTTCCCGCTACAAATGTTCGGGTTCCACTACAAAGCACGTACCCACTCCAGCTACGGCAATATCGATGTGTTGCAGGCCGCCTGTCGTCAGGAAGTGTGGCTGAACCCGCTTGATGCGGTGAAACGCGGTATCAGCAACGGCGATATGGTTCGCGTTTTCAACGGCCGTGGCGAACTGCGCATTGCGGCGAAGGTGACGCCGCGCATCATGCCCGGCGTGAGCGCCATGGGCCAGGGCGCATGGCATGATGCCAATATGAACGGAGACCGCATTGATCACGGCTCCTGTATCAATACGCTGACAACACATCGCCCATCGCCGCTGGCAAAAGGGAATCCGCAACATACCAATCTGGTGCAGATTGAGAAGGTTTGACACCACTCTTCTGTAGGCCCGGCAAACAACGTGCCGCCGGGCATTTAACCGCATACTCTTTATACTTTACGACATTGAACACTGGCGGAACTGCTCCGCCAAAACCAGGAAAATTGTTATGACTCAACCGCGCTTCGTTGAAGCTATCGCCATTTCCGGCCGCGTTCTCGGTGGATTATTTTTCTACGCCCCGCAAAACGAAAACATGGCTCCGCTGATTGACGCCTTCCGCGATGGCAGCTGGGCGCAGGAGTGGCCGGAGGCGGCACCCTTTGACGCATCACTGATTGAAACATTCCAGACAGCCTCCGATGAACCGCTGAGCGAGGCTTATCAGCGCCTGTTTGTTGGCCCTTATGCGCTGCCGGCACCGCCGTGGGGTTCCGTTTGGCTCGATAAAGAAAGCGTCCTGTTTGGCGACTCGACGCTTGCCCTGCGCCAGTGGATGCGTGAAAACAACATCGCTTTTGAAGCTCAGCAAAATGAGCCTGAAGATCACTTCGGCACATTGCTGATGCTCAGCGCCTGGCTGAAAGAAAATGGCCGCGAAGAAGCATGGCAACAGCTGCTGGCGTGGCACCTGCTGCCGTGGTCTGGTCGCTTCCTGCAGACGTTTATCGAAAACGCTGACCATCCTTTCTACCGTGCGCTGGGTCAATTAACCCAACAAACGCTGGCCTTCTGGCAGAGCGAATTGCTCATTCCGGTTGCCGAAAAGAAACTCTACCGCTAAGCCTCACCTGCCGAAAGGCAGGTGTCTTAACTTAAATTTCAATAACCTGCAAAACCCCTGGTTGTGACAACGTCACTTCTACATTTCAGTTTTAGGACTATTCCTGCTTTTGCAGGCTAAGCCGTTACGTCATAAGGCGTAACACCTTGTTTACATTTCATGACGCCCCGCTTTCATTCCGTCCTTTTCTGGAATCCTTCCCAACCGCTTGCTATAGCTCAGTGACCCTGCCGGAACATGGCATAACAACAAGCAACGCCTTCAGGTGATTGCGATAACGCATGCAAACAGGGAGACACACTGCAATGCACAACACTTTACTGACGCGCGCGCTGCTGTTCGTCGTAGCGATTGTCGCTGTCCTCGCACTGCTTACGTGGGGTATCGGCCTTGAGACCATTAAGTCCCGACAGGTCGATTTACTCTATCTCGGCCAACAGCACCTGATTCTGGTGTTCTCATCCATGTTTTTTGCCTTATTGGTTGGGATCCCGAGTGGGATTTTACTCAGTCGCCCTGCCGCTCGCGGCGTGGCGGAATACGTGATGCAAATCTTCAACATCGGCAACACGCTGCCGCCGCTGGCGGTCCTGGCGCTGGCAATGGTGATTGTCGGGATTGGTGACAAACCCGCTATCGTGGCGCTGTTCCTCGCTTCACTGTTGCCCATCGTACGTAATACCTATGCCGGATTGTGCTCGGTTCCTGGTTCGCTGATTGAAGCCGCGAACGGCATCGGTATGACCAAATGGCAACGTCTCTGGCAGGTTGAATTGCCTGGCGCCTGGCCGGTGATGCTTTCGGGTATTCGTATTGCTACGGCCATTAATGTCGGCACCGCACCGCTCGCGTTTTTGATCGGAGCCAGCAGCTACGGCGAGCTGATTTTCCCGGGGATTTATCTCAACGATTTCCCGACGCTTATCCTTGGCGCAGCAGCCACGGCCCTGTTTGCCCTGATCCTCGACACGCTGCTTGCCGGGCTTGGACGCATGCTCAGCCCGCACACCGCTGAATAACAACAATAAGGAGCACCGCATGAGACGACTGACTCGTCTGTTTGTCGCCGCTGCTGCATTGGCGCTGATGGCCACTCAGGCCAAAGCCGCGCCCATGATTCTGGCGACCAAGAGCTTTACCGAACAGCATATTCTCTCCGCCATGACCGTGCAGTACCTGCGCAAGAAAGGCTTCCAGGTGCAGCCGCAAACCAATATTGCGACGGTCATTTCTCACAATGCGATGATCAACAAACAGATTGATATGACCTGGGAGTACACCGGTACCGGGCTCATCATCTTTAACCACATCAATAAGCGGATGTCGCCGGAGGAGTCTTACGCCACGGTGAAACGTCTGGAAGCCAGACATGGCCTGGTGTGGCTGAAACCGGCTGAGATGAATAATACCTACGCCTTCGCCATGCAGCGTAAGCGCGCCGAAGCGGAAAACATCAACACCATGTCGGAAATGGTGGCGAAGATTGAGCATATTCGGCAGACCGACCCAAAGCACAACTGGCTGCTTGGGCTGGATCTGGAATTCGCCGGGCGTAGTGATGGCATGAAGCCATTGCAGCAGGCCTACAGCATGGAGCTTGACCGCCCGCAGATTCGTCAAATGGACCCGGGCCTGGTGTACAACGCCGTGCGTGATGGCTTCGTTGACGCTGGCCTGATCTACACCACCGACGGGCGCGTAAAAGGGTTCGACCTCAAAGTGCTCAAGGACGACAAAGGTTTCTTCCCAAGCTATGCCGTCACCCCTGTCGTGCGTAAAGACACGCTGGAAGCTCACCCGGGGCTGGAAGAGGCGCTGAATACGCTTTCCGGGCTGCTGAATAACGAGGTGATCACCGAGCTGAATAAACGTGTCGATATCGACCATGAAACACCGCAAAAGGTGGCGCATGATTTCCTGCACAGCAAAGGTCTGGTCTAAGGAGAAACCATGGAAACCCTGCATTACATGATTGATAACTGGGACTATCTGGCGAGCCTGACCTGGCAACATCTGTGGCTGGTTCTGCTGGCTGTGGGGCTGGCGATTGTGATTGGCGTACCGCTCGGCATTCTGATTGTGCGCCACAAATGGCTGGCAACGCCGATTCTTGGGCTGACCACCATCCTGCTGACCGTGCCGTCCATTGCGCTGTTTGGCCTGATGATCCCGCTGTTTTCGCTGATCGGTCAGGGTATTGGCGCCCTGCCCGCCATTACTGCGGTGTTCCTCTACTCGCTGCTGCCAATTGTGCGTAACACCCACACCGCGCTGGACAGCCTGCCGCCGGGTTTGCGTGAAGCCGGACGCGGTATCGGTATGACCTTCTGGCAGCGCTTACGCTGGGTGGAAATTCCGATGGCGCTGCCGGTGATTTTCGGCGGAATACGTACCGCAGTGGTCATGAACATCGGCGTGATGGCGATTGCCGCCGTGATTGGTGCCGGTGGGCTTGGCCTGCTGCTGCTGAACGGTATCGGTGGCAGTGATATTCGTATGTTGATTGCCGGGGCGCTGATGATTTGCCTGCTGGCTATTGTGCTCGACTGGTTGCTGCACCGTCTGCAGATTGTCCTGACACCAAAGGGGATTCGATAATGATAAAGTTAGAAAATCTGACCAAACAATTTACCCAGAAGAACGGCCAGAGTTTTAACGCCGTCGACAACGTCAACCTGAACGTGCCGGAAGGCGAAATGTGCGTGCTGCTCGGCCCTTCCGGCTGTGGCAAAACGACCACGCTGAAAATGATTAACCGCCTGATCCCGGCAAGCAGCGGGAAAATCCTGATTAACGGCCAGGACACCAGCGAGATGGACACTGTCTCCCTGCGCCGCAACATCGGCTACGTTATCCAGCAGATTGGCCTGTTCCCGAACATGACTATTGAAGAAAACATCACCGTGGTGCCACGCATGCTGGGCTGGGACAAAGCTCGCTACAAAGCGCGCGCCGAAGAGCTGATGGATATGGTCGCTATGGACCCGAAAAAATTCCTCAATCGCTACCCGAAAGAGATGTCCGGCGGTCAGCAGCAGCGTATTGGCGTGATCCGCGCGCTGGCGGCTGATCCTCCGGTATTGCTGATGGATGAACCGTTCGGTGCGGTCGACCCGATTAACCGCGAAGTGATCCAGAACCAGTTTCTCGACATGCAGCGTCAACTGAAAAAAACGGTGTTGCTGGTGAGCCACGACATCGACGAAGCGCTCAAACTCGGCGATCGTATAGCCGTGTTCCGTCAGGGCAGAATTGTGCAGTGTGCGAGTCCGGATGAACTGCTCGCCAAACCCGCCAATGACTTTGTCGGCTCCTTTGTGGGTCAGGACAGAACCCTGAAACGCCTGCTGCTGGTTTCCGCTGGTGACGTCACCGATCAACAGCCGACGATTACGGTGAAGCGAGATACCGCCCTGCCGGAAGCCTTCGCCACCATGGACGACAACGATATTCGAGCCATCACAGTTGTCGATAACGACGGCAAACCGCTGGGCTTCGTCAAACGCCGTGAAGCACGAAATGCCACCGGAAGCTGTGCCGACCTGCTCCACCCGTTCCGTGTCACCGGCAAAGCGGAAGATAACCTGCGCGTGGTCTTGTCGAAACTGTATGAAAGCAACACCAGTTGGATGCCGATTGTCGATGAAGATGGGCGCTATAACGGTGAAATTTCACAGGACTACATTGCGGATTATCTCAGCTCTGGCCGTACGCGTCGGGCGTTGAATATTTATTCTGTGGATTGATGCCTTGCCCGGCGGCACTGCGTTTGCCCGGGCCTACAGGATTTTGTAGGCCCGGTAAGGCCTAGCCGCCACCGGGCAAGAATTCTGTGTCAAAGTTTAAAATCCAGCACGGCGGTTTTGAGCACCTGATAGATTTTCTCGTTCGGCGGCTGCGGCATTTTTGCTTTCCTAAGCGCGTCCAGAACGGCCTGGCACAGACCGGGATCACCTTTCTCAACCTCGGCAGACATCAGCTGACCGTCCGGTGCCAGCCTGATCTGGACCAAACAACTTTTACCTTCCCAGCGCCCGGGATTGGGCAACTGCTCCTGAATAGCGTGTCTGATTTGCGTGGCATAACCTGAGACCGTCGCTTCGTCGCGCTCTGAAGAGTTCGTGTTTAGCCCCCCTAACAGCTCATCAACCTGGGCATCTTCAGTCTTTGTCAGCGGCTGCTGTGACTGCCCCTGGCACCCGGCCAGCAACAGGCAGGCTGCTATCATCACTTTTATTTTCATTTATGTTATTGCTCCCTGGGATAAACATTCCCGAATTTAATGGCTTTCAGCGTTGCCAGCCGTGACATTTATCAATCAACCTCAGTAGGTTGTGTATAGTATTCACTATCCGTTTTCTGATTACGTCGATCCCATGCACCGTCTTCACGCTTACCCTGATATTCAGGCAATGTTCCGCCGTTTACTGATTGCGACTGTTGTCGGCATCCTCGCCTCGCTCGCTGTGGCGCTATTCCGTCACACCATGTACCTGCTGGAATGGGTTTTGCTCAGCAATGACAGCGGTAGCCTGGTGAATGCGGCGGCAAGCTTACCTGCCTGGCGGCGTGTGCTGACACCAGTATCAGGGGGTTTAGCTGCTGGCTTATTGTTGTGGGGATGGCAGCGCTACACTCGCCAGCGCCCTCAGGCGCCAACTGACTATATGGAAGCGCTGGAAACGGAGGACGGCAAGTTCGATTACGGAGCAAGCCTTGTCAAATCGCTGGCCTCACTGTTGGTGGTCGTCAGCGGCAGCGCCATTGGGCGTGAAGGTGCCATGATTTTACTGGCAACGCTCGCGGCGTCTTTCTTTGCTCAGCGCTTCACGCCAAAAGCTGAATGGAAATTGTGGATTGCCTGCGGGGCCGCCGCCGGGATGGCGAGTGCGTATCATGCGCCACTGGCGGGCAGCTTATTCATCGCTGAAATTCTCTTTGGCACGTTGATGCTGGCCTCACTCGGCCCGGTTGTGGTTTCAGCCGTGATTGCGCTGCTGATGACGAACCTTCTCAGCGGTGGCCCTGCGCTGCTTTATACCGTTCACGTCGCGGCTCCGCACGACGCAGCAACTTACGGATTAATGCTCGCCACCGGGCTGGTTGCCGGGCTTTGCGGCCCGCTGTTCATCTGGCTGATGGGGTTCAGCCATCAACTCTTTTTACGCCTGAAGCTTTCGCCTCCGTTCCAACTCGCGCTGGGCGGGCTGATTGTCGGCCTGCTTTCACTCCTCACGCCCGCTGTCTGGGGAAATGGCTACAGCGTGGTGCAAAACTATCTCCTCGCACCACCGGTGTTTGCCCTCATAGGCGGGGTCTTTATCTGCAAGCTGCTGGCCGTGCTGGCAAGCAGCGGCTCTGGCGCACCGGGCGGGGTGTTCACCCCAACGCTGTTCGTCGGAATGGCGGTCGGTATGTTGTTCGCCAGAATGTGGGGAATATGGCTGCCGGACGGCAATGAAATGGCTATTCTGCTGGGGCTAACGGGAATGGCGACACTGCTGGCAGCCACGACGCATGCCCCCATTATGTCTACGCTGATGATTTGTGAAATGACCGGGCAATATGCATTATTGCCCGGTTTGCTAATTTCGTGCGTGGTGGCGTCGGTGCTATCGCGAACCTTACGCCCTGACTCCATCTACCGTCAGCATGTTGCCGAACATGGTTAAATCGACATACTGGCCCAAATCACGCTGTTCTGCGCGAGGCAGATAAGGCAGCTCACCGACTAATGGCGCAGGGATTTTTTTGCTCAGCACATCAATGATTTCAGCATAGTGCGCCAGGCCCGGGTTGATGCGATTTGCCACCCAGCCAATCAACGGCAAGCCATCGTTGGCGATAGCCTGTGCTGTCAGCAGAGCGTGGTTAATGCAGCCTTCCTGGATGCCCACCACCATCACCACCGGCAGCTGTTCCTGCACGACCCACTCAGAGAGCGGACGCAAATCGTTCATCAGACTACGCCAGCCACCGGTGCCTTCGACCACCACGTGATCCACGCTGTCGTTGAGCGAAGCCAGGCCTTTTGACAGCAGCGTGTAATTAATCGGGCAACTGTGTGCGACGCTGCTTTCCTCTTCGCTCAGGGCGATGGGATTGATAGCGCTGTATGGCAATTCAGGGGTGGAAACACTTTGCAGTACCAGCGCATCTTTATTGCGCAGCCCTTCTGGCGTTTCCTTGCTGCCTTTTGCGACAGGTTTGTAGCCCGCCACGCTTTTGCCTTGCACGGCAAGCGCCTGCAGCAGCGCGCGCGACACCACGGTTTTACCTACCGCTGTATCCGTACCGGTTATAAAGAAACGCTTAAGCATGATTACTCCACAGCTTTGTCGTGAATATATACATCGGGGTGATTATTCAGAGCCGTGGAAGTGTACGTGATGGCCTGAAAAGGCGGCTTGCGTTAGCGCAATTTTTGGCTTAACAGTGTGAAATTGTTAACCCTGTAACAGTCTGATCAGCAGCGATCCGTTATAGAGCGCATCTTTGACCAGCGCCGCACCGGTCATGGTGCCACGATTGAGGAATTGCGTACTTTCGACAGCGATGTGCTTGCTGTAAGCCGGTAAAGCCTGCTGGCGGATGCAGGCGCTGATGGCAGGAAACAGAATGTCGGCCGCCTGATTAAACGGCGATCCGATGAGAATTTTTTGCGGGTTAAATAAATTCACCATAATGGCGAGAATACGCCCAACGTGGGTCCCTACGCCGCTGATGATATCTTTTGCCAGCAAGTCACCCTGCAAGGCCGCCTGACATAGCCATTCCACCGTCAGCGGTTGCTGATGCAGCATTGAGCTCATTGACTGCTTCATGCGCACCTGCGTCAGTTCCAGCACGCTCTCCACGCTGGCGATAGTTTCCAGACAGCCATGGTTTCCGCAATAACAACGCTTCCCGTACGGGTCGACCTGGGTGTGACCAATTTCGACCAGGCTGCTGCTGCCCGCATGCAGTAAACGTCCGTCAGTAATGACGCCTGCGCCCACGTTATGGTCTATCACCACCTGAATCACATCACGTGCGCCGCGCGAAGCACCGAACAACGCTTCTGCCATCGTCCATGCGCTGATGTCATGTTGCAGATACACCGGCACGCCGGTGCGTGATTCCAGCGCTTCACCCAGGGCCACGTCTTTCACGTCGTCATAAAACGGCATGCGGTGGATGATGCCATTCTCGGTATCAATAATGCCCGGCAGCGTGATCGCAATAGAGGTGAGTCGCTCCAGCTTTTGCTGATGGCGAATAAAAAAGGCGTCGATATGCTCGATGACACGTTCAAGGAAAGGTTTGACATCCACCAGCGGCAGCGTTTGCTCTTCTTCCACCACCAGCTTGCTGCTTAAATCTCGCAAGGCCAGGTTGATTTCACCGCGGCTGATGCGCAGTGACAGATAGTGCCAGGCCTCCGTTTCAACCATCAGCCCAACTGCGGGGCGGCCCCGGCTGCCCGGCTCCTGAATTTCAGTTTCCTGCACAAGATGGGCTTCGAGCATTTCGCGAACAATTTTAGTGATGCTGGCGGGAGCCAGTTGCGCAAGGCGAGAAAGGTCGATTCGCGACACAGGACCGAGCTGATCAATCAGGCGGTAAACCGCGCCCGCGTTGGTCTGTTTGATCTGATCGATATGCCCTGGCTGACTTTCTGCTACCACCGCAGACTCCCTTATTTTCGCGCTTCGAAATAAACTTCTGCTATGGTGAAGCACTTCTACGTAGCTCGTCAAATTTTTACTTAGGCTTGTGATTTACCGCACATTTTTTCATGCTTTTGGCGACAAAAACTCCCCATTGATGGCGGCCAACAGCTGCTGGCGAAAACGGGACGCCGCCTGACTCTGCTCGCGGTGCTTTGCCCACACCAGCCACATTTCCGACACGGCCTCAGGATCAGCAATCGGTAACCAACGCATCTCGTTGAGCTGTACCCGTTTAAAGGAGGCCGGAAGTATGGAAACACCCAGCCCGGCTGACACCAGGCCGATAATCGTCATCGCCTCTCCGACTTCCTGTGTAATGGCAGGCGATCCAAAGCGGCGCAGCAGGCCCAGAATATCGTCGTACAGCCCTGTTCCGACGTGCGGATCGAAAAACACCAGCGGTTCGAGAACCAGTTCGGCCAACGTGACCGACTCTCTTTGTGCCAGAGGATGATCGCGCGGCACCATCGCCAGCAGCGGTTCATGGAGGATAACCTGATGCTCTAACGTGTCGGGAAGATGGGTTTTACGCATCAGCCCCAAATCCAGCGCGCCTTCACTTAGCGGCGCAATTTGCTCGCGCGTGTTGCTTTCCCGGGTCTGAATATGGACGTCGGGGTACTGGCGACGAAAACGGGAAAGCGTGTCTGACACGGCGGATATAAAAGGCGCAGAAGAAGTAAACCCGATACGCAGCTCCCCGGTTTCTCCCTGATGCAAACGGGCCGCGCGGGCAGCGGCATCCTCCACCTGAAGCAGGATTTGCCGACTGTCGGCCAGAAACTGCTTGCCGGCTTCCGTCAGGCTGACGCTACGGTTGGTTCGGGCAAATAAGCGGGCTTCAATTTGATGCTCAAGGATCTGAATTTGCTGGCTTAACGGCGGCTGCGAGATATTCAGCCTGGCGGCAGCACGGCCAAAATGAAGCTCTTCTGCCACGGCGACGAAATAGCGCAAGTGCCTTAACTCGATATTCATATTTTATAAGTATCAATTGAGATTATTAATATATTAGACAGATTATTTACAATTTCCTACCCTGAAGATGTGACCTAAGTTCCACTTTACTCAGCCATTTTCACCCAAGGACATCCCGTGAGCCGTACGACCACCGTTGACACCGCCCCGGCCAGTGACGTCAGCGAACCTCGTTTTGCCGAGCCAAACCAGTTAATCCAGCGCGGTACGCCGCAGTTTATTCGCGTTACCCTGGCGCTCTTCTCAGCCGGACTTGCCACCTTCGCCCTGCTCTACTGTGTTCAGCCCATTTTACCGGTGCTGTCGCATGAGTTCGGGATTTCCCCCGCCAGCACCAGTATTTCGCTTTCCATTTCGACTGCACTGCTTGCCGTAGGCTTACTGTTCACCGGGCCACTTTCGGATGCCATTGGGCGCAAGCAAGTGATGGTCACGGCGCTGTTGCTGGCCTCGGTCTGTACTCTGCTTTCCACCATGATGACCAGCTGGCACGGCATTCTTATTATGCGAGCCTTGATTGGCCTTTCCTTAAGCGGCGTGGCCGCCGTCGGGATGACTTATCTCAGTGAGGAAATTCACCCGAGCTTCGTGGCGTTTTCGATGGGGCTCTACATCAGCGGTAACTCAATTGGCGGCATGAGCGGCCGCTTGCTTACCGGTGTGATGACCGATTTCTTTGGCTGGCGCGTCGCCATCGCCATGATTGGCTGCTTCGCCCTTGCCGCCGCAGTGATGTTCTGGCGTATTCTGCCGGAGTCGCGCCATTTCAGAGCGTCATCCCTACGCCCCAAATACCTGTTTATTAACTTCCGCATTCACTGGCGCGACCGTGGGCTGCCGCTGCTGTTTGCGGAAGGATTTCTGCTGATGGGCGCATTTGTCACGTTGTTTAACTACATTGGCTATCGGCTGATGATGTCGCCGTGGTCGCTGAGTCAGGCGGTCGTCGGTTTGCTGTCCGTGGCGTATCTAACCGGCACCTGGAGCTCTCCAAAAGCAGGTGCGATGACCCAGCGCTTCGGGCGTGGCCCGGTGATGGTCGGCTTCACCGCGGTAATGTTGTGCGGTTTGCTGATGACCCTGTTTTCTTCTCTGTGGCTGATTTTCACTGGCATGCTGCTGTTTTCGGCAGGCTTCTTTGCCGCTCACTCCGTCGCCAGCAGCTGGATTGGCCCACGCGCGAAACGCGCCCGTGGACAAGCTTCATCACTCTATTTGTTCAGCTACTACCTGGGCTCAAGTATTGCAGGGACGCTGGGCGGTGTGTTCTGGCATAACTGGGGATGGAACGGCGTGGGAGGCTTTATCGCAGCAATGCTTGTCCTGGCGCTGATCACAGGCAGCTGCCTGCATAAACGCCTGCATTAATTTACCGTGCCCGCCTTCGTGCGGGCCGCTTTTCGACTAGCTGAATAAGGCGCTCAGGCCACCTATCTCCTGTACGGCACTAATCGACAGTAATGTAATAAACACCCAGATGAACGGATTCATGATTTGCTGCTCGCTCTGACCTGTGTTAGTGATCAGCATGGTCGAAATACCGTAACTCGCCTCATGCTTTCGTCGTATTTTTGACTACCCTCGCAAACTGACGTCATTCACTCGGATCAAAGCCCATGGAAAAGAATAACTACTCGCAACTCGTCCGTACTTTCCAGCGTTTATCACGCTTCTCTCACCTCTCGGCCATCGCGGGCTGGGATATGGCGGCAATGATGCCCGCCGGTGGCAGTACCGCTCGCGGCGAAGCGCTGGCCGAACTTGGTGTACTTCAGCACCAGATCCTTACCGACACCCAGGTAGGAAGCTGGCTGGAGAACGCCAGGCAGGAAAATTTAAGCGACGACGAACAGGCAAACCTGAGGGAGATGCATCTTGCTTATTCGCAGGCAGCGTTGCTCCCGGAAAGTCTGGTGGAAGCAAAATCCCTGGCGGGGAATCGTTGCGAACATGCCTGGCGTACCCAGCGTAAAAATAATGACTGGGAAGGCTTCGCGGTTAACCTGAAAGAAGTGGTTCGCCTGAGCCGTGAAGAAGCCAAAATCCGTGCGGAAGCGGCGGGCAGCTCGCCATATGACGCGATGCTCAATCTGTACGAACCGGGAATGACCAGCAGCCGTCTTGATACGCTGTTCGCCGATCTGAAAAGCTGGCTGCCTGATCTGCTGCAAAATGTGGTGGAGAAGCAGGCTTCGCAAACGCTCATCGATCCGCAAGGCCCTTTCCCGGTTGAGGCTCAACGGGAGCTAGGGCTGGAAACTATGGCCCTGCTCGGCTTTGATTTTAACGGCGGTCGCCTGGATGTCAGCACTCACCCGTTCTGCGGCGGCGTGCCGGAAGATGTCCGTATTACCACGCGTTACGACGAAAACGATCTGCTCAGCGCGCTGTTTGGCGTGATCCACGAAACCGGCCATGCCCGTTACGAGCAGAACCTGCCGCGTCAATGGGCCGGGCAGCCTGTCGCGCACGCCCGTTCCATGGGGGTACATGAATCCCAAAGTCTGTTCTTTGAAATGCAGCTGGGCCGCAGCGCCGCCTTCCTTAAACATTTATTGCCTGGTGTTAAACAGCGTTTTGGCGAGCAACCTGCCTTCACCCTCGATAACTTTATTGCCTGGAGCCAGCGTGTAGAACGCGGCTTTATTCGCGTCGACGCAGACGAAGTGAGCTATCCGGCCCACGTTATCCTGCGTTACGAAATCGAACGCGCGCTGATTGATGGCGATATTGAAGTGGACGACATTCCCGCGCTGTGGGATGAAAAAATGCAGCAGTATCTGGGCTTGTCGACCAAAGGCAACTACCGCAATGGCTGCATGCAGGACATCCACTGGACGGATGGCGGGTTCGGTTACTTCCCTTCTTATACATTGGGCGCTATGTACGCCGCGCAATTGTTCCAGGCGGCACGCAAGGCGTTACCTGCCCTCGATGCTCAGCTTAACGAAGGCAACTTCGCGCCGCTCTTCGGCTGGCTTCAGCAAAACATCTGGCAGCACGGCAGCCGCTACAGCACGTCGGAACTGATTGTGAAAGCCACAGGGGAAGATCTTAACAGCCGTTATTTCCGCGAGCATCTGACGGCGCGCTATTTATAATTCATCTTTCGACTTTCATTTTTAAATAACCAAAAGCCTCGTCAGGAGGCTTTTATTTTCATCAGCCCTGTCACTTTCCCGCTTCAATATTTCGAAAGAGGTTTTGAATAAGCGCCGAAAAAATTACAAGGTACTATCCCCAGCAATTTAAATCATACTGCTGGGGTAGCGCTATGAAGGTTTTAGCTTCATCAATCATAATTTTGGGAACCCTTTTCACTGCCACTGCGGCCCAGGCTGAACACCAGTCTGTTGCACTGGGCTATGCGCAGAGCAAGATCCGTGGTTCAGGAACGCTGCATGGTGCCAGCCTTAAATATCGCTACGAGAATGAAGAGAACTCACCGTGGGGAATAATGGGCTCAGCGACCTGGATGAAAGGTGGCGACAACTTTAGCTTCCACGATGAAATGGGTAAACAATCGCGTGATTACGACTCTACCTATTATTCGGCATTAGTTGGCCCGGCATTACGAATTAATGACTGGATGAGCCTCTATGCAGATATGGGGGTAGCGCATGTTGATGTCGATAAAACCTCCCATAATGAAACGCTGCAAGTTACCGACAGGCATTCACACGCCTACACCAGCTTCGCATGGGGACTTGGTTTTATTTTCAATCCAACCGAGACGATAACGCTCAATATTGGCTACGAAGGGACTGATGCCGACACATACGGCGATCGTTCAATCAGCAGCACCTTCGACTTCGGTGTAGGTTACCGCTTCTAAGTCACTGAATGCCAATGATCATGACGGGATGTCGGCGTTGTACATATGGTTACACGCCGATACCAATCACTCACTGAAGGCTTTGAATCACAAGTCTATAGTTCATTTCAACGGCCCCGCAGTGGGGTTGAACATAGAAACCAAATTCGAGGATTTCAGAATGAAAAAAGTATTAGCTCTGGTTGTTGCCGCTGCTATGGGTCTGTCTTCTGCTGCTTTCGCTGCTGACACCGCTGCTACCGCACCGGCTGCTGCGCCAGCTGCAACTCACGCTGCTCCGGCTAAAACCACTCACCATAAGAAACACAAAAAAGCCGCTACCGAGCAGAAAGCTCAGGCTGCCAAAAAGCACCACAAAAAAGCCGCTGCAAAACCAGCCGCAGAGCAGAAAGCTCAGGCCGCTAAAAAGCACCACAAAAAAGCAGCAACCAAACCAGCTGTAGCCCAGAAAGCTCAGGCTGCTAAAAAGCACCACAAAAAAGCAGCCACTAAACCTGCTGTAGCTCAGAAAGCTCAGGCTGCTAAAAAACACACTAAACACGTGAAACACACTGCTGCTAAACCAGCTGCTCAGCCAGCAGCATAAGTTCGCACCAGTCAGTACGGCCTTGTATACTAAATCGGCGCTGTTTCAGCGCCGTTTTTTTCCGGAGAGCAATCATGTTGCGCCGCTACCGTTTCGAGCTCATCCTTTTACTGCTGATTATCTGTGCGCTGGTTGCTACCCGGTTCTTTTTGTACTGAGTGTAGTTAGCTGATTTTACTCCCACTTTTCATTCATCCCGTCTATAGTAAACACATTGGGTTACCTTTTTTTATAATCATAATTGCCCTCCAGAGAGAGTTATGCGCAGATCCATAGTGGTTTTACTGGGAGCCGTTTGCCTTTTTTCTCCTTTGACTCATGCTGACGATGACAGCGACGACACAGGCATGAGTGCCAAAGATCTGAAGACGCTATTTTTTGGTCATGACGACCGCGTCCGGGTCACCAATCCTGCGGAATCGCCGTGGGATGCTATCGGTCAACTGGAAACAGCCAGCGGAAATCTCTGCACGGCAACCCTGATTTCACCCCATCTGGCGCTCACCGCCGGACACTGCCTGTTGACGCCTCCGCGCGGCAAACCAGACAAAGCCGTCGCCTTGCGTTTTATTTCGCAAAAGGGCGTCTGGCGTTATGAAATTCATGGCATTGAAGGCCGCGTTGAACCTTCGCTCGGGAAACGTCTGAAACCCGATGGCGATGGCTGGATCGTGCCCCCTTCTGCTGCCCCGTGGGATTTTGGCCTGATTGTCTTGCGCTATCCGCCTTCCGGCATCACACCGCTGCCGCTGTTCGAAGGTGATAAAGACGCCCTGACCGCCGCGCTGAAAACCACGGATCGCAAAGTGACGCAGTCGGGTTACCCGCTCGATCACCTCGATTCGCTGTATACGCACAATGATTGTCTGGTCACCGGCTGGGCGCAAACCACCGTCTTATCGCACCAGTGCGACACGCTGCCTGGCGACAGCGGTTCACCGCTAATGATTAAAACAGACAGCGGTTGGGAACTGATTGGGGTACAGAGCTCCGCGCCCGCCGCCAAAGATCGCTATCGTGCCGACAACCGTGCTATCTCCGTCACTGGTTTTCGTGACAAGCTCGAAGCACTGGCTAATCAGTAATTAGCACTGTCGCTGCTGACGTAACTGCAGCAGCGACGCGATTGGCATTGGCTCGCTAAACCAAAAGCCTTGCAGCTGATCGCACCCGGCAAGTCGCAATAACTTCATCTGCTTCTCATTTTCCACCCCTTCCGCAATCACCGTCATGCCCAGGGCACTGGCAATTCGAATCGTACCGCCAACCAGCGCGGCGGCCTGATCGTCGTTATCCACCAGCCCCGCCAGAGATTTATCAATTTTGATGGTGTCGAAATTAAAACGCCGCAGATAGCCGATGCTCGAATAGCCGGTGCCGAAATCATCCAGCGCCACCGCCGTGCCCAGCAGTTTAAGGTTTGAAATCGCTGAACGTGCGCGCTCCGGGTTTTCCAGCACATAGGTTTCTGTCACTTCTAACTGCAAGCGGTGTGGTGGGAAGCGGCATGAATCCAGCACACACGCCACTTTGTTTTCAAATTCCGGGTCCCGAAACTGCGCCGGGGAAATGTTGACCGACAGCTTAAGATCGTCCAGCGCCTGCAAATCTGAACACGCGCGACGTAGCACAAACTGCCCGAGGGAATAAATCAGCCCGCTGGTCTCGGCGATGGCGATAAAGGCGTCTGGTTTCAGTTCGCCTTTTGGTCTGCGCGGCCAGCGAACCAGCGCTTCGACGCCCGTCATGACCTGCGAGCGAGCATTGACAATCGGCTGATACCAGACCTCAAACTCGTCATTCTCCAGCCCATCACGGATGTCATTTTCGATACTGAGCTGGTACTCGCGCGCGCTGTTCAGCTCCGCGTCGTAATGCGTAATGCGGCCTTTGCCGGTGATTTTGGAGTGATACATGGCGATATCCGCCCGACGGAACAGTTCAGAACTGGAACTGCTCTCCAGCGAACCGCTGGCAATCCCGATGCTGGCGCTGATGTGGATCGTGCGTTCCCCCAGGCGAATCGGTGCATTCAGGTAATCCAGCACGCTGCCCGCAAAGGCTGCGGCTTTCTGCCCGGAATCGCTACCGCTCACGGTCATCGCAAACTCATCGCCGCCAAGCCTTGCAAGCATTCCGCCCTGCGGCACCTGCACCTGAAGCGTGTGCGCAATATGCACGATGAGCGTGTCGCCCACGTCGTGCCCGTAGATATCGTTGATATCCTTGAATCCATCCAGATCGATAAACACCACGGTTTTCAACGCAGCGCCATCGTGATGGCTGACATTTTCCAGATGTTCGATCAGTGCCCGACGATTCGGCAAATGGCTCAGCCAGTCGGTCAGCGCAATTTCCCGCGCCTGTTTTTCCCCGCGTGCCAGTTTGTACAAACCAAGGCTGCTCAGCAGTATGAAAAGCATGATCAGCCCTACCGCCAGCGCAACGATTTTGCGAATTTCCGGCGAAGCCGCCATCGCCGCTTCCGCGCCGGGAAGACGCGGCTGCCAGTTAAGGTAGCCCAGCACTTTTCCGCCCGAGCTTTTCAGCGGCACGCTGTATTCGCTGATTTTCTCTTTGGTGAGGTTGAGATTGGCAATCTGGAAGGTATTGCCCAAATCTTTGAGAATGCCCGGGTTGATATGCCGGGTGATCACCAGATAGCGCCGCGTGGCATCATAGATCTGCAAACGTCCGGTCATCGGGCGAATCAACCCCACCCCGACAAAAGCCGTACCTTCACGGGTTTCGGTGATCCCGGCGAAGATATTTTTCCCGCTCGCCAACTCCGCTTTATGTTTATCAATCAGCGCCTGCAAGCCTTCGCCAAAAAAATCGAGAGTGCGTTCATTAAACGGCTGGCTGTGAAACGAGCCCCACAAGACCTGATAGTTTTGATCCAGCACGAACGTGCCGTCGTAAAGATTATTGATTTTGAAGCCCGCCCCCCAGGTGTCGTACAGCCAGCGGGTATCGAGTTCAGGCGGATACACTTTATGCACGGCGTCGTCCCAGATGGCGTTATCCACCACCAGCGACAGCACGCGATTCACCGAAGTCTGGATGGCGCCATCCACGGAAAGCGCCGAACGATGGGCATCGATGGCGTTGGTTTTGCTGCTGATCAGGTGCTGGGAAAGATAAAGCAGAGAGACAATAGAGATGATAAGCCCGATGCCCGCCATAAAAAGCATCACAAACAGCGTTCTGGCTGTGGCGATATTACGCCAGCGAGATGGATTAAACATTCGCGACCCTCATGCACGTGGTTGGCACTGGGGAAATGCACCCTGTTTAGATAGCGTAATACAGCCAGCATTTTTCGCTGCCCACAAACGCGGGCAGCGTCACATCATGAAAGTTTAATCATCACCATACCGGCTAATAGCAAGGCTAAACCGATCCAACCTTTGTGATTGAGGCGTTGCCCAAACAAGATCCAGCCCGCCGCCAGCGTCGCCGCGACGCCAAACCCACCCCAGATAGCGTACGCCACCGAAAGATCGATACCTTTCACCGCCTGAGACAGAGCACTGAACGCGGCTAACACGGCCACCAGGGATAAGATGCCCCAGGTTTTGCGACGAAAACCATCCGAAAATTTCAGGAAAATATTGGCGATAATTTCCAGCACAATCGAGCCTGCAAGCCAGGCGGCGTGAACCCACTCAAACTGCTGCATGGCTCACCTCGCCGCTTTTACTTTTCGCTTTGCGGGTGCCGGACTTGATCAGCACAATGCCCGCAACCAGTGTGGCAAGCCCCGCGCCTTTCATCAGCGTCAGGCTTTCATCAAACAGCGTCACGCTGAATAAGGTGATCAACAAAATACCGACGCCTTCCCACAGCGCATACGCCACGCCCAGCGCGATTTTCTTCACCGCGAAAGAAAGGAATATATAAGAGAGTGAAATCATGGCGAGCATTAAAATATAGCCAGCATGGCCATCGCTAACGCTCGCCCATTTCATTGATAACGTACCCGTAATTTCCGCGACGATCGCCAGGGCTAATAAAATCCAGTAAAACATGGTTCTTCTCCTGCCTGAGAATATAATCCGTAGCAGCTTGCAACCGTGTGCAAACCGTAAAAAATGATTAAGATTTAGCTCAAACGAAGGAAAAGACTAAAGCGCAGAACGCCAGTGCTGCTCGCCAGATAGCAGAGAAAAGGAAGGAAAAACAGAAGATTGCGTGGTAGTACGAATATTGAACATGATGTCCATAAAATTACAATTATCCGCGGTATTGCTTCTCGTCCTTGCGGATGGAAATTGTCCTCAGTGGTTAAACACGCCATAATTCTGGCATAGCGCTACACTAAACTCAAAGTCTTTTCATTTCTTTACGGAAGTTGTTTAAAGTCAGTACGTTTATTCTGCGATGATTCACATTATGCTCTTCGGCAACGATTTTTATAAGGACAGGTATGGCTAAGCCTATTATTACGCTTAATGGATTAAAGATAGTCATTATGCTCGGGATGCTGGTGATCATCCTCACCGGCATTCGGTTTGCGGCTGACATCATCGTGCCGTTTATTCTCGCACTGTTCATTGCCGTGGTGCTCAACCCGGTGGTTCGTCGGCTGGAACGCTGGCGAGTGCCGCGCGTGCTGGCGATCACCCTGCTGATAAGCTTTATCATTTTTGTCGCTGTATTGCTGCTCGCTTCGCTCGGCACCTCGCTGAACGAACTGGCACGCACCCTGCCGCAATACCGTTCTTCGCTTGTGGTGCCGCTGCAAAACCTTGAACCGTGGCTGCAACGCCTGGGGATCACCGTTTCCGTCGATGAGCTGGTGAAATACATCGACCCGAATGCGGCAATGACGTTCGTCACCAGCCTGCTGACACAGCTCACGAATGCGATGTCTTCAATCTTCCTGCTACTGCTGACGGTGGTCTTTATGCTCTTTGAAGTGCCGCAGCTTCCGGCCAAACTGCAGCAAATGATGACCCGCCCGGCTGAAGGTATGGCAGCCATCCAGAAAGCCCTCGACAGCGTCAGTCACTATCTGGTGCTGAAAACGGCAATCAGCGTTGTCACCGGACTGGTCGCCTGGGGCATGTTAGCCGCGCTGGACGTGCGTTTTGCGTTTATCTGGGGCTTACTGGCGTTCGCCCTCAACTACATTCCCAATATCGGGTCGGTACTGGCCGCCATTCCACCGATTTTGCAGGTGCTGGTGTTCGGCGGTTTCTACGATGCCTTAGTGGTGCTGGCAGGCTATCTGGCCATCAACATGGTGTTCGGCAATATCCTTGAACCACGGATCATGGGGCGTGGTTTGGGGCTTTCCACACTGGTCGTGTTCCTGTCGTTGATTTTCTGGGGCTGGCTGCTCGGCCCGGTCGGCATGCTGCTTTCCGTGCCGCTGACCATTATCGTGAAAATTGGCCTGGAACATACGCAAGGCGGGCAAAGTATTGCGGTGCTGTTGAGTGATTTGAGTAAATAGCATCTAAGCTTATTGATCATGACAGAAGACCTCGACCTCACCCAGTTTTTCACTTCCGGCACACCTCCGCTTCCGCCTGCCACCGATCAAGGCTGGCTGGAGCACGACGGCGCGCAAATCTGGTATGCCGTCTGCGGTAGTGGCCCTGCGGTTATCCTGCTGCATGGCGGATTAGGCCACTCCGGCAACTGGAGTTATCAGGCTTCAATGCTGGTTGCAGCCGGTTATCGCGCAGTGTTACTCGACAGCCGTGGTCACGGTCGCAGCACTCGCGACGAACAGCCCTACTCTTATGAAAGAATGGCCGCCGACGTGCTGGCGGTGATGGACAACATAGCGCTGGAAAAAGCCAGTTTCCTCGGCTGGAGCGACGGGGCCTGCACAGCGCTCATCTTTGCCGCTCATCACCCGGAACGTACCGCAGGCGTGTTTTTCTTTGCCTGCAACATGGACCCGGGCGGCACGAAAGAATTTCACTCGACTCCAGTAATAGATCGCTGCTTTACGCGCCATCGGCAAGACTACATGGCACTCTCTGCCACGCCAGACAACTTTGACGATTTCGTCACTGCCGTATCGAAAATGATGAGCACGCAACCAAACTATTCGTCAAACGACCTGCAAAAAATCGAAGTGCCGGTGGAGATTGTTCTGGGTGAGCATGACGAATTTATCAAACGCGAACATGCCGCTTATCTGGCCGCCACTCTGCCAAATGCCACGCTAACGATCATACCTGGCGTCAGTCATTTTGCGCCATTGCAGCGCCCGGGGGATTTTAATGCTGAGGTGTTGCGCTTTTTGCAGAAAAACCAGACTAATTAAGCCCTCTCTCCCTCTTTTTCCTCCAGTTTAGTGCAACGCTGTCTCACACTAAAACTTCCTCTGAAGCGCGCTCGCATTTCCCTGATTTGCCCCTTAACGGCTTTTTTCTGCCCGATATACTCGCCAGCACCCGCCCGGAGTCAGCAAGAAAGGTTGATGTTCTGAGCGGCAAAATACGTACAAAGTACGGTTCAGGACATTGCAAAACGTACTTTGTACGCATAACATCCCTTCGACCGACAAGGAAAACAGCTGAAGATGGACTTTCTGTTTATTGAAACCACAGCGTTTAGTCGGGCCAGGCACGGGCTAATGCAGGACGACGAGCTGCAAGAGTTCCAGGCCTGGCTGCTGGAAAATTATGATCAGGGCAAGACGATGTCGGGCACAGGCGGTTGCAAAAAGGTCCGCTGGCAGCGTCCCGGTGCAGGCAAGTCTGGCGGAGTAAGGGTTATCTACTTTGCCAGAACGCAGCAAGGCAGAATTTACTTGCTGATTATTTACCCCAAGAGCTGGCTGGATAACCTGAGCGCCAGGCAAAAAGCCCAACTCAAAGCAGCCGTGGAATTGCTGAGTTAGCGGTTTATTTCTCAATGAGGATCAGTTGATGGAAAACAAATTATTTAACGCGTTGCTGGATGGCGTGAATGAAATGGTCGCCATGGAAAAAGGCGAAATGCAGCCGCATCCCGATCGCGTCCATCACCACACCATTCCGGACGTGAAACTGATGCGTACTCAGTTTGGTATGAAGCAGCACGAATTTGCCGAAGCGATTGGGGCCAGTACTGCGCTGGTGCAATCCTGGGAACTGAAACGCAGAATTCCCACCGGTATCGCGCTGAAGGTGTTACGCCTGCTGGAACGAAATCCCAAATTTATGGAAGACCTCAGGCTGGCATAAATACCGGAGGCGAAAACGCCCCCGTCTGTGAAACATGCCTTTTCTACTGAAATTCAGGGTCGGGCTTTTTCGTTATTCGATTACGAATATCTCTCCTTACAATTTCGATCGCCCACATCCAGAGAATATGGCCGAGCGTTTCAGAGAATAATTCATCGAAGGGAAGCTGCCAGAGTGGCGGAGACCAATGAAATACCGGTAGCAGAATCCCGTGGAATCCGATGGTCACAAGAATGGCGAAGGCGGCACCTTGCCAGAGCTTAATCGCAGGGAACACTTCCGCGACCAGGCAATAAAACATAGCAAAGACAATCGAAAAGAGATGATGCACGCCTGCCACCCCCCAGTTAACCACGTGGCCTGAATAATGATAGATCATCTCATTCACTTTGAAGCCGGCATCCTGGAGCATTTCCGCTGGAGGTATTGCACGGTCAGCCGTTCTGGGTGGCATCGGGTTTTCCGTGCCCCATTTGACAAAGCTGGAAAGATTTCCGCCCAAAAAACCTGCCCACAAAGCCACGGCATAATTACGAACATCAGATCTCGTCATGGATAATAAAGACATTGTTAACTCCTTTAAAACAGAGCGGTGACTTTACTTGAGATGTATATCGACGTCTTTGGTATCCCCTTATTTACAGAGCATTCTTGCAGATTTAAATAACTCGAAATTCGTTATAAGAAAAACACCAACTGACCCCGTTCGTCATAATTTAGAAAGAAAACGTAACAGCGATATTCCACTGAAGGGAGAATGCTTGCCTCAGGCTGGTTTCTATGACGGCATGCCGATCGCAATCCGTGTAATGCCAGGCTGCATCGTCATCACCCCGCAATACACCTGCGAGCCGTGGGGCTGTCTGGGAGGTATGGGTATGGTGGGTATTAACACAGCTTAGGGCTATGGCCTTCCCGGTCTCAAGGTCAGGAAGGTTTCAATAAAGCATGATAATGAATTAACAATGTCCACTAAAACCATCATTCATTACAAGGTGCAAAACGGCCTTAGCCCAGCGGCGGCAATCCTTTTTCCGCCAGTGAGCGCCAGATATTCATTCTGTACTCATAGGACAGCTTCGCAACGAGGTTTTCAATTTCATAAGGTATCTTCACATACGCTTCAGAAGTATATTCATCCTTCCAGTTTTCATTGTAGACATCTGTGAAAAATGAAAAGGTGGGGGCTGCCTCGCCACCAAACATGCCAAAAGTAAGGCTTGTTACAGCGTTATACCCACCGGCAACATCCAGATCCAGGTAGCCGCCCTCCATTAAACTGCCGTTAACAGAATCAGAATGAGCCCCTCTGACCATGGACAGAAATACATCAATTTCATATTTATTAAGATAATGTGCTTTTATTTCAAATCCCATCTGTATGGGATTACCTTCGTCATGGCTTCTTTGGCCTAAAAGAACAGCTTTAATTTCATCAAACCGTTCATGTCTTGCAACGAGGGCCGCTGAATATTCTGACATCACGCTTTTAATATTTTTAATCTCGCTGAGGAGACAGAGTTCCTGATTAAACTTCCCAACCAGCGCTCCCAATATACTGAAAATTGACACGTCCTGAATTGAAACAGGCTCTGTTGGTGTCCCTGCCTCATCATTTTTTAACTCTTCAATTTCTTCACGGAGTTCGGATGCTTTTACTTCCATTACAGAAATTCGATCGTTTTTATCTTCAATTTCTCTCGAATATTTTCTGCACAGTTCTTCCAGTGCATCATATTTCTCCTGCAAGCGATATAAACTGGCTTTAACAGAATCATAATCTTGTTGCGAAACAACTTTTCCACCAAATAATCCCATCACTCTCCCCTCAGATATTCAGTTAGTCCATATGCCGGATGCATCACCCGCCGATGACAGGCCTGTGGCGTTTTGTACAGGCGGCAGCGGATTAATGTTCAGTCAAATGCCTGAGCTGCTCTGCGAGCTCTTCGGGTGTCAGTTCACCTGTCGCAGCCTTAACCGTCAATTCTTCAAGCTCAGTACCCTCATCCCTGATCAGGATCCCGTTACGAGCGAGAAAGACAGTCGTGATAAACAATGACGTCCGTTTATTTCCATCATTAAAAATATGACCACGTGCAATGGCTACCCAGTACGTTGCGGCCAGTTCGTAAAGGTCTTTAACTCCTTCATAGTGCACGCGATTCTGCACGCGGTGAATGATAGCCTCTGCACGCCCGGGTTCTGACATACCCGACACCCCTGCCAGAACGTTCAGAATGCGATCGTGAAAGGCTATCACCTCACTGGCGCTTATCAGTCTCATCGGTCAGTCAGCGCCTTAATCGTTTTACCGTGACGCTGCATGATGAGATCAAATTCTGCATCGAGTTTGGCATTTTTATACTCTTCAAACTCAGCCTTGCTGATCACTACCGCAACACCGCCATCACGCCGGGTGATTTCAACCGGCTCCCCGCCAATCGCTGTATCAAGCACTTCAGCAATATTTGCGCGAGCCTGGCTTGAGGTATACATAACCATAGTGGTTTCTCCTGAGATGATGTACGCATGAATTGTACAACTAAGGAGTACATTTTGCCATCTACGACTCGAAATGCCTGAATACTCCCCCCATAGTCTACACTCCAGACTCCATCCTCGATCGCCATCACATAATCACCCTAGCAATTATTACTCTCAGGCTAACGATCTGTACTCCAGCTTAATTGATGCGCTACTCCTTACGGAGCAGACTTACTGCAGCATAAATCCAGGCAAAAATGATTTGCTGAATCAGGAGGTTAATAATGAATGCTGGCCAAACTCCGGCCCGGGACTGGAACACACGTCGTAGCGAGAAAGCCCGACGCGTTGCCTCCCTTCCGGTGCAGGGCAAGGTAATTCCCACCGACGGTCTGGTGGATGCGCTGGAAAAATTGATTGCCCCCGGCGACCGCGTAGTGCTCGAAGGTAACAACCAGAAGCAGGCGGATTTTCTCTCTCGCATGCTGGCAGAAGTGAACCCGGCGAAAGTCAACAATCTGCATATGATCATGCCGAGCGTGGGCCGTAGCGAACACCTCGATATCTTCGAAAAAGGCATTGCCCGCAAGCTCGACTTCTCTTTCTCTGGCCCGCAGAGCCTGCGTATTTCGCAGCTGTTGCAGGACGGTCAGCTCGAAATCGGTGCTATCCACACCTACATCGAACTCTACTCTCGCCTTTATGTCGATCTCTGCCCGAACGTGGCGCTGATTGCTGGTTACAAAGCTGACCGCAAAGGCAACCTCTACACCGGGCCAAGTACGGAAGATACCCCAGCGTTAGTTGAAGCCGCAGCCTTCCGCGACGGCATTGTTATCGCTCAGGTGAACGAAATCGTGGATGACGAGTGCGACCTGCCGCGCGTGGATATCCCAGGTTCGTGGATTGATTACGTGGTGGTGGCGGATAAGCCATTCTTTATTGAACCGCTGTTCACCCGCGACCCGCGTCTTATCAAGCAGGAACACATCCTGATGGCGATGATGGCGATTAAAGGCATCTACGCAGAGCATCAGGTGCAGTCGCTCAACCACGGTATCGGCTTTAACACTGCCGCGATTGAACTGTTGCTGCCAACCTACGGCGAGCAGCTCGGCCTGAAAGGCAAAATCTGTAAGCACTGGACCCTGAACCCGCATCCGACGCTTATCCCGGCGATTGAAAGCGGCTGGGTGGAAAGCGTGCACTGCTTCGGCGGCGAACTGGGGATGGAAGAGTACATCCGCGCCCGCCCGGACATCTTCTTCACCGGTGCCGATGGTTCCATGCGTTCTAACCGCGCCTTCTGCCAGTTAGCAGGCCAGTACGCGGTCGACATGTTTATCGGTTCGACCCTGCAAATTGATGGCCTGGCGAACTCCTCTACGGTAACGCGCGGTCGTCTGTCTGGTTTCGGCGGCGCACCGAACATGGGCCACGATCCTCACGGTCGTCGTCATGCTACGCCTGCGTGGCTGAACATGATTACCGAGCCAGACCCCATGCAGCGCGGTAAGAAACTCGTCGTGCAGATGGTGGAAACCTTCCAGGCTGGCGTGAAACCAAGCTTCGTTGAACAGCTTGATGCGGTTGAAGTGGCGAAATCCTCAGGCATGCCACTGGCACCGGTCATGATTTACGGCGACGACGTGACTCACGTGCTGACCGAAGAAGGTATCGCTTATCTGTATCGCGCGAAGGATATGGAAGAGCGCCGCGCGATGGTTGCGGCCGTAGCCGGGATCACCGATATCGGTCTGGGTGTGGACGCGAAACGCGTTGCCGACCTGCGTAAGAGCGGCAAAGTGGTTTATCCGGAGGACATGGGTATTCGTCGCTCTGATGCAACCCGTTCCCTGCTTGCCGCAGGCAGCGTTGCCGACCTGGTCGAGTGGTCAGACGGTCTTTACAACCCACCTGCGAAATTCCGGAGCTGGTAATGAAACTCCTGTCACAGACTCATGCAGAGGTACAGGCCGTGCGGCTGGCGGTGATCGCCCGCGAAAGCCTTATCGACGAAGCACGATTGAGCCCGAAGCCGGGTCTGGTGGACAGCCGGGGAAACGGTGCCCATCACGATCTCACTTTGGCGCTGATGGAGTGCTCCGCGCACAGCCTGACCCCCACGTTTCGGCAACTGGCCCAGCAAAGCTGGCTGCGTCCTGCCGACATCGCCCTGCGCGAAACCGTTGGCCGATTAGGGCGCGAAGGCGAACAGCAGATGATGGCGGCAACCAATGGCGTTAACACCCATCGCGGTGCGATTTGGGCACTTGGCCTGCTGGTGAGCGCCGTGGCGATGAACGGTTCTGACGCTGACGCTCAGCAGATTGCGGAAACCGCCGCCCTGCTCGCGCGTTTGCCAGACAGCGCCGCGCCGAAAATCTTCAGCAAAGGCCTGAAAGCAACTCATCAGTATCGGGTGCCGGGCGCACGTGAAGAAGCGCAGCAGGCGTTTCCGCACGTGATGACTCTGGCGCTGCCGCAGCTTTTACGCAGCCGTGCCAGTGGTGCCAGCGAAAGTGAAGCCCGTCTTGATGCGCTGATGGCAATCATGACCTCGCTCAGCGACACCTGCGTGCTCTCTCGTGCCGGAATGCCTGGCCTGAAAGCGATGCAAAACGGTGCCCGAGCGGTACTGAATGCCGGAGGTTGTGCCACTGCCGCAGGCCGCGAAGCGCTCGCCGCGCTTGATGCGCAGATGCTAGCGCTCAACGCCTCGCCCGGTGGCGCTGCCGATTTGCTCGCCGCCACGCTGTTTCTCGACAGGGTCAGCCAGCCCGCGTCTTGCTCATTTTAAAGAGGATGTTATGGAACACATTACATTGTCATTTCCTGCCAGCCGTACCTTCAACGGCAGAGCGCTGGCAGGCGTCGTAGGCTCCGGTGATATGGAAGTGCTGTTCACCGCAGCCAGCGGGGAAACCCTCAGCATTGATATCACCACGTCCGTGGACAACAGCACCAGCCGCTGGAATGCGCTGTTTGACCGCCTGAACCTGACCAACGGTCTGCCCGCGGGCAAGCTGGTTATCCACGATTTCGGCGCAACGCCGGGCGTTGCCCGTATTCGCATCGAACAGGTTTTTGAAGAGGTGAGCCATGCGTAACGACAGCAGTTTTATTGAATTACGGGCCCGTGAGCGCGCGCATGCCCTGCTCGACGACGGCAGCTATCGCGAACTGTTAGATCCGTTCGAAGGCATCATGTCGCCATGGCTCGCACCGCAGGGTGTGGTACCGCAGTCCGACGACGGCATGGTTGTCGCTCGCGGCACGATCAACGGCCAGCCAGCAGTGGTTATCGCCATCGAAGGCACCTTCCAGGGTGGCAGCATGGGCGAAGTGTCCGGGGCAAAAATGGCCGCCGCGCTTGAACTGGCGGCGGAAGACAACCGCAACGGCATTCCAACGCAGGCGGTTCTGAGCCTTGAAACCGGCGGCGTGCGTTTGCAGGAAGCCAACCTCGGCCTGGCGGCAATTGCGGATATCCATGCGGCGATTGTTGACCTGCGTCGTTACACCCCGGTTGTCGGCATCATTACCGGCACCGTTGGCTGCTTCGGCGGGATGTCCATCGCCGCCGCGCTGTGCAGCTATCTGATTGTCACTCGCGAAGCGCGTCTGGGTCTGAACGGCCCGCAGGTTATCGAGCAGGAAGCCGGGATTGAAGAGTACGACTCCCGCGACCGTCCGTTTATCTGGAGCATGACCGGTGGCGAAATCCGCTATGAAAGCGGCCTGGTCGACGCACTGGTTGGCGACGGCGTGAATGCGGTGAAAACCGCGATGAACGAAGCCATCGCCAAAGGCGTTCCGGCCCAGCATCGCAGCGATAAGTACGCTGATTTCCTGTCTCGTCTGACGAATTTCGACACCCGTCAGCAGGCCGATACCGCGCAGATCAAACAGCTTTTCGCCCGGGAGGTGAAATGATGACTCAGAGCAACAGCCGTGGCGCACTCTGGCTGGAAAAACTGGCGCCCAATGCCCCGCGCATGAGCGGCCTCTGCCCGTCCGTTCAGGTGGCAGATGCCAGCCTCAACGGCGAAAACGTGCGTTTCATCGCCGTGGTGCCGGATGCCAACAACCACTATCCACGCGCGGCTAAAGGCGAAGTCGGTCTGCTGGAAGGCTGGACGCTGGCGAAAGTGGTGAATGAAACCATCGATGCCGACGCCAACAGCGACGTGAAGCGCCCGATTGTGGCGGTGATCGACGTGCCAAGTCAGGCCTATGGCCGTCGCGAAGAAGCGTTCGGTATTCATCAGGCGCTGGCGGGTGCCGCTGGTGCCTACGCAAAAGCGCGTCTGGCGGGCCATCCGGTGATTGGTCTGATCGTCGGCAAGGCGATGTCCGGGGCGTTTCTGGCGCACGGGTATCAGGCTAACCGCCTGATTGCCATCAACGACAAAGGCGTGCTGGTCCATGCGATGGGGAAAGAATCCGCCGCGCGTATCACGCTGCGTACCGTCGATGCGCTGGAAAAACTGGCGGCGACCATCCCGCCAATGGCTTACGACGTCAGCAACTACGCCACCCTTGGCCTGCTTTCCGACCTGCTGAACCTCAGCAACCCGGATGCGCCATCGGATGCTGATTTGGCACTGGTGGAACTCACCGTTCAAAAGGCCATTTCGGATGCACGTCTTGACCCAACGCTGAAAAACCGTCTCGGCGCGGAAAATCGCCGTAGCTCTGCCCTGGTTCGCGAAAGGATGCGCGCCGCCTGGTAATGAGCAGTCAGTAGTACGTAAAAAAAGACCTGCCGAAAGCGGTCGCCGTCGGGCGCAGCCATAGCGCCCACGGCTCAACCGTTTTTAGAAAATTATAACCATCGCGTCAGTGTAATTTTTTTATCTTCTACAGGTGATCTATGACTTATGTAATTGTTCATGCCCTTGCTCCGATTTTTATCATCATGCTGCTTGGCTTCTGGGCCGGTAAAGCCGGGATGGTCGACAACAAAAATGTGTCGCTGCTCAATATCTTTGTGATGGACTTTGCGCTGCCTGCGGCGCTGTTCAGCGCTACCGTTCAGACGCCATGGTCCGGTATCGTCGCACAGTCTCCGCTGATTGTGGTGTTGACGGGCGCGATGTGGATCACCTACGCGGCAATCTACTTCCTCGCGACCAGCGTCTTTAAAAAATCACCACAGGATGCGGCTGTCCTGACGTTGACCGTCGCTCTGCCGAACTACGCAGCACTGGGTCTGCCAATCCTCGGTAGCGTGCTGGGTGAAGGTTCTGCGACTTCACTGTCTGTCGCCGTTTCCATCGCCTGTGGCTCTGTTCTGATGACGCCGTTCTGCCTGCTGATCCTTGAGCGTGAAAAAGCGCGTGCAGCCGGTGAAAACAGTGGTTCTACCCTGTCCATGCTGCCAGTGCTGATGTGGCGCTCCCTGAAAAAACCTATCGTGATGGGGCCGCTGCTGGGGGTGATCCTGTCAGCTATCGGCATCAAAATGCCAGATCTGGTCCTGGCGGCAATTAAACCGCTGGGCCTGTCCGCTACCGCTGCGGCACTGTTCCTGACCGGGGTTATTCTGTCTGCGCGTAAACTGAAGCTGAACGCGATGGTTGGGATTGCCACCCTCACCAAACTGCTGATCCAGCCGTTCATCGCCTGGGGCATCGTGTTGGCGTTCGGTCTGCACGGGTCTGTGGCTGTCACCGCTATCCTGATGATTGCCCTGTCCGCTGGCTTCTTTGGCGTGGTGTTCGGTAACCGCTTTGGCGTGCAGTCGCCGGATGCAGAAGCGGTGCTGCTGTTGAGCTCGGTTCTGTGTATCCTGTCGTTACCGCTGTTTATTACCTTAACTTCAGGCATTTGATATGACATTCACACCGCGCCCTCACGATTTACTGTGGCTGCAAAGCCGCGATGCCCTGCTGAACATTCAGGAGGCGTGGGTGGCAAGCCAGTGGCACACCGGATTGCCGGTGGTGGTGCGGCGCGATGTGAATGACGAGAGCGATATTCCGGTTGGCGTACGCGGCATGAAGCGCGAACAACGCGCCGCCGGATGGGTGAAGGCAGCGACGGTTTCCCGCGTGATGACGCCTGAAATGCTTGCCGAACGCGAGCGTCTGCTGCACTCCCCGTTTGTTTCCCAGCAGCCGGTTCAGGCTGCTATTTTACTCACCACCTTTGCCTGGCCGTGGCACTGGGGCATTACCGGCAGCACCGGTTATGCCATCGCCACAGAAATTCCGGTACTGCACGCGGACAGCGATCTCGATTTGCTTATTCGCGCCCCACAGCCGTTAACGCGCGATGAGCTGTTTCAGTGGCAGGCGCAGGTCGAAAAACTGCCGTGTCGTGCCGACACTCAGGTCGAAACCCCCTTTGGCGCTTTCGCCCTCAACGAGTGGCTGCGCGAAGGACGCGTGTTGCTGAAAACCGCCACCGGCCCACGTCTGACGGAGACGCCGTGGCACAGGGAGCCATGATGAAAACCCTCTTCACCTTTCCCGGTCAGGGCACTCAGCGTGCCGGGATGCTGCAAAATATTCCTCACCGCGAAGCCATTTTCGCTGATGTTCGCGCCATTCTCGGCGATGAAACCGACACGCTCGACGCCGCTGAAGTGTTAAAACACACCCGCGCGGTACAACTTTGCCTGCTGATTGCCGGTGTCGCCTGGGCGCGCGAGCTGATGGAAAATGGGGTTCAACCCGATATCGTCAGCGGCCTGTCGATTGGCGCTTATCCTGCGGCGGTAATTGCCGGGGCGCTGGATTTCCGCGATGCCCTTCATCTGGTGGCGCTGCGCGGTGATTTGATGGAGCAGGCTTATCCACACGGTTACGGCCTGACGGCGATTGTCGGGCTCAGGCTGAATCAGGTCGAAAAGCTGATGGCGGGCAGCAATACTTATATCGCCAACCTGAATGCCGAAACGCAGATTGTGATCGCCGGGCGCGATGAGGAGATGGTCGCCGTCGCGCACAAAGCGTTAGAAGCTGGTGCCAGTAAAGCGACTCGCCTTGCGGTGAGCGTGCCGTCACATTGTGCGCTGCTGGATGAACCCGCCGCAAAGCTGGCGAAGGCTTTTGAGAAGGTGACATTGTCACGCCCGAAGCTCGCTTACCTGAGCGGCTCGACGGGGCGCGTGCTGTGGGAACCGCTGAAAATCGCTGACGATCTGGCCTTCAACATGGCCCGCACGGTGCAGTGGCAGGATGCGATGGTGTCGGCTAATCAGCGCGATGCCCGCCTCGCCATCGAAATGCCGCCGGGCAGCGTGTTGACGGGCTTAACGCATCTGGCGGGCTGGCAAGGCGAAGCGATTTGCCGCGAACGTAACAGCATTGAAGTGGCGCAGCATCTGCAAAAACGCCTTACTCGCTGAGGCTTCGGGCGTACATGCGCCCTTCTGCCGCCAGTGCCAGCAGGTCCTGATCGCGCTCACGGTGGTGCGAATAGACAATCGAAATCAGCTGGCGCATCTGGTACGGCTCCGCCAGCTTCAAAAGCTGTACATCGTTCTCGTACACCTTTTTCATCCTGCCCGGGATCAGCGAAAAACCGACCCCAGCCTGCACCAGGCTTATCATCGAGAAGATGTCGTTTACGCGAGTGACGATTTCCGGCTCAAACCCGGCAATGCTGAACGCCTCCTGAAAACCAGCATACGTTGCGAACCCTTCTGCCAGCGAGACGAATTTGCGATCGGCGTAATCACGCAGATCGGCATTTTGCGTCCTGTTCAGCTTTTCACTGGCGGGGGCGGCCAGAAAAATATCGTCGTGGAATAACGGGATCACATCAAATTTCGAGCCGGTAAATTCCCCTTCGTTGGTGGAAATCAGGATCGCATCCAGCGCGTCGTCTTCCAGCATATCCAGCAGCATCTGGTTTGAGCCCATGGTCAAATCCAGTTCGAGTGAAGGACGACGCAGTTTCATGCCCATGATGATTTTCGGCACCGTTTCCAGCGTCAGTGAATAGAGCGTGCCAATGCGCAACCGCCCGCGCCCAACCCCCGCCACTTTGCGTGTCTCTTCCAGACCACGACTCATCAGGTTGATCACATCCTGGCAGTACTCCAGCAGCGTCCAGGCCGCAGGTAAAGGCAGCAAATTCCGCCCTTTATGAATAAACAGCGGGCAGCCGACCCCTTCTTCCAGCGTATGCAACGCACGGTGCACGCTGACGCTGCTGAGCTCCAGCGCTTCCGCCGTGCGGGCTATGTTGCCTTTGCTCATAAACATCATGAACACGCTGAGTTTGCGAAAGGTGATGTCCTGGTTGATGTCGTCTTTCATCCCTTGTGGCCATTTTTATTTTGCAGATGAATGATTATACCCGCTTTGATTCATTCTACGTTGAAATAAGGCCATGTCGTAAAAATAAAGGACTTCAATGGACCCGATGATTTTCCACCAGCCAGTTGCTGAAAACATCGCTGCGCAGGGTCTGTAAAAAATCAATCATTCCTGAACACCCCATTTTCCTGATCACCGTCTGGCGGATTTGATAAACCGTTTTGGTATGCACATTAAAATATGCGCCCATTTCCGCCATCTTTTTTCCGTCTTTAATTAAATCAATCAGCAGTCTTTCTCTGGCCGTGAAGCGCACACACTTTTCCGCCACACTCTCCCTGCCTTTGCCATAAGTAATGGCCGCGATAAACGCTTCTATCTCACTCACGGTTGCTCGTGCGGAAAGGCGGTGGAGCGGGATGTCGGTGAGGAAGTTATAAAGATAGCCTTCCGTTAAAAGGATCAGGCGATGCTGGTTCAGATCGTAGCGATGTGCCAGCACGTCGGCATAATGCTTTTCAGTGAAAAAAACGTAGCGCAATGAAGGTGAATCAAAGGTCATTGTCGCGAAAATGCTTTCCAGCCCAAGCCGCAGATAATGGTCAGACAGCCAGAGATCCGCGTGCGCAAGCTGCACAGGTTTCATGCTATTCATCGTTCATCTTCCGTTTATGCAGGAAATATTCGACCCTGACGACTACGCGATATATTACGAGGTCAGGTGTGAAGACTCGCGGTCAAATATCGTCATTGGTGTGGCCGACAACAATTTCCAGCGTTTTACGAATCACATCGGCCTGAACAATATCGTCCGTCGTTTCCAGGGTGTGAATAAGCGATAAGATAATATTCTTGTTATTAATATGCTTTCCACTCAGCAATACCTCACGAATAGAGGCGCCAAGGACGATGGATTCTTCTACCAGCGCATCACCCGCGTGACGGAAATACTCTGACAGTGCGTTATCAGGCAATGCAGCATAAATATCAGGTTGTTGGATCAGGGCTGTGTTCATCGGTTTCACCTTTATCAATGCGTTGACGTTGTCAGTGGAGGTTGTCTTTTCCTTGCTGTGGAGCTTCGCTCAGGCGAATGTCCCTCTTTTCCCTGTGCTCTTGTTCTGATGTGGGTGTTTCTCTGTGCTTTTTCTCCGCCAGCACGGCCTGGAGATCGGCAATAATCAGGGGAAATATGGCGCGGCGTTGCGCATCCAGTTCTCTGGACTCCATCGCCCCTAATTCAGCTAACAGCGTGCCTGCGCTAACCGGTGCTTTGCGTTTTAGCAACGACAGCACCGCTTCGCCAATCAGAGCATCTGCCAGTGGATCACTTTTGCTTCTGCTCATGACGCTCAGCGCTCAAACAGCAGACCAATCAGTGCGTTGTAGTGCTTTTCCTCTTCTTTACAGGAGGCCTTTTCCAGTCGGCTCAGCAATTTTGTACACAGCGATTTACGATTCAGGTTGCGTCCGTCAGTCAGGATCTCGACGACTATCTGGCCTAATGTCTCCTGCTGCGTTGGCATCGTGGCCTTGCTGAAGTATTGGGCGATAGCACTTGCGGGATCGGAAAGGTAACTGTTCTGTTGCATAGTGGTCTCCAGGGCGTATCGGTTAAAGGTTAATAAGCCGTTAATCAATCCTGAAAAAATTGTACATAAAAACTGTACAATGGCATTTATAATTTTTATCAAAAAATGCTATTCGTTTATTTTCAAAAGGTTAAATTATTTAAATTAGACTTTATCTGATAATGGCTTGTACAGCCATTTACTGGCGCTTTGACAACAGGGAGTGACTCAGGTCAGCCTCATCCCATCTTCGTTAGACTATTGTTAATTTTTTGTTTTGTTTAGAAGACGTTATGGCCGCTATCTGATAGGGTTATAAGACTTCTTCCTGACAGTTAATAAACCATGCTCACAACTATCATCTATCGAAGTCATCTGCGTGAGAACGTGCCGTTTAAAGCACTTGAAGGTATGGTGGCCAGCGCCAATATCAAAAACAGACAGGCCGACGTGACCGGTATCCTGTTATTTAATGGCACCCATTTCTTCCAGCTGCTTGAAGGCCCGGACCAGGAAGTCAAAGCCATCTATCAGACCATTTGTGAAGACGAACGCCACACTAACGTGGTGGAATTACTCTGTGACTACGGGCCTTCGCGGCGGTTTGGCAACGTGGGAATGGAGCTGTTTGACCTGCGCGATCACAACAAAAGCGACGTCTTGCAGAACGTGCTGGATAAAGGCACCTCAAAGTACCAGCTCACCTACAATGACCGCGCGTTGCAGTTTTTCCGCACCTTTGTCGAAGCGACGGAAAAAGAGAATTATTACCAGATCCCTGACGCCGATAGCTGGGATTTCATCCCCTCTGACAAGCCTTATTGTATCGACCCACAAAACCTGCCTGCGAATGCCGATTGCCGCTTTGCTTTTCAGCCCATTATCGACCCGCTGTCGCAGGAAATTATGTCTGTCGAAGCCCTGCTTCGTACTGCCTCTGGAGAGTCACCGAAAGCCTATTTTGAAACGCTTTCGGGCGATGAGGTTTATCACGCTGATTTGAAAAGCAAAGAAACGGCGTTCGCACTGGCGGCCGCGCTTCAGTTGCATGACCAGACGCTCTCCGTAAACCTGCTGCCCATGACGCTGGTCAACGACCCTGACGCCGTGCCTCGCTTGTTACAAGCGATTGAAGTCAATGGCCTTATCCCTGAGCAAATCATCGTCGAGTTTACTGAAACTGAGGTTATCTCTCAGTTCGATGCGTTCACTCAGGCGGTTCGTTCGCTTAAAGCGGCCGGGATAAGCGTGGCGATCGATCACTTTGGTGCCGGTTCCGCCGGGCTTCTGCTGCTGGCCCAGTTCCAGCCCGACAGAATTAAAATCAACCGTGACCTTATTCGCGATGTCCACAAAAGCGGGCCGCGTCAGGCGATCATTCAGGCGATTATCAAATGCTGCCTTTCGCTGGAGATCCTCGTGTCCGCGGTCGGCGTTGAGAAGCCTGAAGAGTGGATGTGGCTTGAATCGGCGGGTATTTCCCTGTTCCAGGGACATCTCTTTGCAGAGCCTTGTCTCGACGGTATTCCTGCCGTAGCCTGGCCTGAGAAAAAAACCGCGCTCTGACCCGTGCTTGCCCGGTCACGACGCTCTGTCTGACCGGGTTCTCAACCCATCTGACCTGCACACATTCCTATTTATATTTTGTTAATAAAACGTTGACGTTTTTCTTGCTATGCTTTGACTGTCGCGCTGTACAATAATTTATAAATTGTACAAGCGCCTTCCGATTCGTTAGTTTAGGCAAGGACGTGTCGGTTTCAGAGTGAGGGAAGCTATGGCCTTTTACAGTATTGGTGACGTTGCCGAACGGTGTGATATCAACCCGGTCACCCTCCGTGCCTGGCAACGGCGCTATGGGTTGTTAAAACCCCAGCGCAGTGAAGGGGGTCATCGCCAGTTTGATGAAGAAGATATTCAGCGTATCGAAGAGATTAAACGCTGGATACAGAGCGGCGTTCCTGTCGGCAAAGTCAAAGCGCTGCTGGAAAAAACCAAAGTTCAGACTTACGACGACTGGACCTCGCGCCAGGAAGAGATGATGTCGGTGTTACGTTTTGCCCAGCCAGCCAAACTACGCGCCAAAATCGTGGCTCTCAGTCGTGAGCACGCCGCCAGTGAACTCATCGATTTCGTGTTCGTTCCGGTCCGTCAACGCCTCAGCCTCGATCAAAATACCGCGCGTATCATGTGCAGCCTGCTGGATGGGGCCCTTATCGAGCATGTCGCCCTCACCTTGTCAGAAAGCCGCAAAAAAGCAGGCAAAGACGCCCTGCTGATCGGTTGGGATATCGATGACCGAACGCGCCTGTGGCTCGAAGCCTGGCGCCTTTCCCAGCAAGGCTGGCACATTGCTGTTCTGGCTGAACCACTGGATGGCCCGCGCCCGGAACTCTTCCCGGGACAGCAGCTTTTTGTCTGGACCGGCCTCACCCCGACACGCCGCCAACAAGAATTGTTGCAGCACTGGCACGAACAAGGTTATTCCCTCACGTTTCACCAACCCTGATTTCGTCGGGGCACCCTGGCAGTAAATTCTCTCAACGATCAATGCGTTCCTGCTACGAACTGAAAAGCGGCTTGCGAGTCTGCTTTTTTCTGATGATACTGTATATATAAGGGTCTTCCCCGATCATGGTGGGAGGCTCAGAACGTCATATCCAGCTTCCCGTAATGGAACATCACCCCCAGTTTAAATCGCTCCCGGTTTCGATAGCCTCTGGCCTTTATCCTTAGCAGCCTTATTTTGCTGTT
>NZ_JBOFIN010000089.1:0-11221 GCF_051650185.1 Scandinavium sp.
TGCTATTGTAGCTGGTCTTAATCGGGAGCAGGAATGATAATCTCCCGCATAAACATTCTGAGGAAAGTCAAAACGTCATGACGCGCATGAAATACCTGGTGGCCCTTGCCACACTGAGCCTGGCTTTGGCGGGTTGCTCCGGTTCAAAGGAAGAGGTGCCTGATAGCCCGCCAAATGAAATCTACGCGACTGCTCAACAAAAGTTGCAGGACGGTAACTGGAAACAGGCGATAACGCAACTGGAAGCGTTGGATAACCGCTATCCATTTGGCCCGTACTCTCAGCAGGTGCAGCTGGATCTGATTTATGCGTATTACAAAAATGCCGATCTGCCGCTTGCTCAGGCTGCTATCGATCGTTTTATGCGTCTGAACCCGACCCATCCAAACATCGACTACGTCATCTATATGCGTGGCCTGACCAACATGGCGCTGGATGACAGTGCTCTGCAGGGCTTCTTTGGCGTTGATCGTTCAGACCGCGATCCGCAGCACGCTCGCGATGCATTCAACGACTTCTCCAAACTGGTACGTGGCTATCCGCAGAGCCAGTATTCATCCGATGCCTACAAACGCATGGTGTTCCTGAAAGACCGTCTGGCGAAGTATGAGTTGTCGGTCGTGGATTATTACACTGACCGTGGTGCATGGGTTGCTGTCGTGAACCGCACAGAAGGCATGTTGCGTGACTTCCCGGATACGCAGGCGACTCGTGATGCGCTGCCGAAGATGGAAAAAGCTTACCGCGAAATGCAGATGAACGCTCAGGCGGAAAAAGTGGCCAAAATCATTGCCGCCAACGGTAGCAAAACCAACGGGTAATTTGCTCTGTTGATAAAAAACGGCAGCCCATTGAGCTGCCGTTTTTTTATGCAATTCGTTATGAAGCTGAAGCGGTTTAGCGCTGACGCATCCCATCAACTATGGCTCTCTTTTGCCACTTCCTCAAGTAAAAAATCCCCTGTTCCTGTCCTGTCTCACAAAATGCATGGGTTGACAAAAAGTGACAAAAATACGTGATTTACATCACACATTTTGACATTGGGACAGGTATGCTGGACTCACCAAGACGGGAAAGACAAGAGGTAAAATTTATGACAATGAACATTACCAGTAAACAAATGGAAATTACTCCGGCTATCCGCCAGCATGTCACAGACCGTCTCGCCAAACTTGAAAAATGGCAAACTCAACTGATTAACCCACATATCATTCTGTCCAAAGAGCCACAGGGTTTTGTTGCCGATGCGACCATGAATACCCCGAACGGCCATCTGGTTGCCAGCGCTCGCCACGATGATATGTACACTGCCATTAACGAATTGATCAACAAGCTGGAAAGGCAGCTCAATAAAGTGCAACACAAAGGGGAAGCACGTCGCGCCAACGCATCGGTGAAAGACGTCAACTTCGTTGAACAAGAAGAGTAATCCTTAACAACTGTGTTAATCCAACGCGCCTCCGGGCGCGTTTTTTGTTTAACTTTATGCCCAAGCGCTTTTGCGGTTGACAGCATGAAAACAGTGCGGTTACTTTAACTGCACTGTCTCAAGGATACCCTGATGAAAATTGTTCCGTTCTTCTTCGCATTCTTTTTTACCTTCCCCTGAACGGGAGGCGTTTCGTCATGTGATAAAGAATGCGAAGACGAACAATAAGGCCTCCCACACCGGGGGGCCTTTTTTATTAATAACAAGAAAGGCGACATTATGACTGCGGAAAATCCGTTACTGGCTCTGCGCGATAAGATAAGCGCACTGGATGAAAAATTGCTCTCTCTGCTGGCGGAACGCCGTGGGCTAGCAGTAGAAGTAGGCAAAGCCAAACTTCTGTCACACCGTCCTGTACGCGATATCGACAGAGAGCGCGATCTGCTCGAACGTCTCATTACCCTTGGGAAGACTCATCACCTTGATGCGCATTACATTACCCGTCTGTTCCAGTTGATCATCGAGGATTCTGTTCTTACCCAGCAGGCACTGTTGCAACAGCATCTGAATAAAATCAATCCACACTCAGCCCGCGTCGCTTTTCTGGGGCCGAAAGGTTCTTACTCTCACCTTGCTGCTCGTCAGTATGCTGCCCGCCACTTTGAGCAATTTATTGAAAGTGGTTGCGCTAAGTTCGCCGATATCTTTAATCAGGTTGAAACCGGGCAAGCCGATTACGCGGTCGTGCCGATTGAAAACACCAGCTCTGGCGCCATCAACGATGTCTACGATCTGCTCCAGCACACCAGTCTGTCTATCGTGGGTGAAATGACGATCCCGATTGATCACTGCGTTCTGGTTTCGGGTTCGACCGACCTGGATAAAATTGAAACGGTATACAGCCATCCGCAACCTTTCCAGCAGTGCAGCCAGTTCCTGAACCGTTACCCGCACTGGAAAATCGAATATACCGAGAGCACATCTGCCGCAATGGAGAAAGTAGCCGAAGCTAACTCCCCTCACGTTGCCGCTCTGGGCAGCGAAGCCGGCGGCGGCTTATATGGTTTACAAGTGCTTGAACGCAATCTGGCTAATCAGACGCAAAACATTACCCGCTTCGTCGTGCTGGCTCGCAAAGCAATTGATGTATCCGATCAGGTTCCCGCAAAAACCACGCTCCTGATGGCAACGGGCCAGCAGGCCGGTGCACTGGTAGAAGCCCTGCTGGTATTACGAAACCACAATCTGATCATGACCAAACTCGAATCCCGCCCGATTTACGGCAACCCGTGGGAAGAGATGTTTTATCTGGATATCCAGGCGAACCTGGAATCGGACACAATGCAAAAAGCATTGAAAGAGCTGGGTGAAATCACCCGCTCGATGAAGGTCCTTGGCTGCTATCCAAGTGAAAATGTGGTACCGGTCGACCCGGCCTAAGTCCCCACAAACGGCAACTTCTTCATTCCTGCCACGCTAACTGGCAGGGTGAAGATGGCACCTGATAACGGGTGTTGCCTCACCTCTTCCGCGCCCATATTTTCGCGAGTGGTGGTGATGAACAACGTTTTCATCTCTTCCCCGCCAAAACAGACCATCGTAGGGCAGCGCACCGGCAAACGGTGCTCTTCAAGTATTTTGCCCTCCGGCGAAAAACGCACAACGCGCCAGCCATCAAACAGGGCACTCCAGTAACAACCCTCTTCATCAATAGCAGCCCCGTCAGGAATGCCTTCACCTGCGGAAAACTGATGGAAAACGTCACGTTGACCTGGCTCTCCCTCGTCATCCAAAGGCGTGCGATAAATAACGCCATTCGGCGTATCCGAGGTGTACATCCATTTTTTATCGGCGCTGAACGCCAGGCCATTTGCTCCATGAATATCGCACTGGATGACTTTCGGCTTCAGCCGATTATCGACCCGCACCAATAATGCGCCGTTATAATCGCCAGGCCCCCAGAACGTTCCCGCATAGAAACGCCCATCACGATCGGTTCCGCCGTCATTAAAACGCGCAAGTTGGGAATTACTGGGGTTATCGCAGATCTTACGGACCAATAAGCCATGCTTATCGCTTAACCAAATGGCGCTTCGCAACGCCACAATAAACCCCCCGTTTTCCCGCAGCGCAAAACAGCCAACTTCTTCCGGGAATTGCAGAACCTGATGCTCGCCACTTCGCAGATCGTAACGGTGAATTTCATATTCAAGGATATCGGCCCAATAAAGCGCCTGTTCAGACTCACTCCAGGTGGGGCATTCCGGCAGATGGCCGGTGTAATCAAACAAGACTTCGGGCTGTGTCATGATCGTTTCCCTATAAAAAAAGCCAGCGGGTTCCCCCTCTGGCTTTTGAGTATAAACAGTTTTTTTATTGCCGACTGTCGTTGGCCTGGCGTAGCAGCGTCCGGCTTTCGCTCTGGAAACGCTGGGCGTAATCCCCAAACCAGTGCTCAACCTTACGGAAGCTTTCGATAAAGGCTTGTTTATCGCCCTGCTCCAGCAGACCAATCGCCTCACCAAACCGCTTGTAGTAACGCTTGATCAGCTGAATGTTGCTCGGCGAAGACATAATAATATCGGCGTAGAGCTGTGGATCCTGCGCAAACAGCCGACCCACCATAGCCAGTTCAAGACGGTAAATTGGCGATGACAGCGCCAGCAGTTGCTCAAGCTGAACGTTCTCTTCCGCCAGATGCAAGCCGTAGGCGAAAGTGGCGAAGTGGCGCAGCGCCTGAATAAACGCCATATTCTGGTCGTGTTCAACAGCGCTGGTGCGATGCAAACGCGCGCCCCAGACCTGAATTTGTTCGAGGAACCACTGGTAGGCTTCTGGCTGGCGACCATCGCAATAAACAACGACCTGCTTCGCAAGACTGCCGCTATCCGGCCCAAACATCGGGTGCAAGCCCAGAACCGGCCCATTATGAGAAGCTAACATCGCTTGCAAAGGCACCGCTTTAACGGAAGCCAGATCCACCAGAATGCAGTCTGCTGGCAGCTTTGGCAGTTTCTCGATGATTTGCGCGGTGGTATGAATCGGCACGCTGACAATCACCATACCCGCATCAGCCACTAGCGCTTCAGCCTGAGCCCAGTCTTCTTTCTCAAGAATGCGAACCTGATAGCCAGACAGCGTCAGCATCTTCTCGAACAGACGCCCCATCTGACCACCGCCGCCGACGATCACTACTGGACGCAGCTGCGGACAAAGGGTTTTGAAACCTTTGTCATTTTCGCTGGAGTAGGACTCACGCATCACGCGACGAAGCACGTCCTCAATCAGGTCCGGTGGAACACCCATCGCAGCCGCTTCCTGGCGACGTGAAGCCAGCATTGAGGCTTCACGCTCAGGCACATAGATGGGCAAGCCGTACTTGCTTTTGACTTCCCCAACCTCGGCCACCAGCTCCAGGCGGCGCGCCAGTAATCCCAGCAGCGCCTTGTCTACTTCATCGATTTGATCGCGCAGTGCGGTCAGTTCAGCAACCATAAATTCCTCTTACGCCAGACGAGCCGCAAGCTGGCCACGCAAATCTTTGTCCAGTTCACGCAGCAGGGCGTCCGTCGTTTCCCAGCTAATGCAGGCATCAGTGACCGACACGCCGTACTTCATGTCGCAACGTGGCTGTTCGGAAGACTGATTGCCTTCATGGATATTACTTTCAATCATCAACCCAATAATGGAACGATTGCCGTCTTTGATTTGTGCCACCACGGATTCTGCCACGGCAGGCTGACGACGGTAGTCTTTATTGGAGTTACCGTGACTGCAATCTACCATCAGAGCCGGTTTCAGTCCTGCCTGTTCCATCTCTTTTTCGCACTGAGCAACGTCTGCCGGGCTGTAGTTTGGCGCTTTACCGCCGCGCAGGATCACGTGACCGTCTGGGTTGCCCTGAGTTTGCAGCAAGCAAACCTGACCGGCCTGGTTGATCCCCACAAAGCGGTGCGGCATTGCTGCTGCGCGCATGGCGTTGATGGCCGTCGCCAGGCTGCCGTCGGTGCCGTTTTTAAAGCCAACGGGCATTGAGAGACCAGATGCCATCTCGCGATGAGTCTGAGATTCGGTAGTACGTGCGCCAATGGCAGACCAGCTGAACAGATCGCCAAGGTACTGCGGGCTGTTCGGGTCGAGCGCTTCGGTCGCCAGTGGCAGACCCATACTGACCAGTTCAACCAGCAAACGACGAGCAATTTTCAGACCGCCTTCCACATCAAACGAGCCATCCATGTGCGGATCGTTAATCAGCCCTTTCCAGCCCACGGTGGTACGTGGTTTTTCAAAATAGACGCGCATCACCAGGTAGAGGCTATCGCTGACCTCTGCGGCAAGAGCTTTAAATCGACGAGCGTATTCGATCGCTGCTTCCGGATCGTGAATGGAGCACGGCCCACAGACCACCAGCAGGCGCGGATCACGACCAGCAATGATATTGGAAATGGTCTGACGAGAATCGGCAATCTGGGCTTCCTGAGCGGCAGTCAGCGGGAACTCTGCTTTCAGCACTTCAGGGGTGATCAGAACGTGTTCGTCGGAGATATGTACGTTGTTCAGCGCGTCTTTTTGCATGATGGCGATCCTGTATAGCTCGTTTGCGATAATGGGGTTCCTCACTGAGGATGGGTTAACGATATCATACGCGGTAAAGATTTCAATCCATATTCCGTAAATTATACGTTACACAAGCCATCTTAATTGCATTTCACCTGTCAAAACTCGTAAACAAAACATTCCACTCGCGATACCCAGCGGCTACGCTATGCTGAAAGCATTAATTCGGAGGTCCTGATGAAACCCTTTCTGTGCGCTCTGTTACTCCTTCTGTTAAGTGGATGCAAACTTGATCCGTACGCCGATCTGCCCAAAGGTGCAACTGACTGGTATGGCGAGGGCATTGATGACGGACGAACCGGCGTCAAACCGCGTAGCGATGACATGCTTGCCAGTGATTTGGACGATCCAAAGGTCAATCGTCCACTGTACCTTAAGGGTTATGCTGTCGGCCTCGACGATATCTGTCAGGCCCATCTGCTCTTTGGCTGGGGCGTTTCCGGCAAGATTTATCCGGAAGGTTGTGACAGCAAAAGCAATGCAAAAGAACTGCGAGAAGCATGGGATAAAGGGATGAAAGAAGGTGCGCAGTCGACATTAGTGCGTTGAGGTCAAACACTGGCTGCTTATTATGAAGTCTTTCAACAACGCACTGTTTCTAATACGGTCGTTAATGACGGGAATTAAGAATAATGGTACTCTTTATATAAGTTTTGTGAATATATCATCTCTGGATGCATGGCGGTTTCAGGTGAGCACCCGGTGGCAACCTTTTTCGTGCCGTTTGATTGCGGCACTGTTCATTACTTGTGTGAATGCCCCGGTATACGCAGCCTCTGCCGGACAGGATAACGCTGTCCGCGATATTGTTTCCGGCATCATCAGTTACACTCGTTGGCCATCGCTCAATGGCCCACCCACCCTGTGTGTCTTTTCAACGTCCACCCTTAGCACCACGCTTCCCGACGATGCCCATAGCGTAAAAAACTACCAGACCGTGATTGTCCATAATGAACAAGATGCCCTGTCTGCCCGCTGTGATGCCCTTTATTTTGGTACCGAACCTCCAGAACGTCAGCAGCAAATCGTGAATCGTTTTCAGAACCATCCGTTACTGACCATTGCCGAACAAAACGCCGAATGCAGTATTGGCAGTGCATTTTGCCTGCAGCGTCATGAGGAACGAGTCACTTTTTCCGTGAATCTGGATGCCCTTTCCAGAAGTGGTGTCAGGGTCAATCCGGACGTTCTCATGCTTGCCCGGAACAAAAAACATGAATAAGGACATCTCCGCCGCGCCGCGCCCGACGTTTAAAAGAACCTTACGGCGCATCAACACCACCAGTATCGTCATTACCATGACTCTGATTTGGTTGATGCTGTGCGCGGTTTCAGTCGTGACCTTTAAACAGTATGCGCAAAAAAATCTTGAGCTGACTGGCGCAACAATGAGCCACAGCATTGAAGCCGCGCTTGTCTTTGGCGATGCTACAGCGGCGACTGACACACTGGCGATGCTGGGTAAGCAGGGGCAGTTTGCTCAGGCTGAGGTCTTTAATAAACGCAACGAATTGTTTGCTCATTGGGCTTATGAAAGTGAGGCCAATAGCGAGCGCTTTAATCTCATGCTCAGCCATTGGTTATTTCCGAAGCCTGCTGCACAGCCGGTTATCCATAATGGTGAAACTATCGGTCAGATAAGGCTAACGGCCAGAGATAGCCTGATTGGCCATTTTATCTGGAACTCGCTGGCCGTTCTCACCAGCTGTATTTTATTGGCTACTGCCGCCGCAATGCTTATTTCACGCCATCTGCACGCCGATGTGGTGAATGCATTGCAGAATATCGCCGATGTCGCACATGACGTCAGAACCAATCGAAATTTTTCCCGTCGCGTGCCTGATGAGCGAATAGAGGAATTTCACCACTTCGCCCAGGACTTCAACAGCCTGCTGAATGAAATGGAACAGTGGCAAACCTCGCTGCAAGCCAAAAATGATCAGTTGCTGAAAACAGCCATGCACGATCCGCTTACGGGTCTTCCCAATCGGGCAGCGTTTCGTAACCGTATTCATGCCCTGATGGGGGACAGCGCCGCAAAAGCGACGGCGGCACTGCTGTTTTTGGATGGCGATGATTTCAAAGACATCAACGATACCTGGGGCCATGCCGCTGGCGACTGCGTGCTCATTGAAACGGCTGTTCGCCTGGTTGAATTTGGCGGTAAGCAGCACTTTGCCTATCGATTAGGCGGCGATGAATTCGCGATGATCCTCATTGGCATTAGCGATGAACCCCAGGTACAGCGCATCTGTTCAGGTGTCGCACAGCAATTTAGCCGTTCGGTAGACATGCATAACGGCTATCTGACGCCCTTTACGCTCAGTATTGGTTATGCCCTGGCCTGGGAACATGATGCAGTGGAGACTTTACTCGAACAGGCCGATAAGAATATGTACCTGATGAAAAATCAGCGAACCAAAACAGCTATCTGACAACAAGGAACTCAGCATGCTTAAGCGCCTAATCACCCCTTTCCTCCTGACCGCCCTTTTTCTGACTGGCTGCCAGGCGCCGCAGGGAAAATTCTCCCCCGAGCAAATTGCTGAAATGAAAGCCTGTGGCTTCAGTGAAAACAACGGTGACTGGTCATTGGGTCTGAACGATAAAATCCTGTTCGCGACCAACGACTACCAGCTTAAGGACGATAGCCGTCAGCAAATTCAGAAGATGGCGTCTCAACTGGCAGCCACCGGGCTGAAGCACATGCGTATGGATGGGCACACAGATAACTATGGTGAAAGCAGCTACAACGAAGCGCTCTCACTCAAACGTGCAAATCGCGTGGCGGATGCGTGGGCGGAAGGTGCACATATCCCGCGCACCAACCTGACAACCCGCGGGCTTGGGGAAAAATACCCTGTCGCCAGCAATAAAACGTCGCAGGGTCGTGCTGAAAACCGTCGCGTGACAATCGTTATCAGCACGCCCTGATAACTATTCTGGCGACTCAACCTCGCAAACTGTGCTGGCCATGCGCCAGCGCAGAACATCTATTGCGATAAACAGCACAAGACTCACCCCCAACACCGGCATCGAGAATGCCAGCAATAAAGCAATCACGCCTGCAACACAGCGTCCGGTTGCAGAAAGATCACACCAGCTCTGAGTGAGCGTCATGAGTGGATTGTATTTCGACGGCGACGGCCGACGGATCCACCACAATCGATACCCCATCACGATCATCACACATAGCGACAAGCCAAAAGCGATCAGGACGATCTGGTTAATCACACCGAATAACAGCCCCATATGGAAATCCACGCCCCAGCGCGTAAGCTTCGCCATTAACGGGAAATCGGCAAAGCGAGTGCGATCCACAACCTGCATTTTATCCGCATCGATAGCCACGGCATCCACCTGCGTCGGCCAACCCCGATCAATCTCTGTCACCGTCCAGGCTTTATCGGCGCTTTTCGGTGGGCGGATCTCAAGCTTACGTGCGTCAATGCCGGACTGCCGGGCAAGATGCAATACGTCGTCAAACTGCGCCAGATCCAGCGGCATCGCCATTGGCATGGTCATTGTCATGCCTGAGTGATGCTCCGCATGAGGGTCCTGCATCATCGCCTGCCCGCTAAGCTGAGTGTTGACCTGCGGCGTTAACCAGCCAAAGGTTGCGCGCAGCTTATCGACGTTGCCGCCAGCCCACTGCGACCAAGTCAGCCCTGTGACAGAGAACAACAGCATTCCGACGAGCAGCAGCCAGCCCAGCGAAACGTGCAGACGACGAGTATTTTGCACGCGGTTGTTGATGCGCCGTTTCGGGCGAGTGAAAAACCACAGTGCAATTCCGCCACAGGCAGCGAACCACATCCATGACGCGGCCAGCTCGCTGTAAAGCCTGCCGATATCCCCCAGCAACAAAGAGCGATGCGCGTAGTCAATCCACTGGCGTAACGGCAAAATACCGCTCGTGCCATAGACAGTCATACCCCCCTTCACCGCAAGCGTTGCCGGATCGATAAAAATGGCGCGGCTCTCTGATTCCCCGAGAGAGTTATCGCTAAACATCACGCGAGTGGTTTCCCCTGGCGTAAGCGAGGGACGGACGGCAAACAGCGGCAAATGCTCACCGACAGCTTGCTCCGCAACAGAGATTTGCTCGGCTAACGAGTGGCTGTCTGCACTCTGCTGAGCGGTTAATGCTTCCCGATAAATCCAGCTTTCCAGCTTTGGCGTAGCCACATAGAGCGTGCCGGTCAGCGCGGCAACGAAAATAAACGGCCCGACGAACAGGCCGACGGCAAAATGAAGGCGGCGCAGCAGGTTGATCCATGCCGCGCGTGGAGTGCAGGTGGTCATACTTTTCCTTTTAAAAGCAAACAGGGGTATGGCGCTTAAACGCCCATTGTTGTGTTGTTAGCAAATAAAAGCAGACCAGCCGGCGGGGCGCGGGTTTGAGGGAAGAGCCAGGGGAAAAAATGCCATGCCTGAATCACAGGCCGTGAGGGGCGTTCGCGTAAACGCAGCAATAGCGCGCCTATCAGCAGAACCAGAGCCAGGATCAGGCCCGGAACATGAGCCAGTAACACGCAGTAACCGCAAGCCTCAGCGTGATCGACAGGGATCAGAACAGGCTTATGACCATCATGATGCTCACCCATCATCGACATATCGTGGTGCATCATGCCCGGCATAGCGCTCATCGGGTCTTTTTGCAGGGAGACGGAAATCAGCGGAGCCACAATAATCAGCGCAATAGCAAACAGCGCGAACCAGGCCGCGAGACGTTTGCTGTGACTGCGATGAAATCTGTTTCCGGCCATCTTCCCCCCAAAAAGCGGAGGCATTGTAAATGATTTATGGCGCAGACGTTAACATTCACCCTCGCAGAGATGAAAAAAGGGCCAGCCTTTCGGCCAGCCCTTTTTATCTGGATGTCGCGTTAGCGAGATCTTAGTTAAGACGCTCTTTGATACGAGCAGACTTACCAGTACGCTCACGCAGGTAGTACAGTTTAGCTTTACGAACGGCACCACGGCGTTTAACAGCAATGCTGTCAACTACTGGAGAGTGAGTCTGGAAGACACGCTCAACACCTTCGCCGTTGGAAATTTTACGAACAGTGAATGCAGAGTGCAGACCGCGGTTACGAATAGCGATAACCACGCCCTCGAATGCCTGCAGACGTTTTTTGGAACCTTCAACAACCCATACTTTCACTTCCACGGT
>NZ_JBOFIN010000090.1:0-4195 GCF_051650185.1 Scandinavium sp.
CGGGAAAAATGGGAAGCTAATAATCGGGGCGATGATGCGGAAGCTGGCGCAGGTGGCGTATGGCGTCCTGAAATCAGGACGCCCTTTCGATGCCACTCAGCATATGGAAAATGCTTGCGTGGCATAACAGTATCTACAATTAACGTAGGCCTGCGCAAGCGTAGCGCCGCCGGGCAATAAAAAAAGCCGGAGCTAGCTCCGGCTTTTTCGTTTATTTCACCTGCTGACCAGGCTGTGCACCGCTGTCCGGGCTTAACAGGAAGATATCTTTCCCGCCAGGGCCTGCGGCCATCACCATGCCTTCAGAAATGCCGAAGCGCATTTTGCGTGGGGCCAGGTTCGCGACCATCACGGTCAGGCGACCAATCAGCGCTTGCGGATCTGGATACGCGGAACGAATGCCGGAGAAGACGTTACGCTTCTCGCCGCCCAGGTCCAGCGTCAGTTGCAGCAGCTTGTCAGAGCCTTCTACGAACCGGGCGTTTTCAATCAGCGCGATACGCATATCGACTTTCGCGAAATCATCAAAAGTGATGGTTTCCTGAATCGGATCGTCCGCCAGCGGGCCGGTCACCGGGGTGCTGTTCAGGGCTTTCACTTCTTCTTTCGAAGCTTCAACCAGCGCTTCAACCTGCTTCATGTCGATGCGGTTATAGAGCGCTTTAAAGGTGTTCACCTTGTGGCTGAGTAATGGCTGCGCGATGGCATCCCAGCTCAGTTCGCTGTTGAGGAACGCTTCAGCACGTTCGGACAGCAGCGGCAGAACCGGCTTGAGATAAGTCATCAGTACGCGGAACAGGTTGATGCCCATGGAGCAGATGGATTGCAGGTCAGCATCGCGGCCTTCCTGTTTTGCCACCACCCAGGGGGCCTGTTCATCGACATAGCGGTTAGCGAGGTCAGCCAGCGCCATGATTTCGCGGATGGCTTTACCGAATTCACGGCTTTCCCACGCTTCACCGATAGTCTGTGCGGCATCGGTAAAGGTTTTGTACAGCGCCGGGTCAGCCAGCTCAGCGGCCAGTACGCCGTCGAAACGTTTGGCGATAAAGCCTGCGTTACGGGATGCCAGATTGACCACTTTGTTGACGATGTCGGCGTTCACGCGCTGGACGAAATCTTCCAGATTGAGGTCGATATCGTCGATGCGGGAAGAGAGCTTCGCGGTGTAGTAATAACGCAGGCTGTCAGCATCGAAGTGGTTCAGCCAGGTGCTGGCTTTAATGAACGTGCCGCGAGATTTGGACATCTTCGCCCCGTTCACCGTCACATAGCCGTGGACGAACAGGTTGGTTGGCTTGCGGAAACCGCTGCCTTCCAGCATGGCCGGCCAGAACAGGCTGTGGAAGTAGACGATATCTTTGCCGATGAAGTGATACAGCTCGGCATCGGAGTCTTTTTTCCAGTATTCGTCGAAGCTGGTGGTGTCGCCGCGCTTGTCGCACAGGTTTTTGAACGAGCCCATGTAGCCAATTGGCGCGTCCAGCCAGACGTAGAAATACTTGCCCGGCGCACCAGGGATTTCGAAGCCGAAGTACGGCGCATCGCGGGAGATATCCCACTGCTGCAGGCCGTGTTCAAACCACTCCTGCATCTTGTTCGCCACTTGTTCCTGCAGCGCGCCGCTGCGGGTCCAGGCTTGCAGCATTTCGCTGAACGATGGCAGGTCAAAGAAGAAGTGTTCAGATTCACGCATCACTGGCGTTGCGCCGGACACCACGGATTTCGGTTCGATAAGTTCGGTCGGGCTGTAGGTTGCGCCGCACACTTCGCAGTTGTCGCCGTACTGATCCGGGGATTTACATTTCGGGCAGGTGCCTTTGACGAAACGGTCCGGCAGGAACATGCCTTTTTCCGGATCGTAGAGCTGAGAGATGGTGCGGTTCTTAATGAAACCGTTCTCTTTCAGACGACCGTAGATAAGCTCAGACAGCTCACGGTTCTCGTCGCTGTGCGTCGAGTGGTAGTTGTCATAGCTGATGTTAAAGCCTGCAAAGTCGGTCTGATGCTCCTGACTCATTTCGGCAATCATCTGCTCCGGGGTAATACCAAGCTGCTGGGCTTTCAGCATGATTGGCGTGCCGTGGGCGTCGTCGGCGCAGATGAAATTGACCTGATGGCCGCGCATTCGCTGGTAACGGACCCAGACATCAGCCTGGATATGCTCCAGCATATGACCGAGGTGGATGGAGCCGTTGGCGTACGGCAGTGCGCACGTTACCAGAATTTTTTTCGCGACTTGAGTCATAGTGAACATTACTTCCTGCTTTTGAAAGGGGTATCGATATTACCAAACTGGCCTTTGTTGCGCTACGCAAGCAGGGCATTAATCCAGAGTTGAATAATTATTACCTGCCAGCGGTTCTCGCAGTTACAATTAGACCTTTCAGAACACCTAAAAGGAGTCGGGATGAGTTCACAATCCCAGGCCAAATCCCCGGAGCGTTTGCGTGCGATGGTTGCAGGCACGTTGGCCAATTTTCAGCACCCAACCCTGAAGCACAACCTCACCGCGCTGAAAGCGCTGCATCACGTGGCGTGGCTCGATGACACGGTGCATATCGAAATCCAGATGCCCTTCGCCTGGCACAGTGCTTTTGAAGAGCTCAAAGAGCAGTGCAGCGCTGAGCTGCTGCGCATCACCGGCGCGAAGGCTATCGACTGGAAGTTGTCGCATGCTATCGCCACGCTTAAACGCGTGAAAAACCAGCCGGGTATTAACGGCGTGAAAAACATCATTGCCGTCAGCTCAGGCAAAGGTGGCGTGGGCAAATCGTCCACGGCGGTGAACCTCGCGCTTGCGCTGGCCGCCGAAGGGGCGAAGGTGGGCATTCTGGATGCTGATATCTATGGCCCGTCCATTCCGATGATGCTGGGTGCAGAGGATCAGCGTCCGACATCGCCAGACGGCACCCACATGGCGCCGATCGTGAAATTTGGCCTGGCCACCAACTCCATTGGTTATCTGGTGACTGATGACAACGCCATGGTGTGGCGTGGCCCGATGGCGAGCAAAGCGTTGATGCAAATGCTGCAAGAAACGCTGTGGCCGGATCTGGATTATCTGGTGCTGGATATGCCGCCGGGCACCGGTGATATCCAGCTGACGCTGGCGCAAAACATTCCTGTTACCGGCGCCCTGGTGGTCACCACCCCGCAGGACATCGCGCTTATCGATGCCAAAAAAGGCATCGTGATGTTCGAAAAAGTCGAAGTCCCGGTCCTTGGCATTGTCGAAAACATGAGCATGCACATTTGCAGCAACTGCGGCCACCACGAACCGATTTTCGGCACCGGTGGGGCAGAGCGCCTGGCACAGCAGTATCACACCCAACTGTTGGGGCAAATGCCGCTGCACATCAGCCTGCGTGAAGATCTCGACCGCGGCACGCCAACCGTTGTGGCGCGTCCTGACAGTGAATTCACCAGCCTGTATCGCCAGTTGGCCGGGCGTGTTGTTGCCCAGCTGTACTGGCAAGGCGAAGTCATCCCGGGCGATATCGCGTTCCGCGCTGTCTGATTTCGTCGCGTGAAGCACCACAACAAGCCACCTTCTCAGGTGGCTTTTTTTTATCCTAAAGGGTGCAGCCCTTCCGGTGTTTTCAGCCAGCGCGGGGCTTGCATGATGTCTGCCAAAAAACTGGTGAGATCGTAGAGCAACCCTTGTAGCGTTTCATCAATGCGCAGGGTGCGCGGGCTGCCGGAGAGCAATTCGCTTAACGCGATGCAATATTCACACAGCAAGTCACTTTCCGTGTCCATTGAGGGTGAGATTTCGGGCCGAACACTGGCGGTAAACTGTTCGACCTGCGCTTCAGGGATGGGATCGTTCAGTACGGGGTGAAGCTGGCTCAGACATTGGTGCAGACGCAGATAAAGCGCTTGTTGCGTCAGCATATTCTCTTCATCCAGGGCCGTGGCTGCGAGATTTTCGCAGTGCTTTATCGCGCCGATAAAATTGCTTTCAGGCTCTACTTCAACGTACATAAGAGGGTGAGTCCAGACTGCTGGTGCTTCCATTGCGATCGCCTCCATTATGGCGTAACCACTGTTTTTATATGGGTCTTCCCCGATCATGGTGGGAGGCTCAGAACGTCATATCCAGCTTCCCGTAATGGAACATCACCCCCAGTTTAAATCGCTCCCGGTTTCGATAGCCTCTGGCCTTTATCCTTAGCAGCCTTATTTTGCTGTT
>NZ_JBOFIN010000091.1:0-51332 GCF_051650185.1 Scandinavium sp.
AATCAGAATCCGGTGCCTTACCGCTTGGCGATACCCCAACAATTTGTCTTGATTACCGAAAAATCGACAATCTTAATTTGGTGGCTACGACGGGATTCGAACCTGTGACCCCATCATTATGAGTGATGTGCTCTAACCAACTGAGCTACGTAGCCAGTACTGCAATCTTCGATGGCTGGGGTACCTGGATTCGAACCAGGGAATGCCGGTATCAAAAACCGGTGCCTTACCGCTTGGCGATACCCCAATGCCGCGGAGAACCGCTAATCGAAGAAAAATGGCTGGGGTACCTGGATTCGAACCAGGGAATGCCGGTATCAAAAACCGGTGCCTTACCGCTTGGCGATACCCCATCCGTGCAACGCTTACCTGGGAATGGTGCGGGAGGCGAGACTTGAACTCGCACACCTTGCGGCGCCAGAACCTAAATCTGGTGCGTCTACCAATTTCGCCACTCCCGCAAAAAGATGGTGGCTACGACGGGATTCGAACCTGTGACCCCATCATTATGAGTGATGTGCTCTAACCAACTGAGCTACGTAGCCATCTTTTTTTCGCGTTACCTTATCGGCGTTGCGGGGCGCATTATGCGTATTGAGCTTTGTAGCGTCAACACCTTTTTCAATGAAAATGCCCTGAATGTGACTGTTTGGTTAGGTTGCGAACAGCGTGACGGAATAATCGGCAAAAATGGATTATTTAGGCGAAATCTGACGCTTATAAAGAACAACGGATCCCTGAGGATCCGCTGAGCGTCATTGCAAAAACGGACCCCGAAGGGCCCGTTAAGATCATTTATAAGCAGACTGGTGAACACCCACTGCACGGCCTGACGGATCGTTCATGGTTTTGAACGCTTCATCCCACTCAATGGCTTTCGCAGAAGAGCAGGCGACAGACGGGCCACCCGGCACACATTCTGCTGCGCTTGGCAGCGGGAACAGCTCTTCAAAGATTTCACGGTACAGGTACGCTTCTTTGGACGATGGCGTGTTGTAAGGGAAACGGAAGCTTGCGGTTTCCAGCTGCTTATCGGAAATCTGCTTCGCCGCCACTTCTTTTAGCGTGTCAATCCAGCTGTAGCCCACGCCATCAGAGAACTGCTCTTTCTGGCGCCATGCAACGCTTGCTGGCAAATAGGATTCAAAGCATTCACGCAGAACGTGTTTTTCCATTTTGCCGTTGCCGCACATTTTATCCTGCGGATTGATGCGCATCGCCACATCCAGGAATTTCTTGTCGAGGAACGGGACGCGTGCTTCCACACCCCACGCAGACATGGCTTTGTTCGCTCGGGCACAGTCAAACATGTGCAGGGCCTGCAATTTACGCACGGTTTCTTCATGCAGCTCTTTCGCGTTCGGCGCTTTGTGGAAATAGAGATAACCGCCAAACACTTCGTCTGAACCTTCGCCAGAAAGCACCATTTTGATGCCCATCGCTTTGATTTTACGCGACATCAGATACATCGGCGTGGACGCACGAATGGTGGTCACGTCATAAGTTTCGATGTGGTAAATCACGTCACGAATGGCGTCGAGTCCTTCCTGCACGGTGAAGTGGATCTCGTGGTGCACAGTGCCAAGATGGTGAGCGACTTCCTGAGCCGCTTTCAGATCCGGAGAACCTTCCAGACCGACAGCGAAGGAGTGCAGCTGCGGCCACCAGGCTTCTGAACGTTCGTCATCTTCCACGCGACGAGCGGCGTATTTCTTGGTGATGGCAGAAATCACCGAGGAGTCCAGACCGCCGGAGAGCAGCACGCCATAAGGCACATCAGACATCAGGTGGCTTTTTACGGAATCTTCCAGCGCCTGACGCAGCTCGTTTTTATCGGTGACGTTGTCTTTCACCGCGTCATAATCGAACCAGTCACGCTGGTAATAAGGACGAATTTCACCGTCCTGGCTCCACAGATAGCTGCCTGCCGGGAATTCTTTGATGGTGCGGCAAACCGGCACCAGGGCTTTCATTTCAGAAGCCACATACAGGTTGCCGTGCTCATCGTGGCCCATGTACAGCGGGATGATCCCGATGTGATCGCGGCCAATCAGGTAAGCGTCTTTCTCGCTGTCATACAGCGCGAAGGCGAACATGCCTTGCAGATCGTCGAGGAATTCAGGGCCTTTTTCCTGATACAGCGCCAGAATAACTTCACAGTCAGAACCAGTCTGGAACTGATAGCGGTCACCGTATTCCGCGCGCAGCGCCTGATGGTTGTAGATTTCACCGTTGACGGCCAGCGCGTGGGTTTTCTTTTCGTTATACAGCGGCTGGGCACCCGCGTTGACGTCAACAATCGACAAACGTTCGTGAGCAAGGATGGCTTTATCGCTGGCATAAACACCAGACCAGTCCGGCCCGCGGTGGCGCATCAGACGGGAGAGCTCCAGCGCTTTTTTACGCAGCTCTACCGCGTCAGTTTTGATATCCAGTACACCGAAAATAGAACACATAGCGACTTCTCCGTTAACCCTGTTGCGTGATGTTGTGTCGTTGCATGCATTAAAAAATGCCGTAAAGCGGCCACCTAAGCAAGGGAATAAGCAGGGGAAACGAAAATAGTGCAATGAGGATTAGTGAATACTAAAAAAAGCGTATGCTTTGTACGATGCTATTGATGATTATTCAGTGAATGGCGGTTTTTATTAGATGGATGCGTGTTTTGAATGGGGCGAAAATAAAAAACCACGTCCCGGGACGTGGTTTCGTGTCAGATAACGTCGATTTCGGCGACTGAGGGGTAAATCCAGGACGGCCTGAACGGCATGTTATCGATGTCATCCATGGTTGAAACGCCGGACAGAACCAGAATCGTTTCAAGCCCAGCCTGGAAACCGGCCAGGATGTCGGTGCGAAGGTTATCGCCGACGATGACGGTTTGCTCAGAGTGCGCCTGCATTTTGTTGAGGGCGGCGCGAATAATCCATGGGCTTGGCTTGCCGACCACAAAGGGTTTGCGTCCGGAGATTTTCTCGATGCCTGCGCAGAGCGCGCCACACGCCGGATAGTAGCCACGCCCGTGGGTATCAGGGTTGGTCGCGATAAAACGCGCGCCATTAGCCACAAAGAAAGCGGCCTTATGCATCATTTCCCAATTAAAGGAACGGGTCTCGCCGACAATCACAAAATCCGGATTCACATCGGTGATGGTGAAGCCTGCTTTATACAGCTCGTGGATCAGCGCGCCTTCGCCGACCACATAGGCTTTTTTCCCTTCCTGGCGGCGAAGAAAATCGGCAGTCGCCATGGCAGAGGTGTAAAACACGCTGTCTGGCACGTCAATCCCGGCGGTAGCAAAGCGGTTTGCCAGATCCTGGCCCGTCTGCGAAGGATAGTTAGTCAGGCAGACAAACGGCATGTTCTTTTCCAGCACCCGCGCAACAAACTCTGCAGCACCGGGAACGGCCACGTTATCGTGCATCAGCACGCCGTCAATATCGCAAATGATGTTCTGAATGGTCATGGACTGTCCGGAGTCTTCTTCTGAGAAAGGCGTAATTATACACATTTCCCTCCCGGTCGCCTTAACACGGGAGGAAGAGGGGAGAGATTAGCCTTCGAGCAGGCGCTGGAGCAGCATCCCGTTCAGCATCGAGCGCTTCACCAGCGCAAAGGCGCCGATGGCGGAGCGGTGATCCAGTGCCGAACGCACAACGGGCAGATTATGACGGAATGCTTTCAACGCCTGAGTGTTGATGCAGCCTTCAATGGCGGGCAGCAGCACTTTCTCTGCCTCGGTGATTTCACCGGCGATGACGACTTTCTGCGGGTTAAACAGGTTAATGGCAATCGCAATGGTTTTGCCCAAATGACGGCCAACCTGCTCAATCACTTCGCTCGCCAGCGCATCCCCTTTATTGGCAGCTTTGCAGATAGATTTGATATTGCAGTCCTCCGCCGTGACTTTGCTTTGATAGCCTTTTTCTAACAGGTGGCGAACCCGTTGCTCGATGGCAGCATTAGCGGCAACGGTTTCCAGGCAGCCAAAGTTGCCGCAGTGACAGCGCTCGCCCAGCGGATCAACCTGAATATGGCCAATTTCACCCACATTCCCGTTGCGACCGATAAAGATACGACCGTTAGAGATAATCCCTGCGCCGGTACCGCGGTGGACTCGCACCAAAATTGAATCTTCGCAGTCCTGTGTCGCACCAAAGTAGTGCTCCGCCAGCGCCAGGCTGCGGATGTCGTGGCCGACAAAACAGGTCACTTTAAAGCGTTTCTCCAGCGCGCCTACCAGACCCCAGTTCTCAACCGGGATATGTGGCATATAGCGGATCACACCGCTTTCTGGATCGACAAGCCCGGGAAGGATCACCGAGATAGCAATCAGCTCGCGAATTTTACGCTGGCAGTGCTCTATAAAGGTGGCGATGGTGTTGAGCAGCTCGTGCTCAAGCGTTTCCTGCGTGCGCTGCGGCAGAGGATAGTGTTCTTCCGCGATGACTTTAGTGCTGAGATCGTACAGCGTCAGGGTGGTGTCGTGACGACCCAACCGCACGCCGATAGCGTGAAAATTGCGGGTTTCGGTGATGATAGAGATAGCGCGACGGCCTCCGGTGGAGGCCTGCTGATCGACTTCTTTGATCAGGCCGCGCTCAATCAACTGACGAGTAATTTTGGTGACACTGGCGGGCGCAAGCTGGCTCTGTTCAGCAATCTGAATGCGCGAGATTGGCCCATGCTGGTCAATCAGGCGGTAAACGGCCGCGCTGTTCAGCTGTTTAACGAGGTCAACATTACCTATTTGAGCTTGTCCGCCTGATGTCATACTTTCACTTACTCTGTAACGACCTCGTTACCATTAACGATAGTCTTGGTGATTTTATAATCGCGGGTAAACGCTGTCAGGTTTGCCACCATGCCTGGTGCAATGCTGCCCAGTTGCTTATCAACGCCGATAGCGCGAGCCGGGTAGAGCGTTGCCATACGCAGCGTCTCATCCAGCGCGATACCACAGTGTTCAACCAGGTTACGCACGCCTTCAATCATGGTCAGGGCAGAACCGCTCAGCGTGCCGTTTTCGTCTACGCACAGTCCATCACGGTAGTATATTGTTTTACCAGCAAAAATGAACTCTTCAATGTTTGCGCCAGCCGGTGCAGTTGCATCCGTAACCAGACAGAGCTTGTCGCCTTTCAGACGCTTAGCGTTACGCACGTTGGCAAAGTCCACATGCAGGCCATCCACGATGATGCCGCAATACACGTCGGCTTCATCGAAAATGGCGCCCGCCAGACCTGGTTCGCGGCCTGTGATATAGGGCATCGCGTTATAAAGGTGCGTTGCGAAAGTGATACCTGCGCGGAAGCCCACTTTGGCTTCTTTCAGGGTGGCATTAGAGTGACCCGCAGAGACCACAATGCCCGCGTCAACCAGGCGAGTAATCACGTCGGCTGGCACCATTTCTGGCGCCAGCGTGACTTTGGTGATCACGTCTGCGTTAGCACACAGGAAATCCACCAGCTCGTTATCTGGCTTGCGGACATAATCCGGATTGTGGGTGCCTTTCTTCACCAGATTCAGCCACGGGCCTTCAAGGTGCAGACCCAGCGCCTGATTTGGGTATTTGGCCAGGTATTCGCGCATCACGCGGATACCTTGTTTCATCAGATCGTCGCTGGAAGTAATCAGCGTTGGCAGATAGCTGGTGCAGCCTGATTTCTCGTTGGCTTTCTGCATAATTTCCAGCGTTTCAACGGTCACCGCATCCGGGCTGTCGTTGAACTGCACGCCGCCGCAGCCGTTAAGCTGGACGTCGATAAAACCGGGAGCGAGGATGGCGCCATTTAACGAGCGTTGCTCAATCCCGGACGGCAAATCGGCCTGTGGGCAGACACGTTCAATCAGACCATCGGCGATAATGACCGCATGGTCATCCAGAATTTCGTGGCCGGTAAAGATTCGGCCCTGAGTTAGTGCATACATTGACTACGACCCCCGGTTTTCAAAAATGCGACCGCCCCTGAAAACAGAGGCGGAAATTCAATTACAGACCTTTGATGTTTTCAGCTTCTAATTCGTTGAAGTACTTCAGCGTTTTCACTTTCAGCTCCATGGTGGACGGCTCGTCACACACCATGACCGCTTTCGGGTGCAGCTGCAGGCAGCTGATGGTCCACATGTGGTTAACGTTGCCTTCAACCGCAGCCTGCAGGGCCTGCGCTTTCTGGTGGCCCAGCACCAGAATCATCACTTCTTCAGCATCCAGCAGCGTACCCACGCCAACGGTCAGGGCGTATTTAGGTACCTGATTCACATCGCCATCAAAGAAACGGGAGTTTGCCACGCGAGTGTCATGGGTCAGGGTTTTAATACGAGTGCGGGAAGAGAGAGAAGAAGCCGGTTCGTTGAACGCGATGTGACCGTCGTTGCCTACGCCACCCATGAACAGGTTGATTTTGCCGTAGGAGCGGATTTTTTCTTCGTACTGACGGCATTCTGCGTCGATATCTGGCGCGTTGCCATCCAGCAGGTTAATGTTTTCTGCAGGAATATCAACGTGGTCGAAGAAGTTACGGTGCATGAAGCTGTGGTAGCTTTCCGGGTGCTCTTTTGCCAGACCAACGTATTCATCCATGTTGAAGGTCACAACATGCTTGAAGCTAACCTGGCCCGCTTTATGCATTTCAACCAGGGCTTTGTAGGCGGTGAGCGGAGTACCACCGGTTGGCAGACCCAGAACAAAAGGACGGTCCGCGGTCGGTTTAAAAGCGTTGATGCGGTTTACGATATGACGCGCGGCCCATTTACCTACCTGTTCAGCTGTCGCTAGGGGAATCAGTCTCATTGTTCACCTCAATAGTTTAATTTAGAAAAGCGTTAGCGGATTGGCACCGACTCTCTGTTAAGAGTAACCTGGTTTCGCCACAAGAGGCGGTAATCCGTCCTGATTTTTCGAATGATAAAATAAGTTTTCACTGTTAGCCAGTCGGAAGAGGGGGTGATGACGATATTTGGTGATAAAAATCACAAAAAAGGTGCGTTTAATTTGCGAGGCGAATTAATTTTCCACACACTCTGATAGCAGGTCGTACGTCGCTGCGTTGTTAAGAGTAGTCATACTATAAAAAACGGCTTTGACTAAGTCGGTTCGGGGTCTCATAGGGGGAAGAAAAGTGAGTGTTCTAGGTTATTTACAAAAAGTGGGTCGCGCACTAATGGTGCCGGTAGCCACGCTGCCAGCGGCAGCCATCCTGATGGGTGTCGGCTACTGGATTGACCCAGTCAGCTGGGGCGGTGATAACGCCTTAGCGGCACTGTTTATTAAATCCGGCTCGGCCATCATCGATCATATGTCAGTGCTGTTTGCGATTGGTGTGGCTTATGGTATGTCCAAAGATAAAGACGGCGCAGCTGCGCTGACGGGCTTTGTCGGTTTCCTCGTATTAACCACCCTGTGTTCACCTGCAGCGGTGTCAATGATCCAGAAGATTCCTTTGGATCAGGTTCCTGCGGCTTTCGGCAAAATCGAAAACCAGTTCGTGGGTATTCTCGTCGGTATTATCTCTGCGGAACTGTACAACCGCTTTAGCGGCGTTGAGCTGCCGAAAGCGCTGTCTTTCTTCAGCGGTCGCCGTCTGGTGCCGATCCTGACCTCCTTCCTGATGATCGCTGTGGCGTTCCTGCTGATGTACATCTGGCCGGTCATCTTCGGTGGCCTGGTGAGCTTCGGTGAGCACATTCAGAAACTCGGTTCTGCGGGCGCAGGTATCTATGCGTTCTTCAACCGTCTGCTGATCCCTGTCGGTCTGCACCACGCGCTGAACTCCGTATTCTGGTTCGACGTTGCCGGTATTAACGATATCCCTAACTTCCTCGGTGGCGCTCAGTCTATCGAAGCAGGTAAAGCGGTTGTCGGTATCACCGGTCGTTATCAGGCGGGCTTCTTCCCGATCATGATGTTCGGTCTGCCGGGTGCGGCGCTGGCTATCTACCACTGTGCACGTCCTGAGAACAAAGCCAAAGTGCTGGGTATCATGATGGCGGGTGCGTTTGCTGCCTTCTTCACCGGTATCACTGAACCGCTGGAATTCTCCTTCATGTTCGTGGCGCCAGTCCTGTACTTCATCCACGCTGTTCTGACCGGTATTTCCGTGTTCATCGCAGCAAGCATGCACTGGATTGCGGGCTTCGGCTTCAGCGCCGGTCTGGTGGATATGGTGCTGTCCTCGCGTAACCCGCTGGCGACTCACTGGTGGATGCTGATCCCTCAGGGTCTGGTGTTCTTCGCGCTCTACTACGTGGTGTTCCGCTTCACTATCACCAAATTCAACCTGATGACTCCAGGTCGTGAACTGGCGGTAGCTGGTAGCGAAGAAGATGGTCAGGACACGAATGTGAGCACTGACAAAGAGCAGGACGCTTCCGCGCTGGCTCGTCAGTACATCGCTGCGGTTGGCGGTTCTGACAACCTGACAGGCATCGATGCTTGCATCACTCGTCTGCGTCTGAGCGTGAAAGACTCTTCTCTGGTCAATGAAGCGCTGGCTAAACGTCTGGGTGCATCAGGTGTTATCCGCCTGAACAAAACCAGCGTGCAGATCATCGTTGGCTTCGTGGCCGAGAAAATTGCGAACGCCATGAAAACCACCGGTCACGTTGCAGCAGCAGAAGCAGCGCCAGTGGCAGCGGCTCCGGCAGCGGCAAAACCGCAGGCCGTTCCAAATGCGACAGCCACTATCGCCGCACTGGTTTCCCCGGTAACGGGTGAAGTGGTGGCGCTGGAGCAGGTGCCTGACGAAGCGTTTGCCAGCAAAGCGGTAGGCGACGGTGTCGCAGTGAAACCAACTGAAAAAACAGTTGTGTCTCCGGCGGCCGGTACCATCGTTAAAATTTTCAACACCAACCACGCGTTCTGCCTGGAAACCGAAAAAGGCGCGGAAATCGTTGTCCACATGGGTATCGATACCGTTGCGCTGAACGGTCAGGGCTTTACTCGCCTGGTGGAAGAAGGGGCCGAAGTTGTGGCAGGTCAGCCAATCCTCGAAATGGATCTGGATTTCCTGAACGCGAATGCACGCTCCATGATTAGCCCGGTAGTTTGCAGCAATATCGACGATTTCAGCGGTCTGGTTATCAAGGCCCAGGGTCACGTCGTTGCAGGCGAAACCGCGCTGTATGAGATTAAAGGCAAATAATCGTTCCTGAGTAAACCTTATGTGCCTTAGCGGCGGGGGAATTCCTCCGCCGCTTTTTTATCCGGCTTTTGCGATATCTGCAAACGCGAAAAGAGACCAGAAACTGTCGATCTCGGTTTTAAGCCAGTCGCGAAAATAGGCGACGCGTGGCAGGCTTTCTTTCCCTGGTGCCGTTTCCAGCCAGTAACCATTCTGACTCTGCAATTCAGTCGTTGAGACCAACATCAGCAGTCCCGCATTCAGCTCATTACGGATCATCATCTTGTCGAGCACAGCAAAACCCGCCCCGGTGACACAGGCATTGATCACCTGATCCTCAGTACTGAATTCCAGGCCACCTTCCTCTAAACGAACCTGCTGTCCAGAGGCTTCCAGCCAGCGTTCCCAGTTATCTAACCGAACGTCGCCATTCAGGATATGCAACTGAGGGTGAAGACTAAGCGGCGGGAAAACACCTTCAATCATCAGCAAGGGGCTGGCAACCAGCACCAGCCGTTCGTGGCAAAGCCACTCGCCATGCTGTTGTGCCTGAGAGGGCGTGCCAAAGCGTACCGCGCAGTCAAAATCGCAATATTTTTGCCGGGCTTCGCTGACCAGCGCTATCTGCAACTGGCTGTTTTTTTGACGTAATGCGACCAGCCTGGGGGCTAACCAGCGCGTGGCGAAAGTAGGAGCGACCTGCAAACGCAAATGCTGCAAAGGGTTACGCAGCTGAACCTGGCTGATGCCGCCCTCCAGCATATCCAGCGACTGCCGTACAACCGGCAGCAACAGCGCCGCGTCCTGCGTCAGCTCCAGCCCGCTGTGAGCGCGAACAAACAGCAATTTGCCTAAAAACTCTTCTAACTGCTTTATCTGCCGGCTGGCGGCACTTTGCGTAATGCACAGCGCCTGAGCGGCTTTGCTGAGGCTCAGGGTCCGGCAGGTCTCTTCAAAGACGCGCAGGGTACTAAGCGAGGGCAGCTTTCTCACGATGATGAGCCTTAAAGGTGATCTTGATGTTAATTGATTGTTATCAGATAGCAGTCTTTCTACCTGCGAGGGTATGACTATTTCTCAGAAAGAGGAGGGCGATCACATGCATTTTACTCATAGGGGTATGCACAGAACGCGCTCGCCAGCTGATGCGTTTGTTGTCATGTTGTTAACCGAAATGAAACATAAAAATTACGCTATCCCTACAAACACAGCGCCTGATGGAGGACGAGTCAATGCAACAACTGACACAACAAGCTGTGCGGATGGATGATGTCCCGTTAAATCGGTTCCATCTTAAAATTGCGGGCCTGACCTTTGGCGCGCATTTCACCGACGGTTACGTGCTGGGAGTTATTGGATTTGCGATCTCACAAATCCGGCCTCAGATGGCGCTGACGCCGTTTCAGGAAGGCATGCTCGGCAGTTCTGCGCTGCTGGGGCTGTTTCTCGGCAGCCTGCTTTTAGGCTGGATCTCCGACTACATCGGTCGGCAAAAAATCTTCTGTTTCAGCTTCGTGGTGATAACCCTGGCTTCCGCTGCGCAGTTTTTTGCCACCACACCGGAGCAGTTATTCTGGCTTCGTGTTCTGGTGGGCTTTGGCCTCGGCGGGGATTTCGCCGTGGGGCATACGATGCTGGCTGAGTTCTCACCACGTAAACATCGCGGGGTGTTACTCGGCTCGTTCAGCGTTATCTGGACGGTGGGCTATGTCGCCGCAGGATTTGCCGGGCACTTTATGACCGCACTTGGCCCGGAGGCCTGGCGCTGGCTGCTCTCTTCTTCCGCTGTGCCTGCTTTCATTATTCTGTTGATGCGCATTGGCACGCCGGAGTCGCCGCGCTGGCTGATGGGAAAAGGGCGGCGCGCGCAGGCACTGGATATTGTCCATCGCCATTTAGGCCCGCATGTCCTGCTGATTGATGAGGCTCCCGTGGCTTCGCGCCAGCGTTTCTTCTCCCTGTTTGGTCCGAAATATCGCCGTCGCACTGCCTTTAACAGCCTGTTCTTTGTCTGTCTGGTGATCCCTTATTTCGCGATCTACACCTTCCTGCCGTCGATCCTGAACGTGATGGGGCTTGATCAAAGCTTCGGCACCGATTTGCTGCTCAATGGGCTGCTGATCATCGGCGCACTGCTGGGGATCGTGTTGACGCAGATCTGCTCGCGTCGGGGTTTCCTGATTGGCGCTTTCGTCTTCCTCGCCGCCTGTCTGGCTTTAATGAGTTTGCTCCCGGGAAGTTTCCACATCGGCCTGATCGCCCTGTTCGCCGCCTTCACGTTGATGATGTCGGCGGTCAGCAATCTGGTTGGCGTATTCCCGGCGGAGAGCTTCCCGACTGAAGTTCGCTCTATGGGGGTTGGTTTTGCGACCTCAATGAGCCGTCTTGGCTCGGCTATCGGTACAGCAATGCTTCCGCTCTCTATCGTTCATTTTGGGATGCCAGTCACTACCGGCATTCTCGCGCTGATTCTGGTGGTTGGCGCCATTGTTTCTCTCGCATGGGCACCGGAAACCAAAGGTCTCACTTTGGTCGATGCCGCCCATGACCCGCATCAACGTCCTGAAACGCATGCCGTGGTTTCGGCTGAATAACATCATCTGAGGAGTCTCACGTGGAAATGTATATCGGTGAAGGTTTTGAAGGGAATGGCGTCAACGCCTCGCACATTAACATCATGATTGGGCCGCGTAACGGCGTCGTCGGACAGGCATTCTCTTCAAGTCTCGCCTCCCCAAGCCAGGGCCACTGCCCGTTTATGGTGGTGATCAAACCAAATATCCCGGCAAAACCGATGACGCTGTATGTCAACAAAGCCGAGATTGGCAGCGAAACCCACGCCAACGCCACTTGGGGCGCGTCACAGGCGGCTATCGCGAAAGCGGTTACCGAAGCGCTGCTGGAAGGCGTGTTGCCAGCGGAAGCGGAAAACGAGTGGTGCATTGTCACGGCCAACTGGGTTAACCCTGGCTGCAACGATCTCGATGAGGTTTATCGCAATAACTACAACGCCTGTCGCAATGCGATTCAGGCGGCGATGAAAGGGCTTCCGCAGCGTAGCGAAATCGCCGATGCCGTGACCCAACCGTCAAACCCGTTCTATACCCCAAAGGCCTGAGGAACTGAGCATGCAATACATTCATCTGGGAAAAAGCGGCCTGAAAGTCTCCCGTCTGTGTCTGGGGACGATGAACATGGGCAGTAAGCAGTGGAAGCCGTGGATTTTTGATGAGGCACAGAGCGAGCCGCTGATCCGCCACGCGCTGGAAAAGGGCGTTAACTTTATCGATCTCGCAGATTTTTACTCCAGTGGAGCAGGTGAAGAAGTGGTGGGGCGCGTTGTTTCGCGCATTGCAAAGCGTGATGAGCTGGTGCTGACGACCAAAGTGGGCTATCCACTTGGCGGCGGTGCCAACAATCAGGGGCATTCACGCAAGCACATTATGGAAAGCATCGACGCCAGTTTGCGCCGCCTTGGCACTGACTATGTTGATATCTACATGCTGCATTATTTCGACGTTAATACGCCGGTAGAAGAAACCTGGGCGGCGATGGATGAGATCGTGCGTTCAGGCAAAGCCCGCTATGTCGGCGTGTCGACGATGTACACCTGGCAACTGGCGAAAATTCTCTGGTGCTGTGAACGCAACGGTTATGTCAAACCGATCAATATGCAGCTTCAGCTCAACTGCGCCTACCGCGAAGAAGAGCGCGAAATGATCCCGTTCTGTCAGGATCAGGGACTGGGGGTTTCCGTTTTCAGCCCGCTGGCGCGTGGCTTACTGAGCTGCGATTTCGAGTCAGTGCGTAACAAAACGGATTTCTTCACCCAGGAGATGTACGCCGATGCTGTGTCATTAGAAGTGGCGAAGTCAGTCAGCCGTGTCGCCGCGCTGCGTGGCGTGACGCCGGCGCAGGTGGCTCAGTCGTGGGTACTGAGTCACCCAGGTGTTGACTGCATGCTGGTGGGGGCGGATTCGGTCACTCAAATCGACTGTGCGATAGCCGCGATGGAAACCACGTTGAGCGCTGACGAACGCTTTGAACTGGAGCGTAACTACACCCCTTGCGACGTCATCAACGACTACACCGCAGGGAAACGCATTGCCCGTGACTCACGCCCGGCGCAGGGTGTCTTTATCGACGAATTCAGTACAAGGAAAATCGCATGAGCCGTTATGACAACTTAGTGCGCACCGGCTGGTATTGTGGCGGTGAATGGCGAAGTGCCAGTGAACATTATCCGGTTATCAACCCGGCAATCGAAGAGACTGTTGCACAGGTGGCGATGGCAGGCAGAAGTGAAACGCTGCAAGCCATTGATTCAGCGTCAAAGGCTCTGGCGGGATGGAAAGCGCAAACGGCAGGAGCCCGATCCAAAATTCTTCAGCGCTGGTATCAGTTGATTATGGAAAATCAGCAGAGTCTGGCAGAGCTGGTGGTGGCAGAGCAGGGGAAAGTGCTGGCCGAAGCGCTGGGTGAAGTCGCCTACGCAGCAAGCTTTATTGAGTGGTTTGCCGAAGAGGGCAAACGCGCTTATGGCAAAACAATCCCGGAAAGTAAAAACGGTAACCGTATTATCACCTTTAAAGAGCCTGTTGGGGTGGTGGCGGCTATCACACCGTGGAATTTCCCGCTGGCGATGCTGACACGTAAACTTGGCCCGGCGCTTGCGGCGGGCTGTACGGCGGTGATTAAGCCCGCCAACGAAACACCGCTTTCAGCTTTTGCGTTACTGGCGCTGGCAGAGCAGGCTGGTGTGCCTGCGGGCGTGCTGAATGCCGTGACCGGTGATACAAAAGCAATTGGTGAAACGCTGATGTCCAGTCCAGCGGTGCGCAAAATATCGTTCACTGGGTCAACAGCGACAGGTAAATTGTTAATGCGCCAGGCGGCAGACAACGTGAAAAAGCTGTCGCTCGAACTGGGAGGCAATGCGCCGTTTATCGTTTTTGATGATGCGGATATCGAAGCTGCGGTAGCAGGCGCGATGGCAGCGAAATTTCGCAACAGCGGGCAAACCTGTGTCTGCGTAAACCGCTTCTATATCCAGAACGGGGTTTATGACCGTTTCGTCAAGCGTTTGACGGAAGAGGCGAGTGCTCTGCGTGTTGCGCCAGGTATGACCGAAGGCGCGCAACAAGGGCCGCTTATCCATCAGCAAGCCGTTGTGAAAGTGGATTCTCACGTACGTGACGCGCTGAGCAGAGGCGCAAGGCTGATGTGCGGCGGTGAGCGTCACGCGCTGGGCAAAAGTTTTTATCAGCCGACGGTACTGGCAGAGGTCACCGAATCCATGCTGATTGCCCGTGAAGAGACGTTTGGCCCGGTCGCCGCGTGCTTCCGTTTCGAAAGCGAAGAGGAGGTCATCGAGCGAGCAAATACCACGCCGTTCGGCCTGGCCGCTTATCTTTATACCCGCGATTTGGCCCGTGCTTTCCGCGCAACACGCGCTCTTGAAAGCGGAATGGTGGGCGTTAATGAAGGGATTATTTCGACAGAAGTGGCCCCGTTTGGCGGCGTGAAAGAATCTGGTCTTGGACGGGAAGGCGCGGATGTTGGGCTGGAAGAGTATCTCGAAACGAAATATATGAACCTGGGGCAGATTGGCTAACGTTCCCGCCGCTTCCTTTCGGCACCCAGCGCCGGAAGGAAGCACCTCCTCACCGTTTTCCGCACATCAGGGCTATAAATCGCCAGTTTTCTGCAACAAACAGTTGTCACACCTCCCGGCTTATAAGACCATATGCCGTTATATGTTGTTTACGCCTTGAGGAACCCGCGATGAGTGAGGCAGAAGCCCGCCCGACTAACTTTATTCGCCAGATTATCGATGAAGATCTGGCTAGTGGTAAGCACACGACCGTTCATACCCGTTTTCCGCCAGAGCCGAACGGGTATCTGCATATCGGTCACGCAAAATCTATCTGCCTGAACTTCGGCATCGCTCAGGATTATCAAGGGCAATGCAACCTGCGTTTCGATGACACCAACCCGGTGAAAGAAGATATCGAATACGTTGAGTCCATCAAGAACGACGTCGAGTGGTTAGGTTTCCACTGGTCTGGCAATATTCGCTACTCTTCTGACTACTTCGATACGCTGCACCAGTATGCGGTCGAACTGATCACCAAAGGTCTGGCGTATGTCGATGAGCTGTCCGCTGACGAAATCCGCGAGTACCGCGGCACCCTGACTGCACCGGGCAAAAACAGCCCGTACCGCGATCGCAGCGTGGAAGAGAACCTGGCGCTGTTCGAGAAAATGCGTGCTGGCGGCTTCGAAGAAGGCAAAGCGTGTTTGCGCGCCAAAATCGACATGGCTTCTTCTTTTGTCGTGATGCGCGATCCTGTGCTGTATCGCATTAAATTTGCCGATCACCACCAGACCGGCAGCAAGTGGTGCATCTACCCGATGTACGACTTCACCCACTGCATCAGCGATGCGCTGGAAGGCATTACGCATTCCCTGTGTACGCTGGAATTCCAGGACAACCGTCGCCTGTACGACTGGGTACTGGACAACATCTCCATTCCGGTGCACCCGCGTCAGTACGAGTTCTCTCGTCTGAATCTGGAATACACCGTGATGTCCAAGCGTAAGCTGAACCTGCTGGTGACCGACAAGCACGTAGAAGGCTGGGACGATCCGCGTATGCCGACCATCTCTGGCCTGCGTCGCCGTGGCTACACTGCTGCTGCCATCCGTGAATTCTGTAAGCGCATTGGTGTGACCAAACAGGACAACACCATTGAGATCGCTTCTCTGGAATCCTGCATCCGTGAAGATCTGAACGAGAACGCCCCGCGCGCGATGGCCGTTATCGATCCGGTTAAACTGGTTATCGAAAACTACCCTCAGGGTGAGAGCGAGATGGTGGCGATGCCAAACCATCCGAGCAAACCTGAAATGGGCAGCCGCGAAGTGCCGTTCAGCGGTGAGATTTGGATCGATCGCGCAGACTTCCGCGAAGAAGCCAACAAGCAATACAAGCGTCTGGTGATGGGCAAAGAAGTTCGTCTTCGTAACGCCTATGTGGTGAAAGCTGAACGCGTTGAGAAAGATGCTGAAGGGAATATCACGACTATCTTCTGTACTTATGATGCAGAGACCCTGAGCAAAGATCCGGCTGACGGCCGTAAAGTAAAAGGCGTGATTCACTGGGTGAGTGCACAGCATGCGCTGCCGGTAGAAATTCGCCTGTACGATCGCCTGTTCAGCGTGCCAAATCCTGGTGCCGCGGATGACTTCCTGTCTGTAATCAACCAGGAATCTCTGGTTATCAAACAGGGTTACGCTGAGCCGTCGCTGAAAGCAGCAGAAGCCAGCAAAGCTTTCCAGTTCGAGCGTGAAGGTTACTTCTGCCTCGACAGCCGCTACAGCACTGCTGATAAACTGGTCTTCAACCGCACCGTCGGTTTGCGTGATACCTGGGCGAAAGCGGGCGAATAATCCGCTGAGTCAAACAAAGAGCGTCGCCTTGTGCGGCGCTTTTTTATGACATTTTCGTGATGCGAAATAATATCATTTAGCGTTATGAAACACTGACAAGTGCCTGTTACATTTTTCCGCCAGAAATCTCACCTGTTCGCTGAAATAAGCTGTTTCTTTGCGGCTTCTCACGTTTTCTTCTGAAATCCTTCTTTGTAACAAAACGCAATCAAATATGTGCGCGCTGTCATACTCTTGCGTATTCGTGCGGAAAAAGGATTGATAATTCGCGTCGCGAAAAATAGTCTAGGAGACGTAGCTTTAGGAGAATTCTTCCCGCTACTTTTTTTGCAGTGCTTATTTTTTATCGCTTTCTCGCCTTTGCGGGAGCGTTTTTAAAAGTCAAAGAGGATAGACACATGCGTACGTTCAGTGGCAAACGTAGTACGCTGGCGCTGGCTATTGCCGGGGTCACCGCAATGTCGGGCTGGATTGCAGTTCCGCAAGCCAGCGCAGCAGGCTTTATCGACGATTCAACCTTAACCGGCGGCATCTATTACTGGCAGCGTGAGCGTGACCGTAAAGACGTGACCGACGGCGACAAATACAAAACCAACCTTTCTCACTCCACCTGGAACGCCAACCTCGACTTCCAGTCTGGCTATGCTGCCGATTTTATCGGTCTTGATATTGCCGCTTTCACCGCTATTGAAATGGCGGAATCTGCAGAAAGTGGTCACCCGAACGAAATCGCGTTCTCTTCCATCAATAAGGCTTACGACGAAGATTACTCTGGTGATAAGAGCGGGATCAGCCTGTATAAAGCGGCAGCTAAATTTAAACTTGGTCCAGCCTGGGCGCGCGCGGGTTACATCCAGCCAACAGGTCAGACGCTGTTAGCCCCACACTGGAGCTTCATGCCGGGTACTTACCAGGGGGCTGAAGCCGGGGCAAACTTTGACTACGGCGATGCGGGCGCTCTGAGCTTCTCGTACATGTGGACCAACGAGTACAAGGCGCCGTGGCACCTTGAGACCGACAATTTCTATCAGAACGACAAGAAAACCAAAGTCGATTATCTGCACTCCATCGGTGCGAAATATGACTTTAAAAATGACCTCGTGCTGGAAGCCGCTTTCGGTCAGGCAGAAGGCTTTATGGATCAGTACTTCGCCAAAGCCAGCTACAAATTTGATGTAGCAGGTACGCCGCTGTCTACCAGCTACCAGTTCTATGGCGCTCGTGACACCGTGAAGAGCAGCACCGTCAACGATATTTATGACGGCACGGCATGGTTGCAGGCTTTGACCTTCGGCTACAAAGTGGCTGACGTCGTTGACCTGCGTCTGGAAGGGACCTGGGTTAAGGCGGAAGGGCAGCAGGGTTACTTCCTGCAGCGTATGACGCCAACTTACGCTTCTTCCAACGGTCGTCTGGATATCTGGTGGGATAACCGTTCAGACTTCAACGCCAACGGCGAAAAAGCCGTATTCTTGGGCGCGATGTATGACCTGAAAAACTGGGATCTGCCAGGCTGGGCTGTGGGCGCGTCCTATGTCTACGCGTGGGATGCTAAACCGTCCGACTGGTTTATCAACAGCGCCGGTCAGCGCGAAGACATGGCTTCCAACAAAATCAAAGAGTCCTCTTACAGCCTTGATGCGATGTATACCGTTCAGGAAGGCCGTGCGAAGGGCACCTTGTTCAAGCTGCACTTCACTCAGTATGACAACCACTCAGACATCCCAAGCTGGGGCGGTGGTTACGGCAACATGTTCCAGGATGAGCGCGACGTGAAGTTCATCGTGATTGCACCGTTTACCATCTTCTGATCCGTCACGCGGCAGGCGTAACGTTTGCCGCGTAACCTGAGGCCCTACTATGAAAAAATTGATTCTCATCGCTGTCATGGCATCCGGGCTGGTGGCTTGTGCGCAACCGCCTGCACCGAAAGAAGACAGTAAACTGAAGGACGCTTATAGCGCTTGTATCAATACGGCGGAAGGCAACCCGGATAAAATCAAGGCCTGCCAGAGCGTACTGGATGTTCTGAGACAGGAAAAAGAGCATAAGCAGTTTGCCGATCAGGAAACGGTGCGCACGCTGGATTATCAGCAGTGTATTCAGGCCACACGAACCGGCAACGATCAGGCCGTGAAAGCGCGTTGCGACAAGATCTGGCAGGAAATTCGCAGCAACAATACGACCACCAGGCCGTAATCTCTGTTTTATAACTCTGTTATCGCCAAACAGAAGTATCGCCAATAAAAAAGCCAACCGCGAGGTTGGCTTTTATCGTTCTGGGGCTAAGAATTATTTCTCAGCCGCATCGTGTGCGTGTTCATCTTCACGGCAGTCGCCTTCTGCGCAGTGGCCGTAAAGGTACAAGCTGTGGTTGGTCAGACGAATGCCGTGTTTCGTGGCGATTTCGCGCTGACGCGCTTCAATGGAATCATCACTGAATTCAATTACCTTGCCGCAATCGAGGCAAATCAGGTGATCGTGATGATGCTGTTGTGTCAGTTCGAAAACAGATTTACCGCCTTCGAAATTGTGGCGGGTGACAATGCCGGCGTCGTCGAACTGGTTCAGAACGCGATAAACCGTTGCCAGACCAATCTCTTCGCCCATATCGATAAGGCGTTTATAAAGGTCTTCCGCACTGACATGGTGATTGTCCGGCTCCTGAAGCACTTCCAGAATTTTTAAACGAGGAAGCGTGACTTTCAGGCCGGCCTTCTTCAATGCGGTATTGTTGTCAGTCATGCGGAATCAGTCCTGTTGCTATACGATACACTTCCTTATCAGGAAGCATTACTAAGAATGAATTCAGGATAATGCGTCTCATTATAGAACTGCCGTACCTAAATGAAAACCGCAATCCCTGAGCAAAGTAGGCTTTTCAAAAAACGAGGCGTCCGGCAAAGCGAAACCTCAGACCTCGTCGAAACAGTGGACATTGTACAGACATGCGCTCAAAAGTTAAAAATTTGTAGCGATTAATTTGATTGCTTTTAGCTATTAATGTAACACAACCTATCGCTAATACGGCGCAACGCAGGCGCTGCGCCGTCACCCAATCAGGCGTTTTTAATCTCTTCGAGGTGCAGTTCTTCCGAAATCTGCTTAACCCATTTCTGAACGCGCTCAGCGGTCAGTTCTGGTTGGCGGTCTTCGTCAATCGCCAGGCCGACGAAGTGATCGTCATCTGCCAGGCCTTTAGAGGCTTCAAAATGATAGCCCGCTGTTGGCCAGTGCCCGACGATAGTTGCGCCGCGTGGTTCAATGATGTCCCGGATTGTGCCCAGTGCATCACAGAAATATTCTGCGTAATCTTCCTGGTCACCGCAGCCAAACAGGGCGACCAGCTTGCCGTTGAAGTCTACCTCTTCAAGCGTAGGGAAGAAGTCGTCCCAGTCACACTGCGCTTCACCGTAATACCAGGTTGGGATACCCAGCAGCAGAATATCGAACCCTTCGAGATCTTCTTTACTGCTCTTGGCAATGTCATGCACTTCAGCAACGTCTTTCCCAAGCTGCTTCTGAATCATCTTCGCGATATTTTCGGTATTGCCGGTGTCGCTGCCGAAGAAAATGCCTGTAATTGCCATGAGTAAAATAACCTCTTGAAACGTATTGAAATGATGGTGGAATGTTGCCCACAGATAAAGGCAATGATAGCAGGAGGTGAAGTGCGCGGAAACAGCAAACGCGCTGGACTGCACTCTCTGCTACATGAAAGTGACGTTTTGCTGGATTTTCAGACAAGTTCCTGGCGATGGAGATCGGCCAGTTGTTGCATCAACATCTCTTCGATGAGTTCGCTACGGCTCATGTTTCTGGCGTCAGCCAGTTCATTCAGCGCATCAACGGCGTCGTTATTGAGCTTCAGCTCAACTCGCTTGAGACCTTTACTCTTGTCACGTTTAAGCTGGTTACGTTTATTAATGCGTAACTGTTCGTCGCGTGAGAGCGGATTGGTTTTCGGCCTTCCCGGGCGACGCTCATTTGCGAACAAATCTAATGTCGTTCGGTCCGTTTGTTCTTTTGCCATGATTCAGAGTGACTTCGGGGAAACAAGCCGCCGGACGACAGGCCCGGCGCAGATAGCGCGCAATCATACATCAGCGAACCCCACACGCCAACGCCGTGAGCCACATTGGCGTGCGGTCGCTCGCATTTTAATCATTCAGCCAGATAACGGCGAATGGCGCGGAGCACGGCTTCGGGTTTTTCGGCATGCACCCAGTGTCCTGCGCCAGCAATAATGTGGGCTCGAGCTTGCGGAAACTGAGAGAGCAAATCATCACGATACTCTGGGGTGACGTACGGTGAGTTTCCGCCGGGAATGAACAGGGCAGGGTGATCCCACGCGGGAATCGGCTGCCAGCCAACAATGTTGGAATACTGATCCCACAGCACTGGCACGTTAAAGCGCCACGTGCCATCGACAAACGACTTCAGCAGAAACTGAATGACGCCTTCTTCATCAAGATGTTCCCGCATCACTTCGGCGGCTTTTTGACGTGTTGCCACGCCCGCTTCAGTCACAGCGTTGATGGCCGCAAAAATCTCATCGTGACGACGCACGTGATAATCCACCGGCGCGATGTCGATAGCGACCAGCTTATCCACGCGATTTGGGGCTAACGCCGTGAAGGCCATCACCGCTTTTCCGCCCATTGAATGACCAATCAATGTGGCCCTTTCAATGTTATGGGCATCAAGAGTATCTAAAAGATCCTGAGCCATCGCGGAGTAAGTCATTTCCGATGAACGTTCGGACAGGCCGTGGTTACGCATATCGACTTGCAGGATGTCATGGTCGCTTACAAGGTCGCGGGCGAGGACCCCTAAGTTATCCAGACTACCAAAAAGGCCGTGGACCAGGACGATGGGAGAATTATTGTGCAGGTTTTGTGCAGTTTGCGCTCGGGTATGTAAATTCATGGCAAAGTTCTTTTTTTCGCTTCGTCGGGTTAGGGTATCATGTTGAACATTCTGCCGCCCGGCTGCAACTCTCAGTGGTTGTCTGAGTTTTTGCCGACACGCTATCCGCTGTTGGGGTTTGACTTTATAATCCCAACGACTTGTATTCAGAAAAGATATCTCACTGGATTAAGATGAAAACGATCGAAGTTGATGACGAACTCTATGCCTTTATCGCCAGCCACACCAGGCACATCGGCGAGAGCGCATCCGACATTTTGCGGCGCATGCTGAAATTTTCCGCCGCCTCGCAACCCGCAGCAACCGTGGTCAAAGACACGCCGCTTCAGCCTGCTGCACCGGTCGTCGCAGCCGTAAAAAAAGTCTCCTCGCCGAAAGATAATGTTCGCGCCGTGCGTGAACTGCTGCTTTCCGACGAGTACGCCGAGCAGAAAAAAGCGGTTAACCGCTTCATGCTGGTGCTGACTACACTTTACTCCTTAGACAGCAAAGCATTTGTTGATGCCACCGAGTCACTCCATGGTCGTACGCGTGTTTACTTCGCCGCTGATGAAGCGACGCTGCTGAAAAACGGCACGCACACCAAGCCGAAGCAAGTGCCTCAGACGCCGTACTGGGTCATTACCAATACCAATACTGGCCGTAAATGCAGCATGGTTGAGCACATCATGCAGTCAATGCAGTTCCCTGCGGAATTGATTGAAAAGGTTTGCGGCACAATTTAACCCTTGCATAAGAAGGACCAGGCAATGGCAACTCATAACCGTGCGGGTCAGCCTGCACAACAGAGTGATTTGATTAACGTCGCCCAGTTGACGTCTCAGTATTATGTGCTGAAGCCGGAAGCAGGCAACGCAGAACACGCAGTGAAATTCGGCACGTCCGGACACCGCGGGAGCGCAGCTCGCCATAGCTTTAACGAACCGCATATTCTGGCGATTGCCCAGGCGATTGCGGAAGAGCGTGCGAAAAATGGCATCACCGGGCCATGCTACGTGGGTAAGGATACTCACGCCTTGTCAGAGCCGGCGATCATTTCCGTACTGGAAGTCCTGGCCGCGAACGGCGTGGACGTGATTGTGCAGGAAAATAACGGGTACACCCCAACGCCTGCCATCTCGAATGCCATCCTGGTTCATAACAAAAAAGGTGGCCCACAGGCCGATGGGATCGTGATTACTCCGTCCCATAACCCGCCGGATGATGGTGGGATCAAATACAATCCACCGAATGGCGGCCCGGCTGATACCAACGTCACCAAAGTGGTGGAAGACCGTGCAAACGCGCTGATGGCAGATGGCCTGAAGGGCGTGAAACGTCTGTCACTGGATGCAGCGTATGCGTCTGGCCATATTAAAGAACAAGATCTGGTGCAGCCGTTCATTGAAGGCCTGGCCGATATTGTCGATATCAAAGCGATTCAGAAAGCGGGCCTGAAGCTGGGCGTTGATCCGCTGGGCGGTTCCGGGATCGAATACTGGAAACGCATTGCTGAATACTACAAGCTCGATCTGACCATTGTGAACGATCATGTCGATCAGACTTTCCGCTTTATGCACCTTGATAAAGACGGCGCGATCCGTATGGACTGCTCCTCTGAGTGTGCGATGGCCGGTCTGTTGGCGCTGCGCGATAAGTTTGATCTGGCTTTTGCTAACGACCCGGACTATGACCGTCACGGCATCGTCACGCCTGCTGGCCTGATGAACCCGAACCATTATCTGGCCGTTGCCATTAACTACCTGTTCCAGCATCGCCCACAGTGGGGCAAAGATGTGGCTGTCGGTAAAACCCTGGTCTCTTCAGCAATGATTGACCGCGTGGTGAACGACCTGGGCCGTAAACTGGTGGAAGTGCCGGTAGGCTTTAAATGGTTTGTAGACGGCTTGTTCGACGGCAGCTTCGGCTTTGGCGGTGAAGAGAGTGCGGGCGCATCATTCCTGCGCTTCGACGGCACGCCATGGTCTACCGATAAAGACGGCATCATCATGTGCCTGCTGGCCGCAGAAATTACCGCAGTCACGGGCAAAAACCCGCAGCAGCATTACGACGAGCTGGCAGCACGCTTTGGCGCGCCAAGCTACAACCGTTTGCAAGCGTCTGCGACTTCGGCACAGAAAGCGGCACTGTCTAAGCTTTCCCCAGAAATGGTGAGCGCTAACACGCTGGCGGGTGACCCAATCACCGCACGTTTGACGGCTGCACCGGGTAACGGCGCATCCATCGGCGGTCTGAAAGTGATGACCGAAAACGGCTGGTTCGCGGCCCGTCCATCGGGCACCGAAGACGCCTACAAAATTTACTGCGAAAGCTTCCTCGGCGCGGAACACCGTAAGCTGATTGAGAAAGAAGCGGTAGAGATTGTCAGCGAAGTGCTGAAAAACGCCTAAGTAAACAGCAAAAACCGACTCAAGGCGCCAATGGGCGCCTTTTTCTTTTACAGCATAAACCGATACCCGATCCCGGTCTCCGTCAGAAGGTGTTTCGGTCTTGCCGGATCGACCTCCAGTTTCTGCCGCAAATGCCCCATATAAATCCGCAGATAGTGGCTGTGCTCCACGGCGTTCGGCCCCCACACCTGGCTTAACAGCTGGCGTTGGGTGAGAACTTTTCCGTGATTATTCAGCAGCACCGCCAGCAGGCGAAATTCAATCGGCGTCAGGTGAATCTCTTCCCCGGCACGTTGAATACGGCGGTTGGCGATATCCACCTGAATCTCTGAGAAGCTAAACACTGGCTGATTCTGTTCCTGGCTGCCATGCCGACGCAGTGCCACGCGCAAACGCGCCTGTAGCTCACCAATACCGAAAGGTTTACTGAGATAGTCATCCGCCCCGGCATCGAGTGCGGCTATCTTGTCTGTCTCTTCCGCGCGGGCTGAGAGCACGATAACCGGCACCTGGCTCCACTGACGAAAATCGCGGATGAACTCAATGCCATCGCCATCGGGCAGGCCTAAATCGAGGATCACCAAATCAGGTTTGCGCGTGGCGGCTTCGAGCAGCCCACGTTGCAGGGTTTCTGCTTCGTGCACGCGCAGGCCGTCGCCTTCCAGCGCGCTGCGCAGAAAACGGCGAATAGCGTGTTCATCTTCGATAATCAGTACGTTAATCACAGTTCCTCAGGGAGTTCATCCAGCTCTGGTGGGGCTTCCAGCGGTAAGGTGACCACAAATACCGCCCCGCCCTGTGGGCGGTTGTGGGCATGCAGTTCGCCGCCGTGCACTTCAACAATAGCCTGACAAATTGCCAGACCCAAACCGACGCCCGGAATAGCCGATTCTTTATGTCCACGCGAGAATTTAGCAAAGATAGCTTGCTCCTGACCAGCAGGGATGCCGGGGCCGGAATCCCAGACTTCCAGCGTTAACTTGTCCGGTTGACGTTCGGCGGCAATCCCTATCGTGGCTGAAGAACCCGCGTATTTCACCGCATTTTCCAGCAGATTGATTAGCACTCGCTCAAACAAGGGGCCGTCGACATGGATAAGCGTCAACGGATCGCCCAGAGCTAACTGAATATGTCGCCCGCTAAGGCCCATTTCCAGTGTGCGAATCGCGCTTCCGACCACTTCTTCCAGGGTCAGCCATTCTCTGCGCAAATTAAAGCCACCGGACTGAATACGTGCCATATCCAGCAGATTGTTCACCAACCGGGTGGTGTTGAGCACATGCTGGCGAATCTCGTTGGCCTGTGGTGCATGTTTAGAACCTTCACTGGCGAGGTCCAGCGTCAGAATTTCAGCTTGTCCGAACAGCACCGTCAGCGGCGTGCGCAAATCGTGAGAAAGGGCTGCCAGCAGCGAGTTGCGGATACTCTCTCTTTCACTCGCCAGACGCGATTGCTCTTCGCTGGTGGTCAGCGCCAGGCGTTCAAGCGCACTGGCGACCAGCAAGGTGCAGGTTTCCAGAAGACGCTGTTGTTCCGGGATCATCAGCTGGCGCAGATTCCCCGGTTCAACAATCAGCACGCCGTGCGTTTTCTCTGCGGTTTTCAACGGCAGAATCAGATAAGGCACGCCCGGCAGCGTGTCGGTTCCCGCTCCGGCTGGCTGGCCTTTGTCGTAGCTCCAGCGGGCGATGGCGTCGTCCCACGGCGTAATGTCGTTACCTTCGGTTATGGCCGTGAGATGCCCGTCTTCATTCGGCAGCAAAACCTGACTACGGGCGTGAAAGGTTGAATGAATAAACTGTTCGCTGGTGCGGGCGACATCCTGCTGATTGCGCCCGGTAGAAAGGGCTTTCGACATCTCATAAAGATGGCGAGTACGTTGTTCACGATAGCGGGCGACTCGCGCCTGATAGCGTACGCCAGCGGTAAGATTCCCGATAACCAGTCCGACGGTGAGCATCACGCCGAAGGTCAAAACGTATTGCACATCCGACACCGCAAGCGTGCCGCGTGGGGCGATAAAAAACAGGTCAAAGCTAATCACATTGATAATGGTCGCCAGCACCGAGGGCCAGCGGCCGTAAAACAGCGCCACAATCACCACGCCCAGCAGATACAGCATCACCAGGTTTGCGGCATCAAAAGCCATCAGAAAATGGCTGGCGAAGAGGGTAATAAAGGCACAAAGCACCAGGGCTACGACGCAGCCCCGAAGCTGAACGCGCCAGCGATCAAGCCACGGACGGCTGTCAGCATTCCGCGAAGGTGTGCTGCTTTGATGCTCTTCGAGCGCGACAATCACCAAATCGAGGTCAGGCGCACGGCGCGCCAGTTTGTCGGCAAAGGATTCGCGGCTCCACCAGCGGCGCTGGCTGCGGCGACCGATAATAATTTTGCCGAGGTTGTGCTCGCGGGCGTAGCGCAAAATCGCTTTATCTTCTGCCGGGTCGGACAGTGTCGCCGTTTCCGCGCCAAGCTCCTGGGCAAGGCGCAGGGCGCTCAGAATATTGCGGCGCTGGTGTTCAGGCAGGCGATGCAGGTCCGGTGTTTCAACATAAACCGCATGCCAGACGCTCCCTAGTTTGGCGGCAAGGCGTGCGGCAGTGCGCACCAGTTTTTCATTGCCGCCGCTATGGCCAACGCAAAGCAGAATCGCATCTCGCGTGTGCCAGACCTTTTCTTCCCCCTGGCGATCGCGCCAGGCGCGCATCTGATCGTCGACGCGGTCAGCTGTACGCCGCAGCGCCAGCTCTCGCAGTGCAATCAGGTTGCCTTTACGGAAGAAATGCTCGATGGCCCGTTCTGCTTGCCCGGCAATATACACTTTGCCTTCATGCAGACGCTGGCGCAGATCGTCGGGCGGCAGGTCAACCAGCACAACTTCATCTGCAGAATCGAAGAACGGATCTGGAACCGTTTCCCGCACTTTGATGCCTGTCACGCCGCTCACTACGTCATTAAGGCTTTCCAGGTGCTGAACGTTGACGGTAGTGAAGACATCAATTCCGGCTTCCAGCAGCTCTTCGACATCCTGCCAGCGTTTCGGGTGGCGTGAACCGGGCGCATTAGTGTGCGCCAGTTCATCCATCAGGATCAGCGCAGGGCGGCGGGCGAGAGCAGCATCGAGATCAAACTCTTCGACCTGACGACCGCGATAATGAATACGCTTCCGTGGCTGTGTCGCCAGGCCTTTCAATTGGGCGGCGGTTTCCTGTCGGCCGTGGGTTTCGACCACGCCGACCAGAATATCGAGCCCCTGCGCCCGAAGTCGCTGCGCCTCGCTAAGCATGGCGTAGGTTTTCCCGACGCCTGCGCAGGCGCCAAAGAAAACTTTCAGTTTGCCACGATGCCAGCCGGAGGATTGCTCCAGCAGGCGGTCGGGATCGGGACGAAAGGGCTCGTCGGTCATGCTCAATCCTTACTGTTTTTTCAGGCCGTCCAGCGCCATGTTCAGTTCAACAATGTTGACCACTGGCTGACCGATAAAACTTGCCAGCGGTTGCTGCGTGTATTTTTCCACCAGCTGTATCAGCACTTCATCTGGCAGATGACGGGCTTGCGCTACGCGTGGGATCTGCCAGATTACAGACTGCGGCGTCAGGCTGTAATCCAGACCGCTTGCAGACGCTGTGACCAGCTCTACTGGCACTTTCGTGTCAGCCTGCGGATTCTCCTTACGCAACTGCACAATACGTGCCGCCACTTCTTTATCCAGCTCCGGATTACTGCCCGCCAGGTTACTGCCGCCGGATGCCTCTGGATTATAGGGGCTATTGGCGGTGGAGGAAGGGCGGCCGTGAAAATATCCTGCGGCGGAAAATGATTGGCCGATCAGGCGTGAACCTCGTATTTCATTATTCTGTAAAATCAACGAGCCGTTGGCCTGATCCTTAAACAAGCCTTGTCCAAGCGCTGTCGTCAACAGAGGATAAACGCCCCCTGTTATCACCGTGAGAAAAAGCAGAACCAACAAAGCAGGGCGTAAAGTCGCCATTTTTAAATCCTCTTACACCAGACCAAACAGAGTCAGCAGCAGATCGATAACTTTGATGCCGACAAACGGCACCAGCAGACCGCCCAGACCATAAACCCACAGGTTGCGACGTAACATTGCTGCCGCTGACAATGGCTTGTAGCTCACGCCCTTCAATGCCAGCGGGATCAGGAACACGATGATCAGCGCGTTAAAAATGACGGCGCTGAGAATGGCTGAAGCGGGTGAGTGCAGATGCATCACATTCAGCGCATTCAGCTGGGGATAGGTCGCGGCAAATGCCGCCGGGATGATGGCAAAATACTTCGCCACGTCATTGGCGATGCTGAAGGTGGTGAGCGACCCGCGCGTCATCAGCATCTGTTTACCGATATGCACCACTTCAATCAGCTTGGTCGGGTTGGAGTCGAGATCGACCATGTTCCCGGCTTCTTTCGCCGCCTGGGTCCCCGAGTTCATCGCCACGGCGACATCAGCCTGTGCCAGGGCTGGTGCGTCATTGGTGCCATCGCCGGTCATCGCCACCAGACGGCCTTCGGCCTGATACTGGCGAATCAGCGCCAGTTTAGCTTCTGGCGTGGCTTCAGCCAGGAAATCATCGACGCCCGCTTCGGCGGCAATGGCCGCAGCGGTCAAACGGTTATCACCGGTGATCATCACCGTTTTGATGCCCATTTTGCGCAGCTGAGCAAAGCGTTCTTTGATGCCACCTTTGACGATGTCTTTCAGGGCAATTACCCCGAGCACCGTGGCGCCTTCAACGACGACCAGCGGTGTACCTCCCAGGCGAGCGACACCTTCGACAAGCGTATCGACCTGCGGTGGGAAGTGGCCGTTGTTGGCTTCCACGTGACGACGAATGGCATCCACGGAGCCTTTGCGGATCATGCGGTCATGAATGTTGATCCCACTCATGCGAGTCTGGGCGGTAAACGGCACAAACGTCGCCTGCAATTCCTGCACGTCGCGAGTGCGAATATTGAAGCGCTGTTTGGCGAGGATCACGATACTGCGGCCTTCCGGCGTTTCATCAGCCAGAGATGCCAGTTGCGCGGCATCGGCTAACGTTTTTTCGTCCACGCCCGGCGCGGGCAGAAATTCTGAAGCCTGACGGTTGCCGAGCGTGATGGTGCCGGTTTTATCCAGTAACAGCACGTCCACGTCACCGGCAGCTTCCACGGCACGTCCGCTGGTGGCTATCACGTTCGCGCCCAGCATCCGGCTCATCCCGGCCACGCCGATGGCGGAAAGCAGGCCACCTATGGTGGTAGGAATCAGACACACCAGCAGCGCAACCAGAACCGTCACGCTAACAGCCACACCGCCATAAGCAGAGAACGGCCACAGCGTGGCGGTTGCCAGCAGGAAAACGATAGTCAGGGCGACTAACAGGATTGTCAGGGCGATTTCGTTGGGCGTTTTACGGCGCTGGGCACCTTCGACCATCGCAATCATGCGGTCGAGGAAGGTTTCACCGGGATTCACGCTACAGCGAATCACCAGCCAGTCGGAAAGAATGCGTGTCCCACCTGTTACCGAGGCGAAATCGCCGCCGGATTCACGAATAACGGGGGCCGATTCACCTGTAATGGCGCTCTCATCAACTGACGCACCGCCTTCAATCACTTCCCCGTCGCAGGGAATGATGTCACCTGCTTCGACCAGCACGATATCGCCTTTGCGCAGGTCGTCTGCCGGAATGTGGTCCATTGGCGCATCATGCTGTGGAGCACGCAGTTTCCGGGCGAATGCCGTTTTTTGTACGCCTTTAAGGCTGTTGGCCTGGGCTTTACTGCGGCCTTCCGCCAGTGCTTCAGCGAAGTTAGCGAACAGAACGGTAAACCACAGCCAGACACTGATCGCAGCGGTGAAACCGGCATTGCCTGGCAGATGACGAGTCGCCATGGCGACAGCCAGCAGCGTTGTCAGCACGCTGCCAAGCCAGACGATAAACATCACCGGATTATGCCACTGTACCGCAGGGCTCAGTTTTTTGACGGCATCCATCAGCGCCCGGCGAACCAAAGCGGGTTCGAAGAGGGCCAGTTGTTTACGACTCATAAAACGTGTCTCCGGCAAACTTATAACGAAGAGAGATGTTCAGCCACCGGGCCTAAGGCCAGGGCAGGGATGAAGGTCAGGGCGCCCACCAGAATGACGGTGCCGATAAGCAGGCCGACAAAAAGTGGGCCGCAGGTTGGCAGGGTGCCGGGGCTTGCTGGCTGGATTTTCTTGCCGACCAGCGAGCCCGCAATCGCCATCACCGGAATAATCACCCCGAAGCGACCGACAAACATGCAGAAGGCGAGCAGACAGTTCCAGAACGGTGAGTTGGCGCTAAGGCCTGCAAAGGCGCTACCGTTGTTGTTGGCGGCGGAAGACACGGCATACAGCACTTCACTGAAGCCGTGAATACCGGGGTTGAATATCCCCGCGCGACCGGCTTGCGTCATCATTGCCAGCGCGGTGCCAAGCAAAACCAGAGCAGGTGTTACCAGAATCGCCAGCGCGGTCATTTTCATTTCGCGCACGTCGATCTTTTTCCCGAGATATTCCGGCGTGCGGCCAATCATCAGACCGGCGATAAAGACCGCCAGCAGGACAAACAGCAGCATGCCGTAAAGGCCGGAACCCACCCCGCCGAACACCACTTCACCAATCTGCATGAGCCACATTGGCACCATGCCGCCGAGTGCGGTGAAAGAGTCATGCATGGCGTTCACCGCACCGCAGGATGCGGCGGTAGTGATAACCGCAAACAGGCTGCTTTGCAGAATACCGAAGCGGCTCTCTTTGCCTTCCATATTGGCTGCGCTGTCAGCACCCAGTTGCAGGAAGTGCGGGTTGCCTTTGAGCTCAGCCCACATCACCACCACCACACAAACCACGAAAATGAGGCTCATGGCCCACAGAATGGCTCGTCCCTGACGACTGTCGTTGACGGCTTCACCAAAGGCAAAGCAGAGCGCGGTCGGGATCAGGAAAATCGCCAGCATCTGGACGGCATTGGTTAAAGCCGTTGGGTTTTCAAACGGATGACTGGAGTTGGCGTTAAAGAAACCGCCGCCGTTGGTCCCCAGCATTTTAATGGCTTCCTGCGAAGCCACTGGCCCCATTGGCAGCACGCCTTTTACCCCTTCCAGCGAGGTAAAGTGCTGGTAAGGAAGAAAGTTTTGCAGCGTACCTTGCTGGATCATAAACAAAGCGATGATCAACGAGAGCGGCAGCAGAACCCAAAGCGTCACGCGAATGATGTCTTTCCAGGCGTTACCGAGCGTGTCGGTGCTGTGGCGAGAGAAACCGCGGATCAGCGCGAATACCACGGCGATGCCGGTGGCGGCTGACAGGAAGTTTTGCACCGCGAGGCCGGTCATCTGGCTGAAATAGCTCAGGGTGGTTTCACCGCTATAGGCTTGCCAGTTGGTATTGCTGACGAAGCTTATCGCAGTATTCAGGGCCAGATCCCAGGAAAGCCCTGCGAAATGCTGCGGATTCAACGGTAACAGGTTCTGGAACATCAGCAGCGCAAACAGCAGTACGATGCCCATGATGTTCAGCCAGAGGAGGGCGAACAGATATTGCCGCCAGTTCATCTCCTGAGATGATATCCCCAGCACACGCCATAAACCCCGCTCAACGCTCGCCGTTCCAGGCAAAGCGGTATTGGCAATTAGCCGCGCCAGCACAAAGCCAAGTGGACGAGCCAGAAGGAAAAGTACCAGCAGGAAACTGGCTATCAGTAAAAACGCCTGCGCTGCCATCAGAAGGCCTCCGCATTGATCAGGGCATAAATGAGATAACCCAATAACAGGAAAACCAGCACGATGCCGGTTAGCACGCCTGCACTCACAGTCCACCTCCAGGTGTTTAATGGTCTGCAGTAACGGTAGGATTTTCGGTGCAAAGATTTCGCAAAAAATGCGGCGGGGGGTGTAAAAAAAGTATAAAAATGCTTAAAAACCACGCATTAACTCATGGTTAGTTTTAATTTAACTTTTTTGTAACTTAGTTACGGCTCGAATGTAAAAAAGCACAAAATAACCGTAAATAAGTGGTCGGATGAGTAGTAAAATTACACGCAAAAAGGTACTCTTTTAGTCAGACAACATTTTTACCGGCGCGTGTTGCCGGCCATGAAAGGGGAGAGAAATAATGTACAAAGAGTTTCCTGCACATATCGTATTGATGCGCCGCACTTTCGCCGTCGTGGCGGGGATCGTGGCCTTACCTGTGATGCTGTTCTGGAAAGATCGCGGGCGTTTTTACAGCTACCTGCACCGCGTGTGGTCAAAAACCAGCGACAAACCGGTGTGGATGGATCAGGCAGAAAAAGCGACCTGTGATTTTTACTGATTCGTCAGCAGGCATAAAAAAACCGCCAACGTTAAACGTGGCGGTTTTTTTATGCCCTCAGGATCCGCGGTCCGTTGGGATAATGCTTGAGTTCCTACCAAGGAGTCCTGATTTTCTGCCTCTGACCTTCTGCCGTCAAGCAGGGCGATCTTAATAAAATCTGAAAGCACGTCCAGTCGTGTGGTGAACGAAAAACAATCCATTATGATGTTCGCGGCCCTTTCCGCCATGCCGCACATGGGCACCGGTCCAGGGAAAGGATCATTCATGGCCGTAGAGTTCCTACCAAGGAACTTGTATTCACCGGAATATCGCCGGTGGTAAAACGGTGAAGCGGTCTGTCGCAAGGACCGCATAATGAAACGCTATCTCTGCGTAGTGTTCATTGTTACCAGCACAATGGTGTTGACGTCGGATAAGCCAGAGTCGCTTACCTCAATGTCTTCCTTTGCCCTGGTCAAGTAGCGTCAAGGCCGCCCTGTGCGGCCTTTTTCAGTTTCTTGCGTCTACACTTCTTAAGAGGCACTTGAGGAGTGGTTATGAAAGAGAAAATCCCGGTTGGCATCAGCGCCTGTTTGCTGGGTGAAAACGTTCGTTTTGATGGCGGTCACAAGCGTCTGACTTTTGCCGTTGAAGAGCTGAGCCCGTGGGTGGCTTTTGAGCCTGTTTGTCCGGAAATGGCGATAGGTCTTCCCGTCCCGCGTCCTGCATTACGGTTAGTAAAAGATGAGCAGGGCAGCCCGCATTTGCGCTTCAGTAACGGAGCCGAGGGGGATTTAACCGAGGCCATGACCGAATTTACCTGCAATCGCATTGCACGTTTCGACAACCTGTGTGGCTACATCGTCTGTAAAAATTCGCCCAGCTGCGGGATGGAGCGGGTACGGGTTTACGAAGCCGATGGGAAGAACAACCGCAAAGCGGGGCGAGGGATTTACACTAAGCTGTTAATGGATGCCTGGCCCTGGTTGCCGGTGGAAGAGGACGGTCGGTTACAGGACCCGGTTCTACGAGAGAACTTTGTGGAACGCATTTACGCCCTCCACGAACTGCATGCTTTAAGAGCGCGCGGTCTGACTCGTGGCGATTTAATGGCTTTCCATAGCCGCTATAAATTACTGCTGTTGGCCCATTCTCAGCCGCTTTACCGCGAACTGGGGCGATTTGTCGCCGCAATGAGTGAGTGGTCTTCACTGGAAGCGTATTTCCTCGAATATCGTCTGCGCCTTATGGCGCTTATGGCCCATCCCGCCACCCGTCGCAATCACACCAACGTATTGATGCACGTTCAGGGCTACTTCCGTAACCAGCTTAACAGCCGTCAGCGACAAGAGCTGGCAAGCCTTATCGACAGGTATCGCCAGGGCACGCAGCCGCTGCTTGCGCCCGTCACGCTGTTAAAACACTATATGGCTGAATTTCCTGATGCTTACCTGGCCGGGCAACGCTACTTCGACCCGTGGCCGGAGGCTTTACGTTTACGTTACGGACATTAACTGGAGAGTTATGCCCACTCATCTGATCTGGTTTCGCACGGATTTACGTCTGCATGACAACCTGGCGCTAGCCGCCGCTTGCCGCGATAGCAAGGCGAACGTTATCGCGTTGTTCATCTCCACGCCGCAACAATGGCATCAACATAACATGGCCCCGCGTCAGGCTGCGTTTATGCAGACACATCTGCAGGCGCTGCAAAGTGGCCTGGCTGAAAAGGGTATTCCGCTGCTGTTCCGTGAAGTCCCCGATTTTACGGCGACGGTCAATGAGCTTGCCCGGTTCTGTGCGGAACAGAACGTGACACACCTTTTTTATAACTATCAGTATGAAATCAACGAACGTCAGCGCGATGCGAGGGTAGAAAAAACGCTGAATGAAGTGGTCTGCCAGGGCTTCGACGACAGCGTCATGCTGCCGCCGGGCAGCGTGATGACCGGCAATCATCAAATGTATAAAGTCTTCACTCCCTTCAAAAATGCGTATCTGAAGCGATTGAAAGAAGGGCTTCCTGAGTGCGTTCGTGCACCTGCCGTACGTGAGGGAAAAGACGTGACGGCAGAGGCCATCACCCTGGGCTATCCGCAGCAAGCTTTTGATCAGGAATATTTCCCGGCAGACGAGAAAAGCGCGCTCGCCAGATTGCGCCATTTTTGCCAACAACAAGCCGCTGAATATGAGCAGCAGAGGGATTTCCCGGCAATAGAGGGCACCAGCCGACTTTCAGCCTGCTTAGCGCTTGGCGTGCTCTCACCGCGTCAATGCCTTCATCGTCTTTTAGCAGAATGCCCGGATACGCTGGAAGGCGGGGCTGGCGCGGTCTGGCTCAATGAACTGATCTGGCGTGAATTCTATCGCCACCTGATGACTTACCACCCTGAGCTCTGTCGCCACAAGCCGTTTATTACCTGGACGGATAAAGTGCAATGGCGCAACGATCCTCATGCCCTAAAAGCCTGGCAGGAAGGTAATACAGGGTATCCGATTGTGGATGCTGCCATGCGTCAGTTGAATGAAACGGGTTGGATGCATAACCGCTTGCGGATGATTGTCGCCAGTTTTCTGGTCAAAGACTTGCTGATTGACTGGCGGGAAGGTGAGCGCTATTTCATCTCGCAGTTGATTGATGGCGATCTGGCCGCCAATAACGGTGGCTGGCAGTGGGCGGCATCAACAGGCACCGACGCCGCGCCGTACTTCCGGATTTTCAACCCGACCACCCAGGGCGAAAAATTCGACAAAGAAGGTGAGTTTATCCGTCGCTGGTTACCGGAGCTGAAAACAGTGCCGGGGAAAGCGATTCACTCACCGTGGGAGTGGGCGCAGAAAGAAGGGATTGAGCTGAATTATCCGCGCCCGATTGTCGATCACAAGCAGGCGCGGCTGAAGACGCTGGCGGCCTATGAAGCCGCAAGAATTGCTTAGGACTCCAGTGCCAGGCGGCGGGATCTCACTTTCATCGCATGGCCCAGCCAAATGACCAGTACCATCCCGACACAGACCAGGGCTCCCCAGGTTATCTGGCTGAACACCTCGATGTAGGCGTTGATTGAATAGTTGATCGCGCCTGCGGCATCAAATGCGCTCTGTGAAGTCTGATCGGCGATAACGCCCGCGACATAGTTGGCGATCGCCCCAGAAAGCAGCATGTAGATCCCGGTGAGCACGCCTGTTACGCCCGGGATTTCGATGCGCGTGATTTGTGCCATCGCCACCGGGTCAATAAACAGTTCGGCAAAGCCCATCACCGCCATGCCCAGCACCATCAGCGGCAGGGAAGAGTGGCCGAAGCTTGCAGACCAGCGGGCGCTCAGCGTCAGAATACAGAAACCTGCGCTCATCAGCCCCAGGCCTAACGCGTATTTTCCCCAGATGCGCACCGCGCGGTTTCCTGTGACCGACTCTTTGACAACCCAGGCAAGGAATACCCCACACATCATCACGGCGAAGCCATTGACCGACTGGAACATCGCCGTCGGCACTTCATAGCCGAAGATATCGCGGTTAACGAAGCGGTCAATATAGAGGCTGATGGAGCTGCCGCCCTGCTGAGCAAAGGCCCAGAACAGCAGACTGAAGAAGGTCAGGACCACAATCAGCCCCAGCTCTTTACGCTGTTTCTGGTTCTCGGCTTTCTTGTAGATTTTGCCGAGCATGGCCAGGCCGATAACGGTCGCGACAATCAGCGCATACAGCGACCACTCTTTCCAGAACAGCACGGCGATAACCACCGGCGAAACAATCAGCAGCGCCAGCAGCCAACCCCAAACCGGCAGACCCGCTTTTTTGCTGCACAGTACGGCTTTATTCACGCCAACGGTGTGGCTGAAATGACGATTCCCGCAAAGGAAAATCACCAGACCCGCCAGCATGCCTACCGCTGCAAGCGCGAAGCCCATCGCCCAGCTGTACTCTTCCTGCACATAGCCACAGGCGATAGGGGCGATAATTGACCCGACGTTACCGGCAGCATAAAGCAGTGAGAAACCGCCATCGCGACGTGGATCGGTCGGTTCATACAGCTCACCCAGCAGACAGCTGACGTTCGACTTAAACAAGCCGTAACCGCAAACGATAATTGCCAGTGACAGATAGAGGAACATCGGAGAGATTTCGCTGGCCCCGAGCACCAGATGCCCGACCGCCATCAAAAAGGCGCCAATCATCACCGCCATGCGGTTGCCGAGCACTTTGTCCGCCAGCCAGCCGCCGAGGATCGGCGTGACGTAGACCAGCGAACAGTAAGCGCTGAACAGAGCGTAGGCGTGATTGTCGTTGTATTTCAGTTGATTGGTTAAATACAGAATCAGCAGGGCGCGCATGCCGTAAAAACTAAAGTATTCCCAGATTTGCAGTGCGACCACGTAGTAGATAGCGCGTGGTTGTGACGATGGTGTCTTCATGTTGCTCTCAGTCTTGCCAGAATTGCAGAAGATAATCATTCCGCATTATGCGTTTCTTTTATGCTATCCATGGATTTTAAGCATAAATGCTTAATTTATATGCTGTCCTAATGCATAAATATACACGATTGTGCTGGGTGGCGTTAAGCGGTTTTTGCGGGGGAAAATCGGGAAGGGCCAAAAGCGTTGTAGGCCTGCTATCGACGTGCGGCCCTCTGGCGGCTATGTTATCCCTCAGTATTGAACGTATGTCTGGAGTGACGATGAAAAACAGCGAACTGGAACACCTGATTAATGAAAAACTCAACAGCGCAACCTTCAGCGATTACGGCCCGAATGGGCTGCAGGTTGAAGGGCGTGACGAGATCCGCAAAATCGTCACCGGCGTGACGGCAAGCCAGGCACTGCTGGATGAAGCGGTGCGTCTGGAAGCCGATGCCGTCATTGTTCATCATGGTTATTTCTGGAAAGGGGAGTCGCCGGTGATTCGCGGCATGAAGCGCAATCGCCTGAAAACGTTGCTGGCACACGACATCAACCTCTTTGGCTGGCACTTGCCGCTCGATGCGCATCCTGAGCTTGGCAACAATGCGCAACTTGCGGCGCTGCTGGGCATTACTATTCGCGGAGCAATCGAGCCGTTAGTGCCATGGGGGGAGCTGTCTATGCCGGTATCTGGCCTGGAGCTAGCCTCATGGATTGAAGCTCGTCTGGGGCGTAAACCGCTGTGGTGCGGCGACACCGGGCCTGAGAAAGTGACGCGTGTGGCGTGGTGTACTGGCGGCGGCCAGAGCTTTATCGACAGCGCGGCCCGTTTCGGCGTGGACGCTTTTATTACCGGTGAAGTTTCCGAGCAAACTATTCACTCTGCCCGTGAGCAAGGCCTGCATTTTTATGCGGCAGGCCACCACGCGACGGAACGCGGGGGAATTCGTGCCCTCAGCGAATGGCTAACGGAAACGACTGATCTGGATGTGACCTTTATTGATATTCCCAACCCAGCCTGATGAGAGAGGGGTAAAGTGCAGCGAGCGCGTTGTTATCTGTTAGGTGAAACGGCAGTTGTTCTGGAGCTTGAACCGCCTGTGACGCTGGAAAGTCAAAAACGTATCTGGCGGCTGACTCAGCGTCTGCCGGACTACCCGGAAGTGGTGGAAGCCATTCCCGGGATGAATAACATCACCGTCATTTTGCGCAATCCACAGGCGCTGGCGCTGGATGCCATCGAGCGGCTGCAGCGCTGGTGGGAAGAGAGTGAAGTGCTGGAGCCAGACTCCCGCCGCGTGGATATTCCTGTGATTTATGGCGGCCGACACGGCCCCGATTTACCGCTGGTGGCGGAACACAGTGGGCTTTCCCCAAAGCAGGTTGTGGAGCTTCATGCTTCTGCGGATTACGTGGTCTGGTTCCTTGGTTTCCAGCCAGGGTTCGCCTATCTCGGCGGATTATCCCCGAAATTGGCTATGCCACGCCGGGCAGAACCGCGCGTGCAGGTGCCTGCGGGCAGCGTAGGGATTGGCGGTGAGCTGACCGGTATTTATCCGCTCACCACGCCGGGTGGCTGGCAGTTAATTGGTCATACAACGCTTGCCTTATTTGATGCCAGCAAGACTGAACCTGTGTTGTTGCAGCCCGGCGATACCGTGCGCTTCGTGCCGCAAAAGGAGGGCGTATGCTGAAAATACTTCGTGCCGGCATGTATACCTCGGTTCAGGATGGAGGGCGTAACGGATTCCGTCAGTCTGGTGTGAGTCGCTGCGGTGCGCTTGATAAGCCAGCCCTGGTCACCGCGAACTTGCTGGTGGGGAACGAACCGGAGGCGGCTGCGCTGGAAATCACGCTCGGGCAACTGACGGTTCAGTTCGGTCAGGATGGCTGGTTTGCGCTTACTGGCGCAGGTTGTGAAGCCATGCTGGATGGTGAAGCTGTATGGGCGGGCTGGCGTCTTCCTGTCTCGGCAGGGCAGACGCTGGTGCTTAAACGCCCTCTGCACGGCATTCGTAGCTATCTCGCGGTGGCAGGTGGCATTGATGTGCCTGAGATTTTAGGGTCACGAAGTACTGACCTTAAAGTCGGGATTGGCGGCCTGGAAGGGCGGCGATTGCAGGATGGCGACACGCTAAAACTGCTGCCTGCAAAAAGAGCCTTCAATGGCCCGCAAGGGGTAAAACAGCTGCTGCGCGGGAACCGCATTCGGGCGCTGCCGGGGCCGGAGTATCATGAGTTTGATACTGCCTCGCAGGAAAACTTCTGGCGCGCGCCGTGGAAACTCAGCCCGCAGAGCAATCGCATGGGATATCGCCTGCAAGGGCAACCGTTGGTGCGTACCACCGATCGCGAACTGCTGTCCCATGGCCTGATACCCGGCGTGGTACAGGTGCCACATAACGGTCAGCCTATCGTGCTGATGAATGATGCGCAGACCACCGGAGGCTATCCGAGGATTGCCTGCATTATCGAAGCCGATATGTACCAGCTGGCGCAAATTCCGTTAGGCCAGCCGATTCACTTTGTGCCATGTACCCTGGAAGAGGCGCTTAAGGCACGCGAAGATCAGCGTCGCTATCTGGAGCAGCTGGCCTGGCGGTTGAACGGAGAAGGTTAAGGACAAAACGATGCCGGAAGGACCGGAAATTCGCCGCGCGGCGGATACCCTCGAAGCGGCAATTAAAGGCAAACCCCTGACTCAGGCCTGGTTTGCTTTTGATTCGCTGAAAGCGTTTGAGCCCACGCTGGTGGGCCAGACGGTGACCCACATCGAAACCCGAGGCAAAGCGTTGCTCACGCATTTTTCAGGCGGCTTAACGCTGTACAGCCACAACCAGCTTTATGGCGTCTGGCGGGTGGTGGACGCCGACGAGCAGCCGGAAAGTAAGCGAGTGCTGCGCGTGAAGCTACAAACTGCGGATAAGGCCATTCTGCTCTACAGTGCGTCTGATATCGCCATGCTGACGCCGGAGCAACTCAACACGCATCCTTTTCTTCAGCGAGTCGGGCCAGATGTGCTTGATGAGCGTTTAACCTCAAAAGAGGTGAGGGCGCGATTGTTGTCCAGACCGTTTCGCAACCGCCAGTTCTCGGGGCTGTTTCTCGATCAGGCTTTTCTGGCCGGGCTTGGCAACTATCTGCGCGTTGAAATCCTGTGGGAGTGTGGGCTGGCGGCAACACACAAAGCCAGCGAGCTGACTGACAAGCAGCTTAATGCGTTGTCTGAAGCGCTGTTGGCGATTCCGAGACTTTCGTACGCCACTCGCGGCAACGTGGATGACAACAAGCACCATGGCGCGTTATTCCGCTTTAAGGTGTTTCACCGTGACGGAGAGCCATGCGAGCGGTGTGGCGGGGTAATTGAGCGCACCATGATGTCTTCGCGGCCTTTTTACTGGTGCCCTCATTGCCAGCAGTAAAAGCCAGCCCTTTCGGGCTGGCAATCCTCAGGCAGCACTCATTTCAGCGCTGATTTGCTCCAGCGATTTGTCTTTCGTTTCTGGCACAAAGAACACGTTCAGCAGGAACCATAGCAGGCAGAAAAAGCCGTAGAGGAAGAACGGGAAGCTGCCGTTGAACAGGGCATTGAGCGTCGGGTTATTCGTCAGCATCGGGAACGTCTGGGAGACGATAAAGCTGCCGGTCCAGATTAAAAACGTGGCCCATGACATCAGCCTGGCGCGCAGAATATTCGGTGCAAGCTCCGGGATAATGATCCACAAAATCGGGCCGACGGTGCCACCGAAGAACAGGATGTAGACAATCATGATCGCCAGCATAAACAGGTTGGTGACCCCCATCCAGATTAAGATCCCAAGCAGCGTAATCGACGCAAAGCAGACAAACGAACCAACAATCAGCAGCCGACGCCGACCGTATTTCTCTATTCGCAGTACCGCCCAGACCGCCGCCGCAAAGAAGGCAATGCCGATGACAATTTGCTGATAATAGGCGGTTTGCTCATTGGCGATGCCGATGTTTTCAAACAGGATATTGCCGTAATAGAGCACGGCGTTGATACCGCAGAGGTTCGCCAGCAGCGCCATCGCCAGGATGACGAGCGACACCCGGCGGTACTTTGGCGACAAGATGGCTTCGCTTTTGACCGAAGCGTGAGTCTGCTGAAACGAGGCCTGAATTTCAGCAATCGCTTTGTGTGTGTCGTAGCCCGGGCCGTTCACATACAGAAGAATATCGTTGGCTTCCGCAGTACGGTTTTTGCTGATAAGCCAGCGCGGCGATTCGGGTAAATAGCAGGCCATGATCATAAAAATGCAGCCCGGAATCGACATTGCGCCCAGCATATAGCGCCAGGAGTACTGCGTGGCCCACTCCGCATCGCTTGCCCAGCTGGCGACCAGCGCATTGACCAGATAGACGGATAAAATCCCTAAGGCAATCATCATCTGGTAAAAGCCAAGGGTTTTGCCGCGCACGTCCTGAGCGGAGATTTCACCGATATAGACCGGCGCTGTGGCTGAACCCAGCCCAACGCCAATACCGCCAATAATTCTGAAAATAATAAATAGCGTAAAATTGTAGGGGAAGGCGGTAAATATGCCAGCCAGGAAAACCAGAACACCTGTCAGCATTAATGCTTTTTTACGCCCCAGAGCGTTGGTAATAAATTGCCCGCTAAAGGCTCCAATCATAAAACCCAATACGACGGAGGAGACGGCCCAGCCAGTGCCGATATCATTAAGGGAAAAATAGTTAGCGAGGTGGGAAATGGCGCCCGCAATAACGGCGGAATCAAACCCGTATAATAATCCTGCTAATGAGGCGATCAGCGATAGCCTGTAACTCATTCGATGTGTATTTGTCATTTTTTACACCAGTCATTGAGCTTTATGGATTCCGGGGACGGCGTTGTTTTTGATTTTTTGAGATCGTTCGACGTACTCAGGAATAATCCTCATCGAATCATCAAACCAGGCATCGGGATCGGTGCTGGCGACCAGGCCAAAATTCCCCCAGGGCATTAACGAGCCTGAACGTATCACCATTTTCGCTCGGGGGTAGACATTAGCCACCAGCTCGTTGTGCGGTACAAGGGTGAAGTCAGCGCCTGAACCGGTGAAGATATCGGTGACGTTGCTGAACAGATTGGGGTTACTGTCCGGCACTTCCGCCGCAAAAATAACGTTTTCGATAAAAATTTCGTGACGTAATACGCGCAGTATTTCCAGCAGGTCGACGCTCCCGGCACAAAACGCGAGATCGATTCTGTTGGCTTCTGCCGGAATGGGGGCTCCGGCATCGGTCACTAAAATAATATCACCGTGGCCGAGACTGGCTAAGGCGCCGGCGATTTGCGGATGCAATATTTTTCCAGGTCTCATCATGTACTCCGGATAAGGGTAGTGAAATAGATAGGTGGTTTTATTTACATCGAGACTGCTCTTTATTTACCGTGTAATTCGAGTTCAATTTCTTCAAGTGTTTTACCTTTTGTTTCCGGCACCATGGTCATTACGAAAATAAGAGCGACCACTGAGGTTCCTGCGAAAATAAAAAAGGTGTTGGCGGCGCTGATATTTTCGACCAGCACGGGGAAAAAGCGGGAAACAAAGAAGTTTCCGCCCCACAGCGCGAAGGTGGCCACAGAAACGGCCAGGCCACGTACGTGAATGGGGAAAATCTCCGAGATAAGGACGTAAGCCACCGTGCCGTAAGAGACGGCGAAAATGGCGACATAAGCCAGAATGCAAATCAGCAGCGCAGTGGTGTTCGCTTCAGCGGCCCTGAATAACATCCCGGTGCAGGTCAGAGCGACAGCCATCCCCACAGAGCCAAAAATCAGCAGTGAACGGCGGCCCACCTTATCGATTATCCACATGGAGATAAGCGTGGAGATAACGAGCGTCAGGCCAATCAAGACGGTAAAAGACATCGCACCGCTGACGTCCACTCCCGCCGTTTTAAAGATCTCCGGCGCGTAGTAGAAAATGGCGTTGATCCCGGTTATCTGCTGGAACAGGGCGACGCAAAAGCCAATCACCAGCGCCTTACGCAAACGAGGGTTCAGAAGTTCGCTGAGCCGCGACGGGCGCTCATGTTTCAGCGCGACTTTGATGGCCTGGAGCTGATCGTTGGCTGCCGCTTCATCCGGGTTTATCTGGCGCAGAACGTTCAGCCCCTGAGCGTCACGCCCTTTGCGCAGCAGCCAGCGTGGGCTCTCCGGTATCCGCGCCAGCAGCAGCAGGAAAATAATCGCCGGGACGATACCCGTGGCGAAAATAATCCGCCAGCCGTGCTCGACGTTCCAGGCCTCGCTGGCGAGGCTTGCGATAATGGCGGCTATCGAGAAAATAGCCAGATTGCCGATGCAGTTGAAGAGCTGATTCAGCGACACCAGACGCCCGCGAAGATGCGCAGGCGAGACTTCAGCGATATAAAGCGGAGCGATGGTGGTTTCCACGCCGATGCCGACTCCCACGAGGATGCGGAACCACGCCAGCATCTCTGCTGAGGTTGCCAGCGCTTCGCCGAGCACGCCAAAGATGAAAATCAGCGCGGTCAGCAGCAGCACTTTTTTTCGTCCAACGGCATCCGACAGCGGGCCTGCCAGCGCCACGCCGAGAATACAACCGACGATAATCGACGAGGTCACCCAGCCAATGCCGTCGGCGTCCAGGGCGAATTTGCTTTGCAGGAAGCCCACCGAGCCAGAAATGCTGCCGTTATCGAAACCGAACAGAAATCCGCCGACGGCTGTGACCAGAGATATCAGGACCACGTTACGCATCCAGACATTTTTGGCAGAGATATGTGCATGTGTGGTCATAGAACTCTCCGTTAGCGGTCAGTTAAACGAGAAACCGTGCAGCGCTGCTGTAAAGCAGCAAGGCTGGCATCGGCGGGTAGCCCGGCTGTCGGGCTGGTGGCGTTTGCGGCTCCACAGGCTGCTGCCAGGGTTAAGTGAGCCACCCAACCGGCATGCGGCTGGGAAAGCAGGCTGGCGATAAGTCCCGCACAGTAGGCATCACCGGAACCGACCGAGCTGACGGTGCTTACTGCGGGCGGTGTGACGCTGAAGGTGCCGTCCGGCGTGTGGGCGATAACAGGATTAGGGCCATCAGTGATGATCACGCATTGCACGCCCTGGCTGAGCCAGACGGCGGGGAGGTCCTGTTCGGTGCCATTACAGGCCTGGCGAAGCTCATCACGGTTGATTTTGATGATGTCCGGGCGGGCTGAAATGGCCTGATTTAGCGCCGGGCCCTGCGTATCCAGCAGAGTCAGTACGTCGTGTTCTCGTGCGGCACTGATCCAGCGGGCATATTCATCGTAAGGCAGGTTTCTTGCCAGTGACCCCGTGCAGATAAGCGCGCTGGCATGCGGCAGCAGCTCATTGAGTAACTGGTGCAGTTGCTCACGTTCGTCGGGCTGGATAACTGGCCCGACGGCGTTAAACACGCTGGCTTTTTCAGGGGCTTTTCGCTCGGTAATGACTTCGCAGATGCGGGTGCTGGCGGCTATTTCACACCAGCGGCCCTCCAGCTTTTCCTGGTCCAGTAACTCCCGGCACAAGCGCCCGGTGGCACCGCCGAGAAAGCCTGTCAGGAAAGGCGAGGGGGCATTGTCGAGCTGGGGCTGTAGCTGGCGCAGCACCCTTGCCACATTAACGCCTTTGCCGCCTGCAAGCGTTGAGTCTTCCAGCAGACGGTGAACGTCGCCGGGGCGCTGCTCTTCAACACGCAGCAAGCGCTCAATGGCGGTATTGATGGAAGCTATGAGTACGTTCACAGGCGTCTCTCCTGATCGGTTGCAATCAGCCAGCTTTCACGGGCGATCATCGCCGCCCCCATGGCAACGGGTTCGGTGAGTTCGCTGACGAACAGCGGCATTTGCCAGCGGCGTCGCCGGTGCTCCTGCATCTCCTGACGCAGGAACAGTGACCCCATCAGCACGGCATCCTGTGGGCGAACGGCGCCAATTTCCCCCATTTGTTGCAGTAAGCGGAAAGCGCGATCGGCAATCTGGTTGAGCGTTGCCCGCACAATCTGCCCTGGCCTGACGCCCGCATTCAGATGCTGGAGCGAGAAGAGACCCGATGCGCCATCATCGTTAATGGCGACCAGCACATCTGAATCGGATGCCTCCTGAAGGAGTTCGCGGAAAAGCTGGTCGTAATCGCCCTGATAAAACAGCTCTGCGAGGGTCTGAATAATTTTCCCTGACGGCGTGGCGCAGCCCATCACAAACTCACCTGCCTGCCAGGTGCGTTCGATGTCGACGCCCAACTGCCAGGCAAAATGCGTGTCCGGGTAGTGTGGCGTCAGCACCATCAGGTATTCCGACGTGCCGATGGAGTCAAAAACATGAGTGGGCTGGCGGTTTTGCACCGCCCAGGCACCCACGATTTGATCGTGACCGCCGATAAAGACGCTGGCCCCTGGCTGGAGAGGCACGCCCGGCAGCGCCTGCGAGAGGATTTCCCCGCAGCGCTCGCCCGTATCTGCCGCGGCGACGAACAGCTCTGGCGGCAATTCAAGCCGTGCAAGCGTCGGTTCATGCAGGCTCAGGGTTTGCAAATCCACGCACTGTGAGTGGGTAATTTGTGAGGAGCAGGCCCGCCACTCCCCGGTGAGTTTCCACATGACGTAGCTGCCGAAATCCACCCATTTGTCCGTTTGCTGCCAGATATCAGGGTGATGTTTTCGCAGCCAGCTAAGCCTCTCCGGGCTCTGATTGGGGCGGGAGCGCATCCCCGATACTGCGTAGTGCTCTTCGCTGTCCAGCCACTGTTGGGTATCTGCATCCAGAGCGGCCTGCGGATAGTTCTCCCACCATGCGAGCGAGGGATAGATCACATCACCGTGGCGGTTGACAGCCACGGACTCTTCCTGACCAAACGTGCCGAGAGAGACCGCAGCCAGCGGGCCGCACTGTTTCGCCTCGTAGCGCGAGTATTCCACGATCAGAGAAGAGAGCATTTCCCAGACGCTGTGGGCATCGTGAAAAGTCAGCCCATTGCGCTGTATGACGGGCGTCCGGCATTTTTTCACCGGCAACAGCGTGCCGGTTTCATCGCTACCGATAATTTTCAGATGCGTGGTGCCGATATCTATCCCAAGAAACCACATGGTGATCCCCTTGTGTTGTCAGTTAAGTCCCAGTTTCCCTGGGTTCAGAATGCCATTTGGATCGAGCGCATGCTTGAGGCGACGCAGCAACATGTGAGATGAGCCAAGAGATTCCCGAGCATACGGGGAACGCACCAGCCCGCCGCCATGGTGATGCGACAGTTCGGCGTTGTGCTCCAGGCAGACTCGCATGGCTTCGCGCCAGATTGCGCGCAATTTTTCGACGGCCTCCCTGTCGCTCGCTTCCTGACCAAGCAGGATCATGTACATGGATGTGCCCTGCGGATAGACGTGTGAAAAATGCGAAAGCACTTCGCCCGCCAGCGGCGTCAGCGCCTTGTTCAGCGCATGGTAGAGGTCGCCAATGCCGTCCCAGGTGTGGGCCACTTCGATGGTTTCGGCAAAGCCACCCGTAGTGTCCAGCAGGTTTTCCACGGTCGAGAAATCAAAGCGGCGCTCCATCCATTTCAGCACGCCCTGAGAGCCCAGCGTTATGCCCCCATGGCGCCGAACGATGCTCATGAAGGCTTCCATTTCAGCATGAGCGATGGCATTGACGCCCTGTGTGCCAAGGAACATCACTGGTTTATCCTGCGCCGGGTTTTGCATGGCGTGACGGGCTTCAGCGGTGTCATAAAGACGCAGCAGGAAAGGGCGCAACCCGCTCATTGCCTGCTCCCGCATGATTTCCAGACCCGCTTCGACAGAGGGGAGTTCCAGCGTTTCGTAAAGACGGGTTTGAGGAAGAGGGAAAATCTTGAGCTGCACGGAGGTCACCACCCCCAGCGTACCCTCTGCCCCGATAAACAGCTGGCGAAGATCCGGGCCCATTGCCGCACGGGGAGACGCTTTCAGGCGAATTCGTTCCCCGGTGGCGAGGATCACGGTGTAGGCCGTAATCAGACCCTCAATGCCGCCGTAATAAGAGGAAAACTGACCGGTGGCGAGCGTGGACAGCCAGCCGCCCACGCTTGACTGATAAAGCGATTGTGGCGAGTGGCCCAACGTCCAGCCCATCGCCTGAAGCTCATCTTCCAGCTTGCCGCCGTTGTAACCGGCGGAGACTTCCACCGTCAGGTTAGTGGTGTTGATATCGCGGTGCTGGGTCATCTCCGTGAGATCGAGCACTATGCCACCGCGCGTGGGCAACGGCTGCCCGGTCACGGAAGAGGCGAGGGCGCGAGGGGTGACGGGGATATCCTGCGCAGTGGCCAGCGCCAGCACTTCCTGGATCTGCTGCTCATCAGTGACTTTCACCACAACATCTGCCTGATAATCATGGCACCCTAGCCGCCTGAGTTTTGTGGAGAGCGGCCAGGTATCATGACTGGAGGCCTGAAGGGTGTCGGGATCGTTCAGCACTTGTCGTTCGGGTAACAGACGTTTCAGGGCGGAAATCAGCGTGGAAAGGTCAGACATACATGCTCCTGCGGTGACGGGTAAAGAGAGCTGCCGGGCGATTTTGTGAGGTGAAAACGCGCTGGCAGATTTCATTGACATCGTGTTGATGGCTAATATACGATCAATTTGCAGAAAGCTGCAAATTGCATTTTTCGTTTTTCCTCAAATTTGTGAAGGAGAGCAAGATGGATCCCCGTACCGGAAAAGCCGTTCGTTTAGGTCGTATTCTTCGCCCGGAAAGTGGGCGCGCGGTCGTGGTGGCGGCCTCGCATGGTGTCATGGCTGGCCCACCGTCAGGGCTGAAAACCCGAGATGAAATTGAAACCGTCTTCGCACAATTACGCAGTGCAGACGGCGTAATGGTAACACCTGGCATGATCCCGTTGGTGGAGAAGACTTTTGTCGGACGCGACAGGCCGGGTTTTGTGCTGCATCTCGACTGGAAAAACCATGCGCGCTCGCTTTATACGCCGGGAAAAGACGGGCGAGGTGAGGGCGTGCTGGCACAGCTGGCTGACATCAGCGATGTGGCGGCCTGTGGTATTGATGCGGTGATGACGTATATGTATCTCGGGCAGAAAGATACGGCGCTGGAGCAGGAAGAGATCGTGCGAAACGCAAGGATTGTTCGCGACTGCGAGCGCCATGGGATCGCGGTGATCATCGAACCTCGTTCTGCGCTGGAAGGGATCGACCCGGATGCGCTGAGCGCGAAAGTCATGAGCATGTACTGCCGCATAGCCGCCGACATTGGGGCGGATCTGGTGAAGGCGCTGTGGCCGGGTTCCGTGGAGGATTTTGCTGCTGTAACAAGCACCTGCTATACTCCGGTGCTCCTTGCGGGCGGTGCTGGCGGCGAAGATCCGCGCTCGACATTGCAACTCGCCGCACAGGCTATCGAGGCCGGGGCGAAAGGGGTGATGTTTGGCCGACGCATCTTCCGGGCAGAGCATCCTGCTCGTGTCCTGCGGGCACTGAATGCGGTGGTCCACGAGAATCAAAGCGTCGAGCAGGCACTGCGGTTGCTCGATCAGGAGAGTCAACAAAGAGAATGACAGTGATAGCACACGATGCGAAACAGCTTTCACCGGTCGCGTTTATCGCCCGAACGGTGCTTTCGCTCGGTCTGTCTGGCCGATTACCTACCACCTCCTGGTTTCAGGAGGTGCTGGATATAGGCTCCGGCACGGTACAAAAAGCGCTGCTGGAGCTGAAAAAAAATGGCGCTGTGACCCTCGTTTCTCGCGGTCATCAGGGGACTTTTGTTGTTGCCTGGGATTTCACTACGCTCTGGGACGCGGCCCGTCTTCCCCCGATTCACATGCTTTTGCCACCGCGCGGCTCTCTGGAGGCAACACAGGTTGCCTCCGCATTTGTTCTTCAGGCGGACGAATGGGGCGCGGTAACCACCATCGGCTATTTGCGTGGCGCACGCTCTCGTCTGACGGCGCTGGAAGCGGGGGAGGTGGATATCGTTCTGCTCTCTTCCGGTTCCGCGCAAATGCTGCTTGAGGACGCCGCTGAACGGGGTTACGAACTGTTCGACGTGGGCTATGGCAGCTACTACAGGCCAGACAGTCTGGTGGTGGTGGAAAAGGCGCAGCCGTCTTCTTCAACGCGTTTGCGGGTGGGCATTGATTTTCACTCCAGCGATCATCAGCGTCTGACGCGTGCGCAGTTTCCTGAAGATCGGCACGAATACGTCGAAGTGGACTTTACGCTACTTCCCCGGGCGGTGTTCCTGGGGGAAATCGACACTGGAGTCTGGCATCAGGAAGATTCCCTCATTCCTCTTGAGCAGGTGGGGCTCAATATCGGGCCACTAACTCAGCCAGCCGCTCAGTCGCTGGCAAAAGAGATCTCCAGTGCGGTGCTGGCAGTGCGGGCAGCGACACCCGTCGCCAGGCTTCTGCACCAGCTCAACATGCCCCAGTTGCAGGCGCAGTCCGCACAGGTTCAGGACTCGCTAAAACTTGCCTTTCGCCTTCCTTAAGACATAAAAAAAGCCGGGTGGCGGCGATGCCTTACCCGGCCTACACAGGCCCGGCAAGCTTTGCGCTGGCGGGCGAGGTAAAAGCAAAACGGTAACCCTCAGGTTACCGTTTTTAGTGTTTGCGCCCTCTCCACGTGGGAGAGGGTTGGGGTGAGGGCATCAGACCGCACCCATTACACTCAGTGCTTTTTCAAATCTGAACTGAAATCACGACGCTCGTAGCCAGTATAAAGCTGACGAGGACGGGCAATTTTCATGCCTTCGTTGTGCATTTCGCTCCAGTGTGCAATCCAGCCCACGGTACGCGCCATCGCGAAGATCACGGTAAACATGGAAGACGGAATACCCATCGCTTTCAGAATGATGCCTGAGTAGAAGTCTACATTCGGGTAGAGTTTCTTCTCGATGAAGTACGGGTCGTTCAGAGCGATGTGTTCCAGCTCCATCGCAACCTGCAGCAGGTCGTCTTTGGTGCCCAGCTCTTTCAGCACTTCGTGGCAGGTTTCACGCATCACAGTAGCGCGCGGATCGTAGTTTTTGTACACACGGTGACCGAAGCCCATCAGACGGAACGAATCGTTCTTGTCTTTCGCACGACGAACGAATTCCGGAATGTGTTCCACGGTGCTGATTTCTTCCAGCATCTTCAGTGCGGCTTCGTTTGCACCACCGTGTGCTGGCCCCCACAGGGAAGCGATACCGGCAGCGATACAGGCGAATGGGTTAGCGCCAGAAGAGCCAGCGGTACGTACAGTTGACGTCGAAGCGTTCTGCTCGTGGTCGGCGTGCAGGATAAGAATTCGGTCCATCGCGCGTTCCAGAACCGGGTTCACTTCATACTCTTCACATGGTGTTGAGAACATCATGTTCAGGAAGTTGCCCGCGTAGGAGAGGTCATTGCGCGGATAAACGAACGGCTGACCGATGGAGTACTTGTAGCACATCGCGGCCATGGTCGGCATTTTCGACAGCAGACGGAACGCCGCGATTTCACGGTGGCGTGGGTTATTCACGTCCATGGCATCGTGGTAAAACGCCGCCAGTGCGCCGGTCACGCCACACATCACCGCCATAGGGTGTGAGTCACGACGGAAGCCGTGGAACAGGCGGGTGATTTGCTCGTGGATCATCGTGTGACGAGTCACGATGGTTTTGAATTCTTCGTACTGCGCCTGAGTCGGTTTTTCACCGTTCAGCAGGATGTAGCACACTTCGAGGTAGTTAGATTGGGTCGCTAACTGATCGATAGGAAAACCGCGGTGCAGCAGGATGCCTTCGTCACCGTCGATAAAAGTGATTTTGGATTCGCAGGATGCGGTAGAAGTAAAACCTGGGTCGAAGGTAAACATGCCTTTCGAGCCGAGGCTACGAATATCAATAACATCCTCACCGAGCGTGCCTTTTAGCACATCCAGTTCGATAGCAGCATCACCATTGAGAGTGAGCTTTGCCTTAGTATCAGCCATTTACGGTCTCCTTAGCGCCTTATTTGCATAAGACTGCCGGATGCCGGATTCGCTTCCAGGGTGCAGTTAGACGTTACCAGTTTGTTATTTGGCTCACAGCTCCGCGTCAGAGGGAAACCAGGGTACAGAGCAAAGGGCGCCTGGGGGCATACGTTCATTACACCATGAAACTACAGCAAATCAGGGTCTTAGCAGTCCGTTTATTCAAACCTGTCTATCACTATTCACTGTCAGATTACATCGGTCAATACTTTCTCACTGTTACATAACTTATTCTCAGGTGAAAGCATGACCCCATAACTTTTACGCATTATATGCCTTTTTAGGTGATGGTTGTAACAATAATGTTTAATATTTGTCAAATCAGGTGAGTAAAAATTAAAATAATGTTGTTATCGTGACATCGATCACTGTTCCGCATAAAACCCGACAAACTATATGTAGGTTAATTGTAATGATTTTGTGAACGGCCTATACTGCCGCCAGGTCTCCGGAAACCCCCTGCAATCCCGAGCCACCCAGCGTTGTAATGTGTCGTTTTAGCTCTTGAGATGGAGTTTTTACATGACGCGCAGTTATAGAAAAGGACGCTGTCTGACCCGCACGCAGACCGGAGGAAGGAAACAATAAGAACAGCATGTGGGCGTTATTCATGATAAAAAATGTGAAAAAACAAAGACCTGTCAATCTGGATCTCAAAACGATCCGATTCCCCGTAACGGCGATAGCGTCCATCCTCCACCGCGTTTCAGGCGTGA
>NZ_JBOFIN010000092.1:0-16045 GCF_051650185.1 Scandinavium sp.
GAACAAACTCGGTACGTAATGACATGGTATCTCTCGCATCCCAGGGCATAAGCGACTCCATAAACGGGTTCTTATGCCTTAGTTGTAAGTGTCTACCATGTCCCCGAACAAGTGTTCATGATGTCTCCGGACCGTACACCCCATGGGAGAGGGAACCGTATGGTAGCGATTTTGATTTTCCCCCTCTCCCTCAGGGAGAGGGCAGGGGAGAGGGTGAATCTCCCTGTAGCTTACGCTCAAAATCCCGCTTCACCATGTCCAAAGCACTCAGTACCGTTTCCGGAGCCAGTGCGTGCTCTTCCAGCAGCATGATCAAATCCACAGCCAGCTTCACATCATCCGGGGCGTTTTCCAGCGACATCCTTCCTCCTGCTAGCGCGTCATTCGCGCCAGTACGTTTTCTATGTTTTCCAGTGCATCGCGGCAGCGTTTCAGTCTCGTGCTAAACGCATCCACTTCCCGCGCGAGCCGTTGCTGGTCTTCAAGCGTTGAGGCTTGCGCCAGCAGCTGTCGACGCTGCTGCGTCATCTCCAACAGCCGGCGCTCATAATCCTGATGTTGCAGGCGTTTTCTCTGCCAGCGCGTCAATGCGGGAGAACCATTATCCCAGCCGCGCAGCTGCCAGGCGGCGCTTTCGCGGGCGATGGCTTCCAGTTGCGCGACCAGATGTTCTGCCAGCCACTGGACTTGCTCGAATTGCTGCTGTTCGACGGCATGGCGCAGCGCTTTCAGATTGCCTCGTGCTTCCTCTACACAGGCCTGCAAAAGTGAGCTGCGGGTGCGGAATAACTGTCGGTCAAAACGTGCGCCGATCGTGGCATGAAAGGCCATCGGCGCAACCTCGGCTTCCAGCCTTGAAAGGTGATTTTCCAGCGATTGCAGCAACTGGTCTGTTCTCATTTCTTTCTCCAGCGACATTGCTCGCGCCTGTGCTACATTTGCCGTTCGGTTTGATAACCATTATCACTATGAAACGGACTATTCTAAACATCATTGGCTGGCTGGCGGTAGTGTTAGGCGCGCTCGGCGTGGTTTTACCACTGCTCCCGGCCACGCCTTTTATCCTTCTGGCTGCGTGGTGCTTCTCACGCTCATCACCTCGCTTTCACGCCTGGCTGCTCTATCGCTCCTGGTTTGGCGGCTATCTTCGCCACTGGCAAAATCACAGAGCCATGCCGCCTGGCGCGAAGCCGAGAGCGATAGCCATGATGCTGGTGACTTTCGCGTTTTCTCTGTGGATGGTGAAGATCCTATGGGTTCGCATCTTACTGCTGCTGATCCTTGCCGCGCTGCTGCTGTGGCTGTGGCGAATTCCCGTGGTTGATACAAAACAACAAAAAGAATAATGGTCGCAATGGTTATTGCATTTATCGGTGACTGCCAGTACATTCTGGCGTTTTCGAGCACGGGTGCAACGGGTTAAAAGTTAACCGAATGTAACTTTGAACTTAAGTAAAATGCGCCTTGTGAGTTACACCGTTTTAATCAGGCATACACCTATGACCGCAACTGCACAGCAGCTTGAATTTCTGAAAGACAGCATCAAAAGCATCCAGGATTATCCGAAGCCAGGCATCCTTTTCCGCGATGTCACCAGCTTACTGGAAGACCCGAAAGCCTATGCGCTCAGCATTGAACTGCTGACAGAGCGTTTTAAAAACGCCGGGATCACCAAAGTGGTGGGTACTGAGGCCCGTGGTTTCCTGTTTGGTGCTCCGGTTGCGCTGGCGCTGGGCGTAGGTTTTGTCCCGGTGCGTAAGCCACGCAAACTGCCACGCGAAACCATCGCTGAGAGCTACGAGCTGGAATACGGCACCGATCAGCTGGAAATCCACGTTGATGCCATCAAGCCTGGCGACAAAGTGCTGGTCGTGGACGATCTGCTGGCGACCGGCGGCACCATCGAAGCGACCGTTAAGCTGATTCGTCGCCTGGGCGGCGAAGTCACCGACGCGGCGTTCATCATCAATCTGTTCGATCTGGGCGGTGAGCAGCGCCTGGAAAACCAGGGCATCCATTGCTATAGCCTGGTTCCGTTCCCGGGCCATTGATCCGCACCTCCACAACCTCGCCCAATGGGTGAGGTTGTGATAGCATTACCCTCCTGTATTCCACCTTCCAGCGTTTCAGAGCCTGCCAATGAGTTATCAGGTCTTAGCCCGAAAATGGCGACCACAAACCTTTGCTGACGTCGTCGGTCAGGAACATGTGCTGACCGCACTGGCGAACGGCCTGACGTCCGGTCGACTCCATCATGCGTATCTCTTTTCCGGCACGCGCGGCGTCGGTAAAACCTCCATTGCCCGCTTGCTGGCAAAGGGGCTGAACTGTGAAAGCGGCATCACCGCCACCCCTTGTGGCGTTTGCGATAACTGCCGTGAAATCGAGCAGGGCCGTTTTGTCGATCTGATAGAGATCGACGCCGCCTCGCGGACCAAAGTTGAAGATACCCGCGACCTGCTGGACAACGTTCAGTACGCGCCAGCGCGTGGCCGCTTCAAGGTCTACCTGATCGATGAAGTGCACATGCTCTCGCGCCACAGCTTTAACGCGCTGTTGAAAACGCTGGAAGAGCCGCCCTCACACGTGAAGTTCCTGCTGGCGACCACCGATCCGCAAAAGCTGCCGGTCACTATCCTGTCGCGCTGCCTGCAATTTCACCTTAAAGCACTCGATGTCGATCAGATCCGCGATCAGCTCGAGCATATTCTGGCTGAAGAAAGCATTAGCGCTGAGCCGCGTGCGCTTCAGCTTATCGCCCGCGCGGCGGACGGCAGTCTGCGTGATGCACTGAGCCTGACCGATCAGGCGATTGCCAGCGGTGACGGCCAGCTGAGCGCCGCCAGCGTCAGCACCATGCTGGGTACGCTGGATGACGATCAGGCGCTGTCGCTGATTGAAGCGCTGGTGGCCGCCAACGGCGAGCAGGTGATGACGCTGATTCACGAAGCGGCTGCCCGTGGTATCGAATGGGAAGCCCTGCTGGTCGAGATGCAAAGCCTGCTGCACCGCATTGCGATGGTGCAGCTATCGCCTTCTGCCCTCGGCAGCGACATGGCGATTGTCGAGCACCGCATGCGCGAGCTGGCTCGCACCGTGCCGCCTGCTGATATTCAGCTTTACTATCAGACGCTGTTGATTGGCCGTAAAGAACTGCCTTACGCTCCGGATCGCAGGATGGGCATTGAAATGACGCTGCTGCGCGCGCTGGCGTTCCATCCTCGCAAGCCGTTGCCAGAACCGCTTTTACCGGAAAAGGACAGTCAGCCCCAGTCGTTTGCGCCCGTTGCGCCAACGGCGGTGATGCATCCAACGCAGGTGCCGCAACAGCAGGCACCGGCTGCGCCCGCGTATCAGAACGAAGCATTGCCGGACTCCACCAGCCAGGTGCTGGCGGCCCGCAATCAGCTGCAACGCGCTCAGGGAGCACCCAAAGCAAAAAAGAATGAACCGGCCCCCGCATCCCGCGCGCGGCCGGTGAACAGTGCTGCGCTCGAGAGACTGGCCTCGGTGACGGAACGCGTGCAGGCGCGCCCGGCTCCGTCTGCGCTTGAGGATCAACGCCCGCAGAAGAAAGAAGCTTACCGCTGGAAGGCGACCACTATCACCGAAGAGGTGAAAGAAGAGGTCGCCACGCCAAAAGCGCTGAAGAAAGCGCTGGAACATGAAAAAACGCCAGAGTTGGCAGCCAAGCTGGCGGTGGAAGCCGTCGAGCGTGACAGCTGGGCGGCCGAAGTCAGCCAGATGAAATTGCCTAAACTGGTAGAGCAGGTGGCGTTAAATGCGTGGAAAGAGCAGAACGGCGCGGCAATTTGCCTGCATCTGCGTCCCTCGCAAAGACACCTGAACAACGCCGGGGCGCTCAAGACGCTGACCGAAGCGCTGAGCGAATTAAGCGGTTCTCCGGTTGAACTGACCATCGTGGAAGATGATAATCCGGCGGTACGTACGCCGCTGGAGTGGCGTCAGGCCATTTATGAAGAGAAGCTCGCGCAGGCGCGTGAGGCGATTGTGGCAGATAACAACATCCAGACCCTGCGCCGTTTCTTTGATGCGGATCTGGATGAAGAAAGTATACGACCCATTTGACTGTAAGCCCGGCTTGCGGTTGAACCTTTAACATGACTGACTGAGAGATAAGCCTATGTTTGGTGGAAAAGGCGGTCTGGGTAACCTGATGAAACAGGCCCAGCAGATGCAAGAAAAAATGCAAAAAGCCCAGGAAGAGATCGCTCAACTGGAAGTGACCGGTGAGTCTGGCGCGGGCCTGGTGAAAGTGACCATCAACGGTGCGCACAACTGCCGCCGCGTTGAGATTGACCCAAGCCTGATGGAAGACGACAAAGAGATGCTGGAAGACCTGGTCGCTGCGGCGTTCAACGATGCGGCTCGCCGTATTGAAGAAACCCAGAAAGAGAAAATGGCGTCTGTCTCCTCCGGGATGCAGCTGCCACCAGGCTTTAAGATGCCGTTCTGATAACGGTTAAAGGGCGACAGCGATGTCGCCCTTTTTGTTTTCGTTTTCCGCTAATGCGTCGTCAGAATGCCTTCTGTTTTCGTCAACACAGACCCACCTGCATTGCCGAATACCTATCTTTTTCTATACCCGTCGCCGGGGCTAATGTTAGGCTATGGCCCACTCTTTTTTCAGAAGTCTGAGCGATGCAAACCAGTCCTTTACTTACCACCCTCATGGAAGCGTTACGTTGCCTGCCGGGCGTTGGCCCGAAATCCGCACAGCGTATGGCGTTCACTTTGTTACAACGCGATCGCAGCGGCGGAATGCGTCTGGCGCAGGCGTTGACTCGTGCAATGTCAGAGATTGGTCACTGTGCCGATTGCCGGACCTTTACCGAGCAGGATGTGTGCAACATCTGTTCGAACCCGCGTCGTCAGGAAAATGGTCAGATTTGTGTGGTAGAGAGCCCGGCGGACATCTACGCCATCGAGCAAACGGGGCAGTTTTCCGGCCGCTACTTTGTGCTGATGGGCCACCTGTCACCCCTTGACGGCATTGGGCCGGACGACATCGGCCTCGACAGGCTGGAGCAGCGTTTGAGCAGCGAACAAATGAAAGAAGTTATCCTCGCCACTAACCCAACGGTGGAAGGCGAAGCAACGGCCAACTACATCGCTGAGCTGTGTGGTCAGTATGGCGTCGAAGCCAGCCGCATCGCGCACGGCGTGCCGGTTGGCGGTGAGCTGGAAATGGTCGATGGCACCACGTTGTCGCACTCCCTTGCGGGGCGTCACAAGATTAAATTCTGAACAAACGGAGGCGCTTCTTCTCGCCTCCGCTTGAAATTATCCCCACCCAGCCTCATATCCCCCTCAACGCTTTTTTACTCTGTAAACATTGGCATTGAGGAATTTTCCCCATGAAAGGACAAGAAACCCGTGGTTTCCAGTCAGAAGTGAAACAGCTTCTGCACCTGATGATCCATTCTCTCTATTCGAATAAAGAAATTTTCCTGCGTGAGCTGATTTCCAACGCCTCCGATGCGGCGGATAAGCTGCGCTTCCGCGCGCTTTCTGACGCCAGCCTTTATGAAGGCGACGGCGACCTGCGAGTACGCGTCTCTTTCGATAAAGAGAACCGCACGCTGACCATCGCCGATAACGGCATTGGGATGAACCGTGATGACGTTATCGATCATCTCGGCACCATCGCCAAATCCGGTACCAAAGCCTTCCTGCAATCCATGGGCTCCGATCAGGCGAAAGACAGCCAGCTGATTGGTCAGTTTGGCGTGGGCTTCTACTCTGCGTTTATCGTGGCCGACAAAGTGACCGTGCGTACCCGTGCGGCGGGCGACAGCGCAGAAAACGGCGTGTTCTGGGAATCTCATGGTGAAGGCGAATACACCGTAGCGGATATCACCAAAGCCGATCGCGGGACCGAAATCACTCTGCATCTGCGTGAAGGTGAAGATGATTTCCTCAACGACTGGCGTGTACGTTCCATCATCAGCAAATACTCCGACCATATCGCGCTGCCGGTAGAGATTGAAACTCAGGAAGAAAAAGACGGCGAAACTGTCGTCTCCTGGGAGAAAATCAACAAGGCACAGGCGCTGTGGACCCGCAACAAAGCGGAAATCAAAGACGAAGAGTACAACGAGTTCTACAAGCATATTGCCCATGACTTCACCGACCCGCTGGCGTGGAGCCACAACCGTGTGGAAGGCAAACAGGAATACACCAGCCTGCTTTACATCCCGGCGCAGGCACCGTGGGATATGTGGAACCGTGACCACAAACACGGCCTGAAACTGTACGTCCAGCGCGTGTTCATCATGGATGAAGCGGAGCAGTTCATGCCGAACTACCTGCGCTTTGTCCGTGGTCTGATAGATTCCAACGATCTGCCGCTGAACGTTTCCCGTGAAATCCTGCAGGACAGTAGTGTAACCCGCAATCTGCGTAACGCGCTGAGCAAACGTGCGCTGCAAATGCTGGAAAAACTGGCGAAAGACGATGCGGAAAAATACCAGACCTTCTGGAAACAGTTCGGCCTGGTGCTGAAAGAAGGCCCGGCTGAAGACAGCGCGAACCAGCAGGCTATTGCCAGACTGCTGCGCTTCGCTTCTACCCATACTGATTCTTCGGCGCAGGCAGTCTCTCTGGAAGAGTACGTGTCTCGCATGAAAGAAGGGCAGGAGAAGATTTACTACATCACCGCTGACAGCTATGCCGCCGCGAAGAGCAGCCCGCATCTGGAATTGCTGCGTAAGAAAGGCATCGAAGTGCTGCTGCTTTCTGACCGTATCGATGAGTGGATGATGAGCTACCTGACCGAGTTCGATGGCAAGCCGTTCCAGTCCGTCGCCAAGGCCGATGAATCGCTGGATAAGCTGGCGGATGAAGTGGACGAGTCCACCAAAGAGGCTGAAAAGGCGCTGACGCCGTTCATTGAGCGCGTGAAAACCCTGCTGGGTGAGCGTGTGAAAGAAGTCCGTCTGACGCATCGTCTGACCGACACGCCAGCTATCGTGACCACGGAAGCGGACGAAATGAGCACCCAGATGGCGAAACTGTTCGCTGCTGCGGGCCAGAGCGTGCCGGAAGTGAAGTACATCTTTGAACTGAACCCGGATCATGCGCTGGTGAAACGCGCGGCGGATACGCAGGACGAAACGCAGTTCGGCGAATGGGTTGAGCTGCTGCTGGATCAGGCGTTGCTGGCAGAGCGCGGCACGCTGGAAGATCCGAACCTGTTTATCAAGCGTATGAATCAGCTTTTGGTGTCGTAATTTACCCCCCTCTCCCTCAAGGGAGAGGGGATCTGGACTGAGCGGCCTTTCTCCCTCTCCCTGTGGGAGAGGGCCGGGGAGAGGGGGAGCAACTACCCCGCAGCCAAAATTATTCCCCCCATTAACCGTTTCAGCCGTCCCGCCTTCCTTGAGCGAGCCGCCGTCTGGTGGTATCGTTTAGCGCTTTTGAAAAATTGAACCAACATTTGAGGGGATTTTCGCAATGCGTATTATTCTGCTTGGCGCTCCGGGCGCGGGTAAAGGAACTCAGGCGCAGTTCATTATGGAGAAGTACGGTATTCCGCAAATCTCCACCGGTGACATGCTGCGTGCTGCAGTCAAATCTGGCTCTGAGCTCGGCAAACAGGCGAAAGACATCATGGACGCTGGCAAGCTGGTGACCGATGAGCTGGTTATCGCCCTGGTGAAAGAGCGTATTGCGCAGGAAGATTGCCGTAACGGTTTCCTGCTGGACGGCTTCCCACGCACCATTCCACAGGCTGATGCGATGAAAGAAGCGGGCATCAAAGTGGATTACGTGCTGGAGTTCGACGTACCGGACGAGCTGATCGTTGACCGTATCGTCGGTCGTCGCGTGCACGCGGCTTCTGGCCGTGTTTATCACATCAAATTCAACCCGCCTAAGGTTGAAGGTAAAGATGATGTGACTGGCGAAGAGCTGACTACCCGTAAAGACGATCAGGAAGAAACCGTGCGTAAGCGCCTGGTGGAATACCATCAGATGACTGCGCCACTGATCGGCTACTACTCCAAAGAAGCACAGGCGGGTAACACCCAATACGCCAAAGTTGACGGCACCCAGGCCGTGGCTGATGTTCGTGCTGAACTGGCTAAAATTCTCGGTTAATTCCGCGGAAAGTGCCGGGTGGCGCAAGCTTACCCGGCCTACGATTTTCCACAGGCCTCTTTTGTAGGCCTGCTCAGCGCAGCGCCAGCAGGCACCTCGCACTCCCCCTTACCTTTTGCAGCAATTAGTTCTTCTTTCTCTCTTTTCCGTTACACTTATCAGCCCTTTAAACAGTTAAGAGGCGGTAATGCGTCAGACGAAAACCGGCATTCTGTTAGCAAACCTCGGCACGCCCGATGCACGCACTCCTGCGGCGGTAAAACGCTATCTGCGCCAGTTCCTGAGCGATAAACGCGTCGTGGACACGCCTCGCTTGCTGTGGTGGCCGTTGTTGCGTGGGGTGATTTTGCCGATTCGCTCGCCGCGAGTGGCGAAACTCTATCAATCTGTCTGGATGGATGAAGGCTCTCCGCTGATGGTTTACAGCCGCCAGCAACAGCAGGCGCTGGCGAAGCGACTGCCGGACACGCCCGTCGCGTTGGGCATGAGCTATGGCTCGCCTTCCCTGGAAAGTGCTGTGGAAGAATTGCTGGCGCAAGAGGTGGAACACATTGTTGTGCTGCCGCTCTACCCTCAGTACTCCTGCTCAACGGTGGCTGCCGTGTGGGATGAACTGGCGCGCATTCTCGCCCCTAAGCGCCATATTCCGGGCGTTTCGTTTATCCGTGACTATGCCGACGACAGCGACTACATCCAGGCGCTGGCGGACAGCGCACGAGCTTCCTTTGCCGAACATGGCGAACCGGATTTGCTGCTGCTTTCCTACCACGGCATTCCACAGCGTTACGCTGACGAAGGTGATGATTATCCTCAGCGCTGCCGCGACACCACGCGTGAGCTGGTGTCTGCACTCGGCGTCTCGCACGATAAAGTGATGATGACCTTCCAGTCACGCTTTGGCCGCGAGCCATGGCTGACGCCGTACACCGACGAAACCCTGAAAATGCTGGGTGAGAAGGGTATGAAACACATTCAGGTGATGTGTCCGGGCTTCTCCGCAGACTGTCTGGAAACCCTCGAAGAGATTGCGGTACAGAACAAAGAGGTGTTCCTTGAAGCAGGCGGCGAGAAGTACGAATACATCCCGGCATTGAACGCCCAGCCGCAGCATATCGAGATGATGGTCAACCTGACCGCCCCTTACCGCTAAGCGCGCAGGGCAGCGAACAGGCGGGGAATATGCTACTATTCTTCGCTTGTTCACAGCTACCTGACCGCAACCCATGAAATTTCCCGGTAAACGCAAATCCAAGCACTATTTCCCCGTCAACACTCGCGATCCGCTCCTGCAACAAATTCAGCCTGTTAACGAAACCAGCGCCTCCTGGGTGGTCGGTATAGATCAGACGCTGGTGGATATCGAAGCCAAAGTTGACGACACCTTTGTGGCGCGTTACGGCCTGAGCAGCGGACACTCTCTGGTGATTGAGGATGATGTTGCGGATGCGCTTTATCAGGAGCTGGTGCGCGAAAACCTGATTACTCATCAGTTTGCGGGCGGGACAATCGGCAACACCATGCACAACTATTCCGTGCTGGCTGACGACCGTTCGGTGCTGCTCGGTGTGATGTGCAGCAATATTGAAATCGGTGGCTATGCCTATCGCTATCTGTGCAACACCTCCAGCCGCACTGATCTGAACTACCTGCAAGGCGTGAATGGGCCGATTGGCCGCTGCTTCACGCTTATCAGCGATAACGGAGAGCGTACCTTTGCCATCAGCCCGGGCCACATGAATCAACTGCGCGCCGACAGCATTCCTGAAGAAGTGATTGCCGGTGCCTCTGCCTTAGTGCTCACGTCCTATCTGGTGCGCTGCAAGCCGGGTGAACCGATGCGCGATGCCACGATGAAAGCGGTGGAGTATGCGAAAAAGCATAACGTGCCCGTCGTGCTGACTCTCGGGACCAAATACGTTATCGCGGACAATCCAGCCTGGTGGCAGGATTTCCTCAAAGAGAACGTCTCGATTCTGGCGATGAACGAAGAAGAAGCCGAAGCCCTGACCGGTATTGCCGATCCGCTGCTGGCCTCCGATAAAGCGCTGGATTGGGTTGATCTGGTGCTTTGCACCGCCGGGCCTGTGGGCTTGTATATGGCGGGCTTCACCGAAGATGAGAAAAAACGCGTAACGCAACATCCTCTGCTGCCGGGTGCGATTGCCGAATTTAACCAGTATGAATTCAGCCGCGCGATGCGTCATAAAGACTGTAAACAGCCCCTGCGTATCTACTCCCATATTGCGCCATACATGGGCGGCCCGGAGAAGATAATGAACACCAACGGCGCGGGCGATGGCGCTTTGGCGGCGCTGCTGCATGACATTACCGCCAACAATTACCACCGCAGTAATGTGCCGAATTCCAGCAAGCACGAGTTCACCTGGCTGACCTATTCGTCACTGGCGCAGGTCTGTAAGTACGCAAATCGCGTGAGCTATCAGGTATTGAACCAGCACTCACCGCGCCTGACGCGCGGCCTGCCGGAGCGGGAAGACAGTCTGGAAGAGTCTTACTGGGATCGTTGAGAAAATTCCCCGGCGGCGTGATGCTTGCAGGGGCTACAGATTTTTGTAGGCCTGCTAAGCGAAGCGCCAGCAGGCAGTGTGGATGATGTGCCGCGTTTTCCCCCTCTCCCTAACCCTCTCCCAAAGGGAGAGGGAATTAAAACTCCCCTCGCCCTGTGGGAGAGGGGCCGGGGGAGAGGGCATCAGACCGCACAAAGCTTACCCCGTCACCGCTTCCCCAACTGGCGGTTTCTCCAGCAGCGTCAGCATCGTGTTCGCAATCTCTCGCTCGCCCATCACCACCTGATTCGCCCCGCGTTCGGTGATGTATTCCACTTCGTCGTCATAGTGCGCGCGGGCGATAATCTCGATGTTCGGGCATTTCTCGCGCGCTGACGCGACAATTTCTCCGGCCTCGTAGCCGTTCGGGATCGTCAGCAGCAGCCAGCGTGCGCAATCCAGATGCGCCAGATTCATGATCTCTTCACTGGCCGCATTGCCCAGCACCGCGCGAATTCCGCGTTCTCGCAGTTCGTCCACGCGGGTGCGCGAGGTTTCAATGACCACCAGCGGAATGCCCTGCGCCATCAGCTTCTCGCCGAGCAGGCTGCCAACACGCCCAAAACCGACCAGCAGCGCATGGTTGCAGATATCCACCGGGATCTGTTTCTCGTCTTCAATCGCTTCCTCGAGAGTTTGCTCTTCGAGGGTTTCGGTTTTATCGAGGTATTTTTCCAGCACCGCGAACAGCACCGGGTTGAGCATAATCGACAGGATAGCCCCGGCCAGCACCAGATTCTGCCCGGCTTGCGGCAGCAGGTTCAGCGCCATGCCAAGCCCGGCGAGGATAAACGCAAATTCACCAATCTGCGCGAGGCTGGCGGCGATGGTCAGCGCGGTACGCTGCGAGTGGCCGAACAGACGCACCAGAATGAATGCAGCGACAGACTTACCGAAGATAATAATCGCCAGCGTCCCCAGTACCGCCAGAGGCTGTTCGATCAGGACCATCGGGTCGAACAACATGCCGACGGACACAAAGAACAGCACCGCAAACGCATCACGCAGCGGCAGCGTGTCGTGGGCTGCGCGATGGCTGAGTTCGGATTCATTCAGCACCATTCCGGCAAAGAACGCGCCGAGGGCAAAGGAAACATCAAACAGTTCGACCGCGCCAAACGCGATGCCCAGCGCCAGCGCTAAAACAGAAAGGGTAAACAGTTCACGCGATCCGGTGGCAGCGCTGCGAGCCATGATCCACGGCACCAGACGACGGCCAACCAGCAGCATCACGGCGATAAAGGCAATGACTTTGCCGATGGTCAGGCTCATGTCCAGCGCAAGCGTGGCCAGCCCAACGTCACCTTGTTCCATCATCCCGGCGACGGCTGGCAGCAGGACCAGCGTCAGCACCATCACCAGATCTTCCACAATCAGCCAGCCGATGGCGATTTGCCCTCGCTGGCTGTCTATCAACTGCCGCTCTTCAAGCGCGCGTAGCAGCACCACCGTACTGGCGGTCGAAAGACATAACCCGAACACGACGCCGGTCATCAGCGACCAGCCCAGCATGGACGAAAGCGCCATACCCAGCAGCGTTGCGACCAGAATCTGGGCAATCGCGCCGGGAATGGCGATGGCCTTTACCGCCATCAAATCCTTCAGAGAAAAATGCAGACCGACGCCGAACATCAGCAGGATAACGCCCAGTTCAGCCAGCTCAGGGGCAAGTTTAGTGTCGGCAACGAAGCCTGGGGTAAAAGGACCAGAAAGCACACCCGCCAGCAAATAGCCCACCAGAGGCGAAATACGGAGTTTGTTGGCGATCATGCCAAAGATAAAAGCGAGTACCAGCCCGCCGACAATGGTGGTGATTAGCGGTGTTGCGTGATGCATTCCGTCTCCTTTCGCTGTTGCAGGGTCCCCGTTCTGGCTCAACGAACCAGAAATCCGGGTAATAGTTTATGACAATTTCAATCATTCTGTTTATGAATAATTGTTGAATTTTGAGGAATAACGGTAATTAGGCGTGAAAACCGCACAGATCGGAAAATGGAAGGGCATTAACGCCAAAAAAGCGGACAGAGTGCAGGGGAATGCCCGCCAGAGTTTCACTCTGACGAGCAGAAAATCAGGCTTTATGGCGATTATCAGGCAGGAATATGGTCAACATTCCCAGTAACGGCAGGAAAGCACAGATTTTATAGACTTCTTCAATGCTGGTATGGTCGGCAACCACCCCAAGCACTGCGGCTCCCAGGCCGCCCATGCCAAAAGCGAAACCGAAGAAAAGGCCAGAAACCATGCCAATTCGACCCGGTAACAGCTCCTGGGCGTACACTAAGATGGCAGAAAACGCTGAGGCGAGGATAAATCCAATGATCACCGTCAGGATCCCTGTCCATTCAAGCGATGCGTACGGTAAAACGAGAGTGAAAGGTGCCACGCCCAGGATAGAGCCCCAAATAACATATTTACGGCCAATTTTATCGCCGACAGGCCCGCCAATCACGGTACCGGCGGCGACTGCGAACAGGAAGGCGAACAAGTGAATCTGCGCATTCTGTACCGATAACCCAAACTTATGCATCAGATAAAAGGTGTAATAACTGCTTATGCTCGCCATATAGAAGTATTTTGAGAAAATCAGCAGTAACAGCACGCTTACCGCCAGAATAACTTTGTTGCGTGGCAGCGGATTGACTATCGCGGCTTTGGGTTTGCCCTTGTTCATTCGGTGCTGCGCCGCATACCAACGGCTGATTTGTGCCAGCACCACGATGGCGAGCAGGGCCGCCAGGACAAACCACGCCACATTGCCTTTGCCGTAGGGCGCAATAATCATTGCCGCCAGCAATGGCCCCAGAGAGCTGCCAAAGTTACCGCCGACCTGGAACAGCGATTGCGCCAGACCATGACGGCCACCGGAGGCCATACGCGCCACGCGAGACGATTCCGGGTGGAACACCGAAGATCCCGTTCCGACTAACGCCGCCGCCAGCACAACGGCCTCAAAACTGCCCGCCATCGCCAGCAGAATCAGGCCGCTCATGGTGAAACACATGCCAATCGGCAATGACCACGGCATCGGGTATTTGTCCGTCCAGTAACCGACCACCGGCTGGAGCAGAGAGGAGGTGAGCTGGAAGGTCAGGGTGATCATCCCGATCTGAACAAAGGTCAGGGAAAACTCAGATTGCAGTAGCGGATAAATCGCCAGGATCAGCGACTGGATCATGTCATTCAGCAGGTGAGACAGACTGATGGCGCCGAGAATGCGAAATGAGGTTTTGGCTTTTTGCTGGGGCGAAGACGCGCCGGGCAGCGTTGGACTGGTTTCACTAATGGCCATAGAAAATTCACTGTAGTTAGGGTTTAGCGACGTTGGGGATTTTGTGGTCTGTAATAATTATCAGACTAAGATAACGGGCTCAGGCGTTTGAAGAAAGTCTCAATTCTGAAAACATATTTGTCTAAGCTTGTTACTCACTGTAATTTCGGCAGTTGAAATTTATTCAGGGAGAGAGTCATGACATTGTTGAAACGTGGCGTGGTGCTGGCGATGCTGGCGGCGGGCCTGTTGAGTAGCCTGCAAGCCAACGCTTATGAGCAGGATAAAACCTATAAAATTACCATCCTGCATACCAACGATCACCACGGGCATTTTTGGCGGAGCGAGTACGGTGAATATGGTCTGGCCGCCCAGAAAACGCTGGTGGATGGCATTCGCAAAGAAGTGGCATCCGAAGGCGGCAGCGTGCTGCTGCTGTCAGGTGGCGACATCAATACCGGCGTGCCGGAATCCGATTTACAGGATGCGGAGCCTGATTTCCGCGGCATGAATCTGGTGGGCTACGATGCGATGGCTGTCGGCAACCACGAGTTTGACAACCCGCTCAGCGTGATTCGTCAGCAGGAAAAATGGGCTAAGTTCCCGTTCCTGTCGGCCAACATCTACCAGAAAAGCACCGGCGAGCGTCTCTTCAAACCGTGGCAGCTGTTTGATCGCCAGGGGCTCAAAATCGCGGTTATCGGCTTAACGACCGATGACACGGCCAAAATTGGCAACCCGGAAAACTTCACCGACATTGAATTCCGTAAACCTGCTGACGAAGCGAAGCTGGTGATTCAGGAACTGCAGCAGACGCAGAAGCCCGACATCATTCTCGCGGCGACGCACATGGGTCACTACGACAACGGCAATCACGGCTCTAATGCGCCGGGCGATGTTGAGCTGGCTCGCAGCCTGCCTGCGGGCGCGTTGACCATGATTGTGGGCGGTCACTCACAAGATCCGGTTTGCATGGCCTCTGAGAATAAAAAACAGGTGGATTACGTGCCGGGTACGCCTTGCGCGCCAGATAAGCAGAATGGCATCTGGATTGTGCAGGCCCATGAATGGGGTAAATATGTCGGTCGTGCAGATTTTGAATTCCGCAACGGCGAGATGAAACTGGTGCATTACCAGCTCATTCCGGTCAACCTGAAGAAGAAAGTCACCTACGACAACGGGCAAAGTGAGCGCGTGCTTTACACCCCGCAAATCCCGGAGAATCCGCAGATGCTGTCGCTGCTGACGCCGTTCCAGAATAAAGGCAAAGCGCAGCTCGACGTGAAAGTGGGTGAAGTGAACGGGCACCTGGAAGGCGATCGCAGCAAAGTGCGTTTCGTGCAAACCAACATGGGGCACCTGATCCTCGCGGCACAGATGGCGCGCACCACCGCTGATTTTGGCGTCATGAGCGGCGGCGGCATTCGTGACTCTATCGAAGCGGGCAAAATCACCTACAAAGACGTGCTCAAAGTACAGCCGTTCGGCAACGTGGTGGTTTACGTGGATATGACCGGCAAAGAAGTGACGGACTATCTGACGGCCGTGGCACAGATGAAGCCGGATTCAGGCGCCTATCCGCAGTTCGCAAACGTCAGTTTTGTGGCAAAAGGCGGGCAGCTCACTGATTTGAAAATCAAAGGCGAGCCTGTCGATCCGGCGAAAAACTACCGTATGGCGACACTGAGCTTTAACGCCACCGGCGGCGATGGCTACCCGCATATCGACACCAAACCGGGCTATGTGAACACCGGGTTTATTGATGCGGAAGTGCTGAAGCAGTATGTCGAGCAGAACTCACCGTTGGACGTGAACGCTTACGAGCCGAAAGGGGAAGTGAGCTGGGAGTAGGTTGAGTCAGGAGAGTGTGGCTTCCCCTCTCCCCGACCCTCTCCCCATGGGAGAGGGAGAAAACAAACAGCTCGATTCTGATCCCCTCTCCCTTGAGGGTGTACGGTCCGGGGACATCATGAACACTTGTTCGGGGACATGGTAGACACTTACAACTAAGGCATAAGAACCCGTTTATGGAGTCGCTTATGCCCTGGGATGCGAGAGATACCATGTCATTACGTACCGAGTTTGT
>NZ_JBOFIN010000093.1:0-27323 GCF_051650185.1 Scandinavium sp.
ACGGTACGATCAACTTCATCCCTGAGTTGGTTACGCCACGCTTCAAGAATACGCTTGAAGTGAGACAGCTGGGCTTCGTTCATATACTCTTCACCCGGCTTCTCTTGGTATGGCTCCACCCCAGCGATGGCGAGAATACTCAGGGACGATGTTTTACGGATTTGCCCTTCTTGCATGTTGCTTCTCCTTAACACGCACTATCGATCCCCATGTGGGGGAAAAATCAGGCCGCTATAAATAGCAGAAGCTTTTCCGGATAGCAATTATCTAAACGTTACACTTGACAATGCTGTGAAGAAAAGCGTATTTGCGCACGCGACCAGCACACTTATTGTTCAGCCGTTGGCCGGTGATAACACAACAGGCAACGGCTCTTTCAGAGTCATAGTATCGGCAGAAAGTTCCGCTTTATAAGCCAGAATTTCAACCCCCTTGTTTTTTGCCTCATTCAATAATTGCGCGTACTTTGCATCGATATGGCGCGCGGGTGAAAAACGGGTAATGGCAGAGTGAAGAACCGCAAACAGCACCACGGCTCGATCGCCTGAGGCCGCCACACTCATTAATTCTCGCAAATGCTTCTGACCACGCTCAGTCACCGCATCGGGAAAATAACCGTACTCTTGTTCCGCTAAGGTGACCGATTTCACTTCAATATAGCAGTTACGGCGATCATCTGCCTGTAACAGAAAATCAATTCGGCTGCGCTCATCACCGTATTTTACTTCGCTTTTCAACACGCTATAGCCACAAAGCTCCGGAATCGCCTCCGTCTGAATCGCCTCTTTGACCAGCTGATTGGCACGTTGTGTATTTACACAAATAAAAGCCCCGGTCTGAGTCTCAGTTATTTCCCATGTATGGGGGTATTTGCGCGTTTTGCTGTCAGAGGTGGAATACCAGACGGTATCTCCGGGTGTCGCACAACCGGTCATTGCGCCCGTGTTGGCGCAGTGCAGCGTTAATGCTTCTCCTTCAGGCGTGATGACATCGGCCAAAAAACGTTTATAGCGTTGGATCAGGCGGGCGGGTTTTAACGGAGGCAGAAACTGCATGGGTATCCTTATTCGGTTAGCGTCCAGCGCTCAAGCTGAGTGTAGCGGGTGCGGCCACGGGTAAATTCAGAGGCGTACAGTGCAAACGCCGTGACAGGCACTTTCCAGCCAAATCCTGGCGGAGGAATGGGCACCGCGTGCGCGGTATTTCGCAACAGCGTGATGTGCGGGTGAAACGGTTGAGGGCTTTGATAACAGCCGCTGCGAGCTGCCTGGGAACGGAGCATATTCGCCAGCTGCAATAAACCACGAGGCGGCTGGCGAGTGCCGAGCCACACCACCTGCGAACGCAGCCACTGCCCGGCATCATCAAGGTTCAGCGTAAAACCTGGCTGGCGAATTCTCCCGGCCATGACCGCCAGCGCACGTTGTTTGTCGGCACTGATCTCGCCCAGAAAGGACAGCGTCAGATGCAGATTCGCGGCGGCAATGGGCCGACCGGCATCGGCCGGGAAGTGGTCGGCACGCCACTGGATAATCTGCTGCTGCGTCTCGCCGGGGAGTTCAAGGGCGAAAAACAGTCTTCGGGAATCTGACATGATCAAGGCTCGGTAATGATTTAGGGCAATGCTACAATGCGGGGCCGTTTAAAGTCACCCCTGGAGTCTGCTGTGTCCACATTGCCTGTCGCCGCCGTCCTTCCTGAACTGCTTCAGGCGCTTCGTCGCGCTTCACAGGTTTTGCTGACTGCGCCTACCGGGGCAGGGAAGTCCACCTGGCTGCCGTTACAACTCCTTCAGCAAGGGGCGATTGAGGGGAAAATCATCCTGCTCGAACCGCGACGGCTGGCGGCGCGTAACGTTGCTCAGCGTCTGGCTGAACTCCTCAACGAAAAACCGGGTGACACTGTGGGCTACCGTATGCGTGCAGAAACCTGTGTGGGGAAAAACACCCGTCTGGAGGTGGTGACCGAAGGCATACTCACGCGCATGATCCAGCGCGATCCAGAACTGACGGGCGTTGGTCTGGTGATCCTCGATGAATTCCATGAGCGTAGCCTGCAGGCCGATTTGGCGCTGGCCTTACTGCTGGACGTTCAGGCCGGGCTTCGTGACGACCTCAGGCTGCTGATCATGTCGGCCACGCTGGATAATGAGCGTCTGCAAGCCTTATTGCCTGATGCGCCAGTGGTGATTTCAGAAGGACGGGCGTTTCCTGTCGAGCGACGCTATCAGTCGCTGCCCTCCCATCAACGTTTTGATGAAGCTGTCGCGATGGCGACGGCAGAACTGCTGCGCGCTGAATCCGGTTCGCTGCTGCTGTTCTTACCCGGAGTAGGGGAAATTCAGCGCGTGCAGGAACAGCTGGCAGGCCGCGTCTCGTCAGACGTCGTGCTTTGTCCGCTCTATGGTGCGCTCTCGTTGAGCGAGCAGCGCAAAGCGATTCTGCCTGCCGAAAAAGGGCGGCGAAAAGTGGTTCTGGCGACCAATATCGCCGAAACGAGTCTGACCATTGAAGGTATTCGGCTGGTCGTGGATTGTGCTCAGGAGCGTGTCGCGCGGTTCGATGCGCGAACCGGGCTGACGCGTTTGATAACCCAGCGCGTGAGCCAGGCCTCAATGACTCAGCGTGCAGGTCGTGCAGGGCGTCTTGAGCCAGGCATCTGCCTGCATCTGGCAGGCAAAGAGCAGGCTGAACGTGGGGCAGTGCAGGGCGAGCCGGAGATCTTACAAAGCGATCTCTGTGGACTGACACTGGAGCTGTTGCAGTGGGGCTGTCAGGAACCCGCTCAGCTGAGCTGGCTGGATCAGCCGCCCGTTGCCAGTCTGACCGCGGCGCGAAAATTGCTAATGCAACTGGGTGCTTTTGACGGGAAACAGCTTACTGCGCGTGGACAAAAGATGGCAGCGCTGGGCAACGATCCTCGGCTGGCGGCGATGCTGGTGGCAGCCAGCACACCGGAGGAGGTCGCGACGGCAACCAGGCTCGCGGCAATCCTTGAAGAGCCGCCGCGCGGAGGAAACGCCGACTTAGGCATTGCGTTTTCGCGTAATCAGCCAAACTGGATGCTGCGTGCCAAAACGCTCGCCCAGCGGCTGAGTAATCCTGCTGGTTCACCTGATGCGGCAAGCATTCCTGCCTTACTCGCCCAGGGTTTTGCCGACCGAATTGCTCGCCGTCGCGGTCAGGAAGGACGCTATCAACTGGCGAACGGTGTGGGCGCCATGTTAGATGCCGACGATGCGTTGGGCCGTCATGAATGGTTGATTGCGCCGTTGCTGTTGCAGGGCAGCCAGTCGCCGGATGCGAGGATATTGCAGGCCGTTGCGTTAGATATTGATGCGCTGGTGGCGGCCTGTCCGTCGCTGTTGAGCCAATCAGACACCGTCGAATGGGACGAAAATCAGGGCACGCTAAAAGCCTGGCGGCGCAGCCAGATTGGGCAACTGACCGTGAATGTGCAGCCGCTGGCAAAACCTTCTGAAGAAGAGTTGCACCAGGCGATGCTGAATGGCATTCGGGATAAAGGCCTTCGCGTGCTTAACTGGACGCCTGATGCGGAGCAACTGCGTTTACGTATTCAATGCGCTGCCCGTTGGTTGCCGGAAGAACCCTGGCCAGCAGTCGATGACGAAACCTTGCTGGCGGCGCTGGAGAGCTGGCTGCTGCCGCATATGCAGGGCGTTCACTCTCTGAAAGCATTAAAAGCGCTGAATGTCACTCAAGCCTTACAGGACTTATTACCCTGGTCACTACGTCAACGACTGGATAGTGAGCTTCCTGCACATTACACTGTGCCGACCGGAAGCCGGATAGCCCTGCGCTACGACGCTGAGAAGCCACCTGTTTTATCCGTACGGATGCAGGAAATGTTCGGCGAAGCAGCGACGCCAACCATAGCGCAAGGCCGTGTTGCGCTAGTGCTGGAGCTACTTTCACCTGCACAGCGCCCGCTGCAAATCACGCGTGACCTGAGTGCGTTCTGGGCCGGGGCTTATCGCGAAGTGCAAAAAGAGATGAAAGGGCGCTATCCGAAGCATGTCTGGCCGGATGATCCGGCGAACACCGCACCAACGCGGCGGACGAAAAAGTATTCATAAAAAAGGGAATGCATTTGTAGGCCGGGCCAACGCAGTGCCGCCCGGCAAGGGTTTGGATTGATGCGGCCTGATGCCCTCTCCCCGACCCTCTCCCACAGGGAGAGGGAGAAAAGCGATTTTTGAGAGGTTTCTTCTTTAACCGTTGCGTGAAAGAAAAGAGAATCAGGCGCTTACGCCTGAATTTAGCGGAGAAAAAGTATGGCGGGGAATGACCGCGAGCCGATTGGACGTAAAGGCAAGCCTGCACGTCCGGCAAAGCAAAAGGTTAGCCGTCGTCGTCTCAGGGACGAAGAGTACGACGATGAGTACGAATATGATGACAAGGATGAAGAACCCATGCCGCGTAATGGAAAAGGCAAAGGTAAAAAACCTAAGGGTAAACGTCGCTGGCTATGGCTACTGGTCAAGATCGGTATCGTCTTTGCGGTGCTGCTCGCCATTTATGGCGTCTATTTAGACCAGAAAATCCGTAACCGTATCGACGGTAAAGTCTGGCAGTTGCCTGCGGCGGTCTATGGTCGCATGGTCAACCTTGAGCCGGATATGCCGGTCAGCAAAAACGAGATGGTCCGTTTGCTGACGGCCACCCAATATCGCCAGGTGACCGCGATGACGCGCCCAGGCGAATTTACCGTACAGGCGAACAGCATCGAGATGATCCGCCGTCCGTTTGATTTCCCGGACAGCAAAGAAGGGCAGGTGCGCGCGCGTCTGACCTTTGATGGCGATCATCTGGATTCGATCACCAACATGGATAACAACCGCCAGTTCGGTTTCTTCCGTCTCGATCCGCGTTTGATCACCATGATGTCCTCCCCGAACGGTGAACAGCGTCTGTTCGTGCCGCGTAGCGGGTTCCCGGACTTGCTGATCGATACGCTCATTGCGACAGAAGACCGCCATTTCTACGAGCATGACGGCATCAGCTTCTACTCGATGGGACGTGCGGTATTAGCCAACCTGGTGGCGGGCCGGACGGTGCAGGGGGCAAGTACCCTCACGCAGCAGTTGGTGAAAAACCTGTTTCTCTCCAGCGAACGTTCTTACTGGCGTAAGGCGAACGAAGCGTACATGGCGCTGATCATGGACGCGCGTTACAGCAAAGACCGCATTCTTGAGCTGTACATGAACGAGGTGTATCTCGGTCAGAGCGGCGACAATGAAATCCGCGGCTTCCCTCTGGCGAGTCTGTACTACTTTGGTCGCCCGGTGGAAGAACTGAGCCTGGATCAGCAGGCGTTGCTGGTCGGGATGGTGAAAGGGGCGTCCATTTACAACCCATGGCGTAACCCGAAACTGGCGCTTGAGCGTCGTAACCTGGTCCTGCGCCTGCTGCAACAGCAGAAGGTCATCGATCAGGAACTGTACGACATGCTGAGTGCTCGTCCGTTAGGCGTGCAGCCGCGCGGGGGGGGGATTTCACCACAGCCTGCGTTTATGCAGATGGTTCGTCAGGAACTTCAGGCGAAACTCGGCGATAAAGTGAAAGATCTTTCCGGCGTGAAAATCTTCACCACCTTCGACTCTGTTGCCCAGGATGCCGCCGAGAAAGCGGCCACTGAAGGCATTCCGGTGCTGAAGAAGCAGCGTAAGCTCAGCGACCTGGAAACCGCGATGGTGATTGTCGACCGTAACACGGGGGAAGTTCGTGCGATGGTCGGTGGCGCTGAACCGCAGTTTGCCGGGTATAACCGTGCGATGCAGGCGCGTCGTTCCATTGGTTCTTTGGCAAAACCAGCAACCTACCTGACCGCGCTGAGCCAGCCGAACACCTATCGCCTGAACACCTGGATTGCCGATGCGCCAGTGACGATTCGCCTGTCTAACGGGCAGACCTGGTCCCCGCAGAACGACGACAAGCGTTTCAGCGGCCAGGTGATGCTGGTGGATGCCTTGACCCGTTCCATGAACGTGCCAACCGTGAACCTCGGGATGGCGATTGGTCTGCCAGCCGTGACCGATACGTGGGAAAAACTGGGGGCGCCGAAAGAGCAACTGAACGCGGTTCCTGCGATGCTGCTCGGAGCGCTGAACCTGACGCCAATTGAAGTCGCACAGGCTTTCCAGACCATCGCCAGCGGCGGTAACCGTGCCACGCTCTCCGCGCTGCGTTCGGTGATTGCGGAAGATGGCACTGTTCTGTATCAGAGCTATCCTCAGGCAGAGCGTGCGGTACCTGCACAAGCGGCGTACATGACGCTTTGGACGATGCAGCAGGTTGTTCAACGCGGGACTGGCCGTCAGCTTGGGGCGAAATATCCTAACCTGCATCTGGCCGGGAAAACCGGGACCACAAACAACAACGTCGACACCTGGTTTGCCGGGATTGACGGGCGTGAAGTGGTGATTACCTGGGTTGGGCGTGATAACAACCAGCCGACCAGGCTGTACGGAGCCAGTGGGGCGATGTCCATCTATCAGCGCTATCTTGCGAACGAGTCGCCCATTCCATTGGATCTGACCGCGCCGGAAGATATCGTCAATATGGGCGTGGACGACAACGGCAATTTCATCTGTGGCGGCGGAATGCGCCAGCTTCCTGTCTGGACGACGAACCCGGATGCGCTGTGCCAGCAGAGCCAGGCGATGCAGCAGCAGAACACCAATCCGTTTGAGAGTGGAAGTCAGCCGCAGCAGCCTCAGCAGCAGCCGCAACAACAGCAGCAGCAACAACAACAACAGCCGCAGCAGGAGAAAAGCGACGGCGTTGCAGGCTGGATTAAGGATATGTTCGGCGGTAACTAAGCTTTAACCCCTCACCCTGACCCTCTCCCCCAAGGGGAGAGGGGATTGTTTTGTGTGGTCTGGCCCTTGGGTTTACTCCCTCGCCCCTTTGGGGGGTACGGTCCGGGGTGAGGGGATTTTCAAACCCTGATTTAACCTCTTCATAACTCCCTATCAACCATCAGGTTATTTTTTAAACCCTCAAATCTGCCAGGGACGTATTCCGCTTGCTATGCCTTCCGCGTTTCGCCTATTATTCTGCGGGCATAATAATAATTCTCGTTTACGTTATCATTCACTCAATATCATCAGAGAATCACAATGGCGCGTCTCAATACTGCTCAGCCAGGAAAACCCTCACTGCGTAAACTCGCGGTGGTAGTAGCCACAGCGGTTAGCGGCATGTCTGTCACGGCACAGGCTGCGGAACAACCGAAAGAAGAAACCATCACTGTCACTGCCGCCCCTGCAGCCCCGCAGGAAAGCGCATGGGGCCCTTCAGCCACCATCGCGGCGAAACACACTGCCACGGCGACCAAAACCGATACGCCGATTGAAAAGACCCCGCAGTCTGTTTCTGTTGTGACGCGTGCCGAGATGGATATGAAGCAGCCGACGACGGTGAAAGAGGCGCTGGGCTATACGCCGGGCGTGTACTCAACTCGCGGCAGCTCAACCACTTATGATGTGGTTTCCATCCGTGGCTTCACCACGTCTTCAACGGTTAACACCAACCAGTACCTCGACGGACTCAAACTTCAGGGCGACAACTACTCTGAAATGTCGATGGACCCCTATTTCCTTGAGCGTGTTGAACTGATGCGCGGCCCGGTTTCCGTGCTGTACGGAAAAAGTAACCCAGGCGGTATCGTCAGCATGGTCAGCAAGCGCCCGACTACCGAGCCGCTGCGTGAAATTCAGTTCAAAATGGGCACTGATAACCTGTGGCAGACCGGTTTTGATTTCAGCGATGCGATCGATGACGATGGCGTGTGGTCTTACCGTCTGACAGGGCTTGGGCGCAGCCAAAACGCGCAGCAAGAGGGTGTGAAATCGTCTCGCTACGCTATCGCGCCATCCTTCAGCTGGCGTCCGGATGACAAAACTGATTTCACCTTCCTGAGCAATTTCCAGAGCGATCCGGATGCGGGCTATTACGGCTGGCTGCCGCGTCAGGGCACAGTGGTGCCCTACAAAGATGCGAATGGCAATGAGCACAAGCTGCCGACCAATTTCAACGAAGGTGAAGACGACAACACCATGACTCGCCGTCAGAAAATGGTGGGTTACAGCTTTGCGCACGAATTCAATGACACCTTCACCGTACGCCAGAATCTGCGCTACGCCGAAGTGAATACGCTGTACCGTTCCGTTTACGGAAACGGCTATATCGATCCGGGTCAGATCAGCCGCGCATATGTGCGTTCTGATGAGCAACTGAATACTTTCACCGTCGATAACCAGCTGCAGTCCAAATTTGCCACTGGTGCGGTGGATCATACGTTGCTGACCGGTGTCGATTACCTGCGTATGCGTAACGATATTGACGCGGAATATGGCAGCGCGAACCCGCTCGATATGCAGAACCCGCAGTACGGCAATGCTGGCGTTAACGTGAACTTCCCGTACGCGGTCATTAACCGTCAGGAACAGACCGGCCTGTACGTTCAGGATCAGGCTGAATGGGATAAGTGGGTGCTCACCCTCGGTGGCCGCTACGACTTTGCGAAAACCTCGACCTTTACCCGTTCCAGCAACTCGACCTCCGAAGTTAACGATCAGGCATTTACCTGGCGTGGCGGTCTGAACTATGTGTTCGACAACGGTATTGCCCCGTACATCAGCTACAGCGAATCTTTCGAACCGACGGCGGGTGCCACCAAAGAAGGCAATCCGTTCGATCCTTCTCGTGGTAAGCAGTATGAAGCTGGCGTGAAATACCTGCCGAAAGATATGCCTGTGTCCGTGACGGCATCGGTTTATCAGCTGACCAAAGACAAGAACCTGACACCAGACCCGGAAAACACGCTGTTCAGCGTCCAGAGCGGTGAAATCCGTTCCCGTGGTTTTGAGCTGGAAGCGAAAGCTGCGCTGAGCGCCAACGTCAACATGACAGCGGCGTACACCTTTACCGATGCAGAATACACGCATGACACCGTTTATGGCGGTAAGCGTCCTGCAGAAGTGCCACGTAATATGGCTTCCCTGTGGGCGGATTACACCTTCCACGAAACGGCACTCAGCGGGTTGACCGTTGGAGCAGGGGCTCGTTATATCGGTTCGACCTCCAGCTTCTATACCACCGGTCCAGACAACAATGAGGCGTTCAACGTTGCAGGGTATACTCTGGCGGATGCGACCGTGAAATACGATCTGGCGCGCTTTGGTTTACCGGGGTCGTCTGTCGGTGTGAACGTCACCAACCTGTTTGACCGCGAATACGTTTCCAGCTGCTACCGTGATTACGCGTGCTACTGGGGCGCAGAACGGCAGGTGGTTGCGACCGCAACGTTCCGTTTCTAACTTTTCATTTTGGCGCGGTTTTCCGCGCCTTTTTATACGTTGGCCGTTATGCAGGACTCCACAACACAAGCAGACACCACGTTTGCGCTTAACGCTGTTTCCTTCCGGGTGCCGGGGCGTACGCTTTTGCACCCGCTTTCGCTGACCTTTCCGCCGGGTAAAGTGACGGGGCTTATCGGCCATAACGGCTCGGGAAAATCGACGCTATTGAAAATGCTCGGCCGCCATCAGCCGCCGTCCGAAGGTGAGATCCTGCTGGACGGGCAGCCCCTTGAAAGCTGGAACAGCAAAGCCTTCGCGCGCAAGGTCGCCTATCTGCCGCAGCAGTTGCCGCAGGCGGAAGGGATGACAGTCCGTGAGCTGGTTGCGATCGGGCGTTACCCGTGGCACGGGGCGCTGGGGCGTTTTGGCGTCGCAGATCGTGAAAAAGTGGAAGAGGCCATTTCGCTGGTCGGGCTGAAGCCGCTGGCGCATCGTCTGGTGGACAGCCTTTCCGGAGGCGAGCGTCAGCGTGCGTGGATTGCGATGCTGGTGGCCCAGGACAGCCGTTGTCTGCTGCTCGATGAACCGACTTCCGCGCTGGATATTGCCCATCAGGTGGATGTGCTGGCGCTGGTGCACCGCCTCAGCCAGCAGCGCGGTCTGACGGTGGTTGCCGTTTTGCATGATATTAATATGGCGGCCCGTTACTGCGATTATCTGGTGGCGCTGCGCGGCGGGGAAATGATTGCCCAGGGCACCCCTGAAACGCTGATGCGTGGCGAAACGCTGGAACAAATTTACGGAATTCCGATGGGGATCCTGCCGCACCCGGCGGGCGCTGCCCCGGTAAGCTTTGTTTATTGATGAATGATCCCACTCTGATTAGCCGTCGTCGCCTTCTGACGGCCATGGCGCTGTCGCCGCTGCTCTGGCAGATGCGAAACGCTCATGCTGCAACTGTTGATCCCCACCGTATTGTGGCGCTGGAGTGGCTGCCCGTTGAGCTGCTGCTCGCGCTTGGGGTCACGCCTTATGGTGTTGCTGATATCCCCAATTACAACCTGTGGGTGAATGAACCGGGTCTTCCTGCCTCGGTCATTGACGTTGGCTTACGTACTGAGCCTAACCTTGAACTGCTGACCGAAATGAAACCGTCTTATATGGTCTGGTCAGCCGGTTACGGCCCGGCACCTGAGAAACTGGCGCGTATCGCCCCTGGACGCGGATTTAACTTCAGCGATGGCAAGCAGCCGCTGGAGATGGCGCGTAACTCGTTAGTGGAAATGGGGGATCTCCTGGGGCTGGAAAGTCAGGCTCGCGATCACCTCAATCACTTCGATTCGTTTATTGCCCGGCACAAACCTCACTTCGCCCAGCGCGGCAGCCGTCCTCTGCTAATGATTACCCTGCTGGATGCCCGCCATGTGCTGGCGTTCGGCCCGAACTGCCTGTTCCAGCAAATCCTTGATGAGTACGGCATTGTGAATGCCTGGCAGGGGGAAACCAATTTCTGGGGCAGCCAGGTGGTAGGCATTGATCGTCTGGGGAGTTTTAAAGACGCGGATGTTATCTGCTTTGATCACGGCAATGATGCTGAAATGCGAAAACTGATGGCGACACCACTGTGGCAGGCGATGCCGTTTGTGCGTTCGCAGCGATTCCAGCGCGTGCCCGCCGTCTGGTTCTATGGCGCGACGCTGTCGACCATGAATTTTGTGCGCATTCTGGATAACGCTCTGGGAGGTCGCGCATGACATCGCGAATCTCTCGCTTCCCGGCCGCACTGCTTTTACTGCTGTTTATCGCCGCAGCCGGGCTTAGCTGGCACAACTTTAACGTCGCTTTGCCGCGCGGGCAGTGGGGCGAGGCGCTCTGGCAGCCCAATATCGACAGTATTCAGCAGATGCTGTTCCACTACAGTTTGCTGCCGCGTCTGGTGATTTCACTGCTGGTTGGCGCAGGGCTCGGACTGGTGGGCGTGTTGTTCCAGCAGGTTCTGCGTAATCCTTTGGCGGAACCGACCACGCTAGGCGTTGCGACAGGCGCTCAGCTCGGTATCACCATCACCACGTTGTGGGCTATTCCTGGGGCGATGACGACACAGTTTGCCGCCCTGGCAGGCGCTTGTGTGGTGGGGGCGCTGGTGTTTGGTGTCTCCTGGGGGAAACGTCTTTCGCCGGTGACGCTGATTTTAGCCGGGCTGGTGGTCAGCATGTACTGCGGAGCGGTGAATCAACTGTTGGTTATCTTCCATCACGATCAGCTGCAAAGCATGTTCCTGTGGAGCACCGGGACGCTGACGCAGACAGACTGGAGCGTGGTGCAGCAACTTTGGCCGCAATTGCTGGGCGGCGTGATGCTCACGCTGCTGTTGCTACGCCCTCTGACGCTGATGGGGCTCGACGACGGTGTTGCGCGTAACCTCGGCTTAGCGCTGTCTCTGGCGCGTCTGGCGGCACTTACGCTGGCGATTATTCTCAGCGCTCTGCTGGTCAACGCCGTGGGCATTATCGGGTTTATTGGTTTGTTTGCCCCGCTGCTGGCGAAAATGCTGGGTGCTCGTCGGCTGCTTTCACGCCTGATGCTGGCCCCGCTGATTGGCGCGCTGATCCTCTGGCTTTCAGACCAGCTTATTCTCTGGCTGACGCAGGTGTGGATGGAAGTCTCTACCGGTTCCGTCACGGCTTTGATTGGCGCTCCGTTACTGCTGTGGCTGCTGCCTCGTCTACGCAGCATCAGCGCTCCGGCAATGGATGCGGGCGACAAGGTGTATGTCGAGCGTCAGCGCGTACTTACGTGGTCGCTGGCTGGCCTTGCAGCCTTGTTATTGGGAATGGTCATTGCGCTCTCCTTCGGGCGTGATGCGCACGGCTGGCACTGGGCTAGCGGCGAACTGCTGCATTCTCTGATGGAGTGGCGAGCGCCGCGTATTCTGGCCGCTCTGGTTGCAGGCATGATGCTGGCGGTGGCGGGCTGTATTATTCAGCGCCTGACCGGTAACCCGATGGCCAGCCCGGAAGTGCTGGGGATTTCTTCCGGCGCGGCGTTTGGCGTGGTGCTGATGCTGTTCTTCGTACCGGGCAACGCGTTTGGCTGGCTGCTGCCAGCCGGAAGTTTAGGGGCAGCGGCAACGCTGTTGATTATCCTGATTGCTGCCGGGCGAGGCGGATTCTCTCCACATCGTATGTTGCTGGCAGGTATGGCACTGAGCACCGCCTTTACCATGCTGCTGATGATGTTACAGGCAAGCGGCGATCCGCGCATGGCGCAAATTCTGACCTGGATTTCAGGCTCCACCTACAATGCTTCATACGATCAGGTCGTACGCACCGGGTTGGTGATGATCGTTTTGCTGGCCCTGACGCCTTTCTGCCGTCGCTGGCTGACTATTTTGCCGCTGGGCGGTAACACGGCGCGCGCCGTCGGGATAGCTCTGACGCCAACACGCGTTGCATTGCTGTTACTGGCAGCGGCGTTAACCGCGACGGCAACAATGACCATTGGGCCGCTGAGCTTTATCGGTTTGATGGCACCGCATATTGCGAGAATGATGGGCTTCAGAAGAACGATGCCGCACATGATTTTGTCGGCGCTGGTGGGCGGAATACTGCTGGTGTTCGCAGACTGGTGCGGAAGGATGGTGCTGTTCCCGTATCAAATTCCTGCCGGGTTGCTCTCGACCTTTATCGGCGCGCCTTACTTTATTTATCTGCTGCGTAAGCAGAGCCGGTAAACATGCCCGGCGGCACTTCGTTTGCCGGGCCTACAAAACCGCGGGCGGACAAGCGTCAGCACTTCGTTTGCCGGGCCTACTAAACCGTAGGCCGGGCAAGCGTCAGCGCCGCCCGGCACAAGCTTACAGCTTCGCAAACACCTTACGCGCGGCATCAATCGTCTTATTGATATCGTCTTTGCTGTGCGCCACCGACATGAAGCCGGCTTCGAAGGCGGAAGGGGCCAGGTAAACACCTTCTTCCAGCATCAGATGGAAGAAGCGCTTGAAGCGTTCCACGTCGCACTTGACCACATCCTGATAGCAGGTCACGGTTTTGGCATCGGTGAAGAAAATCCCGAACATGCCGCCGACGTTATTCACTACCAGCGGAATGCCGGTTTCGCGTGCGGCGTTCAGCAGACCGTCTGCCAGTTGGTTGGTCAGGCTGGTCAGGGTTTCGTGAATGCCTGGCTGCGCCACTTCCGTCAGGCAGGCAAAACCTGCCGCCATCGCAATCGGGTTACCGGACAGCGTGCCTGCCTGATAAACCGGGCCTGTTGGTGCCAGCGCATCCATCACTTCGCGACGGCCGCCAAAGGCGCCGACTGGCATCCCGCCGCCGATGATTTTGCCAAGGCAGGTCAGATCTGGCACCACGTTGTAGTGATCCTGTGCACCGGCCAGCGCGACGCGGAAACCGGTCATGACTTCATCAATAATGAACAGCGCACCGAATTCGTCGCACAGCGCACGCAGGCCTGGCAGGAAGTCTGGCTCTGGCAGAATGCAGTTCATGTTGCCCGCGACCGGCTCAACGATGATGCAGGCAATCTCTTGTGGATATTGCTCGAACGCTTCGCGAACAGAAGCCAGATCGTTATAGGTACAGGTCAGGGTATGTTTAGCGAAATCTGCCGGAACGCCCGGAGAGTTTGGCTGACCGAGGGTCAGTGCACCAGAACCGGCTTTCACAAGCAGGCAGTCGGCGTGGCCGTGGTAGCACCCTTCGAATTTGATGATTTTGTCGCGTCCGGTAAAGCCGCGCGCCAGTCGAATGGCGCTCATGGTGGCTTCAGTACCGGAGTTCACCATACGTACCATATCCATGGTCGGCACCAGTTCAGTCACCAGCTCCGCCATTTTGACTTCCATTTCCGTCGGTGCGCCGAAACTTAAGCCGCGGGATGCCGCTTCAATCACCGCATTACGAATCGACGGATGGTTGTGCCCCAGTACCATCGGGCCCCAGGAACCGACATAGTCGATGTAAGCCTTGCCGTCGACATCGTACAAGTACGCGCCGTCTGCACGCTCAACAAACAGCGGGGTGCCGCCAACGCCGGTAAAAGCACGCACTGGCGAATTGACGCCGCCGGGGATCAGTTCGCGCGCTGCGCTGTAGAGATTCTCAGATTTACTCATTGCCAGGTTCCTGGTTCGTAGAAAGCTTGTTAGCCGACTATTCTAAGGTATTCCCGGAAGGTTATGAAAGTTTTGCCCAATTGAAACAATCCAGAAATGAGGGAATTTTTAGGCGACGTGCTGCCCGTGGGTGGTTACAATGCGCTCTGCCATTTGTATTACCAATAAATGATTAAGGGCATGAAAGCAGAATCTCCCTCTTTTGAATCACAGCAAATCATTCGTCTGCGTCGTGGAGATGCAGTTCGTCGTCTGGTCCACCGAGACAAAACCCCGTTAGCCATCCTCCTGATGGCGGCCGTTGTCGGCACCCTTGCAGGCCTTATCGGTGTGGCTTTTGAGAAGGCCGTTAACTGGGTGCAGAACGTGCGTATTGGCTCGCTGGTGCAGGTTGCCGATCACTGGTTCCTGGTCTGGCCGCTGGCGTTTCTCTTTTCCGGCCTGCTGGCGATGGTGGGGTACTATCTGGTGCGTCGCTTTGCGCCAGAAGCGGGCGGCTCTGGCATTCCTGAGATTGAAGGGGCGCTGGAAGAATTGCGTCCTGTGCGCTGGTGGCGCGTGATCCCGGTGAAATTCATCGGCGGCATGGGAACACTGGGTGCCGGGATGGTGCTTGGGCGTGAAGGGCCAACGGTTCAACTGGGGGGCAATGTCGGCCGCATGGTGCTGGACATCTTCCGTCTTCGCACTGCTGAAGCCCGTCATACTCTGTTAGCGACCGGCGCGGCGGCGGGCCTGGCTGCCGCTTTTAACGCACCTCTTGCAGGCATCCTGTTTATCCTCGAAGAGATGCGTCCGCAGTTCCGCTATAACCTGATTTCTATCAAAGCGGTGTTTATCGGCGTCATCATGTCGAGCGTGGTGTTTCGCGTCTTTAATGGCGAAACCGCGGTTATCGAAGTGGGCAAACTTGCCGATGCGCCGGTTAACACGCTTTGGCTGTATCTGATTCTGGGCATGGTGTTTGGCTGCGTCGGGCCGCTGTTTAATGGCCTGGTGATCCGCACGCAGGATATGTTCCAGCGCATTCATGGCGGCGATATCAAAAAATGGGTGCTGATTGGCGGCCTGCTGGGCGGAATCTGCGGCGTGCTTGGCCTGATTGAACCTGAAGCGGCAGGCGGCGGGTTTAACCTTATCCCGATTGCTGCTGCCGGAAATTATACCGTCGGCCTGCTGATGTTTATCTTTATCGCCCGCGTCATTACCACGCTGCTGTGTTTCTCTTCCGGTGCGCCGGGAGGCATTTTCGCCCCGATGCTGGCGCTTGGCACCCTGTTAGGCACGGCATATGGCATGGCGGCTGCGGCCTGGTTCCCGGCTTATCACCTGGAAGCCGGGACGTTTGCGATTGCGGGAATGGGGGCGCTTTTTGCCGCCTCAGTACGTGCGCCGCTGACCGGTATCGTGCTGGTACTGGAAATGACCGACAACTATCAGCTCATTTTGCCAATGATTATCACCTGCCTTGGCGCAACACTGTTGGCTCAGTTTCTGGGTGGCAAACCGCTTTACTCCACGATCCTTTCCCGCACGCTGGCGAAGCAGGAAGCGGAGAAAGCCGAAAAAGAGAAGCCGCCGGTCGGGGAGAATACTTGAACGATTTAGTCGGGTATTGGATAATGGCTGAAAAGATCTGGTGAGACTTTGACCAGACTTAGCAATAACTGGAGCATAAAATGAGTGATGACGTAGCGCTGCCCCTGCAGTTTACTGACGCGGCCGCCAGCAAAGTAAAAAACCTGATCGCAGATGAAGACAATCCGAACCTGAAGCTGCGCGTCTATATCACCGGTGGTGGTTGCAGCGGATTCCAGTACGGTTTTACCTTTGACGATCAGATCAACGAAGGTGACATGACCATTGAAAAACAGGGCGTTGGCCTGGTGGTCGACCCGATGAGCCTGCAGTATCTGGTGGGCGGTTCAGTGGATTACACCGAAGGACTGGAAGGTTCACGCTTTATCGTGACCAACCCGAACGCGAAAAGCACCTGCGGGTGTGGGTCATCGTTTAGCGTCTGATTCTTTTGTCGATCCCGTAGAATGCCCGGTGGCGCGAGCTTACCGGGCCTACTTTTTTGTAGGCCGGGCAAACGAAGTGCCGCCCGGCAACAATCGACTATCTCCCGCTTTCATCCAGCGCAAACGTCGGCAACTTAAGGTGCCAGCGTATTGCCGCCAGCCTTATCACCAGCGTCACTAACATGCCGAACATCGCGGAGTTTTCCAGCGAGACGTTGAACGTGTAGTGGGCGGTGGCGTGAACGATGCCGCCGATGATGCAGGCGGTGGCGTAAATTTCGGTACGCAGGATCATTGGGATTTCGCGCGCCAGCACATCACGAATAATCCCGCCGCCAACGCCGGTGATCACGCCCATACAGATAGCCACCATCGGGCCTGTCCCGGCAATAAACGCTTTATTGACCCCGATCCCGACAAACACAGCCAGGCCAACCGCATCCAGCACTGGCAGGATCCATTTCGGTAAACGCCGCGGCTGACGCACCAGCAGGATCGTCAACATGCTGGTGATCATCGCCACCACCAAATCAGTGGGATCTTTTACCCAGAATACCGGCCCGTGGGCGAGCGCCATATCACGAATGGTTCCGCCCCCGACAGCGGTAACTACGCCAAGGACGAGGACGCCAAAAGGGTCCATCCGAAGTTTTCCGGCCAGTAAGACGCCGGAGATAGCAAAGACGGCTGTACCCACAATATCCAGCCAATAGACAAGCATTGATGCGTTTCCCGTTAATTGACCTGCGCAAGCGTTGTGCAGAGTTGTTTGGCGGCGAGGATAATACGCGGGGAGGCGCGTTCAAACCAGTCGCTGTTGAGCGGAATAACCGGAATGTTGAGCTGATCACGCCAGTACTGTCTTATTGAGGACACTTCTTTATCGGTGCCTGCGGTGATAATCGCCTGGGGCTGACGGGCAATGACCTGTTCCCGGCTCACCTGAGGCCAGGGCACTCGGCTGTTGGCAAAGATGTTTTCCCCACCGCAGGCCTCAATCACTTCGTTTTGTATTGAGTCTTTATTGCTGGTAAACAGCGGATTCGTGCCGAATTGCAGGAAGACCGTTTTTTTCGTCGTCTGCGCATATCGCTGTTTAAGCGCGGCGAACTCTTTACGCAAGGTGGCTCCCGCCTGTTTTGCCTGTTCGGGAACCGGGCTCCAGACCGCCAGTTTTTCCAGCGCATCGGCAAGTTGTTCGATGCTACTGGTCTCCACCCACATCACATTGATGCCAAGCGAGCTGAGTTGATTGACTTGTCTGTCGGCATTTCCGCCGCGCCAGGCCAGCACAACATCGGGCTTCAACGCCACAATACGCTCCAGATTCATGCCCTGCCAGCTGGCGACTTGCTCAATATGCGCCGCCTGGGGAGGATAATCGGAAAAGCTGCTGACCCCGACAGGCGTAATGCCAGCGGCAAAAGCTAACTCTGTATTGGCAGGGGAAAGCGTGATGACTCGCGGCGCGGCTATCAGCCACGCCGGAAACGTAAGCAGCAGGGCAAGAATGCCCTGCAACAGCGGTTTACGCATGGTTCAGTTTCTGCACCAGTGTTTCAACCATCAGGCTGGACTGTTTCGCCGCCACCGCCAGGAACTCATCAAAGCTCAGGTGAGACTGTTGGTCAGCCACATCAGAGATGGCGCGAACCACCACGAAAGGCACCTTGAAGTTATGGCAAACGTGAGCAATGGCTGTGGCTTCCATCTCAACGGCAACGGCCTGAGGGAAGTTGTGGCGGATTTTTGCCAGGCCAACGGAGCCATTGATGAACGCGTCACCGCTGACAATCAGGCCGCGTACGGCATTCAGATTGAGCTCTTTAATGCAGCTTTCTGCCGCATCGACCAGTTTTGCATCGGCGGCGAAACCGGCCGGGCAACCTGGAAGCTGGCCGTATTCGTAGCCAAATGCGGTGACGTCGGCATCGTGATAGCGTGCTTCATCAGACACCACGATATCGCCCACTTTCAGCGTTGGCGCCAGGCCACCTGCGGAACCTGTGTTGATGATGACATCCGGTTTGCAGCGCTCGAGAAGCAAGGCTGCGCCCATCGCTGCGGCGACTTTACCGATCCCTGATTTCAGCAGCGCAACGTCAGCGCCGTTCAACTGGCCGGTATAGATTTCGCTCCCGCCAACGGTAAGGGTCTGACGGTTCTGGATTTTGTCACGCAGCAGCGTCACTTCTTCTTCCATTGCACCAATAATGCCGATTTTCATAGATTTACTCGCGATGTGATGGGTTTAAAGGCATAGTTTATCACGGAGCACGCATTTCCGGACCGGGAGAGGCTATGGCAACTATTGATTTTCGCACCAAAATAAACTGGCGTCGTCGTTACCGTTCGCCGCAGAACGCGACGACCGAACATGAAATTCTGCGTATTTTCGAAAGCGATCGTGGGCGAATCATCAATTCTCCGGCCATTCGTCGGTTACAGCAGAAAACTCAGGTCTTCCCGCTGGAACGCAATGCGGCGGTGCGCACGCGCCTGACGCACTCAATGGAAGTTCAGCAGGTCGGGCGCTACATCGCCAAAGAGGTGCTGAGCCGTCTTAAGCAACAAAAACTGCTCGACGCTTACGGGCTTGAAGACCTGACCGGGCCATTTGAAAGCATCGTTGAGATGGCGTGCCTGATGCATGATATCGGCAATCCGCCGTTTGGCCATTTCGGTGAGGCAGCAATCAATGACTGGTTCCGTAAGGTGCTGTGGCCTGCGGATGCCGCCAGCCAGCCGTTAAGCGAAGACCGTTGTCTGGTTGGCGCGCTGAAGCTGCGTGATGGCGAAGACTCGCTCAATGAATTGCGTCGCCGCGTGCGTCAGGATCTCTGCCAGTTTGAAGGGAATGCGCAGGGCATTCGCCTGGTCCACACGCTGATGCGCATGAACCTGACCTGGGCGCAGGTGGGGTGTATTCTGAAATACACCCGTCCAGCCTGGTGGCGCGGTTCCACGCCGGAAAGCCACAGCTATTTAATGAAGAAACCTGGCTATTATTTCGCCGAAGAAGCCTATGTTGCGAAGTTACGTAAAGAACTGGATCTGGCGCCTTATAGCCGTTATCCATTGACGTGGATTATGGAAGCGGCCGACGACATCTCTTATTGCGTGGCCGACCTCGAAGATGCGGTCGAAAAACGTATCTTCAGCGTGGAGCAACTTTATCAGCATCTTTACGACGCATGGGGCACGCACCAAAAGGGGTCGCTGTTTTCTCAGGTTGTCGAAAATGCCTGGGAAAAATCGCGGTCCAATTCAATGAGCCGCAGCACGGAAGACCAGTTCTTTATGTATTTACGCGTGAATACGTTGAATAAACTGGTGCCTTACGCGGCGCAGCGCTTTATTGAAAATCTCCCACAGATATATGCAGGAGATTTTAACCATGCTCTGCTGGAAGACGACAGTGATTACAGCCAGCTGCTTGAGTTATATAAGAGCGTGGCGATGAAAGAGGTATTCAGCCATCCGGACGTGGAGCAGCTTGAATTACAAGGTTATCGTGTTATCAGTGGCTTACTGGAGATTTACCAGCCCCTGCTTAAATTATCATTAAGCGATTTCAACGAGCTGGTGGATAAAGAACGTTTGCGCCATTTGCCGATTGAAAGCCGTCTGTTCCATAAACTTTCAACCCGTCATCGGCTGGCCTATGTTGAAGCCATCAATAAAATTCCGCGCGACGCCGCAGAGTATCCGTTGATGGAGTACTATTATCGGTGCCGCCTGATTCAGGATTATATCAGTGGGATGACCGATCTCTATGCCTGGGATGAATACCGTCGGCTGATGGCTGTGGAATAAGGCGCAGGTTTTGTAAAGACGGACAATAATTTTTTACTTTTTCCAGAAACTTAAATCCGGAACTTCGCGCTATAAATCGACTCTGACAGTCACGTACACAGCAATTTTTGCAATATCTGACATATTGAGATGACGAGACATGAAAAAAACCACGTTAGCAATGAGTGCACTGGCTCTGAGTTTAAGTCTGGCCCTTTCCCCATTAACAGCCACCGCTGCTGAAACGGCCTCCTCAGCAAACACTGCCCAGCAGATGCCAAGCCTGGCGCCGATGCTGGAAAAAGTGATGCCTTCCGTTGTGAGCATCAACGTGGAAGGTAGCACCACCGTGAACACCCCAAGAATGGGCCGTAACTTCCAGCAGTTCTTTGGCGACAACTCGCCATTCTGCCAGGACGGTTCCCCGTTCCAGAACTCACCGTTCTGTCAGGGCGGGCAGGGTGGCCCTGGCGGTAACGGCGGAAGCCAGCAGGAAAAATTCATGGCGCTGGGCTCCGGCGTCATCATCGACGCCGCTAAAGGCTATGTGGTGACCAACAACCATGTGGTCGATAACGCCAGCACCATTAAAGTCTCTCTGAGCGACGGGCGTAAGTTTGATGCGAAAGTGGTCGGTAAAGATCCACGTTCTGATATCGCGCTGATTCAGATTCAGGATCCGAAAAACCTGACGGCGATTAAGATTGCGGATTCCGACGGACTGCGCGTAGGTGACTATACCGTTGCTATCGGTAACCCGTTTGGTCTGGGTGAAACCGTGACTTCGGGTATTGTTTCTGCGCTCGGCCGTAGCGGCCTGAATGTGGAAAACTACGAAAACTTTATTCAGACGGATGCCGCCATCAACCGCGGTAACTCGGGCGGCGCGCTGGTGAACCTCAACGGTGAGCTGATCGGGATTAACACCGCGATCCTCGCACCAGACGGCGGCAACATCGGTATCGGCTTCGCTATTCCGAGCAACATGGTGAAAAGCCTGACCGAGCAGATGGTGAAATACGGCCAGGTGAAACGCGGCGAGCTGGGCATCATGGGCACCGAGCTGAGCTCCGATCTGGCGAAAGCAATGAAAGTTGACGCCCAGCGTGGCGCCTTCGTAAGCCAGGTGATGCCAAACTCTTCTGCGGCAAAAGCCGGTATTAAAGCAGGGGATGTGATCACGTCTCTGAACGGTAAGCCAATCAGCAGCTTCTCCGCACTGCGCGCACAGGTTGGCACCATGCCAGTCGGCAGCAAAGTAGAGCTGGGTCTGGTACGTGATGGCAAACCGGTGAACGTGACCCTGGAACTGCAGCAGAGCAGCCAGACTCAGGTCGATTCCAATACCATCTTCAACGGCATTGATGGCGCTGAAATGAGCAACAAAGGCGCTGATAAAGGCGTCGTGGTGAATGGCGTGAAAGGCGGCTCACCTGCGGCTCAAATCGGCCTGAAGAAAGGGGATGTGATCATCGGTGCTAACCAGCAGCCAGTGAAGAACATTGCGGATTTACGCAAAATCCTCGACAGCAAGCCGTCTGTCCTGGCGCTGAATATTCAGCGTGGCGACAGCACTATCTATCTGCTGATGCAGTAATCATTCGTCGCTGAACAAAAGCCCTTCTCCTGTGGAGAGGGGCTTTTTTATGCCTTTTGCCCGGCGGCGCTACGCTTGCCAGGCCTACAACTCCGGTGCGGATCGTAGGCCGGGTAGGGCGCAGTCGCCACCCGGCAAAATGTAGTCAACAATCGGGCATAAAAAAAGCCGGGTCAGACCCGGCCTTACTGTTGCTCAACGGATTGGCGTTATTTATTGCGAGTCAGTTTTTCCAGATCGGACTCAATCTCGCTGATCTTGTTGGCGACCACGCTTTCCAGATGACGCAGATCGTCGAGGATCTTGCGTTTCAGATCCACTTCGGTACGGTCGCGTTTGCACAGTTGATCCAGTTCGTCGATCACATAGCGCAGGTTAGGGCTGATTTCCTGCACTTCTTTGTAGCCCTGGCCCACACCGTCGGCCACCACGGTTTTACGCTGGCGCGGATATTTAAACTTAACGCTCTTCGCGAAAAACTCGCCCTTATCCTTATGAAAATAGATTTTCAGGATATCGTTGTTGGCTTCCTGCCGGAGGCTGTAACGATCGATTTCATCAGGATTGGTAATGCCCAAACTTTTCAGATTGTCGTACATAGCGGTATCCTTGGATTAAACATAACCTTTGAATAATTAACGAAAAAATCTATTTTCGCCAGCGGCAGAGATAAAAAAAGCGGGGTTGCCCCCGCTTTTCGTTATAGCTGATTAATCGATGGTGCGGAGCAGTTCGTTGATGCCCACTTTACCGCGGGTTTTGGCGTCCACTTTCTTAACGATAACCGCACAGTACAGGCTGTATTTACCGTCTTTCGACGGCAGGTTGCCGGAAACAACCACGGAGCCCGCAGGGACGCGACCGTAGAACACTTCGCCGGTTTCACGATCGTAGATTTTGGTGCTCTGGCCGATGTATACGCCCATGGAGATAACAGAACCTTCTTCAACGATGACGCCTTCCACAACTTCGGAACGCGCGCCAATGAAGCAGTTATCTTCAATGATGGTTGGGTTAGCCTGCAGTGGCTCAAGCACGCCGCCGATGCCTACGCCACCAGAGAGGTGAACGTTTTTACCGATCTGCGCACAGGAACCTACGGTCGCCCAGGTGTCCACCATTGAACCTTCATCAACATAGGCACCAATGTTCACATAAGATGGCATCAGCACGGTGTTGCGGGCGATATACGCGCCCTGACGAACCGCGGCTGGAGGCACGACACGGAAGCCTTCTTTCTGGAAGCGTGCTTCGTCGTAGTCCGCGAATTTCATCGGCACTTTATCGAAGTAGCGGCTTTCCGCGCCGTCGATAACCTGGTTATCGTTGATACGGAAAGAGAGCAGTACCGCTTTCTTCAGCCACTGATGAGTCACCCACTGGCCGTCAATCTTCTCTGCAACGCGCAGAGCGCCGGAATCCAGCAGGGCAATAACCTGATTTACCGCTTCACGGGTCACGGTATCCACATTCGCCGGAGTGATGTCGGCGCGGCGCTCAAAAGCGGTCTCAATAACGTTCTGTAACTGCTGCATTGTTAAACTCTTTCCATTAAAAAAAACACACTACCCTTTATCGTTTGGATTGAGGGCCGCTGTCAACCGCTGTTGCACTTCCTGCTGCAGCTCATTATTAAGCGCACGCCGGTCGGCTGTCGCGATTATAAATAAATCTTCTACTCGTTCACCAATTGTCGTAATTCTCGCCCCGTGGAGCGAAATCCCGAGGTCAGCGAACACCTGGCCCACACGGGCTAAAAGCCCTGGCTGATCGAGTGCAATCAGTTCGAGGAAGGATTTTCTGTCCGTGTGGGTTGGCAGGAAATTCACCTCGGTATCGACGGTAAAGTGGCGAAGTTTTGCTGGCTGACGACGTGGGGCAGGGGGCTGCCATGAGCGCTGAGAGATGGCCTGCTCGAGTCCCTGACGAATGGCCTCGTGTCTGTCGTTGGACAGTGGGCTGCCGTCTGGCTCCAGCACAATGAAGGTGTCCATTGCCATGCCGTCGCGGGTGGTGAAGATTTGCGCGTCATGAACGCTGAGATTGCGTCTGTCGAGTTCCGCACAGACGGCCGCAAACAGGTAAGGACGATCCGGACTCCAGATGAAGATTTCCGTGCCGCCACGGGTTGCCTGCGGGCTGAGCAGGATCATCGGCTTTTTCAGATCGTGCTTCAAAAGATGACGGGCATGCCACGCCAGCTGATTTGGCGTGTGGCGAACGAAGTAGTTAGCCCGGCAGCGCGCCCAAATCTGGTGAAGCGCTTCTTCGTCGATATTGTCCATTCGCAGCAGCGCAAGTGCCTGAAGCTGATGATGACGGACACGTTCGCGCATGTCAGGCGTACTTTGCATTCCGCGACGGAGCTGTTTTTCGGTGGCGAAATAGAGCTCACGCAACAGGCTCTGCTTCCAGCTGTTCCACAAGGTTTCGTTGGTGGCGCAGATATCGGCGACGGTCAGGCATACCAGATAGCGAAGACGGTTTTCCGTCTGCACTTCCTCGGCGAACTGTTTGATGACCTCTGGATCCTGAATATCGCGTCGCTGTGCCGTCACGGACATCAACAGATGGTGGCGTACCAGCCAGGCAACAAGCTGCGTTTCACGGGAATTAAGACCGTGCAGTTCGGCGAATTTCAGGATGTCCTGCGCGCCAAGAATGGAGTGGTCGCCGCCGCGGCCTTTGGCGATATCGTGGAACAAGGCGGCAATCAGAATGAGCTCTGGATGATTCAGGCGTGGCCACAGTTCGACGCACAAGGGGTGGCGCGAGCGCGTCTCCTCTTTGGCGAAACTCTCAAGCTTCAGCAGCACCCGAATGGTGTGCTCATCGACGGTATAAGCATGGAATAAGTCGAATTGCATCTGGCCGACGATATGCGACCACTGCGGCATATAAGCCCACAGCACGCTGTGGCGGTGCATGGGGAGTAAACCACGGCTGACAGCGCCCTGATGGCGCAGCATGCTCAGAAACAACTCACGCGCTTCCGGGATATAGCAAAGCGGCTGGCTGAGATGGCGACGCGCGTGGCGCAAATGGCGCAGCGTGGTGGAGTAAATGCCGGTAATGCTGCTGTTACGCACCATGATGTGGAACATGCGCAGAATCGCCTGCGGCTCACGCATAAACAGCGAGTCGTCTCGCAGGTCGATGAGCGTGCCGCGAAGCTGGAAGTCGTCGTCAATAGGACGAGGTTTCTCATCGGCGGTTAACGCCAGAATTGCTTCATCAAACAGCTGCAATAGCATCTGGTTAAGTTCGCCGACCCGACGCGTGACGCGATAGAAATCCTTCATCATTTGCTCGACGGGCTCATTGCCTTCGCCGCTGTAGTTCAGGCGCTGGGCCACATTGAGCTGACGATCGAACAGCAGGCGGTTATCGTAGCGGTTAATTTCCAGGTGCAGCGCAAAGCGGATGCGCCACAGCAGGTGCAGACACTCGTTCAGCTCGTTGCGTTCCGCTTCGGTCAAGAAGCCAAAGCCGACCATTTCATCCAGCGAGGTGGCACCAAAGTGACGACGAGCGACCCATTGCAGGGTGTGAATATCGCGCAGGCCGCCGGGGCTGCTTTTAATATCAGGTTCGAGGTTATAGCTGGTGCCGTGGTAGCGCTGGTGGCGTTCGTTTTGCTCTTCCACCTTGGCGGCGAAGAATTTTTCTGAGGGCCAGAAGCCTTCACTGAAGATGTGTTTTTGCAGCTCCAGGAACAGGGCAACGTCGCCAATCAACAGGCGTGATTCAATCAGGTTGGTGGCGACGGTTAAATCTGAAAGCCCTTCCAGAAGACACTCTTCCAGCGTGCGCACGCTATGTCCGACTTCGAGTTTGACGTCCCAAAGTAGCGTCAGCAGTTCGCCGATCTTCTGGGCCAGTTCATCAGGCAGCTTTTTGCGACTGAGGATCAGCAGGTCGATGTCAGACAGAGGGTGCAATTCGCCACGGCCGTAGCCGCCAACCGCAACCAGCGCTGCGTCTTCGACGTCGCCAAAACCGTAGTGCAGCCACAGACGCTGAAGCATCTGATCGATAAATTCCGTACGGGCGGTCATCAGCTCTTCTGCCGAAACGCCACTGTCAAAGGCCTGGCCCAGCCACTGCTGAAATTTGTCGAGATGCGCTTTGATGCTGGCGCAGTTCAGCTCTGAGGCTTCCCAGCTCTCCGGATAAGCTGGCTGATTTGGCAGAACAGGTAAGGCTGTGTCAGGTAAGGAATTGCTCATCGCGCCACCCATAAGAAAAAACGATTACCTATAAAAAAACCGGCTTGCGCCGGCTTCTTGTCATTCGTTGTGCGAGATTATCGCCGGGATGGTGTCATCCTTTCTTAGCGTCAGAATTTCGCAGCCGTTATCTGTCACCACAATAGTATGCTCATACTGCGCCGACAAGCTTCTGTCTTTGGTTTTCACCGTCCAGCCGTCTTTCATGGTACGGATACGGTAGTCGCCAGAGTTGACCATTGGCTCGATGGTGAACGTCATCCCGGCTTGCAGCACAACGCCGCCGTCATCGGCATCATAGTGCAGAACCTGCGGCTCTTCATGGAACACGCGGCCAATGCCGTGACCACAATATTCACGAACCACAGAAAAACCTTCTGCTTCCGCGAATTTCTGAATCGCCGCACCGAGGGTGCGCAGGCGGATGCCTGGTTTGACCATACGCAGCGCCAGATACAGGCTTTCCTGAGTCACGCGACACAGACGCTCGCCCAGAATCGTCGGTTTGCCCACGATAAACATCTTCGAGGTGTCGCCGTGGTATTCATCTTTAATCACGGTCACGTCGATGTTGACAATATCGCCTTCTTTCAACAATTTTTCGTCATCCGGGATCCCGTGGCAGACCACTTCGTTAATAGAAATGCAGACGGATTTCGGGAAACCGTGATAGCCCAGGCAAGCAGAAACAGCTTGCTGCTTGTTGACGATATAATCGTTACAGATACGGTCAAGCTCGCCAGTGCTGACGCCAGGTTTGACGTGCTCTTCAATCATTTCAAGCACTTCGGCGGCCAGTCGGCCAGCGACGCGCATTTTTTCAATTTCTTCAGGGGTTTTAATAGAGATAGCCATGAATTCTGTCCATCGGGGCCGATTTTTTCGGCAATACTGGTGTTAAGTGCTGACAATGGTAACAGCCGCCGCTATCGACTGCCAAATTGAGAATCATTAACAGCACTCAGCGCCAACAACTGTTGGTTTCTCTCTGCGTTTTATGGTATAAAGCGCGCCGAACTTCCATTTCCGTTTTGTGTTGCAAGTCGGAACTGGCAGCGACAAATCTCACTTTGTGTAAATAACACACACGTATCGGCACATACGCCGGGGTGCCCTTCGGGGTCGGTTGTATGGGATACGTGGAGGCATAACCCCAACTTTTATATAGAGGTTTTAAACATGGCAACTGTTTCCATGCGCGATATGCTCAAGGCCG
>NZ_JBOFIN010000094.1:0-133912 GCF_051650185.1 Scandinavium sp.
TTGCAAGTATGGGACAACTAGTGAAATTACCGACAAGAAGGGAAAGGGCCTTCCCGAGAGTGGTAAAGGAGAGGCCCTGGAAATACCCCACAGCCCCGAAAAAGAGCCAGTCAGTTGCTTAACTGACTGGCATTAGAGCCCTGGCTCCCGTTTTTTGTCTTTCGGAATTGCACCCGATTTTGGTTATTGTCCTTAAAAGTACATTATAACGATAATCATTCTCATGAGCAGGATCCTCCTTTATCGTAATGCCTTTGCAAATAACGACAAAGGATGTTCGATGATGAAGCGTATTAACCCCACGGTTTCTGTTCTGTTGTCTGCCGCAGGATTTGCCAGCGTGCCGGCCCTGGCTGAGGATGTGATGGTCGTCACGGCCTCCGGCTATGAGAAGAAAATCACCAATGCTGCCGCCAGCATTTCGGTGATTTCGCAGCAGGATCTGCAGGCCAATAAGTACAACGATCTCGGCGAAGCCTTGCGCGCGGTGGAAGGCGTCGATGTGGAGAGCAGCACGGGAAAAACCGGCGGTCTGGAGATCAGCATTCGCGGCATGCCCGCGAGCTATACGCTGATCCTCATTGATGGCGTACGCCAGAACGGCAGCAGCGATGTCACGCCGAACGGTTTTTCGGCGATGAACACCAGCTTTATGCCGCCGCTCTCTGCCATTGACCATATTGAAGTGATCCGCGGGCCGATGTCGACGCTGTACGGCTCCGACGCGATTGGTGGGGTAGTGAACATCATCACCAAAAAAAGCACGGATAAATGGAGCACGGCGATCGATACCGGCGTTAACCTGCAGGAGAGCAACAAGTGGGGCAACAGCACCACCGCGAATTTCTGGTCCAGCGGCCCAGTTATTCCCGGTAGTCTGGATATGCAGGTTCGCGGCAGCACCAACCTGCGTCAGGGCTCCAGCGTGACCTCGCTGAGCGACACGGCCTCCACGCGGGTGCCTTATCCGACGGAAGCGGAAAACTACACTATCGGCACTCGGTTCGACTGGAAAACCAGTGTGGACAATACCCTGTGGCTGGATTTGGACACGGCAAAGCAACGTTATGATAACGCAGACGGGCAACTGGGCAACCTGACAGGAGGCTACGATAAAACGCTGCGCTACGAGCGAACCAAAGCCACGCTGGGTCACGATACCTCGCTGACGATCGGCACCTGGAAATCCACACTGAGCTGGAATGAGACCCAGAACAAGGGCCGTCAGCTGGTCTCTTCCGCGCTTTCTCCGGCTAACGCGGGGCTGGCGGGCAGTCCGCGTGAACTGAAAAACAGCAACGTCATTCTCAATAGCCTCCTGCTGGCGCCGCTCGGTGAGGATCATCTGCTCACCCTCGGTGGCGAATACTGGGATGCCCGTCTGAAGGACGGCGTGGTGATAGCCAGTTCAGGCGAAACGTTCCATCAGCAAACCTGGGCTGCCTGGGCGGAAGACGAATGGCACATTGTCGACTCGCTGGCGCTGACGGCGGGGAGCCGCTATGAGCACAACGACGTGTTCGGCGGTCATCTCAGCCCGCGCGCTTACCTGGTGTGGAACGCCACGGATCAATGGACGCTGAAAGGCGGCGTGACCACAGGCTATAAAGCGCCGTCGCTGAGTCAGTTGCACAACGGCATCAGCGGCGTTTCCGGGCAGGGGACGATCAACACCGTCGGCAATCCTGATCTGAAGCCTGAGGAGAGTACCAGCTATGAAACCGGGCTTTACTATGAGAATGATGAGGGTGTGAACGCCAACATCACCGGCTTTTATACGGAGTACCGCAATAAAATCGTCTCTTACGCCATTGACGATAACACCCGCAGCTTCACCAACAGTGGTAAAGCCAGAACGGATGGGATTGAATTCGCCACGGCCTTCCCACTGTGGACCGATGTGCTGAGCTTATCGCTCAACTACACCTGGACCGAGAGCAAACAAAAAGATGGCGACAACCAGGGGGCGCCGCTGAGCTACACCCCGGAGCACATGGCCAATGCCCGTCTGAACTGGCAGGCGACAGAAAATCTGAGCGCCTGGCTTAGCGCTCGCTACCGTGGAAAAGCGCCGCGCTTCACCCAGAACTATGAGAATCTCAGCGCGGTACAGAAAAAAGTCTACGACGATAAAGGGCCAGATCTGAAAGCCTGGACCGTGCTGGATCTTGGGGTTTCCTATAGTCTGAGCAGTCAATTGAAGCTAAACGCAGCGGTGAATAACGTGCTGAATAAAGATTACAGCGATGTGCGTCTGTATCAGGCCGGTCGCTCGACGACCTATGCCGGTGACTACTATCAGACGGCGCAGTCAACCACCGGCTACGTCAACCCGGATCGTAACTACTGGCTCTCTTTGAATTATCAGTTTTGAGGACAGGTTGCAAAGCGGGAGCCTCGGCTCCCGTTTTTACGCTGAAGCCACCACGGGTAACACGATCTGCAGCGTGCAGGTTGGGGTGGAGAGAAAGCGGATTTCGCCGTGATAGCGTCGGACGATTTCACGTGCAATGGAAAGCCCAAGCCCGCATCCCCGGGTCTGCGCCGAAAGTTTACGAAAGCGGTCAAAAACGATTTCCCGTGCTCCCGGCGGTGGACCACTGCCTTCGTCGCGTATCAGTATCAGCAAGCGTTTTCCACTGAGGGAGACCTTCAGAGTGATCGTCCCTTGCCCATGAAGAAGTGCGTTATCGATTCCAGTTTTCAGCAGTTCACTACAGGCCAGTTCATCGATCTCAGCCTCAATCCCGTCGTCAATCTCCACGTCGAGACGGCGATCCTGGGCTTCGATCAGCGGCAGCATCATGGCAGCTACCTGGCGGCAAACGCGCGAGACTTTTAGCCGTAGCGAGGGCTGATCCTTACTGGCTGCCAGCATATCGCAGCGGGCTAGCAGCAACAGCCTGTCGACCAGATGGCGCAGGTCATGCATCTCTGCTTCAATGCCTTCGACGTCGGGTAACGACTGGCGATGGTGCTGTAGCCGTAGCCACAGTGCCGCCAGCGGTGTTCTGAGCGCATGCGAGGTATCCGCCACAAAACGGCTTTGCGCCAGGTTTGCCTCGGTCAGCCGATCGAGAACGCCATTGATAGCCTGCGCTAAAGGACGGATTTCCGCAGGCAGAGTTTGCACAGCAAGCCGGGGCGTGCTGTGCTCCGGGCCAATGCTTTCCGCCAGCTGCGCGGCGCGCCTGACCGGGATCAGCGCCCAGTGAATGAGCAACCCAATAATGAGAAACGAGAGCACTGAGAGCTGAGCCCACCAGCCGATACCGCGCCACAGACGTTTATCCATCAACCCGTCAATCAGCTGCTGCTCATGGGGATCGGCGCGCAGGGTCAGGGTTCTGCTGCCATCAGGATGGACGGTTTGCACGGCGGCAAACTGCTCATTTGACAGCAGGCGGACTTCCGTCGAGCAACTGATGTTGTCCAACGCGCTTTCAGGCGGTGGTGTACCGAGGGTTTGCAAAAGCTTACCGTCTTTGCTGCAAAGCTGCTGGATTGCGCCTTCCGGCAGGGCAGAGGGCTGGCTGATGGCGGAAGAGAGCATCAGGCTTCTCAGCTCGTCGCGAATATCGTCCAGGTGTGAAGCGAACCCGGCAAAACCCAGCAGAAAAGCCACCCCCATAGCCAGCGCCAGCCGGTTACGCAAACTAAGGTTTCGCATTCACATCACCTTCGCTCAGCTGATAGCCAATCCCACGCAGCGTTCTGATAGTGACGTCTGCCCCGGCTTCCGCCAGATGGCGGCGCAGGCGGGAGACGACCGCTTCCAGCGCATTGGGCGTCACCGGTTCATTGAAGCCATAAATTCGCTCCTCCAGCACTTCCTTAACCGATGCATGCTTTCCGGCCAGCAGCAGGGCTTCCAGCAGCAGCCTCTCCTTACGAGGCAGGGTCAGCGGCCTGTCGTTGACGGTCAGCGTTTTGCGGCTTAAATCGAGGCGCAGAGCGCCCAGCTCGAGCACTTCGCCCAGCAGGCCGCTGGCGTGGCGTCGGGATACGGCACGCAGTCGCGCTTCCAGCTCCTGAGGTTCAAAGGGTTTCACCAGATAGTCATCGGCACCGAGATTCAGGCCGTTCAGACGGTCGCTAAGGGTATCCCTTGCGGTGACGATCAGCACCGGAAGGGCGGACTGGCGCTCCCTCAGTGATTTCAGCAGCGTGAGCCCCTCGCCATCCGGTAGCCCGAGGTCGAGCACCACTGCATCCGGTAGCGTCAGGCGCAGAAGATGCATGGCTTCGGCAAGGGTGGAGGCTTTATCCACCTGATGACCCGAGCGGGTAAGGTGCAGGGCGGTCATCTCCCGCAGCGTGGGGTGATCTTCAACCAGCAGTATTTTCACGACTTTGCCTCCCTGTTTTTTAGCCTATTTAAACCGCCTTTTCTGACATGTTGCTGACAGCACAAATAAAACGTGCGTCAGCACCCTGTCAGGCAGGGCCTTTATTCTTTGCCGTCGTGAACAACAACCGAGGAGACTCATAATGACTTTTTTACATGGACCCTGGCCGCTGGTTGCCGGCACAGCCCTGGCGTTACTGTTGTCTGTCTGTGACGCAAAAGGGAAAACGATTGATCTGAGACAGCGGGCACCCGCCGCAGCGCTCACTCCAGGACAGCATGCTCCCGCTATTCGGCTGGCATTGCTGGATGCCGATTTGCTGGACATCGCCCAGGCAATGGGGCTGTCGTCGCAGATTGTCGTTGCGCCTGACTCAGCCGATTCACCTGTGCAACCTGCACTCATTTTTAAGCAGGGCGTCACGGCAGAGGCGCTGGCGGCGCAGACCCCGGATCTGGTTATCGCCTCTAATCCTGGCGATTCGCGGCGGCTGCTGGAGCGCCTGAAAATCTACAAAATCAATGCTCAGCTGATCGATCGGGCGCTGCCTGCTCCGGAAAAGATCCGCCGCTTTGGGGCGCTGGTTGGGCGGCAAACCGATGCCGAAGTGTTGGCCCGTCGTATTGAGCGTGATTATGCCAGCGTTGCGGCGCGTCCGCCGCTACAGCCTGCGCCGCGTGTGATCTTTATCTCTACGCGAGGCGGCGGGGCCGGGCGAGTGTCCGCCGCCGGGAGCGGGACGCCTGCCAACCAGCTTATTCAGCGTGCCGGTGCAAGCAACGTGATTGCTGATGCCGGGTTGCACAGCTTTCGCTCATTGAGCACCGAGGCGTTGATTGCGGTTGCGCCGGAGGTGGTGATTGTCGCAGACGACGAACTGGCAACGCTTGGCGGTGAAGAGGGGATCTGGCTGCAGGTTTCCGGGCTGGCCCAGACGCCTGCGGCACTGAAGCGCCAGCTGATCGTCATGCGCAGTGAAGATATTCGCCACGATGCCACACAGAGCGGGGTGGCCACGCTTGCGCTGCGTGATGCGCTGGAGAGCCTGCAATGACAAGCGTCATCCGTAACCGTTCAGGGCGGCTGCTGGGGATTTGCGCCATGTTGCTGCTACTGGCTCTGGGGTTGATCGCTGTCAGCCTGCGGGCGGGAGCGCTCACCATACCTTTCAATGAGGTCGTGGATGGACTGCTGTCGCCCTTCAGCGGCCCGGCTGAGTCGTTACACTCGTTGCGCTACCACACCCTGTGGAGCGTGCGTCTGCCGCGGGTCGTGATGGCGATGCTGGTTGGCGCGGTGCTGGCGGCCTGCGGCGCGGTTTTGCAAGGGCTATTCGGTAATCCGCTGGCCGATCCGGGGATCCTGGGCATTTCGGCCGGAGCGTCGCTCGGATCGCTGCTCGCCGTTGTCTCTGGTGCGGCAATAGCGGGAGCCTGGACACTGCCGGTTGGCGCATTTGTTGGCGCTCTGGGTGTGATGCTGCTGATCTACCGGCTGGCGAAGCCGGATGGCGCTACGGCCGGCAGCGTCCGCCTGCTGCTGGTCGGGATTGCCACCAGCGCCGCCGTCAGCGCACTCATGGGCTGGCTTTCCTGGTTTGCCACGGCGCAGCAACGCCAGCAGTTGGCATTTTTCTCCTTTGGTACGCTCTCCGTTGCTGATTGGGGCGTGGTGCTGCTGGTCTTGCCTCTGGCCGTCATCGGCACCGGGTTCCTGATCTGGCGTGCGCCGCTACTGGATCTGTTGGTCACCGGGGAACGCCAGGCGGAGCATATGGGCGTCAATGTAGCCAGGTTGCGCAAGGAGTTGATTGTCATGACTTCCCTGCTGGTTGCTGCGGGCGTCGCCTTTGCAGGGCCGATTGCTTTCGTCGGGCTGATCGTCCCGCACCTGTGCCGACTGCTGATGGGGCCTGCTCATCGACTGCTGGTTGCGTTGTCGTCGGTCTGCGGGGCGTTGCTTCTGCTGGCCGCCGATCTGTTGTCGCGTACGGTCGTCGCCCCGGCGGAGATGTCGATTGGGATCCTGACCGGAACGATTGGTGGCCCATTTTTCCTGTGGCTGGTATGGCGTAGCCGCGAGCTTCGTTGATCTAAGGAAACAGAATGATGTTGCAGGTAAAAGACGTTTCATATCGCCGGGGCAAGGCACTGCTGTTGGCCTCGGTCAGCGTCGGGTTTCCGGCAGGATGCGTTACGGCACTGCTGGGGCCGAATGGCGCAGGTAAGTCAACCCTGCTGTCGGTGATGGCGGGGGATATCAAACCCGATCGGGGGAGCGTGTTCTACGACCAGAGGGAGATCACCGGGATGCCGCTCAGCGAGCGTGCAGCGCGGAGGGCGGTCTTTACTCAGGCGACGACGCTGAATTACGGCTATCCCGTGCAGGACGTTGTGGCGATGAGCCGTCTGCTGAGAAAAGGGACGGCGGAAGAAGACAGGCTAAGTATTGTGCAAGCCATGACCAGAACGGGAACGCTGGCGTTTGCCGGGCGGGATGTCCGCCAGCTCTCCGGCGGGCAGCAGGCCCGGGTGCTGATGGCTCGGGTATTGGCCCAGGATACGCAGGTGTTGCTGCTGGATGAACCCGCAGCTGCACTTGACCTGCATCATCAGGCGGAGCTGCTGCGCATTTGCCGCGAGGAGGCGGCACAGGGCAAAACGGTGGTGATCATTCTGCACGATCTCAATCTCGCCTGCCTGTTTGCCGATCATATAGTGATAATGAAACAGGGCAGGGTAGTCAGTCAGGGGGGCCCGCGGGAGATTGCCACGCCGGAGAAACTCACGGCAATTTACGGCGAGCCGGTGGTGGTCGTGAGCCACCCGCTGAGCGGCATGCCAGCGGTCCTGATGGAGGCAGAGTGAAAAACGGCAGGGCAGGCCCCTGCCGTCAGCCGTCAGCCGTCAGAAGGTGTAGCGTACGCCCGCGCTCCACGTCCATGAATTCTCAAAGCTGGCGTTTAACACCGATTCCAGACCGGGGCCGTTGTTGAGCTTATAGCGGTCGATATCATGGTCGCGGACGGCGAAATACTTCAGGCCAGTCAGCACGCTGAAATCATCATTGATGGCGTAAGAAGCGCCAACCATCAGCTGATAAGCGAACGGGTTAGCGGTGTCGCGGAGGTTAATCTGCGTCGGCACCCGGGCGTTGTTGACCAGATAGTTGATATCGTAATCCAGATGGGCCACCCCGGCGCCGATCCCCGCTGACAGCCGCAGCCTGTCGATAAGCTCCGGCGTTTCATAGACCAGATTCAGCATAAAGCTGTTAATCGCCAGCTCGTTGCCCGCTGAGCCGTTCAGATCCCGGCTAACGTGGTTGAGGCTCAGGCTGTCGGTTTTCAGCTCGCGTGAAGCGTACTCAAATTCCGCGCTGAGCTGACCATACTCGCTCTGATAAAAAGTCGTGCCCAGCGCCAGCCCCCACGCAAAGGCATTTTTGTATTCGACATCAATATCCCGCACCACGCCCGCCGGGTTATGGCCGTAAATATCGCTCTGGCTGGCGAACTCAATGCCGCCGAACGCCGAAACATAGGGGTGAAACTCTGCCGCGCTAAGGCTGGCTGAGCTCAGGACAGTAAAAGCCAGAAGTAGTTGTCTGAATGGATGAGTCATCGAGGTTCCCTCTTCATGTCATAAGAAATAAAGCACACAGGCCCGCTTCGGAAAGGAGCACTAAAAACAGGACGTGGAGGAGGGCAAAGCAGATGCAGGGGGCAGGCGATTTTTTGTCATTTCGCATGCGACGGGCTGTCACCAGGCTGTCATGCTGAGGGTTTAGTTTATCTGTTGATTATTATTACTGTATCTATTTTTTAGCAGAATAAAGTACGAAGCGGGGCCCGAGTGACTAATTTCATTGCAGATGATCATGTTTTTCTCGTATCCGCCTGTGCTAGCATGCGCCGCTTTTTTTTATTTTTACTGTGGTTTTGTTTTTTCTGTTTAACGTCAAAAGAGAGCTGTGAAATAAATGAATGCAGTAAATGTAACATCCGTCGATGAATATTATCATTTTCTTACGGTTTGCAAACCGCTTGCTGCTATAACCCGAATTATTGACCAGCTCTCCGGCAATACCACAACGATGAATTTCCCTTCCGGCAAGAGAATCGATCCGGTGATCGGCGGCGTCAGGCACATTATTTTTTTGATGAGCGGCAATCTCTCGGTCTTTCGCACCAGCGACAATCTGGCGATGGGCTGCACCAGTGCCCCCACGCTGTTAGGCCTGGCTGATGGCTATGCCGAGGAGCAGAGCATGGCGGCGGGCACCGATACCTGGCTTATCAGCGATACCCGCTGCCAGTGCAAATTCATTCCGGTCTCGTTATTTATGCAAAAGAGCGAAGAGCTTGGCCTGTGGCGCGACATTTCGACCGTTCTCGCTCATCGGATTATCGCCATGACCATGCGGGATAAATATATGGTCGGACAGGATGCTTACGGCAAAATCCGGGTGCTGCTGCTGGAGATCTGGAGCCTGCCGCAGGAGGTGCGCTGTGAAATTAATATCCAGCGTTTTATACAACAGCGCACCGGGCTGTCGCGCAGCGGGATCTTAAAAATCCTCACCGAGCTGCGGACCGGCGGCTATATTAAAACGCTGCACGGCAGGCTGATGGCGCTCGGGGAATTACCGCAGCGACGTTAAACTCTCCAATAAAGCAGTCTACAAATAGACTCCGGTACAGTAATGGACTGCTGGCTACTATAAGACCCGGAATATCTGGCGCTTAAAATCAAAGCGCCTTAGGATTATTCCCGATAACTTTTTCGGCTGTCTGCCATCTGATAATAGTGACGGGTTTAACTCCAATGAACGCCAGAAATATTTTATGGGTCTCTTTCCTTTTATTTATCGGGGGCGCCCCGGCGCCTGCCGTATTTGCCACCAGTACCATTAGCTTCAGCGGGAAAATATATGATGAAGCCTGCACTGTGGAGGTCAACGGCGAAACTGACGCCACCGTTGCATTGGGTAATTACAGTAAAGATCGCATCGCCACGACCGGGGCGACGACGGACGCGGTGCCTTTCACCCTCAGCCTGACGAACTGTCCGCAAAGCGGGGAAGATATCCCCACTCAGGCGATGTTTCGCTTTCACGGCGACACTACCGATGCCAACAGCAGCTGGTTTAATAATGCCGATGAAGGGAAGGAAAATGGCGCCAGCGGCGTTGGCGTGGTCATCGAGGATGCCGCTCACAACGCCGTGGTTAACAATGTCGACACCGTGCCAGTGACTTTGCCCGCCAGCGGAGAAAGCGCTGACTTTCTCTATTATGCGGCGATGGTCAATAACGGCTCCGGCAGCGTGACCGGCGGCAATGTCGACACGATCCTCACCTGGACCGTCTCTTACAAATAAGACTTTCTCCTTTCTCTGAACGAAGTTCACCGCAATCACGGATGTAAAACATGACGATCGCCGTCAGGTACTGGCTCGCGCTTTCTTTGGTTTATCTGCCCTGTGCTGCCGCCAGCGTGGTGGTTGGCGGCACCCGGCTGCTGTTTGAGGGAAGCCGTGACGAAGCCACGCTCGCGGTAGTGAACCATGGCCGTCAGCCGACATTGATCCAGTCGTGGCTGTCGCAGGCCGATGCTTACTCCGTCAACCGTCAGACTTTTATCGTAACCCCACCGCTGTTCCGTCTTGATGCCGGGCAAAAGAACAGCATACGGGTGCTGCTGTCTGGCGTGCCGCAGGCAGAGGACCGGGAGTCGATGTACTGGCTGAACATCAAAAGTATTCCGGCGATTGACGACAGCGCGCCTGCCAATCGGGTGGAAATTGCCATCAATACGCAGATTAAGTTTATCTATCGCCCCCGCGCGCTGCTTCAGGCCACGCCGGAAAAGCGCTGCGAGCGGCTGCAATGGCGGCTTGAGGGCCGCAGGCTGACGGTAAAAAATCCCACGCCTTATTACATGAATTTTTCGGTGTTGCAGCTGAATGGCCGGGTGATTGAGGGCGCGACATTTGTGGCCCCCGGGCAGCACGCTGAATGGACGGTTGCCTCAGCGCTCAGCCACGGCACGATCCGCTGGCGGCTGATTAGCGATTACGGTCTGCCGCTGCCGTGGCACAGCCAGCAGCTGTGATGCCCGATGAGCATGATAAAAAGCGGAGCGGAGTTCTGCGCAGGCTTCCTGCTGGCGCTGACGCTGAGTAAACAGGCCGACGCGGGTCAGCACTTTAATCCTCTGGCGCTGCAAAACGATAGCACTAATAAGGATGTTATCGATCTCTCAGCCTTTGATAACGGCGGTCAGCCAGCGGGACGCTACCGGGTCGATGTTTACCTCAACGACAGCAAAGTGGCGACGCAGAACATTGTCTTCCACGCCAGCGCCAGTCAGACCTTACAGCCCTGTCTGAGCGCCGGGCAGCTAAGGGCGTGGGGTATTAAAGCGACGTCATCCGGGGCGCGAGCCGCCTGCCAGGATCTCAGCCTGCTCAGCGCGACGGCAGCGTTTGATTTTTCCCGCAGCAGACTGGATTTGCGTGTGCCGCAGCGCTTTTTGCAAAACAAGCCGCGCGACGAGGTTCCTGAAGCACTATGGGATGAGGGCATTACTGCGTTTCTGCTCAATTACAGCCTGAGCGGCAGCCAGCAGCAGGGCGAGAGCAGGCAGTACGCGAACCTGCGTCCGGGCCTGAACCTTGGCCCGTGGCGTCTGCGCAACTACACGACATGGGACAACGGCGATCGCTGGCGGTCGGTTTACAGCTACGCCTGGCGCGACCTGAAGGCGCTGCGGGGCAGGCTGGTGCTGGGAGACGCCAGTTCAGATGCCGACGTGTTTGAGGCCGTGGCTTTTCGTGGGCTGCGAGTCTCATCGGATGAAGAGATGCAGCCGGACAGCCTGCGTGGCTTCTCACCGACGATCCGTGGCATTGCCCGCAGTAATGCTCAGGTGAGCGTAAAGCAGAATGGTTATCTTATTTATCGCACCGATGTGCCCGCCGGGCCTTTTGAGATCCGCGACCTCTACGCAACCGGCAGCGCAGGCGATCTCGCCGTGACCATCAAAGAGTCAGACGGCAGCGAGCAGCATCTGCTGGTGCCTTATGCCAGCGTCCCGGTGCTTCAGCGGGAAGGGCACCTGAAGTACAGCCTGACCGTCGGGCGCACCCGGCAGGAGCAAGATCATGAGGAAAATATTGCCGAGCTGACGGCTTTATATGGTCTGCCCGGGGGCGTCACCGTCTATGGCGGTCTGCAAACTACGCCGGGCTCTGCGGCTTATCGGGCTTTGCAGCTGGGATCGGGGCTGAATCTGGGCTCGCTGGGTGCGCTGTCGCTGGACGTTACCGATGCCAGGTCTCAGCCGGAAACAAAACCCTATGCGCGAGGGCAGGCATGGCGCGTTCGCTACAGCAAAAGTATCGAGGCCACAGAGACTCAGCTTTCGTTGACCGGCTCCCGCTACATCTCCGGCGGGTATTACACCTTGCAGGATCTACTTGAGGCGGAAAGTGAGGAGGAGGCTACTGCGCGGTTGCGTAGCCAGCTGGATCTCACTCTGGCTCAGAGTACCGCTTACGGTTCGCTGTCGCTGAACCTGTTTCAGGAAACGTACCGGGATGCTCCGCGCACGCTTTCGCTTGGCGTGGGCTACAACAACGTCTGGCATGAGATCAGTTACGGCCTGAGCTACACCTGGACCGTAAATACGGACCCTGGCGCATCGCCGCTGGCAGGAGGGAGGCCAGACCATCAGCAGCAGTTTTCGCTGACGCTCAGCCTGCCGCTTTCCCGCTTTCTGCCCTCGGCGTATGCCACTTATACGCTGAATGCTGCCAGGCCCGGCGAAACGTCACAAATGCTGGGGCTAAACGGCACCGCGCTGGCACAAAACAACCTGAGCTGGAGCGTCCAGCAGGGCTATACCGCGCAGAAGCGGGCCGTCAGCGGCAGCCTCAACGCAGCGCTGAAGAGTCGGCTGGCGGATCTCAACGCTGGTTACAGCTATGACGCCCATCAGCAACGCCTGAGCTATGGCCTGCAGGGTGGGTTATTGCTGCATCAGGATGGCGTGACATTGTCACAGCCTCTCAACGAAACCGTGGTGCTGATTAAAGCGCCCGGTGCCGCCGACGTGCCGATTGAGAACAGCGTCGGTGTCAGCACGGACGTTCGCGGCTATGCGGTTATTCCTTATGCCAGCCCCTGGCACAGGAACGAGATTTCGCTCGGCGAGCGGCGGCAAAGCGACAGCACTATCGAGCTGCTGGAGAACAGCAGGACGGTGATCCCCACAAGGGGCGCCGTTGTGCGGGCGGAATATAAAACCAACATCGGCGCGAAGGCGCTGGTGGTGCTGACCCGCAGCAATCACGCGCCAGTGCCATTCGGGGCCACGGTGTCGCAGCTTTCGGCCCCTGAACGCCACCCTGGGCTCACGGGTGACCAGGGGCAGGTATGGCTGACCGGGCTACAGCAGCAGGGGATCCTGGTCGCAAGATGGGGGCCGGGCAGCGATCAGCGTTGCAGGGCCCAGTACCAGCTCCCCACGGAACATGTGCGGCGCGGGGTGGCGGTACTGCCGCTGCGCTGCCTTTAGAAAAAGGATAACCGCATGACGGCTATTTTCAGGCTGGCACTGCTGATAGGGCTATTTTTCTCCGGTGCCGTCAGCGCGGCATACCGCGACAGCGATACGCTGATGATTTCGGTAAGCGGTACGATTGAGGCGGAGCCTTGTGAAACTGGCGTGCCGGAGAGCATTACGCTTGGGGACTATCCCCGGGAGCTGTTAACGGTGGCAGGGGGCAACTCCACGACCGTCCCCTTTGCCATCACGCTCAGCAACTGTCCGCCTGCCACCACCGAGGTAACGATCACCTTTTCCGGCCCCCCGTGGCCAGATAGCCCTTATGCCACGGTTATCTACGCCAACACGGCCGTAATACCGGCGGCAGATGTTGGCTTACAGTTGATTAATCTGGACGGCAGGCCGCTGGTCAATCTGGGCAACGGCACCCGGTATACCGTGGCGATAGACGCCGCCACGCATGGCGCGAGACTGCCCATCGCCGCCAGAATGTATACCCCCACTGGCCGCGTCAGCGCAGGTGAATTTACCACGGTGGTGACGGTGAATATGACGTGGCAATAGCCGCCAGGAGAGAAGAAGGTGCGCAGAGTATTCACTTTGTTGCTGCTTTGCAGTAGCGCAGCTTTGGCGGATTGCCGCCGTTCGGGTGGGGAAAGTTCGATAACGATAGCGCCGCCGCAGCAGCTGGTGATTGACAGCCATGACTGGCTGCCCGGGGAGGTTATCTGGACTTCCGGCTGGGTAAGCGGGCCGGATGCTGAGATAAAGGATTGCAGTAATGGCTATCAGGTGGGCTTCCTCTATGAGCCGGGTAGTGCGCAGGCGGGGAGTGTGCCGGTTGCCAGCGCGCAGGATGGCTTCAGTACGCCAGCCTTTGCCACCGGCCTTCCTGGCGTGGGGATTGCGATCAGCACCCGGAACAATGCCGGGCCGTATGACAACGTGATGCCTATAGATAACCGCTACCACCCGGGCGACGGCGGCCGCAATCATACCGCGCATTCTCCGGCTTACAATGTTGCAATAGTGGCGCAGGGCGGGCGGATAGCGTCGGGCACGGTAACCTTCAGCTCGCCGATCGCGCGGGTGTCGTTTCGCCACAGCGCCAGCGAGGAAACAAATGGCGATATCCTGAGCCGCCTGTGGCTGGGGCAAACGCAGCTGACGATAAAAGCGCTGGGCTGTGAGCTGGACGACAGCGAGGTGGTACTGACTCTGGGAAAAGTGAATCTGTCACAGTTCAGCGCCAGCCCGACGGCAGGCCAGGCACAACAGAGTCTGCGGCTAAATTGCGAGGCGGGAACGGCGGTCAGCGCAACGCTAATAGCAGCTCCCGCCGCAGGGCATAATCCTGACAATACCGCGGTGGCCCTGAGCTATCCTGACGATCCCGCCAGCGCAACCGGCGTCGGCGTCGAGATTGGCTTAGCGGTGCCGCAGAGTGGCTTTGCCAGCGAGGCGCTGGCTATCAATCAACCCGTTCAACTCTTTACGCATCAACAGGCTACGGGCGAGCAGTCTGCCGCGCTGGTGCTCACGGCCCGCTATCGCAAAACGGCGTCAGCGGTGACGCCTGGACAGGCTAACGCCACTGCCACGCTGAATTTGACCTATCGGTGACACCGGCATATATGCCGGGCAATACACAATAAAAAAGCCCCCGATGTCCGGGGGCCTGAAGCTGTGTACGAGGCTATCGGGCGACGCGTAATCCGCCGTCAGCGCCTCTTGAGAACACCACCTGCCAGAGCTGGATGTCGCGAGCGCGAAACGCCCCGGCGCAGGCATTCAGGTAATACGAGAACATTCTTTTGAAACGCTCTGAATAGTTCTCTGCAATTTCCGGCCAGCTTTGCTGGAAGCGGTTGTGCCAGGCCATCAGCGTGGTGTCGTAGTCTGCGCCAAAGTTGTGCCAGTCTTCCATGATGAAATGGGGCTCGCTGGCGTTGGCAATCTGACGAACTGAGGGCAGGCAGCCGTTCGGGAAGATGTATTTGTTGATCCACGGATCGACGTTATTATCCGTCCTTTTCGAACCTATGGTGTGCAGCAGAAACAGGCCATCTGACTTCAGGTTTCTGTCGACCACCTCGAAATAGGTCGCATAGTTTTTTGGCCCAACGTGTTCGAACATGCCGACGGAAACAATACGGTCGAATTGGTCCTGCAAATCCCGATAGTCCTGCAACAGAATTTGCACGTCCAGCCCCTCGCAGCGTGCCTGAGCCAGCTTTTGCTGCTCGGCGGAGATAGTGACCCCCACCACGCTGACGCCGTAATGTTGCGCCATGTAATAAGCAAGACCGCCCCAGCCGCAGCCGATATCCAGCACGCGCATTCCGGGTTGCAGCTGGAGTTTCTGGCAAATCAAATCCAGTTTGGCTTGCTGCGCCTGCTCAAGGTTTTCTGCTTCTTTCCAGTAACCGCAGGAGTACTGCATAAATGGATCGAGCATGCGGCTGAACAGGTCATTGCCGAGGTCATAGTGCTCTTTGCCCACTATCCAGGCGCGTTTTTTACTTTGCAGGTTAAACAGACGGGCGCCGGCAACTCTCAGCGTGTCTTTAAGATGGTGGGGAAGCTGGCTCTCCAGCCCCGCGCGCAGGACCTTCTGAAAAAAAATATCGAGGCGTTCGCACTCCCACCAGCCATCCATATAGCTTTCACCTAATCCCAGCGAGCCCTCTTGCAGCACGCGTTTAAAAAAATGGGGATTATTGATTCGGATGTCTGAAGGGGCGGTGCCATTAATACCAATACCTGCACGGCTAAGTAACTCGCTGCAAATGCGGGTCCAGTCGTCATCAGGAACGCTAACTTCTTCTATACACGATGTACTCATAGCTTCTCCATCACGCGGCTTGTGATCAGAACCTTAAAACAGCGTAGACGCTTTTTGGGTTATGTGAGAACTCTCACGGAAGTTCCGTGAGCCTGCTATCCGACGTAGAACAGAGGAAGGGAGATAACCCTTGCCGAAAGGTCGTCCATGATGAAACGAAAGCTATCCGTGCCTCCGTTAATCGCTAATATTTATCGTAATTATGTGATACCGAAAACAGTATAGGCCGCAGAAATGGGTGATTCAATAAAAAATTCTTAGCGGCCTAATTACATGACTGTTACATAGTTTCCTCAGACACTATGCGTGAGAACGTTCTGCCGGGCCCGTTTCATCACGTTGCGCGACGTACTGCATCCGATATCCCCAACCGGCTAATACCACGGTGGCGAGCATTACGCTTGTGGTGGTCAGCAGAGGCGTTGCTATCAGCGTAGAGACCACCAGGCTTGCAAGGAAACACAGGCCAAGCTGTAACGTATTTTGCAGCGCGGCGGCACGACCCGTCGCTAGTGGGAAAGGGCGAAGCGCCTGAGCGACAACAATTGGATAGATAGCCCCGTTTGCCATCGCCATCAGGCAGAAGGGAATGAGCAGGGTGCTTAACGAGGTGTCAGTGGCCAGGCCAACGGCGAAGGTGGCCGCAACGCTTATCGCAAACGCGATGAGCAGCCACGGCAACATTTGCTGACCCTGCCATTTCTGCAACGCGGCGCGGCAGCCGTAACCGCCAATCAGGAAGGCGATGGTTTGCGGGACGTAGCTCAGGCCAATGACTGTTGGGCCATAGCCCATGGTATTCAGAATGAACGGCGAACCGGTCAGCCAGGCAAAGAAGCTTGCTGAACAGGCGGCGTAGATAAGCACGTTGCCACGATAGTCACGTGAACGAAGCAAGGTCATGAACGTCAACGCCTGCTCTTCTTTGTGTTCTTGTCTGACTGGCTTTTTAAGGCGCAACGCAGGCAGCATTAACAGTAACGTGATCCCAAACAGCGTGGCGAAAATAGCCTGCCATTCAAAATGGTGCAGGATCCAGCTGCCCAGCAGCGGTGCCAGGGCAGGGGAAAGCCCGACCAGCGGCATAATGGTGGCGAAAATGCGGTTAGTGCGCTGTGCAGGATAGTAGTCCGTCACCATCGCCTGCCAGGTCACCGCAGCGGCACACACCCCCACCGCCTGGATGAAGCGCAGCACAAGCAGCCACGTCGCATCGCGGACCCAGAGCATGCCAATACAGCCCACGGCGAAAATCGCAAGGCCAATGAGCAGAATGGGTTTGCGTCCGTAGCGATCGGACAGCGGCCCCCACAATAATTGTGCGAAAGCAAAACCTGCCAGGAACAGGCTCAGGCTGGCGCTGACGGCAGCTGCCGGTGTTTGTAAATCAGTCTGAATCGCGGCGAAGGCGGGCAGGTACATGTCGGTTGCCAGAAAACCCAGCACGCTTAAGCCTGCCAGCCAGCACAAAAATCCAATTCCTGGTTGCATAGTCATTCTCTTTCTCGTTGCAGGTGGTGATGGCAGCAGAGTGTAGGGAGTGCAACTTCGCTTGTGAAACGCTAATATTTGTCGGGTGGATTCAAAAATTTTGCAGGCAGATTATGTGGTCCGAATACTCTCTTGAAGTGGTGGATGCCGTGGCACGCAATGGCAGCTTCAGCGCAGCAGCGCAGGAACTGCATCGCGTGCCTTCTGCAGTCAGTTATACCGTGCGTCAGCTGGAGGAATGGCTGGCAGTGCCGCTGTTTGAACGTCGCCATCGCGATGTGGAATTAACGCCAGCCGGGGTCTGGTTTCTGAAAGAAGGGCGCTCTGTTATCAAAAAAATGCAGATCACTCGCCAGCAGTGTCAGCAAATTGCCAACGGCTGGCGCGGCAATCTGGCGATTGCTGTCGATAATATTGTCAGGCCGGAGCGAACCCGACAGCTCATTGTCGATTTTTATCGTCACTTTCAGGACGTGGAGCTTTGTGTCTTTCAGGAAGTGTTCAACGGCGTGTGGGATGCGCTCTCCGATGGCCGCGTGGAGCTGGCCATTGGCGCCACTCAGGCGATCCCTGTCGGTGGACGTTATGCGTTTCGCGATATGGGTATGCTCAACTGGAACTGCGTGGTGTCCAGCCGTCACCCTCTGGCGCAAATGCCCGGGCCGCTGAGTGACGATGTGTTGCGCAACTGGCCTTCATTAGTGCGTGAAGATACCTCTCGTTCATTGCCAAAACGCATCACCTGGCTACTGGATAACCAGAAACGGATCGTCGTGCCAGACTGGGAATCGTCAGCAACGTGTCTTTCAGCAGGCTTATGCGTGGGGATGGTGCCGGGGCATTTTGCTCGCCCATGGATCGACAGCGGCGAGTGGGTGGCACTTGAACTGGAAAACCCGTTTCCGGATGCGGCTTGCTGTCTGACCTGGCAACAGAATGATATGTCTCCGGCGTTAACCTGGCTGCTGGAGTATCTGGGTGACAGTGAAACGCTGAATAAAGAGTGGTTGCAGGAGCCGGAATAACCGGCCCCTGAATCTTAACGACGGTAGTCGCGGAACGGACCGTCGGCGACAGAGCGGCGCTCGATCAGGCGAGGATGCACCTCAATGGACTGCGACTCTTCGCGCTTGTTGACGATGCGATCCAGCAGCATATCGAACGCTGCTTCACCCAGTGAATCTTTAGGCTGGTGAATGGTGGTCAGCGCAGGGGTGAAGAAGCGCGCGTTGCGCACGTTATCATAGCCAATCACGGAAATGTCCTGCGGAACGCGCAGGCCCATTTCATCGGCGGCGCACAATGCGCCCATCGCCATGATATCGCCGCCGCAGAAGACGGCAGAAGGGCGTGGCTGTTGCGCAAGGATTTGCTGCATGGCGCGATAGCCGGATTCAGGTTCGAAATCGCCCTGTACAATCCAGTTTTCCGGGATCTTAACCTGCGCTTCTTCCATGGCCTTCATAAAGCCAGCCAGGCGACCAGCGCCAGTATTGCGCTCCAGAGGACCTGGGATCACGCCAATATCACGATGGCCGCGTTCAATCAGATAACGACCGGCGATGTATCCGCCCTGGAAAGCGTTATCGTTAACGGAGTCAGTGAAGTCCGCTTTTGATTCGCCCCAGTCCATCACCACCATCGGAATATGTCGATATTCTTCAAGCATATCGAGTACAGACTGCGGGTATTCGGAGCACATCACCAGCAGGCCATCGACGCGTTTTTGCGCCATCATCGACAGATAGGCACGCTGTTTTTCCAGGTTGTTCCAGGCATTACCTAAAATCAGGGTATAGCCTTTTTCGAAGCAGTTTTTCTCAACGGCTTCGATAATTTCCGCAAAATAGGCGGCTTCGCTGCTGGTCGCCAGCAGGCCAATCGTTTTGGTGTGGTTCACTTTCAGGCTGCGAGCCACGGCGCTTGGGGAGTAGTGCAGCTCTTTAATGGCCGCCCACACCGCATTGCGGGTCTCTTCCGCAACGAAACGCGTCTTGTTAATTACATGTGATACAGTTGTAGTGGAAACGTTTGCGCGCTTCGCTACATCTTTAATTGTTGCCATTCGCTCTCACTCCAGACCCTTTCCTTACGCCTGATTATCGACACGAAAACGTTTGCCTTTACACACCCTTGGTGCAATTCATTTCAATTGCGGTACGCCGGGAAACAACACAGGACGACGGGAGGGGGTCAATGGCTGCTACGCTTTTAAATTAGCGTGGAATTTTGTCTGATTCTGAGGCAAAGGGAAAGAGAAAAATCGTTATGGCCCCAAAACCTGGAAGATTTTTAGGCGTAACTGTGCAAAAATGAGCAAGCTCACTTTTGTTGTGGGGATTAAAAGGAGAAAAATTGATGAGTACCGACCTGAAGCTCTCGTTGATGACGACCGTTTTTGCCCTGGGTGTGATCATCATTGGCGCACTGACCGCAGTCCTGCACTGATTTACGCGGAGGAAGCCTGCGCTTCCTCCGTGACTCCCTCCTTCAGATTGTTATCATTTTCGCAAAAATCTTTTGCCATTTCGTTCACTTTTGTTTTTTTGTGATTGATGTCATGCTTTTGACTTCTGCTGTCGCGCCATCACTTCAGGATGGCTTACCGGAGTTACAACATGAAAATCAACTTTCCCCTGCTGGCACTGGCAATCGGGGCTTTTGGTATTGGCACCACGGAGTTCTCTCCGATGGGGCTGCTGCCCGTGATTGCTAAAGGGGTCGATGTCTCCATTCCTGTCGCGGGGATGCTGATCAGCGCGTATGCCATTGGCGTGATGGTTGGCGCACCGTTGATGACGTTGCTGCTGTCGCACCGTGCTCGCCGCAATGCACTTATCTTCCTGATGGCGATTTTTACCCTCGGCAATGTGCTTTCGGCTATCGCGCCTGATTACACCACGCTGTTACTTTCCCGCATCATTACCAGTCTCAATCATGGCGCTTTCTTTGGCCTTGGGTCGGTGGTGGCGGCAAGCGTGGTGCCGAAGCATAAACAGGCCAGCGCGGTCGCGACCATGTTTATGGGCCTGACGATTGCCAATATCGGCGGCGTGCCTGCTGCCACCTGGCTGGGTGAAACGATCGGCTGGCGTATGTCATTCCTTGCAACGGCGGGGCTGGGTGTTGTGTCGATGGCGAGCCTGTGGGTCTCCTTACCGAAAGGTAGCAGCGGTGAGCGTCCTAATGTGAAGCAGGAACTCTCCGTGTTGGTACGTCCTCAGGTGCTGACGGCTTTACTCACCACGGTGCTTGGGGCAGGGGCGATGTTCACGCTCTATACCTATATCGCGCCAGTGCTGCACACCATTACTTCTGCCTCTCCTCTGTTTGTGACGGCGATGCTGGTGTTGATTGGCGTGGGCTTCTCTATCGGAAACTACCTTGGCGGTAAATTTGCTGACCGTTCCGTCACCGCGACGCTGAAAGGTTTCTTGCTGCTGTTGATTGCCGTTATGGTCGCGATCCCGTGGCTTGCGGAAAGTGAAGTGGGCGCGGCCGTCAGTATGGTGGTTTGGGGGGCGGCGACCTTTGCAGTGGTGCCACCGCTGCAGATGCGAGTAATGCGCGTTGCGCACGAAGCGCCGGGGCTCTCTTCCTCCGTGAACATCGGAGCGTTCAACCTGGGGAATGCGTTGGGTGCAGCGGCGGGCGGTGCGGTCATTTCTGGCGGGTTGGGCTACAGCTTTGTACCTGTAATGGGCGCGATTATCGCCGGACTGGCATTAATGGTGGTGATATTTAGCGGCCGTCGTCAGCCTGAAGAGGCTTGCGCCAGTCAGTAACGAATTGCCCGGCGACCGTCGTCGCCGGGCCAGGCATTACGCCGCCAGATTTTTGGCAACAAATTCCCAGTTTACCAGCGCCCAGAAATGCTCGAGGTAGTTCGGACGGGCGTTGCGGTAGTCAATGTAGTAAGCGTGCTCCCACACATCAACGGTCAGCAGCGGCTTCGCGTCAGTGGTCAGCGGTGTGCCTGCGTTAGACGTAGAGACAATCGCCAGTTTGCCATCTGCTTTTTTCACAAGCCATGTCCAGCCAGAGCCGAAATTCTTGATAGCGGCATCGGTGAACTGTGCTTTGAAGTCAGCAAAACTGCCAAAGCTGGCATTGATAGTGGCAGCGACTTCACCGGTCGGTTCGCCACCGGCATTTGGCGCCAGGCAGTGCCAGTAGAAGGTATGGTTCCACACCTGAGCGGCGTTGTTGAACACGCCAGCTTCAGAAGTGCGCACGATCTCTTCCAGCGTTTTACCTTCAAATGCGGTGCCTTTGATCAGGTTGTTCAGGTTGGTGACATAGGTCTGGTGGTGTTTACCATAATGGTATTCCAGCGTTTCTGCGGAAATGTGTGGTGCCAGTGCGTCTTTCGCATACGGTAATGCAGGTAATTCAAATGACATTGCTTCTCTCCCTATTGTTCTGACTTATGGATCAATAACCTTGTATTGAGTAGGGAGAGGGTAGCAAATTAAAAGAAGTGGCAAAAGAGGAACTTACCCTGTCGGCTGGCGACAGGGCACGGATCAGCGAATGGTTTTAGGCGTCATCACGCGGCGAGCGCCGACGTAGTGGTTTGCCCAGTAATCTTCGCTTAGGGAAGTGATTTGGATGTCCCGACCACTCCGGGGGGACTGAATGAATTTGCCATTGCCAACGTAAACGCCAACATGGTCGGCAGTGCCGCGACCGCGAGTGCGGAAGAACACCAGGTCACCGCTTTGCAATTCACCACGATCAACCGCACGGGCATCACGCAGGTGATACATTTCGTTGGCGGTGCGTGGAATACGGAATTTTACCAGGTCTTTATAGGCGTAATACACCAGACCGCTGCAATCGAACCCAGTGCGAGGGGATGTGCCACCCCAGCGATACGGCTTACCAATCTGACCCATCAGCTTGTTCATTGCAGTTTTCTGCGCTTTCTGCACGCGAACTTTATGCGCATCGGCGATGGTCAGCGGCTTCACTTCTTCCTCCACACACTTCTTCTTATGGCCCTTACGCACGGTGCATTTCTGAACCATTTTCGCTGAGGCGGTTTTTAACGCGGCGCTGTGTGTGCGGCGGGTAGAAGTGGTTTTACTGCTGGAGGAAGTGCGTTTGCTTTGAACCGGGGCTTTAGACTTCAGGCTGCTGGATTTTTTCTTGCTGGTATTCTTTGCGGTGGTTTTGCTTTTATTACTGGTCGTTTTCTTTTTACGGTCTGTGTCTTTCGCCTGATGGGACTTTTGAGATGCAGACGAACGCGCCTGCTCTGACGCATGCGACAAAGGCGTAATAGACAACGATGTAAACAGTAAAGCACAGAGCGTGATCGAGATTTTATTTATCCGCGCCACCCAGCGTTCCTCTGTGAATCAGGCATAAAACAGTCATGCCTGGGTATGATTGACAAAACGCATCGATTCTAATGCATAAAAACCGCGAATGTTAATAGACTTTTTGTATCGGATGCTCTGTTTCGTTAGCGACTGCAAAAAAATGCGTCAAAGTTGACATAAGGTGGCTGGAAAACACTCAGAATTATCGGGGGTTTGCCGATAAAGACACATTTTTAAGGCAACTTCACGGCACCGGATGTAAAATGCATTTGAGTGAACAAAATGTTATTTTCTGACAGTAGCCGTTGGCGTTACACTGACTGACTCCTGTTATAAAAAGAAGTTTAAGGAAGCAAGACAATGAGTACGACTCTTGAGAAAATCCAGGCCCAAATCGCTGAAAACCCAATCCTTCTGTATATGAAGGGTTCTCCAAAGCTGCCAAGCTGTGGTTTCTCTGCTCAGGCGGTTCAGGCGCTGTCTGCTTGCGGCGAGCGCTTTGCTTACGTTGATATCCTGCAAAACCCGGACATCCGTGCCGAGCTGCCAAAATACGCTAACTGGCCAACCTTCCCACAGCTGTGGGTCGACGGTGAGCTGGTAGGCGGCTGTGACATCCTGATTGAGATGTACCAGCGCGGCGAACTGCAGGCGCTGATTAAAGAGACCGCGGCGAAATACAAAGACGACGCGGCACAAGCCGAGTAAGTTGTCTGGCCAATAAAAAAGCGACCCGAGGGTCGCTTTTTTTACGCCTGTTCTTCCGCTATTGGCAGCGGCCAGCCGCCAAGACGCTTCCAGCGATTAACAATCTCACAGAAGAGCTGAGCCGTTTGTTCGGTGTCATACAGCGCGGAGTGCGCTTTAGTGCCGTCAAATTCCATGCCTGCGGCGATGCATGCTTTTGAAAGCACGGTTTGACCCAGTGCGAGCCCGCTCAGTGCGGCAGTATCAAAAGTCACGAAAGGGTGGAACGGATTGCGTTTCAGGCCAGCGCGTTCAGCAGCAGCCATCATAAAGCTGTGATCAAAGGTGGCATTGTGCGCGACCATAATGGCGCGATTGCACTCCTGATCCTTCATGCCTTTACGCACTTCTTTGAAGATGGCGTGCAGCGCGTCGTATTCGCTTACCGCACCGCGTTCAGGATCGTTCGGGTTGATGCCGTTAAAGGCCAACGCTTCAGGCACCAGGTTTGCGCCTTCAAAAGGTTCAACGTGAAAATGCAGCGTGCTGTCCGGCATCAGCCAGCCTTCCTCATCCATTTTTAACGTCACAGCCGCCACTTCGAGTAGTGCATCCGTTTTGGCATTAAAGCCTGCGGTTTCGACATCAATGACTACAGGATAAAAACCACGGAAGCGGTCGCACAGTGCGTTACGTTGAGCGTTGTCGGACATCAGGATCTCTTAGACTGGAAAAAATTAGCGCGCATTATGGCAAATTTTACCGAATCTTGCAGTAAAGGCAGGTGTAAAAAAGGGCGCCTGGGCGCCCTGAGAAGTTATTGACCGAGGCCTTTGCCCGCATCTTTCGCTTCTATCAGTTCGATTTTATAGCCATCTGGATCTTCCACAAAGGCGATGACGGTAGTGCCACCTTTGACCGGACCCGCTTCACGCGTCACGTTGCCGCCGTTATTGCGGATGCGCTCGCAGGCTTCTGCCGCGTTATCGACGCTCAGCGCGATGTGACCATAAGCGGTACCGAGGTCGTAGCTGTCAACGCCCCAGTTATAAGTCAGTTCAATCACCGCTTCTTCGGTTTCCGGGCCGTAGCCAACGAAAGCGAGGGAGTATTTATATTCCGGGTTTTCGCTGGTGCGCAGCAGCTTCATGCCCAGCACGTTGGTGTAAAACTCGATGGAGCGTTGCAGATCGCCAACACGCAGCATGGTGTGAAGTAGGCGCATTCTCTTCCCCTTAAACTATTGTTTGATAAACCAGAACGTAGAGTATAGCGGCGGATTGCCGCCGCTATCAATGCGAGGATCAGAGAGTAGGGTAGTCGGTGTAACCTTCCGCGCCACCGCCGTAGAAGCTCTCCGGACGCTGAGGATTCAGCTCTGCTTTACGCTCCAGGCGTGCGACCAAATCAGGGTTGGCGATGTAAGCACGGCCAAACGCGACGGCGTCAATCAGCCCTTTAGCGATCAGGTCTTCGGCTTTCTCTGGCGTGTAAGCGCCAGCGCCAATGATTGGCCCGTGGAAACGCTCGCGTACTTTACGACGGAACTCTTCGGTATACGGCTGGCCGCCAGCCCAGTCAGGCTCCGACATGTGCAGGTAAGCAATACCGCGTTTGCCCAGTTCTTCAATCAGGTACAGCGCGTCAGCTTCTTCATTCGGACCGTTGTCGGTGTTCTGGAAAGAGCCAATTGGGGATACGCGAATACCGATGCGGTCCGCGCTCCACTCTTTGCTCACCGCATCGACTACTTCCAGCACCAGACGAGCGCGGTTTTCAATGCTGCCGCCGTACTGATCGGTACGATGGTTCGCTGAAGGAGAAAGGAACTGATGTAGCAGGTAACCGTGCGCAGAGTGCAGTTCGACAAGGTCAAAACCAGCTTCGCGAGCATTGGCGACCGCCTGACGGAAATCGTTCACGATGCCAGGGATTTCTTCGAGTTCCAGCGCTCGCGGCGTGGAGGTGTCTTCACGAGTCGCATTGCCATTGCCATCACGCAGGGAAGTACGAGTGCCTGCATTCAGGGCTGACGGCGCAACCGGAGCCTGACCACCAGGTTGCAGGCTGGTGTGAGAGATACGACCGGTGTGCCACAGTTGAACAGCCATGTGGCCGTTTTCAGCGTGAACGCCTTCGGTGATTTTTTTCCATGCGGCGATTTGTTCCGGGCTGTGCAGGCCTGGTGCGCCAGCGTAACCTTTGGCCTGGGCAGAAATTTGCGTGGCCTCAGAGATGATCAGACCAGAGCTTGCGCGCTGGCGATAATATTCACCCATCAGCGGCGTAGGGATATCGCCCGGCTCGATGCTACGCAGACGAGTCAGCGGGGCCATAAAGACACGGTTAGGGACGGTAATGGCACCGACCTTCAGCGGGGTAAACAGTTTCTGTTGAGACATCGATAACTCCTGAATAGACCGGTCGTCAAGTGATTCATGAAATAAAAACGCCTGTTACAGCCCAGGCGCGGCAATCATAGTCTTTGCATGTTCGAGCGCGCTTTCCAGCGGCGTTGAACTGCGGGAAATCTTGGCCTGAAGATTGGCGCCCAGCCATAAGGAGTAGAGCACTTCGGCCTGGTTATGGGCATCGCCCAGGAAGGTCAGACTACCTTCCTTTCGACCATCTTCAAGGGCATGGGTCAGCAGGACGATAATCTGGCTGGCCCCTTTGTTCATTTCTGTGCGCATCACTTCCGAGAGGTCACACACTTCGGCAGATAACTTGACGGTCAGACAGCCGCTGATAATCCCCTGTTGGCAAAACTGGTTCAGCGTGTGCTGATAGTAGGCCAGAAGCCTGTCGCGGCAGTTACCTGCGCCGGATGTAAAATGCTCCACCAGACGGCGATGATAGTCGGCATAGTGCCGCTCCAGCATCGCCACACCAAAGGCTTCTTTAGAGCGGAAATAGTGATAAAACGAACCCTTCGGCACTTCTGCCGTTTTCAGGAGTTCGCTTAATCCCATTCCGGTAAAGCCGCGATGCATACACAGCGTCTCGCCGGTGGCGAGGATATGTTCGCGGGTGTCATGTTCGGTCTGTCTGCTCATACGGCTCACTTTAATAGACCGATCGGTCTAATGCAAGAAGGAAATGATTCCGGTTGCAGGATGGCGATTCTCAGGCTTCAATGAGAAGAAGCAATCAACAGGGGGCGGTGTGGCAGAACAACTGGAGTTTTTCCCGGTACAAAGCCCGTGCCGGGGCATTTGTCAGTCGGATGAACGTGGCTACTGCCGTGGCTGTATGCGCAGCCGCGACGAGCGTTTCCAGTGGCAAACCATGAGTGACGCGCAAAAGCAGGACGTTCTTCGCCTTTGCCGTCAGCGTCTGCTGCGCAAAATCCGCGCAAACAAACCCTCAGAAGCCGAAGATCCACAGCAGCCCTCACTGTTTTGAGCGCAAATGTGCGTATACTCGATGAAATTTTTCTGTTGAGGAAGCTTTGATGGTTCAGCGTATTACTCTCGCGCCTAATGGCCCGGAATTTTCCCGTTTTGTAATGGGTTACTGGCGTCTGATGGACTGGAACATGTCCCCGCGCCAGCTGGTAAGCTTTATTGAAGAGCATCTCGATCTGGGGATCACCACGGTCGATCACGCCGATATTTACGGTGGTTACCTTTGTGAAGCAGCCTTTGGTGAAGCCCTGAAGCTCGCACCACACCTGCGTTCCCGTATGGAAGTGGTCAGCAAATGCGGCATCGCCACCACGGCTCGTCCTGAAAATGCAATCGGGCACTACATCACCGATCGTGACCATATCGTTCGCAGCGCCGAACAGTCACTGGTTAACCTGGCGACCGACCATCTCGATTTGCTGCTGATCCACCGTCCTGATCCGCTGATGGATGCTGACGAAGTGGCGGAAGCCTTCACTGAGCTGCACCAGAGCGGCAAAGTTCGTCATTTCGGTGTGTCTAACTTTACGCCAGCACAATTCTCACTGTTGCAATCCCGCCTGCCGTTTACCCTGGCGACAAATCAGGTTGAACTCTCTCCGGTGCATCAGCCGCTGCTGCTGGATGGCACGCTGGATCAGTTGCAACAGCTGCGAGTGCGCCCAATGGCCTGGTCTTGCCTGGGTGGCGGTAGCCTGTTCAATGATGAGAGCTTCCAGCCGCTGCGTGATGAACTGGCTAAGGTGGCGGAAGAACTGAATGCCCAGAGCATTGAGCAGGTGGTGTATGCGTGGGTGATGCGTCTGCCGTCACAGCCGCTGCCGATTATTGGCTCTGGCAAAATCGAGCGTGTTCGTTCTGCCATTGCCGCCGAATCGCTTGAGATGACCCGTCAGCAGTGGTTCCGCATTCGTAAAGCGGCGCTGGGTTACGACGTACCGTAAATCTGACTTACCGCTCAAAAAAAGTGTCGCTGGTTTAGACTTAACAGCGACACCTTTTTTATGGAGGTCTTATGCAGAAAGTTACATTGGCACTTCTTACCCTCGCTATTTCAACCCGTGCGTTTGCTGCCAGCACAGAGGTTGAAATGAATCTGGTCACTTCGCAGGCCGTGGGTCAATCCATCGGCACAGTAAAAATCACTGAAACGGATAAAGGCCTGGAGTTTGCTCCGGATCTTAAAGCGTTGCCGCCTGGTGAACACGGGTTCCACGTTCACACGAATGGCAGTTGCCAGCCCGCATTGAAGGATGGAAAAGCCACCGCCGCAGAAGCCGCGGGTGGGCATCTCGACCCGGATCACACCGGTAAGCATGAAGGTCCAACCGGTATGGGACACCTGGGCGATTTACCGCTGTTAGTGGTTGCGCAGGATGGCAAAGCGACACAGCCAGTGCTGGCGCCGCGCCTGAAAAAACTGGATGAGGTAGAAGGCAAAGCGCTGATGATCCATGTCGGAGGGGATAACTTGTCCGATCAGCCAAAACCGCTAGGCGGCGGTGGGGCGCGCTTTGCATGTGGTGTGATTAAGTAGCCCGAGTCTCTATTGTGCCAGCCTGTGGCGCCTGCTCTAGCTGCGATAGCGAGCAGTATAACCGCCACACAATCGCCGCCAGTTCTCGCGCCGCAGGCTGGTGGTGATGCCCAAGCGCTTCATAAATCCGCTGCAATTCTTCCAGCGCGGAGGCAAGCGGGCGCTGCTGAACGCCTCGCTCGCTCATCACATCCCGCAGCAGAGAAATACAAAGGTCGCGCACCTGAACCAATGGATCAGAACGTGTTTCCCAATCGCGCAGCTGCCAGACGACATGTGAGCAGTTGAGTAACACCACGCCCCAGCGCAGCAACCAGCGTCTGGCCATCGCGTCCTGGCTGTTACTCAACTGGCTGATGTAATGGTATACCAGCGATTCAAACTCATGTTCGCTTTGCTGAGGGTGGCGGCTGAGCTGGTCGACAAAATGGCGGCGTAACGAACGGATATGACGTCGGCTTTTGCGCGCATCCGAACCGGGCTTCAGTACAGCAAAGGCCAGCCACGCCAGACCGACACCCAGAATTTTCGCCAGATTGTCGTTGAGGAAACTGCCAAAGTCATACACTGGTGGATTGGAAACCGAGATAAATGAGCCCATAAAAACAATCATCTGCCCCCATAACCCGGCGAACTTCGGCATCTGCAACTTCAGCAGTTGCATGGTAATAATGAGCGGGAACAGGAACAGCAGAAACTGCCAGAGGTCGCTTATCTGCACCATCAAACCGAATTTCACCACAAAACTGAACAGCGAGAGCAGCAGCAAGGTGCGCAACAACAGCGTCAACGAATTAAACGGTGAAGGGGAGATGGAATAAAGCACACAGCATATCGCCGCCAGCGTCAGTGCGGCCGGGCCAGACGACCACTGCGCGTTGATAGTCCATGCGCCAACCATGACCAGTGCGATAAAAGTACGCACGCCATTCAGCAGAGCTTCGGCATGGTCGGTCCGACGCGCAAGGGCAGGTGCTTTCGGAACATCAAATTCAGTGATGGCGGAGGCATTTTCCAGCCGGCGAAGCCAGCTGCTGGACGACAAATAAAGTCGGCAGAAATAGCGCAGCCGATGCCAGAAGGCATGGTGACGAAAATCCAGTGGATCGGCGGGGGCCAGAGGGGCAATTATTCGGGCCACGGTACAGGCATCCGCGTTGGGCTTTGCCAGCTCCGCAAACAAACTCTCCAGCACTTCACGGGTGTTTTCAGGCGGCGTTGGCCAGTTCATGAGCATACGGCGCAGGCTGGATATCACACTGGTTAAACGCAGCTGCTGATGCAGGAGATAGTTCAGCAAGCTGTTCTGGCGACGAAAGCGATAGTGGCTCCAGAACGCCTGGATGCGCAGCAAATTCATGGTCAGGATCTGACCGATGACGCTTTCATGGGCGGTACGCACGGCATCGCTGTTTTCAGGTTGCCAGAGCAAACTCGCGTGTTCGAGGATGCGCGCATGCATCTTCTTTAGTGCTGTCAGCAGCGCTGTGCCATCGGAAGTACTCGGCATGATCATCATCATGAGCGCTCCGCTGATGATCCCCACAATGACTTCACAGACGCGTGCCTGGGCTATCTCCCAAAGCTGCGTGGCTTCAACAAGATTAACGAGAGGAAAAGCGATGATGGCGCAGGTATATCCGGCAAGCTGAAAGGCGTAGGCCACATTGTTCATAAACATGGCGCAGGCCCAGGTACAAAAGGCAATCCAGGCCGACATGCTTAACAGGAAGAACCAGGGGTCGGTCATCGTATGCCCGGCAATCAAAATAGCCGCACAGGCGCCGAGCAGGCTGCCGGCAATACGACCGAAGCTTTTGCTGATAACGCCGCCAACGGTCGGGAAGCTGACGACCGCTGCCGACGTCATCGCCCAGTAGGGCTCATCCAGGTTGATGTAATAGGCGAAGCTTAACGCCAGACACATGGCGATGCCGTTTCGCAACGCATATCGCCACTGTGGGCGAGTCGCTTTAATCCAGGGGAGCGTTCGCCAGTTCAGAACCTGAAACGTCATCATTAACCGCCAATCGACACGGTGCAGGTGGTGCCTGACACCAGCACGACATCGTCGGGCAGCTTGTCGAATTCAATGCGAACCGGAACACGTTGCGCCAGGCGAACCCAGGGGATCGTCGGTTTGACGTCTGCCACAAGATTACTTTCACTGCCCACGCTCTGATCGGAAATGGCGCGGCCGATACTGGCGACGTGACCCTGTAACGTATTGCCGTTGCTGTAGAGCACAATGCTGGCTTTATCTCCGGCCTGAATGTGGCGCAATTTGGTTTCTTCAAAGTAGCCCACGACATAAAACGAATGGCTATCTACAAGGGCAAACACAGGGCGGCCTACAGCAGCATAATCACCGGTCCTTGTAGACAGATTCGTGACCCAGCCATCGACAGGGGCTTTGACCTCCGTCTGGCTGAGCTGCCATTTGGCATGCTCCAGCGCCGCGTTAGCCGCATCGGCACTGGCTTTTGCCGCGGCAACATTGGCTTTCGCGGCTTCAGCATCGGCTTTTGCCGTTTGCAGGGCGATATTGACCGTATCCAGGTCTTCGGCGGAGATAAAGTTTTTCGGAAGATCGCGGCGTCTGTCGGCTTCGCGACGCGCTTTCATCATATCCGCATCGGCTTTATCCATATCGGACTGCGCTTTTGCCTTATCGGATTGCGCTTTCGCCAACTGGGCTTCTGCATTCATCACCGCGATACGAAATGGCGTCTGATCCAGACGAAAAAGGGTATCGCCAGCGTTGACTCTCTGATTATCACGAACGGCCAGTTCAATGATGCTCCCTGACACCTGGGGCGTAATGCTGACCTGCTCTGCGCGAATTTTGCCGTCGCGCGTCCAGGGGGACTGCATGTAGTAGTTCCACATCAGCCAGACGGCAATCAGCGCAAGCGCTGCAACCAGCAGCGTGGAGAAATATTTTAGTTTTTTCATCAGGTTTCGTTACCACACCACGATCAGAAGTAAGGACAGGCAGACAGCCAGCGCGAACAAAGAGAGATCCATCAGCAAAGGGTGCCAGACGTCGCCCGCGTACATCCAGTCGCGCAGTTGACGGTGGGCAATGAGCCAGATGAAGAAACCGAGTAACACCGCTTTGAACAGCGGCGGAAAGTAAATGGATGCCCCGATGACCAGGTCCTGGAGGGGAAGTCCGGTGCTGTTTAACGTCAGATTCACGAGCAAAAATCCTTTGCAAATGCGTTATTGCCGGGTGAGTGGGGCACGCGCGAGAGAATGATTATCAGTGTAAATCATTGTGTCAGTCTGCGAGGAAGCGGCAATACATTTGTTTTGAATAGTTAAATGCTGCACACTATTCTAAAATCAGTATAATAACTTAGCAAGCTAATTATAAGGAGATGAAATTGGAATCGCCATTAGGGTCCGATCTGGCACGATTAGTGCGCATATGGCGTGCTCTGATTGACCATCGCCTCAAACCTCTGGAATTAACGCAGACTCACTGGGTCACGCTGCATAACATTCATCAGCTGCCACCAGAACAGTCGCAAATTCAACTGGCTAAAGCGATTGGTATCGAGCAGCCGTCTCTGGTCCGTACGCTGGATCAACTGGAAGAAAAGGGCCTGATTTCGCGTCAGACCTGCGCCAACGATCGTCGTGCTAAACGTATTAAACTGACTGAAAAAGCAGAACCGCTGATTGAAGATATGGAGGCGGTTATCCGCAAAACCCGGGGGGAAATCCTGTCCGGTATTTCACCGGAAGAACTGGATTTGCTGCTTGGGCTCATCCGTAAGCTGGAGCAGAACATTAACGATCTGCAATCCAGAGACTAAGACGAACAATCAAGGCCCTGACTCTCAGGGCCTTTTTCATTGTTATGCCTGCCAGGTCACCACCTGGTTGCGCCCGTTTTCCTTCGCCTTGTACATTGCTTCGTCAGCGCGCTGCACGCAAACTTCCTGTGAGGCCTCTGGCTGGATCGCGGTATAGATGCCCATGCTGATGGTGACGGGCTCCGGTATCCTGTCGGGATCCAGCGCATCCTGCACGGATACGGTTTTGCGGATGCGTTCTGCTATGCTTTGTGCGCTGTCTGCGTCGGTATTGGCAAGCAGCAGAGCAAACTCTTCCCCGCCTATTCGCGCGGCCACATCACCCTGGCGTAGCGAATTTTGCAGAATATCGGCTACGCACTGAATGACTTTATCGCCCTGTAAATGGCCGTACTGGTCGTTGATGCGTTTGAAATGGTCAAGATCGCAGACAATCACCGATACCGGCGTTGAAGCCGATACTGAAGCCATCCGGGTGCCCAGCGAGTCATAGAAGAAACTGCGGTTATACAGGCGGGTCATCGGGTCACGGATCGAGTTCTGGTACGAGTCTTCATACTTGTTGTTGGACTCGCGGTAGAGGGTAAACACGTCACACAACAGTACGAGGATTAAAAATAGCGTAGCGAACGTTTCAAACAGCCGTGACTGATACCAGCCGTATCCCTCGACCGAAAGCGCCGGTTGCAGGAGATAGAGGGTAAAGATATAAAAAACGCAGAAAAAATAACCGCTAAACCAAAATATATTCCTGAGCCGGGTCATCACTAACATCGTGAACAAGGTCAGGCACCAGAGGCCAATTAATCCACCAATAAGATAAGTGTGCCAGAGGGGGGTGAAGTGTCGGCTGAGGTTGTCAATTAATTGTAAATTCATTCCTGCATAATTGCTGGAATACAGCCATGATAAAACAAGCATCACGGCGGTAAACCCAATAACAAAGGTAAGAATAACAATATGGTTGCGGAGTGTATGAATTTGGCTGTGTCGATATTTATACAGGATTATTGATGTCATGAATAAAACTGCCATCATAACGTTACGGAAAAAGTAGTAGATAAAGGCGTCGTTATAATTCACTTTTGCGATAGGCGAGCACAATAGCCAGTCCGTATAGCTGCTCAACGTTCCCAGCATCAGCAGCGCGGAGCCGCCAAAGGCGCAGGCTATGGCCATCAGGTACAGACGACGTTTATCACAAAGATATTTCATCACCATAAAACTGGCGATCAGAAAGTGGAAGACCATTAAAAATATGGTCATTACCGGAAAAAGCGTTGGCATCGTCGCAGGGATACGATAAATGACCTGGCTGGAAAATAGATTCAGCAAGCCAACGACAAACACGGAACCACCAAAAAAACACAGTAGCCGATTAATCGGGTAAGACGATTTTACAAGCATAATAACATCCTGGAAAAATGGCATCGCCATTTGCAAAGCCAATAAACAGGCATAAGCCTAAACGTCCTGAGTTTATTTGTTCATGGCGCAAAAAATATTGCGCATGCGCAAGTATTAATTCTGTTAAATGAGAGAATGTCTGCGGTTATGTAAAGTAAGCAAAGTATTTGTGGGGAAATAACAATAAGCGTGTGGAGACGTAAGCAGCAGCGTGTGTGGCCGGGCGGCCACACACGAGATCTTTAGCGAGGGGACACGGTCACCTGGCTGCCGTTGCTTGCCATTACAACACGCTGGCCAGCAGAGAAACGGGTATCACCCTGTTTCTGAACGACCATGATGGTGTTGCCATCGTCTTTACGGATTTCCAGCTCAACGCCCTGAGTTTTGTTCATCGCGCCCTGGACGCCCTGACCCGCAACGCCGCCAGCTACAGCACCCGCTGCCGTTGCCAGTGAACGGCCTGTGCCGCCACCAACGGTATTGCCCAGGAAGCCACCGAGGACTGCGCCACCGATAGCGCCGATGACATTCGAATCATCACCACCCTGAATCTGGACTGGACGTACGTGAACGATAGTCCCGTAAGTCACATTCTGAACTTGTTTGGCTTCGGATGCGGAATACACGTCGCCGGACAGGCCACTGCTGCTGACGCAACCCGCGAGCGTTAAACCGATCATTGAAACGGCCAATACACGTAACATCATTTATGAATCTCCTGTTCACCAAGTAACGCTCTTGAGAGCATCCTTACCTCGCAATTATATGGCATTTATCCCTGGGCGGTCATATGTTCTGCGCGGATATAATGAAAATTCTAATTGCAGTAATCTTAACCACACGTCAACAGCCGCTTCGCCAGTGAAGAAAGACAGAGTTTGAGGGATTTTGTGGGCGATTGTTAAATTTTATGAGCCGGTCGTGGCATTGAGCAGGACTTTATGTTTCAGTGTGCCTTTCGGGCACAACTAAGGAAGGCGTATGAAATCGGGTCGTTATATCGGCGTAATGTCAGGTACCAGCCTTGATGGGGTTGATGTGGTCCTTGCGGCAATGGATGACAATATGGTGGCGCAGCAAGCCAGCCTTTCTTATCCCATCCCCATTGCGCTGAAAGAGGCCATTCTGGCGATTTGCCAGGGGCAGCAATTAACGCTGTCGCAGTATGGTCAGCTCGATACCCGCCTTGGGCACTTGTTCGCTGATGCGGTTCTGGCGTTGATGGCGCAGGAAAATCTCACCGCCAGTGATGTGGTCGCTATTGGTTGTCACGGCCAGACTGTCTGGCATGAACCTGACAGTGATGCACCTCATACCTTGCAAATTGGTGATAACAATATTGTTGCCGCTCGCACAGGCGTCACTGTGGTGGGGGATTTTCGTCGTCGCGATATGGCGCTGGGCGGGCAGGGGGCGCCGCTGGTTCCTGCCTTTCATCAGGCATTACTGGCAGACCCGCTTGAGCGCCGCGTGGTGCTGAATATCGGTGGCATTGCAAATCTGTCGCTGTTGTGTCCGGGCCTACCGGTAAAAGGCCATGATACCGGGCCTGGAAATATGCTGATGGACGCGTGGATCTGGCGTCAATGCGGTAAGCCTTACGATAAGGATGCCGCGTGGGCGAGTGGTGGAAAAATCAATCTGCCCCTGTTGCAGGAAATGCTCAGCGACCCGTGGTTTGCCCTGCCTGCACCGAAAAGTACGGGCCGTGAGTACTTCAATTACGGTTGGCTCGAACGTCAGCTTGCGAAGCATCCTAATGTGAGCGCGGTGGACGTCATGACCACCCTGACGGAACTGACGGCAGTCACCATCAGCGAACAGGTGCTGCTGAGTGGTGGCTGTGAGCGTCTGCTAGTCTGCGGCGGCGGGAGCCGTAATCCTCTGTTAATGGCTCGTCTTGCTGCGCTGCTGCCAGGTACCGAAGTGTCGACGACTGACGAATCAGGCGTTAGCGGCGATGATATGGAAGGCCTGGCGTTTGCGTGGCTGGCATGGCGTACCCTGGCAGAACTTCCCGGGAACCTACCATCCGTTACGGGAGCCAGTGAGGCAACCGTCTTAGGCGCCATTTTTCCTGCCAACGACCCGCAGAATCAGAGTTAACTGACTGAGTCATGCTGCTAATGCCGATAAACTAGAAGCGTTATGGAGGGCATCTTGCCCTCCTGGACCGGGACAGTCTTAAGGCAAGCTAATGAAAAAACTCCTCCTCGCAATTGTACCCCTGATGCTCTCCGGATGTAGCTATTACAACCAGTTCGTTGAGCGTATGAACACCGACACGCTGCAATACCAGTGTGATGAAAAACCGTTAACGGTTCATCTGAACAATACCCGCCAGCAGGTCGATTTTATTTACGACAACCAGCAGCAGACGCTGACGCAAGGCATTTCAGCTTCAGGCGCGCGCTACACTGACGGGATTTATGTCTTCTGGTCGAAAGGGGACACCGCGACAGTCTACAAACGCGATCGTATCGTCCTGAATAACTGTCAGTTACAAAATCCGAAGCGTTGAGATTTTGCCAAGGGCAGCGCACAATAGCGCTACCCGAAGACAACACTCTCAAACGCCATGTCTGATAACGACGACCTGCAGCAAATCGCGCATCTGCGCCGTGAATATACCCGTGGCGGCCTGCGCCGCCGCGATCTTCCTGCTGAACCTTTGGCTTTATTTGAGCGCTGGCTCGGACAGGCCTGTGAAGCAAAACTCGCCGATCCGACGGCCATGGTCGTTGCGACCGTTGATGAGAACGGCCAGCCGTACCAGCGTATCGTCCTGCTCAAGCATTATGATGAAAAGGGGCTGGTCTTCTACACCAATCTCGGTAGCCGCAAAGCGCATCACCTTGAGAAAAATCCTCGCATCAGTTTGTTGTTCCCATGGCATATGCTCGAGCGCCAGGTAATGGTCACTGGCAAAGCGGAACGTCTTTCCACCCTCGAAGTGGTCAAATATTTCCACAGTCGCCCACGCGACAGCCAGATTGGGGCCTGGGTTTCAAAACAATCCAGCCGTATTTCGGCGCGTGGCATTCTGGAAAGCAAATTCCTCGAACTCAAACAAAAGTTCCAGCAGGGCGAAGTCCCGCTGCCGAGTTTCTGGGGCGGATTCCGTGTCAACATTGAGTCGATGGAGTTCTGGCAGGGGGGCGAACATCGCCTGCACGATCGTTTTCTTTACCAGCGTGAAAGCGACGCCTGGAAAATCGACCGACTCGCGCCGTAATTGCGTATTTTGTTGTTTTAAGCGCTGGCACAACACGGGCTGGCGTTTTATTCTATGAACCTTTCGCATCTGGCGAAACGTCGTGTACCGGCTAAGGTGCAGTCTGTTTTATACATGGAGACTTTGATGGCGAGCAGTAACTTGATTAAACAATTGCAAGAGCGGGGCCTTGTGGCTCAGGTGACGGACGAGGAAGCGTTAGCAGAGCGACTGGCGCAGGGCCCGATCGCGCTCTATTGCGGCTTCGACCCAACCGCTGACAGCTTGCATTTGGGGCATCTCGTTCCCCTGTTATGCCTGAAACGGTTCCAGGAAGCAGGCCACAAGCCTGTGGCTTTGGTTGGCGGAGCAACCGGTCTTATCGGCGATCCGAGTTTCAAAGCGGCCGAGCGTAAACTGAACACCGAAGATACCGTTCAGGAGTGGGTTGAGAAAATCCGTAAGCAGGTCGCGCCGTTCCTCGATTTTGACTGTGGCGATAACTCCGCAATCGCGGCAAACAACTACGACTGGTTTGGCGGCATGAACGTGCTGACCTTCCTGCGTGACATCGGCAAACACTTCTCCGTGAACCAGATGATCAACAAGGAAGCGGTAAAACAGCGTCTGAACCGTGACGACCAGGGTATTTCCTTCACTGAATTCTCCTACAACCTGCTGCAAGGGTATGACTTCGCGTGCCTGAATAACCTGCACGGTGTTGCGCTGCAGATTGGCGGTTCCGATCAGTGGGGCAACATCACCTCTGGTATCGACCTGACGCGTCGCCTGCACCAGAATCAGGTGTTTGGTCTGACCGTTCCGCTGATCACCAAAGCCGACGGCACCAAATTCGGTAAAACCGAAGGTGGCGCAGTGTGGTTGGATCCGAAGAAAACCAGCCCGTACAAATTCTACCAGTTCTGGATTAACACCGCGGACGCGGACGTTTACCGCTTCCTGAAGTTCTTCACCTTCATGGACATTGCTGAAATCAATGCGCTGGAAGAAGAAGACAAAAACAGCGGTAAAGCACCACGCGCACAGTACGTGCTGGCGGAAAACGTCACCCGCCTGGTGCACGGTGAAGAAGGCCTGGTGGCGGCAAAACGCATCACCGAAAGCCTGTTTAACGGTACGCTGAGTGACCTGAGCGAAGCCGATTTCGAACAACTGGCGCAGGATGGCATGCCAATGGTCGAAATGGAGAAGGGCGCTGATCTGATGCAGGCACTGGTGGACTCTGAGCTACAGCCGTCTCGCGGTCAGGCGCGTAAAACCATCGCGTCCAATGCTGTCACCATCAACGGTGAAAAGCAGATTGACCCGGAATACACCTTCGCAGACAGTGACCGCCTGTACGGCCGTTACACGCTGCTGCGTCGCGGTAAGAAAAACTACTGCCTGGTGTGCTGGAAGTAAGTTCTGGCAGCAGGAAAAAGAGAAGGGCGTGCAATGCACGCCCTTTTTTCTTGCGCTGAAAGGAGATTAACTGATCCCTTCCGCAGCCAGGGCTGCCGTCACGCCAGGACGAGCCGCCACGCGAGCCATATAAGCTTCGATATTCTTCAGCCCGCTTAAATCCAGTTTCACCGCGCGTGCCCAGCGCAGAACGGTAAACAGATAGGCGTCAGCAATAGTGAAGCGATTGCCGCTGATCCACTCTCCGTCGCGCAGCGCTTCGTTGATGTAAGCCATCTTTTTCTCAAGCAGTGAGCGCACAGTCGGCTTGTAGTCTTCTGGCGTATCCGGGCGGAACAGCGGCGTGAAGCCTTTGTGCAGCTCGGTGGCGATGTAGTTAAGCCATTCAAGCGTTTTGTAACGCGCGATGCTGCCCGCAGGTGCCAGAAGCTGGCGGTCTGCTTTGTTGTCCGCGATGTACTGCATGATGGCCACGCCTTCGGTCAGCAGCGTATTGTCGTCCAGAAGCAGGGCAGGCACCTGACCTTTCGGATTGACCTGCCAGTAATCTTCACCGTTCTCCAGCTGTTTTTTCGCAAGATCAACGCCGACCAGCGAAAAATCCATTCCGCTTTCACGCAACGTGATGTGTGAAGCAAGGGAACAGGCGCCGGGTTTGTAGAACAATTTCATGACGAACTCCTTTAGACAGAGATGTGCCTCTATCCTAGTGCGCTGACAGATAAAAAAAAAGCCGCTGAACGTGTCAGCGGCTTATTTAATTTTGTTTCCCGAAAGGGTTAAGCAGTGGCTGCTTCGCGAGCTTTCTCGGCAGCATCATCGCTCAGGGTCATACGGTTCAGCTTTGGTGCAGTCAGCAGCATCAGCACAGCGATAACCGCCGTAGCAATACCAATCTGCATGAACACATGGCCGTAGACATTCAGGGACAGCAGTGGGTCAGTCACGTTCTCAGGGACTGCCATCAGGTTTGCAATTTTACCTGCGATGATGGCGGCACCCGCCGTGGTCAGGAACCAGCTACCCATGATGAAGCCCATCAGACGCTGTGGAACCAGCTGCGCCACCATTGCCAGACCCAGACCGGAGATCATCAGCTCACCGATAGACTGCAGCGCATAGCTCAGGATCAGCCAGTTTACGGACACGATACCTGCGTCACTTGCAAACTTGGTACCCAGTGGCAGCACCAGGAAGGCACCGGAGCACAGGACCATACCGATAGCAAACTTGTGCGGCATCGGCATACGGTCGCCCATCTTGTTATAGATAGCGGCCAGAATTGGGCTACCAATCATGATCCAGAATGGGTTCAGGGCCTGGAACTGCTCTGGCTCGAACGCGATACCCAGAATGGAGTGCTCAACGTTACGGATAGCGAAGAAGTTCAGAGAAGTCGGCATCTGGCTGTACAGCACGAAGAACACAATCGCTTCAACCATCAGGATGAACGCTACGATCATTTTACGACGAGCAGCACCCTGCATAGAGAAGGTTTCTTTTGCGAAGACACAAACGATACCCAGAGCGACCACGCCCAGAACCATACGAGCGATGCCCTGGTTATGCAGCAGCCAGGTAGCGATAGCAACCAGAACCACAACCCCTGCGATGGTCGCCAGCAGTTTGCCGTAGTTAACCGGTGCGAAGTCAGGTTTAGAACCGTAGTTTTTCACCCACTTCTGACAGAACGCGAAGTTCACAACGGTAATCAGCATGCCGACAACGCTCAGTGCGAACGCAGTGCTCCAGCCGTATTTCGCGGCGAGCCATGGCGTTGCCAGCATAGAGAAGAAGGAACCGATGTTGATGGACATGTAGTACATGGTGAATGCACCGTCCAGACGCGGATCTTCTTTGTCGTAGCAGGTAGAAAGCAGGGAAGACGGGTTCGCTTTGAACAGGCCATTACCAACAGCAATGGCGGCCATACCCATGTAAACCATACCGGCATCGTGGCCAGAGAAGGCAACCATCGAATAACCGATAGCCAGCACGATAGCACCAAGCATGATAACGCGTTTAGTGCCCAGAACTTTATCACCCAGCCAGCCGCCAACGGCAACCAGGCCATAAACCAGCGCACTGAAGGAAGAGAACAGCGTAATAGAGTCCGCTTCGGACATCCCCAGTTGTTTAACCAAGTAAACAGCCATGATCCCTTGCAGGCCGTAATAACCAAAACGTTCCCAAAGTTCGATAGAGAAGATGAGATAGAACGCTTTAGGTTGTTTGAAAGCGTTCAGACTGACGCTTTCTGTTGGTTTGTTGTTTGCAGTAGACACATATACCTCTTTTTTTAAGTCCCGCAGTAACGGGGGTCATCGGCGTGACGATCGTGGAGTCATCCGCCTTATAGTTATTCTTGGAGGGGAAAACGGCAGGTAATGTTCACTATCCTGGTCGATCACACAAGTGGTTTGTAATACTCTGTTACACATAACGAGGGCGTTATAATCGTCCGTTCATACAAATGTTATTCAGCGTTTAACTTCGCCGTTTCGTTTCTTCCAGATTTTTTCACTGTTGAAGTGGGGGTTTTATCGGCAAATGGCGATATGTTCTGCTGATTTGTCAATATTGCAGTGATATAGGCCAATATTCCGAAAGTTAGTGGTGATATCTCTGGTTAAAAAACGGTTAACCACTGCATCGGCAAAGGCTTAAGCGTTTTCTCGTAACGATAATTTAACGTGGTGTTATCGAAGTGATCTATGTCACATTTGTATAGAAAATTTCGTTGAGAAAAAAACGATTAACCTGCTTGAGCGGTAAACGACCCGATCATCGGTTAGTCTTAGGCATTATATCTGGTCAATAAGACGGCAAAAGCGCCGTGTGGGAACACGGCGTTGGAAGGGTCAGACGTCAGTCTTCTCTTTGAATTCGCAAAGGTCTTCAATCAGGCAGGAGCCGCAGCGGGGTTTGCGGGCAATGCAGGTATAACGTCCGTGCAGAATAAGCCAGTGGTGGCAATCCACTTTAAACTCCGCGGGAACCACTTTGAGCAGCTTTTCTTCGACCTGTTCGACGTTCTTACCCGGCGCAAAGTTAGTGCGGTTACAGACACGAAAAATGTGCGTATCAACAGCAATCGTCGGCCAGCCAAAGGCCGTATTGAGCACGACGTTCGCTGTTTTACGCCCGACACCGGGCAGGGCTTCGAGCGCGGCGCGATCTTCTGGAACAACGCTACCGTGTTGTTCAATCAGGATACGGCAGGTTTTAATCACGTTCTCGGCTTTGCTGTTAAACAGGCCGATGGTTTTGATGTACTCCTTCACACCGTCAACACCCAGCGCCAGCATGGCTTCGGGCGTATTGGCAACAGGGTACAATTTTGCAGTGGCTTTATTGACGCTGACGTCGGTTGCCTGAGCAGAAAGCAGCACGGCAATCAGCAGCTCAAAGGGCGACGTAAAATTGAGTTCGGTCGTTGGGTGCGGATTGTTGTCCCGCAATCGCGTGAGGATCTCCTGACGCTTCTCTTTGTTCATTACGCTTTCCCTGTCGTGGTTTTCACATCCGGCGTCACTTCACAGTGATTTCGCACGGCGCTGGCTTTCTGTTTGGCGCGCTGATCAATCAGGTATTTTAGGGCCAGCAGCATGCCAAGGCCAATAAAAGCGCCGGGTGGCAGCATGGCCAGCAGGAAAGGCGTATCGGTGTGGAAGACTTCAATGCGCAACACTTTCGCCCAGCCGCCTAACAGACCATCCGCACCATCAAAAAGCGTGCCGTTACCCAAAATTTCGCGCAGAGAGCCCAGCACAAACATGGCACAGGTTGCCCCCATACCGATGGAGAACCCATCAAGTGCGGAAAGCATCGGCCCTTTTTTAGCCGCAAAAGCTTCGGCGCGCCCGACCACAATACAGTTAGTCACGATCAGCGGAATAAAAATGCCCAGAGACTGATACAGCCCGAATGCATAGGCGTTGATCAGCATCTGCACACAGCTCACCACCGAGGCGATGATCATCACATAAATCGGGATGCGAATTTCGGACGGCGTCCAGCGGCGAAGCAACGAGATAAACAGGTTGGTCAGCGTCAGCACCAGCGTCGTTGCCAGGCCCAGACCGAGGGCGTTAGTCGCGGTGGAGGTGACAGCCAGCAGCGGGCAAAGGCCCAGCAGCTGCACCAGTGACGAGTTGTTTTTCCATAATCCCTGGACAATAACGTCTTTTATTTCGCTCATGATTTACTCTTCGCAGGGGGTAAGTTCATTGATCTGTGAGGGCAGGGTTTGCGCATACAGCCCGGCACGCTTAACGGCATTCACTACGGCACGAGGGGTGATCGTTGCACCAGTAAACTGATCGAAATCACCACCGTCCTTTTTCACCGCCCAATGGCTGTCGTCTGCACCGTGGATAATTTTTCCGGCAAAGCGGGTTATCCAGTCGGAATGGCGCATCTCGATTTTATCGCCGAGGCCTGGTGTTTCATGATGTTCAGTCACGCGAGAACCCAACACCGTGCCGGTAAAGTCGGCACCGACCAGAAGCTGAATGGCTCCTGAATAGCCGTCCGGGGCGGTTGCTTCCATCACCACGGCGACCGGCGTTTCGTCTTTGCGGGCGATATAAATCTTGTGGCTGCCTTTGCCAAGCGTCGGCTCGGTGACCACATAACAGCTTTTCAGCAAATCGTTATTATAGCGATCTTGCGGTACCACCTGGTCGAACAGGGCCATCTGCTGCTTGGCAGACTGATTATCGATGGTGCTTTTGGTCATCTGGTTGATGACCGCCGTCGCGCCCGTCGCGCCAGCGGCGAAAAGGGCAAGGGTGATGCCGTGTTTGCGAATAGTCGTCAGCATGGTCTGTCTCAGCGATGTCCGTAGACGCGTGGGCGCGTGTAATAGTCAATCAGCGGAACGGTGATGTTCGCCAGCAAAGTGGCGAAAGCCACACCATCGGGATAGCCACCAAAGCTGCGAATCAGCCAGACCAGCACGCCTGCCAGAGCACCGTAGAGCAGTCGACCCCGGTTAGTGGTTGAGGCCGTGACCGGGTCAGTGAGAATAAAGAATGCGCCCAGCATGGTTGCACCTGAGAGCAAGTGCATCTGCGGCGAAGCAAGGCTTTCTGGTGAAAACACCCATCCCAGCGTGGAGCAGACCGCCAGCGTCAACAGGAAGCTGACCGGAATGTGCCAGCGAATGGTGCGCTGCCATAGCAGGAACAGCCCGCCAAGAAGGTATGCTGCATTCACCCACTGCCAGCCGACGCCTGCCAGCGCGCCCTGATAAATGGCCGAATGCATAATCTCGTTCACGCTATGGCCAGCGTGGAGCGACGTTTTAAAGGTATCAAGCGGCGTTGCCTGGCTGATGCCATCCACACCCATGCGTAGTGTGTTGATGTCCGCGCCAGTTGAGGTGTGACTGGCAAAAATAATCTGCACAGTGTCCAGCAGGTCTGGCGTCGTCACCGCAATGTCATGCGGCGGCAGCCAGGAGGTCATTTGCACCGGGAAAGAGATCAGCAGCACGACATAACCAATCATAGCCGGGTTAAACGGGTTATGCCCAAGACCACCGTACAACTGCTTGGCGATAATCACCGCGAAAGCTGTGCCGAGAACAATCATCCACCACGGCGCGAGCGACGGAATACTCACTGCGAGCAACAGACCCGTCAGCAATGCCGAGTTATCAGCCAAAGACTGAGCAATATTTTGTTTACGCAGACGCACGATAGCCGCTTCCGCAGCCCAGGCGGTCAGGCTGGCAATAACGATTTGAACGAGGGTGCCCCAGCCAAAAAACCAGGTCTGAACGGCGATGCCCGGGACCGTCGCCAGCAGGACCAGCAGCATAATGCGCGAGGTCTGGCGATGGTTGTGGGTGTAAGGAGAGCTTGCGATTTTAAAAACCATTTATTCCTCGTTCACTGCCTGTTTTTCTGCTTTGCGTGCTTTCGCACGGGCGATAGCCGCTTCGACGGCGGCTTTACGCGGGTCGACGTTTTCAGCCGTAGGTTCATTTGCTGCCTGCTGTTCAGCTTTACGAGCTTTCGCCCGAGCAATTGCTGCTTCAACAGCGGCTTTGCGCGGGTCGACAGTTTCAACCGCTGGTTCAGCAGGAGCCTGCTGTTCCGCTTTGCGAGCTTTAGCACGCGCGATTGCTGCTTCAACAGCCGCTTTGCGCGGGTCGACAGCTTCAGCCACTGGTTCAGCAGGAGCCTGTTGTTCTGCTTTACGAGCTTTAGCACGTGCGATTGCAGCTTCAACGGCTGCTTTGCGCGGGTCGACAGCTTCAGCCGCTGGTTCAGCAGGAGTCTGTTGTTCGACTTTGCGAGCTTTAGCACGAGCAATTGCAGCTTCCACCGCCGCTTTACGCGGATCGGTAGATTCGCTGGCTGATATTTCGGGGGTAGAAGTCTGCTGTTTTTCAGCCTGAGCCGCACGCGCCTGAGCTTTACGAGCCTCGCGAGCGGCGATAATGGCGCTGTTATCCGGCTTTTCGCCAGCCTGAATCACAATCGGCTCGTTGGCCTGTAGCTGTTTTTCGCGCACGCGGTTCAGGGCTGCATTGATAGCGTCCTGATCCTTTGCGGCAGGTTGCGCGGCAGACTGCTTATGGCGCTCAAGCCGGGCTGCTTTCTCACGTTCAAGGCGTTCCTGACGAGCTTCAAATCGCGCTTTGGCTTCGGCAGCACGTTTCTCTTCCTGACGAATGGCGGAGATCTCTGCTTTCTCCTGGCGGAAATACTGCACCAGAGGAATATTACTTGGGCAAACCCAGGCGCAGGCCCCGCATTCGATGCAATCCGCCAGATTGTGGGCGGTCGCTTTATCGTGCTGCTGGCCTTTACTGAACCAGTAAAGCTGCTGAGGCAGCAGATCGGCAGGGCAGGAATCCGCACAGGCGCTGCAACGAATGCAGCCTTTCTCTTCCTGAGCTTCGCCAATTTCATTAGCGGAAGGTGCCAGCAGACAGTTGGTGATTTTAACGACCGGCACATCCAGCCACGGCAAGGTAAAGCCCATCAGCGGGCCGCCCATGATCACCATTTGGTCAGGCGATGCACAGAAACCGGCGTCTTCAAGCAGATGACGAACAGGTGTGCCGAGGCGTGCCCAGACGTTACCCGGACGAGAAACGGCTTCGCCTGTCAGCGTCACAACACGTTCAGTTAGCGGTTCACCATCGATGACAGCACGTTTGACGGCAAAGGCGGTGCCGACGTTCTGCATCAGCACGCCGATATCGGAAGAACGGCCACCGTGTGGCACCTGCTTACCGGTCAGAATTTGGGTAAGTTGTTTTGCCCCGCCGGAAGGGTATTTGGTTGGGATAACACGCAGGCTGATGCCATGTGTGCCCGCAAGGACGGCACGCATCATGGAAATGGCCTGCGGTTTGTTGTCCTCGATGCCAATCAATACCTGCTTAGGTTGCAGGATATGAGCAAGAATGCGCACCCCTTCGATGGTTTGCGCGGCGCAGTCCTGCATCAGACGATCGTCTGCGGTAATGTACGGTTCGCACTCTGCCGCATTGATGATCAGGGTGTCAATTTTGTCTCCGCCGCCGCGCAGTTTGGTTCCCGTGGGGAAACCTGCGCCACCGAGCCCGGCCACGCCAAAATCGTGAATACGCTCAATCAGCGCTTCATGGCTTTTCTGCTGCCAGTCGCTCCAGCCGTCGCGCTCGATCCAGATATCTTCGCCATCGGCTTCGATAATTACGCTCATTTCCGCCAGTGCGGAAGGGTGAGCAGTGGAGTGGGGCGCAATAGCGACGACGGTGCCAGACGTTGGGGCGTGAACCGGGAGCATGCGGCCCCAGCCGCGCGTCAGCGGTTGACCACGCAGCACGCGATCGCCGACAGCGACGCTCAGTTCGCCTTCGCTGCCAATATGTTGCTTCAGCGGAATGACGTAGCGCTGTGCCAGCGGAACCTGGCGCAGCGGCGTGCCATTGGACTGAGTCTTCATCTCTGGCGGATGAATGCCGCCATTGAAGTCCCAGATTTTGTCCTTTCTGAACGAGGAAAATAACTTAAGCATGGTGTTCCACAGGAATAATACGGACCGGAATGGTTTGCAGATCCCACTTCCAGCTTTCGGTCGTCTCGACGACCGGGCGTAATTCAATGCACTGCGTTGGGCAAGGGGCCACACAGAGATTACAGCCGGTACAAAGATCGCTCACTACGGTGTGCATGGCGCGAGTCGCACCGACAATGGCATCCACCGGGCAAGCCTGAATGCATTTGGTGCAGCCGATGCAGTTAGGTTCGTCAATGACGGCGAGCATACGTACTGGCTCAACGGCCTGCTCATCGCCGTCAATCGGCTGCGGCTCCACATTCAGTAACGTGGCTATTTTGAGCATCACCGCTTCGCCGCCTGGCGCACAGCGGTTAATTTTTTCGCCGTTGCTTCCTACCGCTTCCGCATAAGGTCGGCAGCCGGGATAGCCGCACTGCCCACACTGGCTTTGCGGTAAAATTTCATCAATTTTTTCTACGATCGGGTCATCTTCTACCGCAAAGCGGCGCGAAGCGTACCCGAGAATGCCGCCAAAAATCAGGCCGAGAAGGCTAAGCGCGGCGATGGCAATCCACACTAACGTCATTACAACTTCACCAGTCCACTAAAGCCCATAAAGGCCAGAGACATCAGGCCTGCGGTAATCAGCGCGATGGCGTTACCCCGAAACGGAGCAGGCACATCCGCGACAACGAGGCGTTCACGGATGGCGGCAAACAACACCATCACCAGCGAGAACCCGACAGCGGCGGAAAAACCGTACAGCGCAGATTGCAGGAAGTTATGTCCAAGATTGATGTTGAGCAGCGCTACGCCAAGCACCGCGCAGTTGGTGGTGATGAGCGGCAGGAAGATACCTAACAGACGATACAGCGCCGGGCTGGTTTTACGCACCACCATTTCGGTGAACTGCACCACCACGGCGATAACCAGAATAAAAGCCAGCGTACGCAGGTAAATCAGGTTGAGCGGAATGAGGATCCAGGTGTCTATCAGCCACGCGCAGACCGAGGCCAGCGTCATCACGAAGGTGGTGGCGAGCCCCATTCCCATGGCGGTTTCCAGTTTTTTGGATACACCCATAAACGGGCATAGTCCAAGGAACTTCACCAGGACGAAGTTATTCACCAGAACAGTGCCGATAAAGAGCAGCAGGTAATCAGTCATATTGAGCCTGAAACGAAAAAAAGCCGCCTATTATCGGTCAAACCGCGTCAGGCGACAACAGATTATCTGTAGGGTTATTACGGGTTCACGAAGGTGCGTTTCACGCGCGCTGAACGCTTGAAGTAGGGCACCAGTATCGCTGTCGCTAATAAAGGGAAAATCAGCTGGCGCACGGCGATGGCATCGGAGACGGGCGCAAAAGCAAAGGCTTTCACGGCCAGCAACACGGAGATTAACAACCAGATGATGTAATGCTTAGGCACTAATGACCGGCGCTTAAAGAAAGCCGCGGTCAGCCAAAGGGTATAACACCACATGGCTACGGCGAAGAGCGCTGATACAACCCAAAGGCTCAGGTTGGTTGGGGTCAGTGCTTTCAGGTTTGCCAGCGCCTGAGGGGAAACCACCACACCCACATACAGCAGGATGGCGAGCGAAGCGCTTAACAGCGCCACCAGAAGCCATGCCAGCGGGGCCAGCAGCCAGCCCCCAATACGTTCTGCGGATTGAGTCGTCATCACTACTCCTGAAAGCGTCAGTCAAAAAAGCAGGTCGGGAAGTATAAGCAACTGACGCTACAGAAAACAGTGTTTATTGCACGTAGCGCCAGACTGTTTTGGGGACCTGGCCGATATCGAACAAGCGGCCACCAGACACCAGCTCGGCGCGACGATGATCGGCGGCGCGGTACATATTGACGATTTCGTGGGTATCACTGATTGAGTAATTAAGATGATCAAACAGTTTTTCCAGACTTTCGAGGGAACTTATCTTTCGGAATTTTAATAAATAGTCCTGAACGGTCATTTAGCGCGTTTCCATTTTATCGTATTGTATTTATTGGGTAAGAATTACCATCTTTCAGTATTATCTGACGATTTCACAGCCAAATAAACTCGGATAACTCGAACGGATTATTTCGGCTATAAATACCAAAAACAAGAACAGAAAGTGGTTCTGGCGGTGTAAAATTTAATTTAAGAATTTTCCGGGGCAATAACAGGCGCCGGACGGCGCCTGGGAAGGAAGATTAGCGTTGTTCGCCGCGAGTGGCAATCACGTTTTGATACCAAAAAAAACTCTTCTTACGTTTTCGGGCAAGATTCTGATTATGATCAACATAAACGAAGCCGTACTGCTTTTTGTATCCGTTTAACCAACTGAGTAAATCAATAAACGACCAGGGATAATATCCGCGCACATCTGCGCCTTGCTGCATTGCGTTTTCCATTGCATCAATGTGCATTTTTAAATAATCAATGCGTGGATCATCCACAATCTCACCATTAATTATCGGGTCTTTTGCGCCCAGACCATTTTCGGTGATGTACATCGGGATATTGCCGTAGCGTTCTTTGATCATCATGATGCCGTCGGTCAAACCCTGCGGCCAGATTTCCCAGTCCCAGTCGGTATAAACGCCATTCGGGTTACGCACAAACTTGAACAGATTTTTGAAGCCAAATTCGTTACCGCTGTTCGGCTCACCGTCATGATTGCTGGCCGTTTTGGTTTCATCAGGATTGGCGACTACCGTTTCGCGGCGATAATAATTAAGCCCGATAAAGTCACAAATGTTATTGCGCAGCAGCTCATCGTCGCCAGCATCAAAGTGCGGAACACCCCACAAGGCTTGCGTTTGCGCCAGCAGCGCCTGCGGATATTCCCCTTTTAAAACGGGGTCATACAGCCAGTGGGTATGAATGGCATCGGCAATGTCAGTCGCGATTTTATCTTCGGCGCTGTCAGTCAAGGCGGTATGCGGTTGCAGCACGTTCACAAAACCAATCTGACCGGCTACGTTCATCTCACGAAACGCTTTCACCGCCAGGGCGTGAGCAATAAACACCTGATGACAGGCCTGAACGGCTCTGGCCGGGTCACGCACCGAAGGAGGGTGGCTTCCGGTAATGTAACCGTGACCAATAAACACGATGGTTTCGTTGAACGTTGCCCACAGCTTCACGCGGTCGCCATAACGGGAGTAACACAAGCGTGCGTATTCTTCGAAGGCTGTTGCGGTGGAACGGGCTTCCCAGCCGCCTTCATCCTGTAAGGCCTGCGGTAAATCCCAGTGATACAGAGTGATCATCGGCTCGATGTTATGCGCCAGCAACGTATCAATCAGGTCGCTGTAAAACTTCACGCCGGCTTCATTCACCCTGCCACGTCCCTCAGGCAGCAGGCGAGGCCAGGAAATGGAAAAACGGTAGCTTTGCAGGCCCATTTCGGCCATTAACGCGACATCTTCCTGCATGCGGTGATAGTGATCGACGGCGACATCGCCATTGGTGTTTTGCCAGGTTGTGCCGGGGAGATGAGAGAACACGTCCCAGATGGAAAGACCTTTACCGTCTTCGTTGTGTGCGCCTTCAACCTGATAGGCGGCGGTTGCCGCGCCCCAGAGAAAGTCTTTCGGAAATGCAGCCATGACAAGCTCCTTATCGATGAGATAACGAGAGTTTACGAAGTCAGGCTTTGAATCTGCAACCGGTTTCAGAAACCGGTTACATAGTTGCGATCGCTATCACTTTCTGCGGTGATTTATTTTGGCTGATTCGCCACGGCAGGGGGCTCAGGTGCCTTGTAGTTGTCAATATGATGCGCTGCAATCAGCAGCAAAACGCACACTCCCAGCACAATCCAGCCAACCAACTCGACGATGCGATTAAATACCATAGTCATAACAATCAATGTCCCAAAATATCCAGACTGCAAATGTTACCAGGAACATAAGATCCCTGCCAGGGCAAGAAGTGCACAATGTGTCTCTTTATTGACCTTTTGCCGAAAGATGCGCCGATTGCGCAAATCGGAGGGGGATAATGTTAATAAGGAGTTGTGAGGTGCCTGCAGATGTTGTGAAATGGCAAGCATCCACAGATGAGGGCTACAAGATGAGCGACACTATCCGCGTCGGATTAATAGGGTACGGCTACGCGAGCAAGACATTCCACGCGCCGTTGATTAGCGGCACGCCGGGCATGGAGCTGGCGGCGGTTTCCAGCAGTGATGAAGCGAAAGTTAAAGCAGACTGGCCGGGCGTTAAGGTCGTTTCCGAGCCAAAACATCTGTTCAATGACCCGAGCATTGATCTGATTGTCATCCCAACCCCCAATGACACGCACTTCCCGTTAGCCAAAGCGGCGCTGGAAGCCGGTAAACATGTGGTGGTCGATAAACCGTTCACCGTGACACTGTCACAAGCGCGTGAACTGGATGCCCTCGCGCGCAGTCTTGGGCGACTGCTATCTGTGTTCCACAACCGTCGCTGGGACAGTGATTTCCTGACCGTCAAAGCGCTGATAGCCGAAGGCACGCTGGGCGAAGTGGCTTACTTTGAGTCGCATTTCGACCGCTACCGCCCTGAAGTCCGTAATCGCTGGCGTGAGCAAGGTGGCCCGGGCAGCGGCATCTGGTACGACTTAGGCCCACATCTGCTCGACCAGGCGATTTCACTCTTCGGTTTGCCGGTCAGTCTGAGTGTCGATCTGGCGCAGTTGCGCCCAGGCGCACAATCAACCGACTATTTCCACGCGGTACTGACTTACCCGCAACGTCGCGTTGTGCTGCACGGCACTTTGCTGGCGGCAGCAGAAACGCCACGCTATATCGTGCATGGTTCACGCGCGAGCTACGTGAAATACGGGCTGGATCCGCAGGAAGAGCGTCTGAAAAACGGGGAGCGTCTGCCGCAGGAAGACTGGGGTTATGACATGCGTGATGGCGTGGTGACCCGCGTTGATGGCGAAGAACGTATTGAAGAAACCTGGTTAACCGTTCCAGGTAACTATCCGGCTTACTACGCGGGTATTCGCGATGCGCTGAACGGCAGTGGTGAAAATCCGGTGCCGGCAAGCCAGGCCATTCAGATTATGGAATTGATTGAGTTGGGTATTGAGTCTGCGAAGCATCGTGCGACGCTGAGTTTGACCTGATTCTGTAATGCCGGGTGGCGCTAGCGCTTACCCGGCCTACGTGATCCAGGTCCGGCAAGCTTGTGCCGCCGGGCGGGATGTTAACTTTTCACTTTCTCAATCAACGCCTGCTTTTCCTGAGCGGAGAGGAAAGCAATCTCCAGCCCGTTAATCTGTGCCTGGCGAATTTGCGCCGAAGACAAACCTGCTGCCGGCGCCGCGATTTCATACTCGTGAATGATATCGACACCCTGAACCGCCGGATCATCCGTATTCAGGCTCGCCAGAACGCCGTGTTCGAGGAACGTTTTCAGCGGATGGCGTGCAAGCGCTGGCACAGTGCTGGTCTGAATGTTTGACGTAAGGCAGGATTCAATCCCGATACGCTGTTCCGCCAGGAAGTCCATCAACGCAGGATCTTCAACGGCTTTCACACCATGTCCAATACGTTCCGCGCCGAGTTCACGAATGGCCTGCCAGATACTTTCCGGGCCAGCCGCTTCGCCTGCGTGAACGGTAATACGCCAGCCTGCATCACGAGCACGGTTAAAGTGATTGAGGAACAGGCTTCCCGGAAAACCAAGTTCGTCACCGGCAAGATCAAGGGCAGTAATGCTGTCGCGATGAGCGAGCAGGGCGTTCAGCTCTTGCTCACAGGCGGTCTCGCCAAAAGTGCGGCTCATGATACCAATCAGATTCGCCTTCACCGGGAAATCCTTACAGCCTTGCTGCACGCCCGCAATAACGGCTTCCACCACTCCGGCAACAGGCAGGCCGTGCGTCATGGCCATATAGCCAGGGGAAAAACGCAGTTCGACATAGTGCAGGTCATTACGTGCAGCATCTTCGATGTTTTCGTAAGCGACGCGACGGCAGGCGTCAAGATCGGCCAGCACTTTCACACCCCAGTCGAGTTTGCTGAGGAAGCTGACCAAATCGGGCTCCAGGCTGGTGACCTGAACATGAGGACGTAATGTTTCCACGGTGGTGGCAGGCAGAACAATATTATGCTGGCGACCGAGTTCGAGAATGGTTTGTGCGCGGATGTTGCCGTCAAGGTGGCGGTGAATATCAGTCAGGGGCAGGTCTTTATGAATCATGGTCGCACTCTTTTTTTAGTTAAAGTGCGACCCATTATAAATTCAAATACGTTCAAAAAGCTATTTTGCGCAACCAAAAATAGCGTTGCGCAACGTAATCAGCGAACGGCATGCAGGGCGTTGATTAAACCCTGAACACCTTTCTCGAGCTTGCTTCGTGGGCAACCCGCATTGAGACGCACAAAACCATTGCCTTCTTCACCGTAGGTGTAGCCCGGCATGATGGCGACTTTTTGTTGCTCAATCAGCACCTTTTGCAGCAGCTTGTCGTCAATATGCAGTGGGCGAAGGTCAATCCAGGCCAGATAAGTGGACTCTGGCGGCTGCCAGTTCAGCTCAGGAAAAGCGGCATTCAGCTCACAGGCGATAAAGCGCATGTTGCCTTGCAGGTAATCACGCAGTGCATCCAGCCAGCCTTCGCCTTCGGTATAGGCCGCAATATGTGCCACCAGAGCAGGAACAGAAGGGGAAGACAGCCCATCGCGGCCTTTTAAGGCATTGAGATAAGCATTGCGTGATTGCTCATTGCCGATCAGGCCATAAGCCCCCGTCAGTGCCGGGATATTGAAACTTTTGGAGCCGGAAGTGAACAGCGCCCAGTCGTTGCTCGCCACGTCACACCAGGGAATGTGCTTCCGGCCACTCCAGGTCATGTCCATGTGAATTTCATCGCTGATAACCCGCACGCCGTGCTTTTCGCAAAGTGCCGCCATGGTGGTCAGTTCTTCCCGAGTCCAGACTTTACCCGTGGGATTATGCGGGCTGCACAGCAGCAGGATTTTATTCTCTGGCTGAGAGAGTGCAGTTTCCAGCAGGGTCATATCGCACTGCCAGCCTTCGGCCGCTTGATGCAGAGGCACCGCAGCGACTTTGCGACCGTTGCCTTCGATGGCTTTATAAAACGCATCGTAAGCCGGCGTATGAACCACGACGCCGTCACCGGTATTCGACCACTGGCGGATCAGTTCGGCCACCATATAAATCACGGATGGGCCGTATACCACGTGTTCAGGGTTGATGCTGCTGTTGAAGCGCTGCTTGTACCAGTGCTGGATCGCGCCGAGGAATTCGTCGTTTTTCCAGCGACTGTAGCCCAGCACACCGTGGCTCAGGCGCTTGCTGATAGCATCAATCACGCAAGGAGCTGTGGCGAAGTCCATATCCGAAATGGTAAAGGGCAGAAGATCGGCTGCGCCAAAACGGTCGGCAACGTAGTCCCATTGTGTGCACCAGGTGCCGTGGCGATCGATAACCGTCGAGAAGTCAAACATCGGAAACTCCATTTCAGTCAAACAGGAGGGGAAAACATTGTCCCCCTTCAGGGCGAAGGGGGAAAGGGGAATTACGCTTCTACGCTGTGCATCAGCGTGGCAATTTCATCTTTAACCGACTGCACCTGAGTGCCGATAACGACCTGTAAACTGGTCTGGTTAAGCTTGATAACGCCAATAGCGCGGTTGGCTTTCAGGGCCGCGTCATCAACTTTGCTCATATCGATGACGGACAGACGCAGGCGAGTCAGGCAGTTGTCGAGGCTGGAAATGTTATCTGCCCCGCCCAACGCAGCCAGGATCGCCGGAGAGTTGTAACCCGATTTACCGGCCACACCTGCCACGGCAGTTTCAACCGCACTTGCTGTTTCGGTATCACGACCAGGGGTCTTGATATTGAAGCGAGTAATGGCAAAGCGGAAGATGGCGTAGTAGGCCACAAACCAGATAGCCGCCACAACCGGCACCAGATACCACTTGGTCGCCAGACCGTGCAGGATCCCGAAGACCACGAAGTCGATAATATTACCGTCGGTGTTACCGATAGTCACACCCAGCACCGCCATGATGGTGAAGCCGAGGCCGGTCAGCAGCGCGTGGATAACGTACAGTACTGGCGCCACGAACAGGAACAGGAATTCCAGCGGTTCGGTGGTGCCGCCAACCACACAGGCGATAACGCCGGAGATCAGCAGGCCTTTAATTTTGTGACGGTTTTCAGGGCGAGCACAGTGATACATCGCCAGTGCCGCACCCGGCAGACCGCCGAGGAAGGCAGGCATTTTGCCCTGAGACAGGAAGCGGGTTGCGCTTTCAGAGAAACCGTGTGTGGTTGGGCAGTTCAGCTGTGCCTGGAAGATGGTCAGTGCGCCGCTCACAGAGTGGCCGCAGACGTCCATTGTGCCGCCCGCTTCGGTGAAGCGAATCAGGGCAACCAGAATGTGATGCAGGCCGAAAGGTAACAGCAGACGCTCACCGGTACCGAAAATCATCGGACCAAACTCGCCAGCGCCGTTGATAACATAGCCCAGGCCGTTAATGCCTTTGGCAAAGAAAGGCCAAATCATTGGGATCGCCAGACCGACCAGACCCATCACCAGGGTAGTGATAATCGGGACGAAGCGGGTACCGCCGAAGAACGCCAGCGCGTCCGGCAGACGGATAGCGTGGAAGCGGTCATGCAGCAGCCAGACGATAACGCCGCAAATCACCGCACCCAGGATCCCGGTGTCGATGGACTGAATACCGATGATGTTCTGGATGTTGTTCGCTTTAAGCACCAGCGCATCGGTCGTTGGCAGAATGCCTTTCGCGGTCAGGGAGAAGTTAACCGCCAGGTTCATCACCGCATAGCCAACGAAACCAGCAAAGGCTGCGACGCCTTTGTTGTCACGCGCCAGACCCAGTGGGATGGCGATACAGAACATGACTGGCAGGAAGGTGAAGGCGAAGGAGCCCACTTTTCCCATCCAGATAAACACGGCCTGCAGGAACGGCGTGTCGAGCCACGGAAGCAGAGTGGTGACGTCATGGCTGCTCAGGGAGCTGCCAATGCCCATCATGATCCCGCAGAAAGAAAGAAGGGCTACCGGCAGCATAAAGGTCTTGCCCAGCTGCTGGAAAAACTCCCAGAGAGTAATTTTGGATGCTGCTTTTGTCGTCATATAACGACTCCTTGCTGAAGAGAGAGAGATGCTGTTGTTGGTTTTTAGAACACGGGTGACAAGATAAAACGTTTAACCCAATTTTAGTGCGAGCAAAATCACATAATCGTACGATGATTAGGTTTATAAAGGTAACTCATTGATAAAACGTTTTAGCGCTTGCAGGGAGTGGCTCGCGGGTTATGGCTATCACAAAGAAAATCACCATTAACGATGTGGCACATACAGCGGGCGTTTCTGTTGCAACGGTGTCGCTGGTGTTAAGTGGTAAAGGCCGTATTTCGCAGGCAACCGGGGAAAGGGTCAACCAGGCGATTGAGCAACTGGGGTTCGTGCGTAACCGCCAGGCGGCTTCACTGCGCGGCGGGCAGTCCGGTGTGATTGGGTTGATTGTGGGCGATCTCTCCGCACCCTTTTACGCCGATCTTGCCGCAGGGCTGATTGAGTCACTGGAATCGCAGGGCAAAATCGTATTTCTCACCCAGGGCGGGCGTAAAGGCGAACACATGTTGCAGCGCTTTGACGCGTTGGTTTCCCAGGGCGTCGACGGCGTGGTTATTGCTGGCGCAGTAGATCAGGCTGCGGAGCTGCGTGATAAAGCCGATGAAAACTCGGTACCGCTGGTGTTTGCTTCCCGCGCCAGCTATCTGGAGGATGTTGACCTGATTCGCCCGGATAACATGCAGGCCGCGCAGTTGATAACCGAACATCTTATTCGCCGCGGGCACCAGCGCATTGCGTGGCTGGGCGGTCAAAGTGCATCGTTAACGCGTGCAGAACGGGTCGGCGGTTATTGCGCGACGTTGCTCAAATTCGGCTTGCCGTTTCACAGTGACTGGGTGGTGGAGTGTGAAACCAGTCAGAAACAGGCCTCGCAGGCGTTGTCAAAATTGTTACGTCACAACCCAACGATTACTGCCGTTGTCTGTTACAACAGCGTGGTGGCGATGGGAGCATGGCTTGGTCTGATGCGCTCCGGCTGGCAAAGTGGTGAAGAGGGCGTAGACAGTTACTATGACAAACGCGTGGCATTGGCGGCATTTGCCGAAGTCCCTGAAGAAGATCTTGATGATGCGCCGATGAGCTGGGTGATAACGCCTGCGCGTGAAATGGGGCAGCAAGTGGCGGAGCGAGTCCTGCAAAGGATCAGAGAAGAAAAAAGCGCGGCGCGTAATCAGATTATGCCGCCGCGCCTGGTCAAACAGCAGTAATACCGGCAGGCTGGCTGCCGGTATTCAGCGTTAATCAGGGCTGTCTGATGGGGTTTCCGGGAAATCTGCCGGTGGCTGAGCCGACTGGCCTTGCTGAGCAGGAGCGGCATCACTTTGCGGAGCTGGCGCTGCATCACCCTGCGGCGCAGGAACGGCGATATCCGGCACGCCAAACATGCCGACGAAATCAGCCAGCGGCATTTTGTCACCGTTCAGCGTGACCTGGCCGTTAGCATATTGCAGGCTTGCCTGAATGTTGTTGTCCTGCTGAGTGGTAATGCGGAACATCTGCCCCATTGCCGCCAGGCCTTTTACCTGCTGGCTGGCGAGCTTCTCAGCCTCCGCCTGCTGATAGCCTTCCAGACGCGCAACCTGAGTCATAAACTCCGTCGCCATGTCCATCGGGATAACCAGCTTGCTGTCGAGCGATTTCACGCTGCGATCCACTTCCTGCGCCAGCGTTTGCGGTGCGGTGGTGGCCTGCGACGGATCTTTCAGGAACAGCGACAGGTTAAAGGTGGTTTCACCCTTGCCGTTTTTCCAGCTCAGCGGCGCAATGGTCACGACCGGTTCGCCTTTCAGCAGTAGTGGCAGCGCGCCGAAGAACGCTTCTGTCACTTTCTGCTGATACACTTCCGGGTTCTGCATCACGTCCGGCTGGCCCAGCAGCGCCTGAACCTGACCGTTATACTGCTGGCTGAACTGGTGCCAGGCCTGCCCATCAATCTGACCGACCTTCAGCGCCAGCTTGCCGCTGCCCATCTCCTGACCCTGAAGCTTGAGGCTGTTGAGGGTATAGTTCAGCGTGCTGTCAATGGTTTTGCCGTCTTTCGACAGGTCAGCATTGCCATCGATCGTCGTGCCTTCCATCACCGCCAGTTCTTTGCCTTCAACGGCAATGGAGACTTTATCCAGCGTCATTTTCTGGCTGCCGATGCGCTCATTGAAGCTGGTCAGCTTGCTGTTGCCTTCGGTCTTCAGATTGTTGAAGGTTAACTGCACCTTCTGATTGTACTCATTAACCGCATTCACCAGGCCGCTTTCGGCATTGCCGCTCAGTGAGAAAACGTTACCTTGCTGGTCAGCGTTCAGTTCGAACTCGCCGCCACTGAATGCGACTTTCTCTTCGCCTTTCTCGTAATTCAGGGCTTTAAGGCTGATGTCGGAACGGGTATCGCCGGAGTAGCTGATGCGGGTGCTGATATCGAAAGGCGACTGGCCTTTTGCGATGTCAAACAGGTGCTGGCTGGCTTCATTTTTCACCAGCACCGTGTCGACGGTTGCCATCGCAGGCGCGAGGTTAAAGTGTTTCAGCGACGCTAACGGGAAGGGGCCGTGAGAGACGTTTTCGTCCAGAACGATAGTCTGGCCCGGCTTGAGCCAGCTGCTTTTCGCGCCATCAGCCGGTTTGACGACCATCTGCAGCTGGCTGCTGAATACGCCGCGCTGATAGTTCTGGTACGCCAACTGAAGACCTGCTTCCGGTGCATTGCTTGCGAGCTGCGCATTAGCCTGCGCAACCATGTCGGCGATGCGGCCTTCAAGCTGCTTACCGGTATACCAGGAGCCCCCGGTCCATACCACTCCTAAAGCCACAATGACGCCAACGGCAACCAGCGATTTTTTCATAGTGTTTGTCCATAAATGAAAACAGGCGGAGAGGTCCGCCTGTTGTTTAATCTGGAAATCATGTAATCAGGCAGCCTCAAGCTTAGCAAGAGTTACCTGAATGTTCAGTATTTACTTAAGCTTATTGTAAACGCGGGCTACGCGTCCCACGCCGCTCAGACTGACCGGAGACTCGTTCGCCGCCACAAAAGCAGATTCACCCGCTTTCAGGACCAACTGCTGCTCGCCTTTACGCAGAACGGCTTCACCTTCCACACAGAACAGGATTGCCGCGCTTTGCTGTGCGACGTCTTCGCCAGCGGTGTTGAGGTCGTGCAGGGAGAACGCGAAATCGTCGACCGGGATCGGGAAATCCAGTTCGGCACCGTGTTTTGCCGGTTGAGTCAGCAACTCTGCGGCGGGTTTAGGGGTGAATTTCACATTCGCCACCAGTTCCGGAATATCAATGTATTTCGGCGTCAACCCAGCACGCAGCACGTTATCCGAGTTCGCCATCACTTCCAGCGCCACGCCTTGCAGGTAAGCATGTGGCGTCTCGGCAAACAGGAACATGGCTTCGCTCGGGTTCAGTTTCACCACATTCAGCAGCAGCGGAGAAAACAGGCCGCTGTCATCCGGGTAGAACTGAGCGATAAAGCGAATGGTTTCCCACGGCTCGCCCTGTTGGCTGTTGAGTGCCGCTTTCAGCACGCCCAGCGCACGAGATTTTTCTTCGCCCTGCATGTTGAGCAGGCTGGCAAACAGCTGGCTCAGACGTTCCGCATTTGGCTCCTGCAGGAAATGCGCAATAGAAGTGTGTGCGCCAGACACCGGCTGAAGCAGAGAAACGATATCGGAGAACTCGCGGAAGGCGTTCATCGCCAGGAATGGGGTGAGGGCGAAGACCAGCTCCGGTTTGTGGTTCGGGTCTTTGTAGTTGCGCTCAGCGGCGTCCAGCGGAATGCCCGCTGCATTCTCTTTGGCAAAACCTTCTTCAGAGGCTTTCTTGTTCGGGTGAACCTGAATCGACAGCGGGTTATCAGCGCAAAGCACTTTAAACAGGAACGGCAGCTCGCCAAAACGCTCAGCGACATCGTTGCCCAGCAGGGCGGACTTATCAGCGTCAATCACCTCACGCAGGCTCTGCACCTGACCGGTAGCATCGGTGATTTTTGAGCTGCTCTTCGGGTGCGCGCCCATCCACAATTCAGCCATCGGCAGCTGTTCCGGATTGGCGATACCGTAGAGTTCCGTTAACGCAGTTTTGCTGCCCCAGGCATAGTTCTGCACTGAGTTAATGAGTTTTTGCATTATCAAGCCCTGTATTCAAAGGAATTATCTGCCGTTATTAAACCAATAAACCGCGCGGATGTAACCCACTCCCGGAAAAAGTCGTCCTTGTCTCAGTTTTTGTTAAAAAATTGTGTAGGATAAGCGGACTCGCTTTTCCCAGGGCAGAGCGGAACGTTGCCCGATAAATAATCAGCTAATGTCGTAAGTGAGAGCACAATGTCGAACAAACCTTTTGTCTATCAGGATCCTTTTCCGCTGAAAAAGGATGACACTGAGTACTACCTTCTCAGTAAAGACCATGTCTCCGTGGCCGAATTCGAAGGCCAGCAAATCCTTAAAATTGACCCACAGGCGCTGACGCTGCTGGCGAAACATGCGTTTCACGATGCATCGTTCATGCTGCGCCCGGCGCATCAGCAGCAGGTTGCGGATATTCTCAACGATCCGGAAGCCAGCGAAAACGATAAGTACGTGGCGCTGCAGTTCCTGCGTAACTCCGATATCGCGGCGAAAGGCATTCTGCCGACCTGCCAGGACACCGGCACGGCCATCATCGTTGGCAAAAAAGGCCAGCGAGTCTGGACCGGTGGCGGCGATGAAGCGGCGTTAGCACGTGGGGTCTACGATACGTACATCGAAGACAACCTGCGTTACTCGCAGAACGCGCCGCTGGATATGTACAAAGAAGTGAACACCGGCACCAACCTGCCCGCGCAGATTGACCTCTACAGCGTAGACGGTGAAGAGTACAAATTCCTCTGCATCGCCAAAGGCGGTGGTTCAGCCAACAAAACCTATCTGTACCAGGAAACCAAAGCGCTGATCACCCCGGCGAAACTCAAGAATTACCTGGTTGATAAAATGCGTACCCTGGGCACCGCAGCTTGCCCGCCGTACCACATTGCGTTTGTTATCGGCGGCACGTCCGCAGAAGCGACGCTGAAAACCGTCAAGCTTGCCTCAACCAAGTATTACGACGGTTTGCCAACCGAAGGGAACGAGCACGGTCAGGCATTCCGCGACATCGAGCTGGAAAAAGAACTGCTCCTGGAAGCGCAGAACCTCGGTCTGGGCGCACAGTTCGGCGGCAAGTACTTCGCTCACGATATCCGCGTTGTTCGTCTGCCTCGTCACGGCGCATCCTGTCCGGTGGGCATGGGCGTGTCCTGTTCAGCCGACCGCAACATCAAAGCGAAGATTAACCGCGAAGGCGTGTGGATCGAGAAGCTTGAGCACAATCCGGGGAAATACATTCCGGAAGAGCTGCGCAACGCAGGTGAGGGCGAAGCCGTACGCATCGACCTGAACCGTCCGATGAAAGATATTCTCGCTCAGCTTTCTGATTTCCCTGTGTCCACGCGTTTGTCGCTGAACGGCACCATCATCGTGGCGCGAGATATTGCCCATGCCAAACTCAAAGAGCGCATGGACAACGGCGAAGGGCTGCCGCAGTACGTAAAAGATCACCCAATCTATTACGCTGGCCCGGCGAAAACCCCGGAAGGTTACGCGTCAGGTTCACTCGGCCCAACCACCGCAGGGCGTATGGATTCTTATGTCGATCAGCTTCAGGCGGAAGGCGGCAGTATGATCATGCTCGCCAAAGGCAACCGTAGCCAGCAGGTGACCGACGCCTGCCATAAGCACGGCGGTTTCTATCTGGGCAGCATCGGCGGCCCGGCAGCGGTGCTGGCTCAGGGCAGTATCAAGAGTCTGGAATGCGTGGAATACCCGGAGCTGGGGATGGAAGCCATCTGGAAAATCGAAGTGGAAGATTTCCCGGCGTTTATCCTCGTGGACGACAAAGGCAATGATTTCTTCCAGCAGATCAAACCAGGGCAGTGTTCTGCCTGTGTGAAATAATCCTCTCGCCCGGCGGCGCTCACGCTAGCCGGGCCTACCAGCACAGGTAGGACGGGTAAGGCGCAGCCGCCACCCGGCATTTCAAAGAGCGCACAAAGCGCCATGCAGGCAACCCGAAGTCAACAATACTTATTCTTTGAAGCCATGTGAGCCCGTTTATTCACCTCATTTTGTTATCAAGGAGCAAGTCATGACCACCAATCGCCGCGAAAGCGACTCCATGGGCGCCATCGAAGTCCCGGCGGACAAACTCTGGGGCGCACAAACCCAGCGCTCGCTCGAACACTTCCGCATCTCAACTGAAAAAATGCCTGTGGCACTGATTGCCGCGCTGGCCTTAACAAAACGCGCCGCCGCCAAGGTGAATCAGGATCTTCAACTGCTGCCCGCTGAAAAAGCTAATGCCATTGTTGCCGCCGCCGATGAAGTGCTGGCAGGCAAACATGCAGATGAATTCCCGTTGGCTATCTGGCAAACCGGTTCCGGCACGCAGAGCAACATGAACATGAACGAGGTTCTGGCAAACCGGGCCAGCGAGCTGCTCGGTGGTGTGCGCGGGATGGAACGCAAAATTCATCCGAACGATGATGTGAATAAAAGTCAGAGCTCCAACGACGTTTTCCCCACGGCAATGCACGTGGCGGCGGTGATTGCGCTGCGCGAACATCTCATTCCGCAGCTGCAGGTGCTGAAAAAAACGCTGAATGATAAATCCAATGCCTTTGCCGATATCGTCAAAATCGGGCGTACGCACCTTCAGGATGCCACGCCGCTAACGCTGGGGCAGGAGATCTCCGGCTGGGTTGCGATGCTGGAGCATAATCTGAAGCATATCGATCTGACGTTACCGCATCTGAGCGAGCTGGCACTGGGCGGCACGGCAGTAGGCACGGGCCTCAACACGCATCCTGAATATGCCAAACGCGTTGCCGATGAGCTGGCTGCTATCACCGCGCAACCTTTTGTGACTGCGCCGAATAAGTTCGAAGCATTGGCGACCTGCGATGCACTGGTTCATGCGCATGGTGCATTGAAAGGGCTGGCGGCCTCGCTGATGAAAATCGCCAACGACGTGCGCTGGCTGGCTTCTGGCCCACGCTGCGGGATTGGTGAAATCGCGATACCGGAAAATGAACCGGGTAGTTCCATCATGCCGGGCAAGGTCAACCCGACGCAGTGCGAAGCGATGACTATGTTGTGCTGTCAGGTGATGGGCAATGATGTGGCCGTCAATATGGGCGGGGCTTCCGGTAACTTCGAGCTCAACGTCTATCGCCCGATGGTTATCCATAATTTCCTGCAATCGGTTCGCCTGCTGGCTGACGGCATGGACAGTTTTAATGAACACTGCGCGGTGGGGATTGAGCCGAATCGTGCGCGCATCGATCAGCTGCTGAATGAATCGCTGATGCTGGTGACAGCGCTGAACACACATATCGGTTACGACAAAGCGGCTGAAATTGCCAAAAAGGCCCACAAAGAGGGCCTGACGTTAAAAGCTTCGGCGCTGAAGCTGGGCTATCTCACCGAAGCTGAATTTGATGAGTGGGTGCGTCCTGAAGCGATGGTTGGCAGTATGAAAGTCAGTCGTTAGCCAGATAGAGGTGCAGCCGCGGGATCATCAATTTCAGCGACTGCGCCTGTGGCTTGTAGCGATACTGCACGTTATCCGCATCATAATTAAGCAACTCACCAATATCCGGCACGCTGACACCCTGAGTGCCGGATATCAACGCGATCATCGGGCCAGGGCAGGCGTATTGCACCTGTTTTTGCTGCCCGGCATACCAGACGCGTGAAATAGGCTGCACCTTCACCGGACGTTTGATTTTCAGCCTGGCCTTTTGCGGCAAGGCGGCAATGTCCTGATATTCCCTTTCCAGCTTGTCCTGCCATTGCTCACGCGTGTATGGCGGCACAGAACGCGGTGAACGCAGGCTATTTTCAAGCTGTTTCAGCACCTCATCGCGGGTGAAATTTTTAATGATGTGCTTATTGGCCCAGCCGAAGCGGATGGTTGCCGGATTTCGCAGTAACGTCAGCGAGCGATAAGCCTTAAGCGTCAACAGGCCGGGCAGGTGATGGTGAACCCACTCAAAGCGAGCGCCCGTTGGAAGGTCAGACTCCACGGTAACGATATGTTCAAACGTGGCTTTCAGGGTATTAATGGCAGTGATTCTGCTTTCTAACGCCTGTAGCTGTTCTGCCTCTGCCTGCAAACAAATGACCCCCGGCAAGCGAACCGCAGCTTTGCTGCTGCGATGCTCTGACTGCTGCTGGATAAACAGATGGCGATAGTGATTAAGCGCCATTTGACGCGCTTTCTCGCCCAGATGCTGGACAACAGTAATGGTGGCGAGCGGGGCGTGCTCGTGCTCTTTACGCACTTCCGGCAGTTCAAAAACGCGGGCAGCGAGCAGTCGGCACTCCGCCAGTTGCTGTTCCAGCGCCAGCAGCTCCTGTTCCACCTGACGAAAGGTCGACGTTAAGCGCTCAATTAAATCGTATTCGGCCATCACTCCCCGCATTAGTTACAACATACTATTTGGCTTTAACTGTATACCAGGGTCAGGCATTGTGCAATGTTCGGTCAGGCAGGGGACATGGCACTAAGTTGATGATTCACTGGCCAACTGAAGCTAAACCGTGCGCCACCGAGAGGGCTGGCGTCGCAGATTACGTCTCCGGACATCGCCTGAGCGACGGAATGGACGATAGCCAGCCCCAAACCACATCCGCCCGTAGCGCGATCGCGGCTAGGGTCGAGGCGAACAAACGGCTCGAACACACGCTCACGTTCTTCTGCTGAAATCCCAGGGCCATCATCGTCAACGGTTAACGTCGCACGACCGGCTTGTTGAGTCAGGCTGACCTGAATGTGCTGCTGGCTATAGCGCATGGCGTTATTGACGAGGTTATCCAGAACACGTTCCATCAGGCGCATATCCAGAGCGCCATAGTGACCGTGAGTCAGTTGAACCAGGGTGACATCGCGCTGTGGATTAACGGCCTGAATATCATCGACGTGATGGGTAATCCATTCAGGGAAATCTGGTGTGGTCAGGATCAGTTCATTTTGAGGGCGGTCGAGGCGCGCATAGGTCAGCAGCTCATCAATCAGGCCTTCCAGTTGACCGATATCGCGATTCAGCGCCTGAGATTCCGCTTCTGTCAGATTCTCGCTCATTTCCAGCCGATAGCGCAGGCGAACCAGCGGAGTACGCAGTTCATGCGCGATGCCGTCGGTAAGCTGTTTCTTACTGGCAATCAGCGTGTTGATGTTATCTGCCATTTGGTTGAACACCACGCCAAGCCGTTCGAAGCTCGACATGCTGTCAAAATGAATACGTTCGGCAAGATGGCCTTCGCCGAAACGTTGCGCGGCCGTTTCCAGCCTGAGCATGTCCTGCCAGTGCGGCCTCATCCAGATAAACACCGGGAAGGCCAGCGACACGGCGATAAACGCCAACAGCGCCATATCGAGCAAGCGCATTTCATGCAGATAATAGAGATAGGGCACCGGGCCAACAGCCAGCACATAATGGCTGCGGGGAATGCGCTGGATGAACGTGTATTGATCGTCGAGGGCGACAATATCGCCTTTGCGTAAATGCGCCATCGAGCTTTCAGCCAGATTGAATTTGCTTAGCGGCTCAATGCGTAAATCGAAAGAGAGATTGAGGTCGAGCTCTTTAAGGGTTTTGCTCCAGTCTTTGGGCGGGATTTCACGCAGTTCGCTGCGCATCAGGTACAGCGAACTTTTCATCAGGTCATCCAGGGATTGTCGGCCTGCGCGCTCGGCGGTGAATTTGTACACCAGACCGACCAGCATGGTCATCACCAGAAAGCAGACAAACAGCAGCAAATAGAACTGCACAAACAACTTTTTCATTTCTGGCCCCGGAAGTGGTGCAACTCAGTTATCCCATGCGTGTGGGGCAAACAGATAGCCCTTATTGCGCACAGTTTTAATGCGATAAGGTTCCGTCGCACTGTCGAGCAGCTTTTTGCGCAAGCGGGAAATCGCTACGTCGACGCTGCGATCCATCCCGTCATAGGTCACGCCCCGCAGGTTTTTGAGCAGCGCATCGCGGTCCATAATTTGTCCGGCGTGGGTGGCCAGTTCCCACAGCAAATCAAAATCAGCGGTGGAAAGCGTGACGTTTTCACCGCTGAGAAGCACCTGGCGGTTGATCGGATCGATAGCCAGCGTACCAAAGCGAATGGCTTTGTGGGGTGTCAAACCAGAGGCTGGCTTTTCACTGACTGGCATGGCGACGCGCTGACGTAAATGCAGGCGTAAACGCGCAAGCAAAACAGCCGGTGGGGTGGTTTTGAGAATATAGTCACTGGCGCCCATTTCCAGCGACAAAATATGGTTCATGTCGCTGTCGAGCGAGGTGAGAAGCACGATCGGGCCTTGCCACTGGGCACGCAGATCGCGGCAAATGGTCATCCCGTCTTTTCCGGGGAGCATAATATCCAGCAGAACCAGGTCTGGCTGTTCACGCAGAACAACGTCTTCTGCGCGGTCACCGCGTGGTTCAACGATAACATCAATATCATGCTTGCCGAGGTAGGCGGCGATCAGCGACCCGACTTCCGGATCATCTTCCACAAAAACGATCTTATTCATATCCGCTATGCATATCGAAAAAAAGTAAAATACACCGACAAAATGCGGGGTGCCATTAATCTTTCATAAACAATGTAACTTCCGTTATCCTGCACACATTCATGAAATGAATTTCAGGCTGGAAAATGGCATTACTGATTAAAGCCCTGTTGGGCGCGCTGGTGGTGTTGCTGATTGGCGTGCTGGCGAAAACAAAAAATTACTACATTGCCGGGCTCATCCCGCTGTTTCCCACTTTTGCGTTGATTGCACACTATATCGTCGCCAGCGAGCGCGGCACCGAAGCGCTGCGCACGACGATTGTTTTCGGCATGTGGTCAATCATTCCTTATTTTCTTTATCTGCTGTCGCTGTGGTATTTCACTGGTTTTATGCGCCTGCCATGGGCACTGGCAGGCGCAGTGGCGTGCTGGAGTTTAAGCGCCTGGTTGTTGATCAGCGTCTGGAGTCGTTTTCACTAACGCAGAGGACGGCCGCCATCCACGCCAAATGAGCGTCCGGTGACATAGCAGCTGCTCAGCAGATACTCGACCAGCTCGATAATCTCTCTCTCGCCGGGCTCGATTTTCATCAACGACTTGTTCAGCGCCTGCTGGCGATAGTCTGCGTCATCATGCTCATTGAACAGGATAAGCGCAGGCGCAATGGCGTTAACTTTGACTTCCGGAGCCAGTTTGCGGGCAAACGAACGGGTCATATTATCGAGAGCGGCCTTGCTGGCGGCATAGGCGATGTGCTTATCACTGCCTTTTTCCACCACGTAATCGGTGAAATGGATAATGTCGCCTGCCGCGTGGCCGTGACCGCGCAGAAGGGGCTCCAGAGCGTGGTTCAGCAGATAAGGGGCGTTGACGTGAATTTGCATCATCTGCTGCATCACATCGGATAAAGACAGACCCGGCTTTTCAGGCACCCAGGCGCTGGCATTGTGAATCACCGCGCGGAGCCCGTCGGTCCGAGACTTCACCTGTTCAGCAAAAGCCAGAATCCCTTCGTCGGTCGAAAAATCAGCGGGGAGGCACAGCGCGCCTGCCTTTTCGAGCACGCCGATGGCGTCATAGCGCGTTCGATAGCTCACGATGACGGGCTGTTGCTGATTGATAAAATGATGGGCAAGGGCGAGGCCGATACGGCGGCCTCCACCGGTAATCAGGACTGGGCGGGTTTTACGTTCCCCCATCGTTCTCTCCTTAGCGTCGCGATGGGGGACCGTTGTCACCCCACTAACATCCACGTTGCCGGTACAGCGGCAACCAGTAAAAAGCCAATCAGTGCCATTTCACGGCGCTTGAGCGTTGCATTCAGCTCATGAGTACGTCGTGCATAAATAAACACCAGCAGGCCTGGCGCATACAGCACCACGGACAGCAGCAGATGCATTGGCCCTGAAGCATACAATAACCATAAGCCATAAATGCAGGCCCCGACACCCACGGCTTTATGCAGCGGACGAGTCGCCATCTTCAGCAGGAACGCGCCCACCAGGAAGTAAGGCACCAGGATCATCTCTGAAGCGATGGTCAGCAGCGTATTATAGTCTGAACCGGTAAGCCAAATCAGAATCAGGCACACCTGAACGCTGATATTTGTGAGCCACAGCGAAGAGGAGGGCGCATTGTTTTTGTTCTGGCGGCCAAACACTCGCGGAAACGCTTTATGCGTCGCCGCAAGGTACGGCACTTCTGCTGCCATAATCGTCCAGCTCAGGTAAGCGCCACAGACGGAAACAATCAGTCCGGCAGCAATAATTACCTCGCCCCAGGACCCCATCATGCGCACCATCAGGCCCGCCATCGAAGGGTTACGCATTTCGGCAAGCTCAGGACGGGGCACCACGCCGAGCGACAGCAATGTCACCAGCAGATATACGCTAAGGGCTGAGAGCACCGCCAGCAAGGTTGCGCGTCCAACATCTTTCTTATTACGCGCTCGCGCAGAAACCACCACAGCTCCTTCTACACCAATAAATACCCACAGCGTAATGAGCATGGTGTTTTTGACCTGTTCCCACACCGGCACGCCGAGTGCGAGGCCGCTGAAATCGAGGCTGAAGGTATCGCTACTGAACGCTTTCGCTGCCAGCACAATAAACAAGCCGAGAGGAACCAGCTTCGCCAGCGTCGCAACCAGGTTAATGCTGGCGGCGGTTTGCACACCGCGCAGCACTAAAAAGTGGACGAACCACAGCAGAAATGAGGCGCCGACCATCGCCTGCCAGGTATTGCCATCCCCGAACAGGCGTAACTCTGGCGTATCGGTAAAGAAGCTCAGCGCCGAGAAGACGATAACGAGGTAAGAAACGTTGGCAATCACCGCGCACAGCCAGTAACCCCAGGCGGAACAGAATCCTATTAACTCGCCGAACCCTTCACGCGCATAGGTAAAGATGCCGCCATCCAGGTCCGGGCGGATGCGTGTCAGCAGCAGCATCGCAAACGCCAGGAATAAAATGCCCACACCCGTAATGGCCCAGCCAATGAGCAGTGCAGAAGGGCTGGCCACTTCGGCCATGTTCTGCGGCAAACTGAAAACGCCCGCGCCCAGCATCGAGCTGAGAACCAGGGCCGTCAGGGCACTAAGGCCGAGTTTCTTTTCCATTGGCATCCTGTTGGAAGAAGGGTGAAAGCCAGAATATTTATTTGGTTAAAACGCATAAATAGGGGGAAATGCGCTAAGTCGCGGGATTTTACGGAGTGTGCTGCTGGCATGCAACGCCTGGTGCCAGAAAAAAACAAAAAAGGCAGCCGAAGCTGCCTTTCACTTATCTAAAGAAACTTATTTGTACAGATCTGCGCTGATGGTCATGTTGCCACCACGTTCCTGCCACTGGCGGGTAATGTGGTAGAACTTCGCGCCTTTCTTCGCGGCACGCTTCGCAACCTGATAGGAGATTTCCGTCATGTTGCCGAAGTTACCGGTGAACTGAACGCTGTCAAACGGCACCATCTGTGCCGCGGCAACTTTGTTCAGTTCTTCAATTTTGGTGCCATCCGGCAACGTGACAGCGTAACGTCCGCCTTTAGAGGACTGGGTTTCGAAGAAGCGACCCACGCCTTCGCTGGAGCCCACGGTGGAAGAAGACGCTACGCCTGGGATTTCGACGGTGGCGGCAGTTGCACCACCCGCAGCCAGAGCGGCTTTACCCGCCTGAGAGTTTGCAGGAATGGCATCTGCGCTCTGAACCACACGTTTTTTCGCATCGGCTTTATAAACGTAAGCGGTGATACGCTGGTTACCGCCGCCGTTCGCATCAACCTGGCGCACAATAAAGAAGGATGCAGCGTCTTTCTGTTTTGCGGCTTTGGCGATGGCAGAGTTAACGTCAGGCTGGCTGCGGTAGAAGCCCTGAACGGTTACGGTGTCAAAAGGTTCAAGCTGAGCGGCCTGGTCTTTCGGCAGTTCCATCACGCCGTCAATGATGCGGTTTTTCGGCGCATCGGCTTTCGGGGCATCTTCTTTGTAAAAATCGGCGGTCACACGCCAGTTACCGCTGCCGGAAAAATCGGACGTATCGACAACATAGAAGGACGCTGCGCCTTCTTTATCAGCTTTACGGGAAACGGCCTGAACGGCATCACCAATAGCATTAAAACGACCGGTGATAACCACACGATCGTACGGCTTGAGGGCTGCCGCTTGCTCCGGCGTTAACTCGGTGGCGGCAAAGGCGCTAAATGCCGTTGCAGACAGAAGAGCGGACGCCAGGAGGGTGTTCTTAAGCTTCATAAAAATAATCCTTCGCCTTGCGCAAACCAGGTACTGGTAGTTGTTAGTGACTAAAACGCCGATGATTATTGCATTTAAATAACGTGACTGTCTGCGGGATTTTGTTCATCTTGTGCGACTGCTTTAACAAGGCGCGATAACTTTTCATGATATGTTGCAGAAACAGGCCGTTGACCAGCAAAACCGATAATCAATATGACTTTTATAAGTTAATGTAATGTTAAAATCCTGAAGCACTGCCGAGAATAATCACGTTTTGCCGCTTCGCTTAAGCGATTTATCAGGCCTGCGGGTGAAAATCAGGTAAATATTGCTACCTGAGAGCGGCGCAAGTCAGTTTTCCCTAATAAAATCAAAATTACTTTTTCTGGCTGTGGATCACGGCGGTTATTTTCAGTAGGTTATAGAAAGTTTGTTACCGTTTTATTTTTCCGGGCGCTTCGCCTCTCAGCCACTGCATGCGGCCAGGGACGGAACCCGACGTTTTAACAAACCATCATTACTCTCCGATGGAAGGGAAAACTATGCGTATTGCAGTACCTAAAGAGACGCTGGCCCTTGAAACCCGAGTGGCAGCCACACCGAAAACGGTGGAACAATTGCTGAAGCTCGGTTTCACGGTCGCCATTGAAAGCGGGGCGGGCAAGCTTGCGAGCTTCGAAGATCGCGCCTTTACCGAAGCGGGCGCAGAGGTGGTCAGCGCGGCAGAAATCTGGCAGTCCGAAATTATTCTGAAGGTGAATGCGCCGACTGAAGCAGAAATTGCGCTGCTAAACCCGGGCACCACGCTGATAAGCTTTATCTGGCCAGCCCAGAACCCTGAGCTGATGGCGAAACTGGCCGAGCGTCAAATTAACGTGATGGCGATGGATTCCGTGCCGCGTATTTCCCGTGCGCAGTCGCTGGATGCCCTGAGCTCAATGGCTAACATCGCCGGCTATCGCGCGATAGTGGAAGCCGCTCACGAATTCGGCCGCTTCTTCACCGGGCAAATCACTGCGGCAGGTAAAGTGCCGCCAGCCAAAGTAATGGTCATCGGTGCTGGCGTGGCCGGTCTGGCTGCCATTGGCGCTGCCAACAGCCTCGGCGCCATAGTGCGTGCCTTCGACACTCGTCCGGAAGTCAAAGAGCAAGTGCAAAGTATGGGCGCGGAATTCCTCGAACTGGATTTCGAAGAGGAAGCAGGCAGCGGCGATGGCTATGCCAAAGTGATGTCCGAAGCGTTCATTAAAGCCGAAATGGCGCTCTTTGCTGCCCAGGCGAAAGAGGTCGATATCATCGTCACCACGGCGCTGATCCCAGGGAAACCAGCACCAAAACTGATTACCCGCGAAATGGTCGATTCCATGACGCCGGGCAGTGTGGTTGTTGACCTGGCTGCGCAAAACGGCGGTAACTGCGAATACACCGTGCCGGGCGAAGTCTTTACCACGCCTAATGGTGTGAAAGTGATCGGTTATACCGATCTGGCCGGGCGTCTGCCGACGCAGTCTTCTCAGCTTTACGGCACCAACCTGGTGAACTTGCTGAAACTGCTGTGCAAAGAGAAAGACGGCAACATTACTATCGATTTCGATGATGTGGTTATCCGCGGCGTGACCGTGGTGCGTGAAGGTGAAATCACCTGGCCTGCGCCACCGATTCAGGTTTCTGCCCAGCCGAAAGCCGCTGCAAAAGTTGAGGCTGAACCTGTCGAACCGGCAAAACCGGCTTCTCCATGGCGTAAATATGCGCTGATGGCGCTGGCTATTATTCTGTTCGGTTGGCTGGCTGACGTGGCACCGAAAGAATTCCTCGGTCACTTCACTGTCTTCGCGCTTTCCTGTGTTGTGGGCTATTACGTGGTGTGGAACGTGTCGCATGCGCTGCATACGCCATTGATGTCGGTGACGAACGCCATTTCCGGGATCATCGTGGTCGGTGCTTTGCTGCAAATTGGGCACGGCGGATGGGTGAGCTTCCTGAGCTTCATCGCCGTACTGATTGCCAGCATCAATATTTTCGGTGGCTTCACCGTGACTCAGCGCATGCTGAAAATGTTCCGCAAAGGGTAAGGGGTAACACATGTCTGGAGGATTAGTTACAGCTGCATACATTGTTGCCGCGATCCTGTTTATTTTCAGTCTGGCGGGGCTTTCAAAGCACGAAACCTCGCAGCAAGGGAACTATTTCGGTATCGCCGGGATGGCGATTGCGCTGATTGCCACCATTTTCGGGCCAGAAACCGGCAACGTCGCGTGGATTCTGGTTGCGATGATTATCGGCGGCGCGATTGGTATTCGTCTGGCGAAACGTGTCGAAATGACCGAAATGCCTGAGCTGGTAGCGGTGCTGCACAGCTTCGTCGGTCTGGCGGCGGTGCTGGTGGGCTTTAACAGCTACCTGTATCACGAACCGGGTCTGGAGCCGATTCTGGTCAACATTCACCTGACCGAAGTGTTCCTCGGCATCTTCATTGGTGCAGTGACCTTCACCGGGTCTATCGTGGCGTTCGGCAAACTGCGCGGGAAGATCTCTTCTAAGCCGCTGATGCTGCCAAATCGTCACAAGATGAACCTCGCGGCGTTGGTGGTTTCCTTCCTGCTGATGGTGGTGTTTGTTCGTACTGAAAGCACTGGCCTGCAGGTGATGGCGCTGCTGATCATGACCGTAATTGCCCTGGCGTTTGGCTGGCATCTGGTGGCCTCCATCGGTGGCGCAGATATGCCTGTCGTGGTGTCGATGCTGAACTCCTATTCCGGTTGGGCTGCTGCGGCGGCAGGTTTCATGCTGAGCAACGACCTGCTGATCGTCACTGGTGCGCTGGTCGGTTCTTCGGGTGCCATTCTGTCGTACATCATGTGTAAGGCGATGAACCGTTCGTTCTTCAGCGTTATTGCGGGTGGTTTCGGTACGGATGGATCGTCTACCGGCGCAGATGAAGAAGTCGGCGAGCACCGTGAAATCAGTGCAGAAGATACCGCTGATATGCTGAAAAACTCTCAGTCGGTGATCATCACCCCGGGCTATGGCATGGCAGTGGCGCAGGCACAATATCCGGTAGCTGAAATCACCGAGAAGCTGCGTGCTCGTGGTATCAAAGTGCGCTTTGGTATTCACCCGGTTGCGGGCCGTCTGCCAGGGCACATGAACGTGCTGCTGGCGGAAGCCAAAGTACCTTACGACATCGTGCTGGAAATGGATGAAATCAACGATGATTTCAGCGACACCGACACCGTGCTGGTGATTGGCGCGAACGACACCGTGAACCCGGCGGCGCTCGACGATCCGAAGAGCCCAATTGCCGGCATGCCAGTGCTGGAAGTATGGAAGGCGCAGAACGTTATTGTCTTCAAACGCTCCATGAATACCGGCTACGCAGGCGTCCAGAACCCGCTGTTCTTTAAGGACAACACCCACATGCTGTTTGGCGATGCTAAAGCCAGCGTGGATGCGATTCTGAAAGCGCTGTAATCCGTCATTTTTTGATGCTTAAAGCCGTCTTCCGGTAAAAGGAAGACGGCTTTTTTGTTATGATGGCGGTCACATTTCGAAGCAGGCTGCAGCAAAAGGGAGAGCAGGGTGTTTTCAGATTTTGGTGTACTGAATTACTGGACCTATCTGGTCGGGGCGATTTTTATCATTCTGGTGCCTGGGCCAAACACGTTCTTCGTGCTTAAAACAAGTGCGGCGTATGGCATTCGTACCGGCTATCTCGCGGCGCTGGCCGTGTTTATTGGCGATGCCGTGCTGATGTTTCTCTCTTATGCGGGCGTCGCGACGCTGATTAAAACCACGCCTGTGCTGTTCAATATTGTGCGCTACCTTGGCGCGTTTTATCTGCTGTATCTCGGCGTGAAAATGCTGTGGTCGGTCATCAAACAGCAGGGCGGCCAGCATGAACATTCCACCGATCAGCGCAGCACCATCTTCAAACGCGCGCTAACGCTGAGCCTGACGAATCCGAAAGCCATTCTGTTCTACGTGTCGTTTTTCGTGCAGTTCATCGACGTTCACGCCACCACGCCGGGTCTGGCATTCCTGATCCTCGCGGTCACGCTGGAGATGGTCAGCTTTATCTACCTGAGTTTCCTGATTGTGTCAGGTACGCTTGTGACACGCTTCGTAGGTAGCCGCAAGAAGCTGGTCAAGCTTGGCAACAGTTTGATTGGCTTAGTCTTCGTCGGGTTTGCTGCTCGTCTCGCTTCTCTGCAGTCGTAAAAATAAAAAGATGCTGGTCAGCGACCAGCATCTTCACGTCACCACCCGGGTTTCACCTCAGTCATTCGTTAGCCTTTCCTGTTATCTTTTCTATCAATGCGTTCGCCTCACTCTGCTTTACGCAATAGGTTTTGCCGGTTCGGGTTGCCGAAGCGTTGAGACATCCGCTCTCGCTGCCGTAGGCACCAATCACTGCGGCCTGGTTCATGTCATTGTTCAGCGAAACAATAAGGATGAGATAATAAAGAGAAGTCATAGTAAGAGGACAAACATCCATTCTGTCTATCGAAAGTGGTGAGCGGCAGTGTAGCGCTACCGCTTATCCGGCGTGCAGTCCATATCCGGATACTCCTTCATGAAAATTATCATTGCATATAAACAGATATTCAGAAGTTATTAATGTGATAGTATACCCCCCTACAGTATATGGAGGGCGCAATGCCGCATTCACCTGAAGACAAAAAGCGTGCTTTGACGCGGGTTCGTCGCATTCGCGGGCAGGTTGAAGCACTCGAACGGGCGCTGGAGTCTGGCGAGCCGTGTCTCACCATTTTGCAACAGATCGCCGCTATTCGTGGGGCTACCAATGGCCTGATGGGCGAAATGGTGGAAATGCACCTGAAAGATGAGCTGGTGGCGGGCGAAACCACTGAGGATCAGCGCGCTGTTCGCATGGCGGAAGTCGGCCATCTGCTACGATCGTATTTAAAATAACTGACAACAAGGGAAGAGACGGAAGATGAAATCACGTGCTGCAGTTGCGTTTGGCCCAGGCCAGCCGCTGAAAATTGTTGAAATCGACGTCGCACCGCCGAAAAAGGGCGAAGTGCTGGTGAAAATCACCCACACCGGCGTGTGTCATACCGATGCTTTTACGCTGTCGGGCGATGATCCGGAAGGCGTATTCCCGGCTGTGTTAGGTCATGAAGGGGGTGGCGTGGTGGTTGAAGTCGGTGACGGTGTCACAAGTCTGAAACCTGGCGATCATGTTATCCCGCTGTACACCGCCGAATGCCGCGAATGTAAGTTCTGTAAATCCGGTAAAACCAACCTCTGTCAGGCGGTTCGCGCGACCCAGGGCAAAGGCTTGATGCCAGACGGCACCACGCGTTTCTCCTACAACGGTGAGCCGATTTATCACTACATGGGCACCAGCACCTTCAGCGAATACACCGTGGTGGCAGAGATTTCACTCGCCAAAGTCAACCCACAGGCTCCGCTGGATAAAGTTTGTCTGCTGGGCTGCGGCGTAACGACCGGTATCGGTGCGGTTCACAACACGGCAAAAGTGAAAGAAGGCGATACCGTCGCGGTATTTGGCCTGGGCGGTATCGGTCTGGCGGTGATTCAGGGCGCGGTTCAGGCGAAAGCAGGCCGTATTCTGGCCATCGACACCAACCCGGAAAAATTCAAACTGGCGGGTGAAATGGGCGCGACCGATTTCATCAACCCGAAAGACTACGACAAACCGGTTCAGGACGTGATCGTCGAACTGACCGACGGCGGCGTGGACTTCAGCTTTGAGTGCATCGGTAACGTTAATGTGATGCGTGCGGCGCTGGAATGCTGCCACAAAGGCTGGGGCGAAAGCGTGATTATCGGCGTCGCAGGCGCGGGTCAGGAAATCAAAACCCGTCCGTTCCAGCTGGTGACAGGCCGCGTGTGGCGTGGTTCTGCATTTGGCGGCGTGAAAGGGCGCACCCAGTTGCCGGGCATGGTGGAAGACGCGATGGCGGGCAAAATTAACCTCGATCCGTTTATCACTCACCGTCTGCCGCTCGATCAGATTAACGAAGCCTTTGATCTGATGCATGAAGGCAAATCTATCCGCACCGTTATCCATTTCGGCGATAACTAAGCCTCGGGCCAGCGGGTCATACCGCTGGCTTTAACGCGAATTGTCCAAAGTGTGACCGGTGTAGCGCTTTTACCGGTAAGCAATCTCCCAATCAGGCCGATGACAATCTTACGGGCGTGTGAGTACGCCTCTTACAATAAGAGAGTCGAGAGCCATGGAAAAATCAGCCGCAGGGCTTAAGCCGCAAACTGTCAGTTTCTTACATCACATTCGTCTGGTTCCGCTGTTCACCTCCATTCTTGGCGGTATCCTGCTGCTGTTCGCGTTAAGTTCAGGTCTTGCGGGCTACTTCCTGCTGCAGGCGGACAGGGATCAGCGCGACGTCACCAAAGAGCTGGAAGTCCGTATGGGGCTTTCCAACAGTTCGAACCATCTTCGTACTGCACGTATCAACATGATCCACGCCGGGGCCGCCAGCCGTATTGCCGAAATGGATGACATGAAGCGCAATATCGCCGAAGCCGAACAGCGGATTAAAGAGTCTCAGGAAGGCTTTAAGCAGTATGTGAATCGTGACGTGAAAACCCCGGCTGATGAAGCCCTGGAGGGTGAAATCAATAAGCGCTTCAACGATTACGTCGCCGGTTTGCAGCCAATGCTGAAATACGCCAAAAACGGCATGTTTGAAGCCATTATCAACCACGAAAACGAACATGCGCGTCAGCTGGATTCGGCCTATAACGACGTGCTGACTAAGGTCATTCAGATCCGCAGCGATCGTGCTCGTCATCTGACCGAAACCGCGCACAGCCGCACGCAAATGGGGTTAGCCTTTATGGTTGGCGCGTTTGCCTTTGCGCTGGTCTTAACGCTGTTAACTTTCGTCGCCCTGCGCCGCACGGTGATTAATCCACTGAAACGCGCCTTGCACCGCATCGAACAAATTGCCGATGGCGATTTAACCCTCGCTGATGAACCTACCGGACGCAGTGAAATCGGCAAACTGAGCTTCGACTTGCAAAAAATGCAGCACGCACTGGCCGACACCGTGGGAACGGTACGTCAAGGCACCGAAGAAATTTACCGTGGCACCAGTGAAATTTCCGCAGGTAACACCGATCTCTCTTCACGCACAGAACAGCAAGCAGCCGCCATCGAAGAAACGGCCGCCAGCATGGAACAGCTCACCGCGACGGTGAAACAGAACGCTGATAACGCACACCATGCCAGCAAACTGGCGGAAGATGCTTCCGGCAAAGCGACGCGCGGCGGGCAGATTGTCTCTGGCGTGGTCTCTACCATGGGCAACATTTCAGCCAGCTCGAAGAAAATCTCTGAGATCACTGCGGTGATTAACAGCATCGCCTTCCAGACCAACATTCTGGCGCTGAATGCCGCGGTTGAAGCGGCACGTGCGGGTGAGCAAGGCCGTGGCTTTGCGGTGGTCGCCAGTGAAGTTCGCACGCTGGCAAGCCGTAGTGCTCAGGCCGCGAAAGAGATTGAAGGGCTGATCAGTGAGTCCGTCACGCTGATTGAGCGCGGCTCTGGTGAAGTGGTCGCGGCGGGCAGCACCATGAGTGAAATCGTCGATGCCGTAAAACGTGTCACCGACATCATGCTGGAAATTGCGGCGGCCTCCGACGAACAGAGCCGTGGCATTTTGCAGGTGAGCCAGGCGATCACTGAAATGGACAATGTCACCCAACAGAACGCCTCGCTGGTGGAAGAGGCTTCAGCCGCAGCCGGTTCGCTGGAAGAGCAGGCGGCACGCCTGACCGAAGCGGTGGGGGCGTTTCGTCTTCAGCACGCAAGCAAAGTGAACGCCTCGCCGGTTCAGCATACCAGTACTACCTATGTGCCTCAGCGCCCGGCGCTGGCTGAAGGGGATAACTGGGAAACGTTCTGATTAGAACGAGTAAGGCTGAAAAAGGGACCGCAAGGTCCCTTTGTTTTTACTGCTTATCAGGCAACGCGTAAGCGATGATGTAATCGCCCCGGTCTGGCGACTGACGTGCGCCACCTGCGTTGATGATGATGTACTGCTTACCGGTTTTCGGTGACACATAAGTCATCGGGCCGGACTGGCTTCCCACCGGCAGGCGGGATTTCCAGATTTCCTTACCGTTCGCGGTATCGAACGCGCGCAGATAGAAATCCTGCGTGCCCGCAAAGAACAGCAGGCCAGACTGCGTGGAGAGCGATGCCCCAAGCGTTGGCATCCCGATTGGGATTGGCATATGCATCCGAATACCCAGTGGGCCCGTATCTTCTACGGTGCCTACCGGAACCTGCCACACCAGCTTCCCTGATTTCAGATCAACGGCAGACATCGTACCAAACGGCGGCTTCTGGCAAGGAATGCCCAGCGGTGACAGGAAGCGTTCGCGCATCGCACCAAACGGCGTACCGTCCATCGGCACGATACCCATCTCAATGCCGCTGGCGTTTTTCGCTACGTTTTCACGCGGGACCATATAGTTCGCCAGCCCCAGACGCATGTCGTTGACGAACATCAGGCTGTTGTTCGGGTCAATCGATACGCTGCCCCAGTTCATGCCACCCAACGATCCCGGGAATTGCAGGGAGCGGTCGAGACTTGGCGGAGTGAAGATCCCCTGATGGCGCATCTCTTTAAACTGGATGCGGCACAGCAGCAGGTCAATCGGCGTCGCGCCCCACATATCAGACTCTTTCAGTGTTTGGTTGCCAATCATCGGCATCCCTACGGAATAGGGCTGAGTGGGGGAGTAGCGCTCACCCTTGATGTTTCCGGCCGGAACAGGGCGCTCTTCCACTTTTGCGACCGGTTTACCCGTTTCGCGGTTGAGCATGAAAATCATGCCCTGTTTCGAGGTCTGCACCAGCACTGGCGTGGTGCCGCCTTTGCCGTCAGGCAAGTCGTACAGCAGCGGCTGAGAAGGCAGATCGAAATCCCACAAATCGTGGTGAGTGGTCTGGAAATGCCAGCGAACCTGGCCGCTGGTGGCGTCTACGGCCACAATCGATGAGCTGTATTTATCATCCAGCGCAGTACGTTCCCCGGCAAAGAAATCTGGCGTGGCGTTACCGGTTGGCAGATAAATCAGATTCAGCTTCGCGTCGTAGGACATCGCCGACCAGACGTTTGGCGTACCGCGGGTGTAGGTGGAGCCTGCGGGTGGCTCACCGGTCAATGCCGGATTGCCCGGGTCCCAGGCCCACGCCAGTTTCCCGGTATGAACATCGTAAGCGCGAACCACGCCAGGAGGCTCGCCAGTGGAGAAGTTATCTGCCACGCGCCCACCAACAACCACGAGGTTACCCGCGACCAGCGGGGTCGAGGTTTGCTGGTAGTAACCCGGTTTGATATCCCCCATGCCGACGCTGAGATCGACCACTCCGTTGGTGCCGAAATCCGCACACGGTTTACCGGTCTCAGCATCAATCGCAATCAGGCGCGCATCTGTGGTTGGCAGGAACAGACGGCGAGCGCACATCGTAGGTTGTGCCGAAGAGGTAGGTGCTACGGCGGTCTGGTTATCTTCGAAATAACCGAGCCCACGGCAACGCTGCCAGTTTGGCGCGGTGGCTTTAGAGTCATAGCGCCATTTTTCTTTGCCGGAGTCGACATCCAGCGCCAGCACTTTACTGTAAGGCGTGCAGACGAACAGCGTATCGCCAACCTGAAGCGGGGTATTCTGATCTTCCGCGCCTGAGCCATTGCTCTGCGGAATATCTCCGGTGTGCGCGGTCCAGGCGACCTGAAGCTGATTCACATTCTGCTTATTGATCTGATCCAGTGCCGCAAAACGATCGCCATGGGTGGTGTTCCCCCAGTGCTCCCAGTTTTTCTGCGCTTCACCCGGAGCGACGGGTTTCACCGGCACGGGTTCGTCGGCACTGACCAGCGTTTGGGTATGGAACATGCCACCAGCGCTAACCAGCAACACCACGGCAATCACCGCCGCCAGGCTAAAAGCAGGGGCTTTACGCGTGTTTTGTGCAGAAAGGAAGGGCCAGACGAGGGCCGAAAGGAAAGCCAGCACGCCGAAGGTGAACAAACGAGAAAACAGCGGCCAGAAATCCCAGCCTGCATCGCTGATGGCCCAGATGATGGACGCCACAAACGCGATGGCATACAGCAAGATCCCGCCACGACGATTTCTGCCGATAAGCCAGGCGCTGATCAGCATCACCAGACCCATCATGCCGAAGTACCAACTGCCACCGACGCTTGCGAGCTTAACGCCCAGCCCGCCGACTGCCAGCCCGATGAGTGCCATCAATATCACTAAAAGCCACTTGAGGATCCCTGGGAATCCTTGTGGCGTACTGCCCGTTACCATGTCTGTCTCCTTAACGCGGCCTTTGTCCGAAATGAACCAGATGAATCATTTATTCTGAGAAAGGCCAATGGATCGCGTTTTTTTAAGCTTTAAATCGCTTTAAAGATACGCAACGAAATATTGTGTGAACCATTTGGTTAATTGGCAGCATGATAGAACTGTTAAATTGCATTGCGCAATTGTTAATAAATAATTTCGCATTATTTGTTTACTCAATAGATGAACGTCGTATCCCTCAGACTGACGCGGACTAAACTGTGATCGGGCGGGAGTAATTCAGTGTCGACACGGATCGAGCTCACATTTTGCCGTAGGAAAAGTGGGCGTAATTTCCTCATCGTGATTAATACTATATCTATAATAGAAACGCAGAAGGGGCGGCGATGAATAAGGCACAAACTCTGGAGAGCGTGTCGGCTCCGGCTGACATCCCTGTGGCGCGAAAGTTGCGCAAAGTATTGCTGGCTACCGGCGTAGGGCATTTTGTTGAGTGGTTTGACTTCGGTCTGTACGGCACGCTGGCGGCGATTATCGGTTTGCAGTTCTTTCATGCCGACAGCCCGGGCGTGGCGTTGCTATCTTCGTTTGCTGTCTTTGGCGCGGGTTTTATTATGCGTCCTCTGGGTGGGCTGTACTTTGGGTCGCTCGGGGATCGGGTTGGGCGGCAAAAAGTGCTGGCAACCGTCATACTGCTGACTTCAGGCGCCACGTTTGTGATGGGGTTGCTGCCGACCTATTCGCAAATTGGCGTCACGGCGACTGTGTTGCTGGTGGTGACTCGTCTGGTTCAGGGTTTTGCCGCAGGGGGTGAAAGCTCCGGGGCGACAACTTATCTGGCGGAATATGCCCCCAATGATAAGCGCGGCTATTTTACCTGCTGGATTGATAACTTCGGCTTTATGGCGTTTGTCGCCGGGTCAGGGCTGGTTTTTCTGCTAACGGCTTCACTCGGTGAAACGGCAATGAATGACTGGGGCTGGCGCATTCCGTTTCTCATTGCCGGGCCGCTGGGTTGGGTAGGATTGTATCTTCGCCAGCACCTTGAAGATTCCCCCGAATACAAAGCGGTAGCGCAAAGCGGCAAAACTGAAAGTGCGCCTTTGCGTGCAGCCGTCACCAAAGCGTGGCCTGCATTATTGTTTTGCGTCGGATTTGTTGTCCTGAAAGCCGTGGGGCACTGGACGCTGCAAACTTTCATGCCCGGTTATCTCTCCACCGAACTGCATTTTTCGAAGCTGGATTCCTACGCGATAACGACGGTTGGGCTGTTTGGCATTGCGGTGCTGGTGCCTTTTATGGGGTATCTGTCCGATCGCTTTGGCCGTAAGCCGCTGATGCTGGCAGGTTGTGCAGGATTTATACTTTTCAGCTATCCGGCGATGATGGTCATGGCCCAGGGTAATTTTCTCTCCGCAGTGCTGGCAATGTTGTTACTGGGCGCTTTTATTGCAGCATTCGATGGCGCATGCAGCGCAGCGATGGCTGAACTGTTCCCAACCAGCGTGCGTTACGGTGGATTGTCTATTGCTTATAATTTTGCCGTCGCTTTCTTTGGCGGGATCACGCCGTGGTTCTCGGTATGGCTAATCGGCGCGACGGGCGACAAATTTTCACCGGCTTACTACGTGATGGGAGCGGCGCTGGTCACCTTCCTGACCGTGCTGAAAGCGAAAGAGACGGCGGGCAAACCGCTACGGCGATAATGCTCAAATTTACGCCACTGTTGTTTTTGGTCAAAAAACAAACAGGGTTGGCTGCTATACTTATCGGGTTATCAACGTAAATGAGGATGCTATGGATACCGAGTTAACCCCCGCGCAGCTTGCCGTCGAATTTCTCCGCCGCGATGCGACCGCTTTAACCCCCGCACAATACCTGAAACGCGTTAAACAGTTAGAGCTGGAATTTGCCGATCTGATGGCGCTCTCCTCGCTGGAACTGAAAGAAGAGATCGACTACGCCTGGCGCATGGGTATCCACTGATCCTTGTAGCCATAAAAAAGCCCGCCGGGTTTCCTCGGCGGGCTTTGTTGTTTTACAGGCTAATCAATCATCTTCTTCGTCATCCAGCTCAACCGGCGTCTGGTACTGATCGGGTTTGAGCGCCAGCAGGTCGCAGCGCAGGTGATCGATAACCTGTTCCGCAGTATTGCCGAGAAACGCCGCCGACAGCCCGGTACGTCCCACGGTGCCCAGCACCACAATCCCCGCTTGCAGATGTTCGGCGATATCCGGAATGACTTCTTCTGGCAGGCCTTTTTCCACATGGGTCATGTTTTCGCTGATGCTGTATTTCTGACGCAGCGCTTTCATCGCCAGCAGGTGCTGGCCGCGAATGGCGTCGTTGTAGACACTCGGGTCGAAATCAGGGAGCTCAATCGCAATGTTGATGGGGGTGACCGGATAAGCGCCGACCAGATGCACTTCGGTATGGTTAATTTGGTCTGCTAACTGGAGCGTTTCACGAACCAGTTTATCGTTGAGGGCATTGTGATACTCCTCTTCGCTGGCAAGATTCACGGCCACTATCGCTTTGCCGCCTTCCGGCCACGGCTGGTCTTTGACCATCCACACCGGGCAAGGGCATTTACGCAGCAGATGCCAGTCGGTGGGAGTGAAAATCACGGCTTCCAGTTTGTCGTGCTGGTGGGCCATCTTCAGCAGCAAGTCGTGCCCGCCGCTCATCACTTCCTGGATAATCGCTTCGAAGGGACGGTTATGCCACACGACTTTAATGTCAATCGGCACACCCGCTTCAATATAAAACCTGGCCTGCTCGCGGATCCATGCGGTCCGCTGGCTAATGACGCCCTGACGCATCGCAGTGCGTTCGTCAGGCGACAGAAGAGTGGTCATCTCATAGGAAAAATCATAGATCGGCAAAAAGGCTTTAATGGATCCACCAATCCTTTGATGAAGGTAAACTGCTCGCCGCAATGCGGGTTGATCGTCCTGGTTAGGATCGATGGCTACCAGCATATTTTGATACTTTGCCATACAGGGTCTCCTTACAACTGTCACCACAGTCTGTAAATAAAAGATAACCCATCCGGAGTGATTGAAACAGGGAATAACCTTCGCCAGATCAATAAATCACAAAAATTTAGCGACCTGGCGGAAGGAAAAAGCAGGGGTCAGGCGACGTTACGGGCCTGACCGGCGAGAACAGACAGCGCATCGCTGTTTTCGATAGTGATGTATTTGCCTTTTACCGCCAGCATGCCGCTTTTCTGGAAACGACCCAGCAGACGGCTGATGGTTTCTACGGTCAGGCCGAGGTAGTTACCGATATCACCACGCGTCATGGTCAGACGGAATTCACGAGGCGAGAAACCGCGCTGTGCAAAACGGCGGGAGAGGTTATAGATAAACGCCGCCAGGCGCTCTTCCGCATTTTTCTTGGACAGCAGCAGGATCATGTCCTGGTCGCCTTTAATTTCGCCGCTCATCAGACGCATCATCTGCTGACGCAGATTGGGCATCTTGCCGGAGAGGTCATCCAGCGTTTCGAACGGGATTTCACAGACCATGGAGGTTTCCAGCGCTTGCGCGAAGCTCGGGTGATGACCCGTGCCGATGGCATCAAAGCCGACTAAATCGCCCGCCAGATGGAAGCCGGTGATCTGCTCGTCGCCTTGTTCTGTGATGGTATAGCTCTTGATCGTCCCGGAGCGAATGGCATACAGAGATTTTAGCTCATCGCCTGCTTTGAACAGGGTCTGGCCTTTCTGAATCGGCTTTTTACGTTCGATAATATTATCAAGCTGATCAAGCTCATGCTCATTCAGCGTGAACGGGATACAGAGCTGGCTGATGCTGCAATCCTGGCAGTGGATAGCACAACCGCCAGACTGAATGCGTCGTATAATTCGCTTTTCCGGGATCATAGATATGCTCGAGCTTTAATTGATATTGGTCAATTTTAACATCTTTTTGGTGAGCAAGTAAGTCTCGAAAACTCGAATCACGCAATATTAGCAAGGGAAATGAAGAGGTACATCTATCTGACTGATATCCCTAAGGTAAATTGACGGAGTTCGAGCGTAAAACTGTCTAATATTTCCAATATGGCACGGATCATCAAAGCAAAAGGTAGCCTTCGTGGCGCAGCAGCCACTCTTTTCGCTGCACGCCTCCGGCATAACCGGTCATGGTGCCATTGCTGCCGATAACACGGTGGCAGGGAACCACCACGCTGACCGGATTCGAACCATTTGCCGCACCAACGGCACGGGCGGCACCAGGACGACCAAGCGCCTGGGCAAGCTGGCCATAGTGCATCACCTGTCCGCAGGGAATAGAACGCAGTGCCTTCCACACTTCACGCTGAAAAGGCGTGCCGGCGGTTTCACTCGGCAAGGTATCAATCACGCTGAGATCGCCTTCAAAGTAGGCTTTCATCTTATCGCTCAGGCCGTCCGGATTGCTGGCCGCGACGCGCTGATAACCTTCGCTGCGATAATGAAGATCCAGCAATTGCACCATTCTGTCGCTGTGTTCTTCCCACTCGACGGCACGCAGACGGAATTGTTCGTCGCACAGAAGCCACAAGGGGCCGAGTGGGGTGATAATTTTGTCTTCCAGCAGTGTCAGCATCACGCTTCCTTTATTACGGGGGAAAGCCTACAACATACCACGCCGTCTCTTTTCGCTTAACTCGTATCTTGCTGTCGTGTTAGCGCTTTGCGTTGAGGGTGGGGCTGTTACAAACGTGTAAAGTTAGAGTGATGAAAGCGGCGGTAATAGTGGACTGAACACAAAGCAATACTTTTTAATCTTTGCTGTTTTTTCTCATTATTCCCGCTCCATCAAGAGCGGCATGGCATTTCCAATAATGAGAGGCTGGCACCTGGAATGATATATTTTCTGGGAAGACCATTGGCCAATAACGTGTGGCGGCTGATTATATTCTTAGTGAATATATTTCATGAAAGTAATGCAATTATGCGCAGTGATGTTTACGTTCCGTACTCCCATTGCTCGCTAACTGGAGGGCGAGCACACCTGAGCTTCAGCGTATACCATGTATTTCAAAGTCATCCATTAGAAGCGTTGCAGTATTGAAAGTAGCAAAACGGGGAATGAACATGGGCGGGTAATTATTTCAAAGGCAATTATTTTTTACGGATAAAAAACAGGATCTGTCGACATCCGCCAGATCCCGCAGTATACACAGCAATATTTCCGTAACGTCGTCCCACATTTTACTCCCCCATGCAGGTAATACAGTTATAGCGAATTTATATTTAATTACCAGCACTTTTCAGTGATGGATTTCACGATTTTTTAACATTGATGTTTCATGTTATCTGCCATTAATTCTAGTTAAGTAACGGTTAACTCTTTTTAATTTCCCGCCAGGTTAAAAAACAGTCAATGATATATTCTTTCAGCAAACAGTTTCCAATAAACCAAAACGCATTGAGCGCGAGGCAGGGCGCGGCTATAGTACGTTTTCAGTAGACGCCGTAGCGGGAGGAGGTAAAGATGAACCCTGACGACAAATCGCTGTTTCTTGACGCCATGGAGGATGTCCAGCCCCTCAAACAGCCTGTGAATGTGCACTGGCAGCCCCATCGTAATACCAAAGCGCCAAAGCCTGTCGATACGCTGCAACTCGACAACTTCCTCACAACGGGTTTTCTCGATATCGTGCCGCTGGGCACACCGCTTGACTATAAGCGGGAAGGCTTGCAAAACGGGGTACTTGATAAGCTGCGGCTTGGCAAATACAGCCAGCAAGCGAGTCTGACGCTGATTGGTCAATCTGTTGAGCAAAGTCGTCAGATGCTGTTTGCCTTCATTCACCAGGCGCACCAGGACGGGCTGCGAAATGTGCTGATCATTCATGGCAAGGGCAAAGCCGATAATTCTCACGCGAACATTATTCGTAGCTATCTGGCGCGTTGGCTGACTGAATTTGATGACGTGCAGGCGTTCTGTAGCGCGCTACCGCACCATGGCGGCAGCGGCGCTTGTTACGTGGCGCTGAAAAAATCGGAGCAGGCCAAACTGGAAAACTGGGAACGCCACGCCAAACGCAGCCGCTAGCGCAGCAGTAACGTCAGCTCTTTTGCCGCTTTTTGCAGTTCCGGCAGCACGCGCTCAACCATTTCCTGGGCCGACATCTGCCCCGCATGTACGCCAACGTTCAGCGCCGCAACATTATGCCCCTGTGGGTTGAACAGCGGCACGGCAAGCGATCGTAAGCCCATCTCCAGTTCCTGATCGTTAAGCGCGTAGCCTTGTTGACGCACGCGCTTCAGCTCTGTACGCAGCTTGCTCACCGAATCTACTGTCTGCGGCGTATAGCGAATCATCGTTACTCGCGCCAGCATATCGTTCAGTTTCTCTTCCGGTTGATGGCTCAACAAAACCCGCCCCATCGATGTCGCCCAGGCGGGCAGGCGGCTGCCGATATCCAGATCGATAGTCATGATCCGCGAACTGGAGGCGCGGGCGATATAGAGAATATCGTCGCCGTCGAGCGTCGCAATCGAGCAGGACTCATTGAGCATTTCGCTCAGATGCTTCAGTACCGGCTGCGCCGAGCGGGCGAGCGGCGTGGACGCCAGCCAGGCGTGACCCAGCGACAAAATGCGTGGCCGCAACTGGAAGTTTTTCCCGTCCTCCGCATAGACGAACCCGAGCTTGCCCAGCGTATACAGGCAGCGACGAACAGCCGCGCGCGGGATACCGGTTTTCTGGCTGATTTGTGAAATCGACAGCACCGGGCGCTGTGGGGTAAAGGCCTGAATCACCTCCAGCCCTCGTGCAAGCGAAGCCATAAAGTTGGGATCGCCCTTAAACGGATCGCTCTCTCCGCTCAGGAGATCGTCGGGATGTTTGGTCATGTTTTTGCCTCCGATCACAGTTTGAAAGCAAAGATACAGGATGTTCGATAATCGCACCATATTTCGATTATCGCCCTTGACCGACACCGTTAAGCGGGTCACATTTTGTGCGAACAACGCATAAAAGTGCGATAACCGCACAACAAGGAGCGACCTGATGATCGACAAAAGCGTCCCGACGCTGGAACGGGCCATCGCCGGGATCCCCGACGGTGCCACCATTATGATTGGCGGCTTTGGCCCGGCCGGACAACCCACTTTTCTGATTGATGCCCTGATCGCTCAGGGCGCACGCGACCTCACCATCATCAATAACAATGCGGGAAACGGCGAAGTGGGGCTGGCGGCGCTGCTGAAAGCCGGGCGGGTGCGCAAAATGATTTGCTCGTTCCCGCGTCAGGTGGACTCGCAGATTTTTGATGACCTCTACCGCCGTGGAAAAGTGGAGCTGGAGCTGGTGCCGCAGGGCAATCTGGCGGCGCGTATTCAGGCAGCCGGGTCAGGGCTTGGTGCGGTCTTCACACCGACGGGCTACGGCACGCCGCTGGCGGAAGGGAAAGAAACGCGTGAAATCGACGGTCGTCACTATGTGCTGGAATACCCGATTCATGCCGACTATGCGCTGATCAAAGCGCACCAGGCTGACCGCTGGGGCAACCTGGTGTATCGCAAGGCGGCGCGTAACTTTGGCCCGATTATGGCGACGGCCGCCAAAACCACCATCGCAGAAGTCTCGGACATCGTGCCGCTTGGCGGCCTTGACCCGGAAAACGTGGTCACACCGGGGATTTTCGTTCAGCGCGTGTTTTCGCTGTCAACCCTGAATGCCGTCCAAAGCGCCTGAGGAGAACATCATGCAAAAATTGACTCGCGACGACATGGCAAAACGCGTGGCGCAGGACATTCCCGAAGGCGCGTACGTGAATCTGGGCATCGGCTTGCCGACCCGCATCGCGAACTACCTGCCTGCCGATAAGGAAATTTTCCTGCACAGCGAAAACGGCCTGCTGGGCATGGGGCCCAAACCGCAGCCGGGAGAAGAAGATCCCGAACTGATTAACGCCGGGAAAGAGTATGTGACGTTGCTGGAAGGCGGTTGCTTTTTCCATCACGGTGATTCGTTCACCATGATGCGCGGCGGCCATCTTGATATCTGCGTGCTGGGGGCCTATCAGGTTTCCGCCAGCGGTGACCTGGCGAACTGGAGCACGGGAGCACCAGACGCGATCCCGGCGGTAGGTGGGGCGATGGATTTAGCGATTGGTGCCCGTCAGGTGTTCGTGATGATGGACCATTTAACCCGCGACGGCGAATGCAAACTGGTGGAGCACTGCTCTTATCCGCTCACTGGCGTGGGCTGCGTAAGCCGTATCTATACCGACCTGGCGGTGATCGACATCACGCCAGACGGCCCGGTCGTGCGGGAAATGTTCAACGGTCTCTCTTTTGAAGAGTTACAGCGCATCACGCCCGTGAAGCTGACCTTCAACCAACTGGCGGAAAGCGCATAAGGAATTATGATGAATCAGGCCTTTATCTGCGATGCGGTGCGCACACCGTTCGGTCGGTTCGGTGGTACGCTTTCCAGCGTTCGTGCCGATGATTTAGCGGCGCTGCCGCTGAAAGCGCTGCTGGAGCGTAACCCAGGTCTTGATCCGGCGCGCATCGACGATGTGATTTACGGCTGTGCGAATCAGGCGGGCGAGGATAATCGCAACGTGGCTCGCATGGCGCTGCTGCTGGCAGGCTTGCCGGACACCGTGCCGGGCAGCACCGTCAACCGTTTGTGCGGCTCAAGCCTTGATGCCATTGGCATTGCGGCTCGGGCGATTAAAAGCGGTGAAACACAGCTGATGATTGCAGGCGGCGTTGAAAGCATGTCGCGAGCGCCTTTCGTGATGGGCAAAGCGGAAAGCGCGTTTAGCCGCAGCATGAAAATGGAAGACACCACCATCGGCTGGCGCTTCATCAACCCGCTGATGAAAGCTCTGTATGGCGTCGATTCGATGCCTGAAACGGCGGAAAACGTGGCCGGGGAATTTGGGATTTCCCGTGCCGATCAGGATGCGTTTGCACTTCGCAGCCAGCAGCGTACCGCGGTAGCGCAGGAGAAAGGGCTGTTTGACGATGAACTTATCGCCGTCAGTGTCCCGCAGCGAAAAGGTGAAGCCCTGGCTTTCACTCGCGATGAGCATCCTCGCGCTACGTCGCTGGAAGCGCTGACTAAACTGAAAGGGGTGGTGCGAGCAGACGGCAGCGTAACGGCCGGGAATGCCTCTGGCGTGAACGATGGCGCGTGTGCCTTGCTGCTAGCCAGCGAGCAGGCGTTAATCTCAAACGATTTGCAGCCGCTGGCGCGTGTTGTCGGCATTGCCACGGCAGGCGTTGCGCCTCGCATTATGGGATTTGGCCCGTCGCCTGCGGTACGCAAAGTGTTAGCGCAAACCGGGCTGACGCTGGATCAGATGGACGTGATTGAACTGAATGAAGCGTTTGCGGCGCAGGCGCTGGCCGTCACGCGTTCACTGGGGTTGCCGGATGACGCGCCGCATGTGAATCCTAACGGCGGGGCGATCGCGCTGGGGCATCCGCTTGGTGCATCAGGTGGTCGGCTGGCGATGACGGCAGCTTACCAACTCAAACGCACGGGCGGACGCTATGCGCTCTGTACCATGTGTATCGGCGTGGGTCAGGGGATCGCGTTGATTATCGAAAGAGTCTAAGGAGCCAGGATGGATCTCTTAACGCCGTTGCTGCGCGAGAGCGCACTGACGGCTATTTTCAGCGACGAGCAAACCGTTCAGAGAATGCTCGATTTTGAAGCCGCGTTAGCGCGTGCTCAGGCCCGGTGCGACATTATCCCGGCATCGGCTGTGACGGCAATTGAGCAGGCCTGCAAAGTACAAAATATCAATCTTGCGGCATTAGCAGAAAGCGCCGCGAATGCCGGGAATCTGGCTATCCCACTGGTCAAACAGCTCACCGCGAAGGTCAAAGAACAAGATCCTCAGGCAGCAAAATATGTTCACTGGGGAGCAACCAGCCAGGATGTTATCGACACGGGTTTTGTGCTGCAACTGCGCGAGGCGCTGGATCAAACCGATAAGCTTTTGAGCAGCTTGTTATCCGCGCTGGCAAAGCAGGCGGCGCAACATTGCGATACGGTGATGCCGGGCCGTACCTGGATGCAACATGCGCTCCCCGTGACTTTTGGCCTTAAGCTGGCGGGCACGCTGGATGCTTTATTGCGCTGGCAGCAGCGCTTGCATGAACTGCGTACGCGAGTGCTGGTTTTACAATTTGGCGGTGCGGCGGGAACGCTGGCCTCGCTACATGAAGAGGGCCCGGACGTTGCTCAACAGCTGGCGCATGAACTGAATCTGACGCTGGCGGATACGCCATGGCACAGCCAGCGCGACAGATTGCTGGAAGCGGGGCACTGGTATGCGGGGGTCAGCGCAACGCTGGGCAAATTCGCCAATGATTTCTCGCTGCTAATGCAAACGGAAGTCGCCGAAGTCAGCGAACCCGTTGCGGCGGGGCGCGGTGGCTCATCGGCGATGCCGCACAAGCGCAATCCTGTAAGCTGCGCGGTGATCCTGACCGCCGTACAGCGTATGCCTGGACTCATGGCAACGCTGTATGCCAGCCAGATCCAACAGCATGAAAGGGCGCTGGGCGGCTGGCAGGCTGAGTGGGAAGTGCTGCCGGAATTGCTGACGTTAGCGGGTGGTGTGCTGACCCAAAGCGAATACCTGATCCGTGGCATGCAGGTGGACAGCCAGAAAATGCGGGCAAACCTCGATATCACTCACGGCCTCATTATGGCGGAAGCGGTCACTCTGGCGCTGGCTGAAACGCTCGGCAAACAGGACGCGCATCATCTGGTCGAAACGCTCTGTCATCAGGCGCTGGATCAGAAGCGCCCGCTTCTTGAATTACTGGAAAACGACCCTCGCGTCAGTCCCCATTTCACCTCAACCGAACTCAGAACGTTGCTGGATCCTTCACGGGCCACCGGCAGCGCCACTCACTTTGTGCGTCAGGTTCTGGCGCGCTATAAGGAGCAAAATCATGATGCTTCACTATCAGCTTGATGGCCCTGAAGATGCGCCGGTGCTGGTGCTCTCCAACTCCATGGGCACCAGGCTCTCGCTGTGGGAGCCACAGCTTAAGGCGCTGACGGCGCACTTTCGCGTGCTGCGCTATGACATGCACGGTCACGGACAAACCCGTAAACGGGGCAAAGTGACGCTCGCCCAACTGGGTGAAGATGTGATTGCGCTGCTCGATCACCTGAATATCGACAAAGCCTGTTTTTGCGGGATTTCAGTCGGTGGCCTGATTGGACTGTGGCTGGCGCGCTTTGCCCCGGAGCGGTTTTACGGTCTGGTGGTGGCGAACACCGCCGCAAGAATTGGCGATCAGGCAAGCTGGCTTTCACGTGCGCGTGCCGTGCGTCAGGAAGGCATGGACGTTGTTGCCGCCGGAACCGCAGACCGCTGGTTTACACACAGCTTCCGTCAACATTACCCGGAAGTGGTGGAGCCGCTGGTGCATCAACTCGCGCAGATGGACCCGGAAGGCTATGCGGAAGGGTGTGAAGCGCTGGCCGGGGCAGACCTGCGTACTGAAGTGAGCGCGATCGCCGCGTCGGTGATGATTATCGCCGGGGAACACGATCCGGTGACGACCGTTGCTGATGCTGATTTTCTGCATCAGCAAATTGCTGGCAGCCAGCGCGTGACGTTGTCGGCCTCACACCTTTCCAATGTCGAAGCCGCAGAAGCGTTTACCGCCGCGGTGCTGACGTATTTTCGGGGGCAGTAAATGAACGACGAGGACCGTTATCAGCAAGGTATGGCGGTGCGCCGCAAAGTGCTGGGTGATGCGCACGTTGACCGCACCTTAGACAATTTATCGCCGCTCAATGAAGAGTTTCAGAACTTCATCACCCGCTACGCGTGGGGCGAAACCTGGACCCGTCCGGGGCTGGATCACCACACCCGCAGCCTGATCACCATCTCAATGCTGATAGCCCTGAACCGCGAGGCCGAGCTGAAAATGCATTTGCGGGCCGCGTTCAATAACGGCGTTACGCGCGATGAACTCAAAGAGCTGATTATGCACTCCGCGCTCTATTGCGGCCTGCCGGCCGCTAATGCCACGCTGCATCTGGCGCAGCAGGTTTTTGACGAGATGGATGCGTGAGGTTATTGCCCGGCGGCGGCCATACAGGTTTTCCTTTGTAGGCCTGCGCAAGCGCAGCGCCGCCAAGCAATCTTGCGACATTACTCTGGAATAATCTCGCCTTTACGTAACGTCAGCACTTCAAAACCGTCTGCAGTCACGGCGATGGTGTGCTCCCACTGCGCCGACAATTTTTTGTCGCGAGTGACCACCGTCCAGCCGTCTTTTTTGGTTTTGATTTTGCTGTCGCCCTGATTGACCATCGGTTCAATCGTGAACACCATGCCTTCGCGCAGCACTTCGCCTGTGCCGGGTTTGCCGTAATGGAGGATCTGCGGCTCTTCGTGCATCTCGGTGCCTATCCCGTGTCCGCAATATTCCCGCACCACGCTGTAGCCATTGCTCTCGACATAAGACTGTATGGCATGGCCGATATCCCCCAGCGTCGCGCCGGGTTTCACAGCTTTAATGCCTTTCCACATGGCTTCATAGGTTTTTTTCACCAGCCGGCGAGCCAGAGGTGAGACGTCGCCAATCAGGTACATTTTGCTGGAATCCGCAATCAGGCCGTTCTTTTCCAGCGTAATGTCGACGTTCACTATCGCGCCGCTACGCAGATGCTCAGTTTCTTTGGGAATGCCGTGACACACCACCTCATTCACCGACGTATTCAGCACGTACGGGAAATCATATTGCCCTTTACTGGCGGGGCGGGATTGCAGCTCATTGACGATAAACGCTTCCGCCAGGTTATTGATTTCCATGGTGGTGATACCCGGCTGGATTTTCTCATCCAGCATGGTAAACACAGAGGCCAGCAGCTCCCCGGCATGACGCTGGCGAGCAAGTTCGTCTGCTGTTTTAATGTGAATTGATGGCATGCATCGCTCCTTAGTTATTCATAAACAGAGCGTATGTGTTTAACTCGCGGATGTCACGCCTGCGGCTTAGTCAATCGTGCGGGGAACATCGCTCAGCCGGGTGGTCCAGGCCGAGGAGAGCATTGAGCGCTTCATGGTCCAGCCCGGGGAAATGCCCTGGCTGACAAACCACAATTTATTGCCTTTCTTGTTTTGCTTATCGATAACGTCCATCAGCTGTTCGCTGTTGGCTCGCGGGGCAAAGTCGTCGAACAAATTGAGCTGGGCCACGCCCTGGCTGTAAAAATCGCCTAGCATTACGCCTGCTTTCTGATAACGCGGCCCTTGTTTCCAGATAACGTTGAGACAATGGGTGGCTGCGGTAATGATATCCCGGGTGTCCTGCGTGGGTGTCAGCAGGCGAATGCCGCTGCTGTTGCTGTAATAGGGTTCGTGTTCATCGTGAGGGCTGCTTTTAATAAAAGCGGACACATAGCGGCAGAACTGATGCTCCAGACGCATTTTTTCGGCGGCACGCGCCGCCCAGGTGCAGATCCCTTCGCGCACGTCGAGATAATCGCTGGTGCGTTTGCCAAACGAGCGAGAGCTGATAATTTCCTGTTTTGTTGGCGGATACTCTTCAAATTCCAGACAGGATTCACCCCGCAACTCGCGCACGGTTCGCTCCAGCACGACGCTGAAGTTTTTGCGAATAAACCACAGGTCGCAATCTGCCAGTTTTAGCGCGTTATCCACGCCCATCGCCGTCAATCTTTTGCTGAGCCGCCGCCCGACACCCCAGACTTCATCCACTGGGACATGTTCCATTAATTTACGCTGGCGAATGGGCGAGGAGAGATCAACCACGCCTTTGGTTCCGGGATATTTTTTGGCCGCATAGTTGGCCAGCTTGGCAAGCGTTTTGGTGGGCGCAATGCCGACGCCGACCGTCAGTAAAGTGCGATTGAAGATCAGTTCGCGGATCTCACGCCCGGTTTTTTCCAGCTCGCGAATGCCCGTTAAATCGACAAACGCTTCGTCGATGCTGTAGATATCCACTCGCGGGCAATACTCCTCCAGCGCGCTCATCACCCGATGGCTCATATCGCCATACAGCGCATAGTTGCTGCTGAAGGTCATGACGCCCATTCTCTCCAGCTGTGCTTTTTGCTTAAACCACGGTTCGCCCATTTTGATATCGAGCTTTTTGGCCTCCGCCGAGCGGGAAATAATGCAGCCGTCATTGTATCTGAATGATACTAATAGTTAGTTATTGGTAATATCATGATTTTAAATGGAATTTAATTACTAACTTTTTTCAGGTTTTTTGTTCTTGATAGCATACTCAAATGAACAGGTTTAGAGGTTAATGTTGGCGAAGCTCTGAATATGGATGGACCGGTTAGCCGTGATACTAATAATACCAGTTATGATCCATAGTCCACCCACCTCTTCAGCGAAAATACGATATGCCACTTTCAATCAATCCATTGAGTTATCTCATCGATGATGTCTTCTGTTCTTAACATAGAACGACGCTCACTATAAGAGGGCTGTAACACATCCTGTCCGGAATGCTAATGATTTACTTATAGATTTCCGCAACCCCATGCAGTCGGTTATTCCCTGTGGTTGACAGAATTTTGAACGATGTTGCTCCTTGTTCCTCAGCCTTACGAGAGAGCGCATTCGATAAATCATCAAGCGTATAGGCATTGCTGGATGAGACTACGCCGATCTTTTCTTTCCCGTCTGCATGGTTAATTTCCTGAGCAGCAGAGGCGGCATTCACTGAAATAAACCCCATGACAAATGTAGTAATAAGTAGTGTTTTCATATATGGAACCTCTTTTGGACTATACGTTCGGAACTGGATTTGTATCAGGCGGAACGCTCCCCGTCTGTATATTCAAATCTACAGACCTAAGCTGTCATAAGACTGACCGTTATATGACAATGCTGTCAGGGATGTAGATTGTTTATTTTTTTGAATACACATTCAATTCGTTAATAATGCACTCAGGTTCTTCACGCAAAGGCATATTGTCTATGTCTAATACCCCGCCATTTCTTTGTGGATCATCAGTCTGCAGGTCTGCAAACAGTGGGGTAGGATCAATGACCCATTTTAATAGCGGTATTCACGACATGAAGGCCAATGCTTCCTGTCGCCCCTGCAATGAGTATTTTCATGATAAACCTTCTGATAATTCGGACTTATTTTCGATATGGTCAGAATATCAATTATCATTATTGTCAGTAATAAGGCTAAAATGATTGTGTCTATGAACACCCTTCATGAGTGCGTGATGAAGGGAATGCCTCCATAAGGAAATCGCCGATGCTCAAAGAAAACTTCAACGAACTGCAAATCTTTCTTGTGGTGGCAAGGGAGCGAAGTTTTACCAAAGCGGCGGGTAAACTGGGCGTTTCTCAGTCTGCACTCAGCCACGCGATGAAAGCCCTGGAAGAAAGGCTGAATATCCGCCTTTTGACCCGTACGACCCGAAGTGTTGCCCCTACAGAGGCCGGTGAGCGAATTATTGCCTGCCTTGAACCGCGTATTGCCGATCTTGAGCAGGAGCTGGAATCGCTGGTTCAACTCAACGGCACCGCCTCCGGCAATATTCGTTTAACTGCTGGGGAGCATGCCGCGCGAAGTGTGGTATGGCCGAAGTTAAAACCCTTCCTCAGGGAATACCCGGAAATTAATCTCGAACTGGTGGTGGATAACGGCTTTGTTGATATTGTTGAGGGGCGTTTTGATGCCGGGATCCGCCTGGGCGAAAGCGTGGATAAGGACATGATTGCGGTAAGAATTGGCCCGGACATGAGAATGGCTGTGGTGGGAGCGCCGTCTTATTTCGCTGCAAACCCGGCGCCCGAAACGCCGCACGAGCTACAAAATCACCGTTGTATCAATATGCGCCTGCCGACAGCCGGTGGGCTTTACCACTGGGAGTTTGAGAAGGATGGGAAACCGTTACGGGTCAGAGTGGAAGGGCAGGTAACGTTTAATTTGCAGGCAGAAAGGATTGATGCGGCTTTATCCGGCTTTGGTATCGCCTGTATACCTGAAGACAGAGTGCGGGATTATATAAAGTCAGGAGAGCTTATCCAGGTTCTGCAGGACTGGTGTCCATCATTCCCAGGATATTACCTCTACTACCCGAGCCGTAAGCAGCATCCGCCCGCTTTTGCGCTGATGATCGATGCACTTCGCTATCAGGAATAACGGTTCCGTCAATTGCAGAGGACCCGTCCGGGTATTAACGGCCTACGCGAGCCTGGTGCTCAGGAGAGTAACGTTCGCCGACGATTTTAATCGTTTCAAGCGCCTGGGTTATCTGTCGCGAGTCATCCTGAGAAAGGATGATGTCGGCGGCCCCCAGGTTTTCCTCCAGCCGGTGCAGTTTCGTAGTTCCAGGGATAGGCACAATCCACGGCTTTTGTGCCAGCAGCCACGCCAGCGCGATTTGTGCAGACGTCACACCTTTCTCTGCCGCCAGTTCACCCAGCAATGAAACCATCTTTTCATTGGCTTCAATCGCCTGCTCGGCGAAACGCGGCACTGTACTGCGGTAATCATCCTTCCCAAAAGTGGTTCCTGGCTTAATCGAGCCCGTCAGGAAGCCTTTGCCTAAGGGGCTGAAGGGCACAAAACCAATACCCAGTTCTTCCAGTAACGGCAGGATCTCCTGCTCAGGCTCGCGCCACCACATTGAGTATTCGCTTTGCAGGGCAGTGACAGGTTGTACGGCATGTGCACGACGAATGGTTTGCGCACCCGCTTCGGACAGACCGAAATGTTTGACTTTGCCTTCAGCTATCAGGTCTTTCACCGTTCCCGCAACATCTTCAATTGGGACATCCGGATCGACACGATGTTGATACAGCAGATCAATAACATCAGTCTTGAGACGGCGTAATGATCCTTCCACCGCTTCACGGATATGCTCCGGACGGCTGTTTAAAATCTGCTGCTTGTTGTCGTCGCCAAAAGTAAAACCAAACTTGGTGGCGATGACCACACGGTCACGAAACGGTTTTAAGGCTTCGCCGACCACCTCTTCATTAAGGAAAGGGCCATACACTTCAGCGGTATCGAAGAAGGTGACGCCACGTTCAACCGCTGCGCGAATGAGCTCGATAGCCTGACGAGTATCGGTCGCCGGGCCATAACCGTGGCTTAAGCCCATACAGCCGAGCCCAAGTGCGGAGACTTCGAGTCGGGATTGACCCAGATAACGTTTTTGCATTGAATGAATACCTCTTTTATCGCGACTTAAACATCAAGTTTACGGCCTGCCAACCATTCAACTCTGGCTGGATCGCGGTGGGAGAAGAAAGCGCTGGTTGCGGTATCAATAGCTGTAATTTGCAGCATATCGTCAGAGCTGAGTTCAAAATCGAGAATGTTGATGTTCTCTTCCATACGTTCTTTTCGCACCGATTTCGCCAGTGAAACGATGCCTCGCTGGAAGATCCAACGCAGCACAACCTGGCCCACGCTTTTGCCGTATTTCTGCCCAATTTCCGTTAACACGGGATGCTGGAAGAGGCCATTTTTACCCTCTGCAAACGGTGCCCAGGCTTCCGGCTGAATGCCACGGCTTTGATTCCATGGAACGGCATGCAACTGCTGGTTGAAGGGGTTAACTTCAATCTGGTTCACCGCAGGAGCCACTTTGTTGAAGGCGATAAGGTCGGCCAGTCGGTCAGGATGGAAATTGCTGACACCAATGGCGCGAATTTTGCCTGTCTGATGCAGTTCTTCCATAGCACGCCAGGCCCCATGGACATCACCGTAAGGCTGGTGAATCAGATACAGGTCAACGTAATCAAGTTGCAGCCGATTCAGGGAACGTTCGAATTGGGCTTTAGCGCCTTCGTAATTGGTATCCTGTAGCCAAAGTTTGGTCGTTACAAAGAGCTCGTTACGGGCGATACCGCTTTGTTTCAGTGCGTTCCCCACTTGGGTTTCATTCTGATAAGACGCGGCGGTATCGATCAGGCGGTATCCCGTATCGATGGCATCAATAACCGCTCTTTCGCATTCAGCGGCATCAGACATCTGAAACACACCAAAGCCCAGCAGGGGCATTTCAATACCGTTGTTCAGTTTTACAGTTTGCATGACGTTATCCTTCAGCTGTTGTGTAGGAAAAGCATAACGCAAAGTGATTTATTCGATTAGATGGGGTAATTAGCTAGGGTTTATTAGATGTGTTCATTAATTTGGAGGGAGGTTGATGGTCAGCTTTGTGCCAGAAGCGGACATAAGCAACTCGCGTCTGGCAATTCTAATGGCCTATTCGTAGCAAGCAGACTCACATTTTTTTTAATGCCAAAAACCTTACAGAAAGAATGCCGCTAAGGATATCAAACATCTGTTCCCTGTCTGGCATCGCGCTCTTCTTATCCGTATGAGCCAGAATTAACCAATAGATAATTAAGCCTAATGCCGGGCGAATTTGTTGTTGCGGAACAGCTATTGCTTGACCGATTTCAACCGCGAGGCGGTTCGCAATGACAGGAAGAATGCTTATCAGGCATTCCAGTGAATCATCAAGAAGACAGGCATATTGTTTCTTCAGACAACCTGATTGAGATTCGGCAACATAACGCACGAAATTCATTGGCATATCGATATGCTGATGCCTCCTGAACCAGGCTGAACTCTGATTAGCCAGGTCAGACATTCTTTGTTCTAAGTCCGTTCGGTCCATAATCTCACACATTTTCTCTTCTCCTGATGAAGACTGTTAAATGGTGCATAATCTGTTTCGTCATCTGTGTATGATAAAAATAAGTTTAATATGCTCGATTGTGTATAATTGTGCAATGTTATGTTCACTTTAAGGTCTGGAAATGATTGACTACGACGCGTTGCCTGAACAAAGACAGGAAGTGATTTATCAGATGCTGCAACAGACAGGGAGAGTTATTGGCGCAGACATTGCCCGACAACTGGGCGTGTCTGAACATACAATACGAAGGGATCTGCAGGCTATGGTGCGTAAGGGAATGTGTAAGAAGGTTTACGGAGGGGCCGTCAGTCAGTTCAAACAATCAGCCAGCTTTGAAACGCGGGTGACGCACAGTATTGAAGAAAAGACGAGTGTTGCAAAAAGTTGTGCAGAGCTCATCAAACCCGGAACCTGCATCTTTATAGATGGAGGATCAACTTACCTGGCGATGGTGGAGTTTATTCCCCTCGAGTATGAGCTGACAATTGTCACCAACTCTCCGCAAATAGCTGCTGCACTGAGTGGACGCCTGCAGGGTGAAGTCATTATGCTCGGCGGGAAACTTAATGCGCAGACTGGCAGTGTGCTGGGTTCACAGCCACTGGAGGGCGTCAGAGAAATGTTGTTCGACCAGATGTTTATCGGGGTCTGCGGGTTAGATATTCAGACAGGTCTGACGGCGGTTTACTATGAAGATGCATGCTTCAAGAAAGAGGTGATGCGCCAGAGCAATGAGATTATTGCCGCAGTGATTGCCGACAAGATGCCTCAGGTCGCGCGATATAAGGTCGCGTCCTGTGAGGACATAGATATCGTTGTGGCCAGCAGTCTGACTGAAACCGACTCACTGGCCCACACAAGTGTCAGGCTGGTCGTTGCAGGCTGACCAGCAGTCTGGCTGACAGGAAGATAATTCAGTCTTCCTGTCCCCCCATCATGACTGCAATGCCACTATGCGGTTAATAGTTTCCATCACCGCGCTCTCATCGTTAGTTCCGGTGACGAAACGCGCCGCCGCTTTTACTTCCTCAAAAGCATTACGCATAGCAAAGCTATAATCAGCCTGCGCCAGTAACTCCAGGTCGTTGTATCCGTCACCGAATGCCATCGTTTCCTCTGGTGTTACCCCGAGGATCTGCTGGAGTTTCTGAACCGTACTGCCCTTATGCACGCCATACCCTGCAATGTCTATCCATGAGGCTTCGGACACCACGATATAGACTTCATCCTCAAAAGGACTGAGATGTGGACGAGTCTGCGGACAATTTCCCTGCTCATCGAAAACCGTGATTTTTACAAAGTCACTTTTTACAGTACTGAAATCCTCAGTCTCAATCATACGCGTGTAGGAGCGTCTGACTTTATCCTTGAGGTGTGGGGAAATGTCGGAGCGAACCACTGCCCCCTCTGGTGTACAGGCGATAATCACATGCGATGAACTCACTTCCTGAAGCGTGTTGATGATTGCCATACCTGAAGCGTTTTCAATCAATGACTGAAAGGCAAATTCACCGTTATGTTTAATTCGCGTGGCGCTGTCGCCAACAATCCATATGTCTTTGCTGAATTCCCCAAAAAGCTCTTCAACACGCTCACACTGCTTTCCTGTGCATGCCGCGAAATGAATACCGCAGGCCGACATATTTGCCCATGTCTTCGCAAAAAGCTCACGGTCATAGTCGCCATGGCTGTTTAAAAATGTTCCATCAAGATCAGAGATAATCAGCTTTATCATGTTTTTCACCTTGCATGCGCTGTAGTAATTGTCGGTTTTAAGAAGAAGGTCTTCAGTCTTCAGACTGGAGCCAGCCCAAACTAACACCGCACGCTTTATCGTGCAATATTGTGTACATTTTGTTTTATGAATTGTACGAAATAGTGCAAAAGGTAACTATGCGTGGAAAAAGTCGTCGGCCTGAAGGAGGGTCTCATAGTTCAAGTAGCGTCCGCTTTTCGCTCATAGCTGACCGTCATTTATCAGGAAAGATTAACTCTGATGCTTCTCGCGTGTTGAATAGCGAAGTTCATCAACTAGAAGGCTAAATGCTGGAGTGGGTTGTCGGTGGCCTGGATAGTAAAGATGATATCCAGAGTAAGGTTCACACCAATCCTCAAGTACGCGAACAAGAGCCCCGGATGCTATATAGGGTTCAAGCTGCCCTTCTGGTAGATAGGCTAGCCCTCGACCCTCAAGCGCCGCTTTCAGTATCATGCTTCCCGTATTAAAAACCAGTTGACCATCAACTCGCACATTCAGCTCTCGCCCGTCCTTTTCAAACTCCCATGCATAGAGTCCTCCATGCCCGGAAAGGCGCAGGTTTATACAACAGTGTTCTGTCAATTCCTGTGGAGTAATGGGCACATGCCTGTTACTGAAATAATCTGGAGATCCCGCCACTGTCATCCGCATATCTGGCGCAATACGAACGGCAATCATGTCTTTGGCAATAGTTTCTCCGGGACGTACACCGGCATCAAAACGATCTTTTACGATGTCAGTCAGCCCATAATCTGTAAGAATTTCGACTTTAATATCGGGGTATTTTTTTACGAGACGCGACACTGCTGGCCAGAGTATTGACTCTGCTGCGTATTCTGTTGCGGTAAGTCGTATTGTACCGGCTGGCTTATCACGTAATTCACTCAGCACCATTAACTGCCGCTGAATATCCTCTATCTGAGGTCCAACTGAAGCGAGTAAACGTTCCCCAGCTTCAGTTGGGACAACTCTTCTGGTCGTTCGGTTAAGCAACCGGATCCCGAGCTGTGCTTCCAGAACACGAACAGTCTGACTGAGCGCTGACTGTGAAACACCCAGACGTTTTGCCGCTCGTGTGAAATTCTGTTCCTTAGCCACCACCATAAATGCGGCAAGGGCATTCAGATTGTCATCAGCCACTTAGAGGTTCTCCTTATAATTTCAATCTCATTTTACCATCTAATCACTTAATGCGTCCTCAGATATACGTTCTTCGTTCACTAAATAACCATTCCTCCCGACAAAAGGCATTTTCATTTGCAGGGAATTTATGTAATCCGCTACGCCATTTAGCCGAAAGTAACCAGCGAGGTGAAAGATGAAAGCGATTATTGCAGCAGCAGCCATGTCCGTACTGGGGGCCGCCCAGCTTTCTGCCGAAGGCATTGAGATCCGTCGTAACGGGCAGACCCCTTCTGTCGTCGGCAAGGCCGATAACTTCTCAGGTCATGCGGTTGTCAGCCCGTTATTACCGCCAAACGAGTCCACGCGCGCCAATCTGGGCCAGGTGGATTTCGCCCCGGGTGCGCGTACGACCTGGCATACTCATCCTGCCGGACAGTTGCTGATCGTTACGGCCGGAAAAGGCTGGGTTCAGGAAGAAGGTAAAGCGCGCCAGGATATCGCCCCGGGTGACGTTGTCTGGATCCCTGCCACCGTACGCCACTGGCATGGTGCCACGGCGACATCCCCCATGAGCCACCTGGCCATGACGTACATGATGGACGGCAAGAATGTGGACTGGCAGGAGCCCGTCTCCGACGAACAGTACCAATAATCCGGAGGTCAGATGAAAACTTCAACGGCAGTTGCGCTGGCGCTTTCTCTCGGATCGGCTGGCACCCTTGCAGAAACGGGGGCGCAGCGGGGCCCGCTGTCAGACACCGACATAGAGGCAGTATCCCCCGCGCTCGGACGCTATGCCAGCACCAGGATGGCAGGAGACCTCTGGAAAAGAAACGATTTGTCGCCACGCGATCGCAGCCTCGTTACCGTTGCAGCGGTTATTGCCCGGAATCAGACCGTACTTTTACCGGAGCAGCTGGAGCTGGCGCTGAAAAACGGTGTCAAGCCGGCGGAGCTTTCTGAGACCATCACGCAGCTGGCGTTCTATGCCGGCTGGGGCAATGCCATTACGGCCGCAGCAGTTACGAAAGAGATATTCCTGCAAAAAGGAATTAACGCTGAACAGCTTCCTCGCGCGGAGGAGACGCTTCTGCCGATCGATGAAAAAGCAGAAGCAGAGCGCGCTGCCCGTGTGGAACAGAGTATCGGTAGCGCGGCGCCGGGGCTTGTCAGTGATACCACCGATGTGCTTTTCCAGGAATTGTGGCTTCGCCCTGGGCTTGCACCACGGGATAGAAGTCTGGTGACCGTGTCTGCCCTTATCGCAAACGGGCAGATACAGCAAATACCGCCGCACCTTAACCGGGCAATGGATAACGGCCTGACCCGGCAGCAGGCTTCAGGCGCACTGAGTCAGCTTGCGTATTATGCCGGGTGGCCTAATGCTTTCTCAGCAGCGCCGGTTTTCAAAACGGTGTTTGAGCAGCGTGAATCGAAATAACCATTCCTTACAGGAGGACAGTATGTCTCAGGGTATCGAAAACAAAATCATCGTCATCACTGGTGCCAGCAGCGGTCTGGGGGCAGAAACAGCCCGACACCTGACGAGGCTGGGCGCAAAAGTTGTTCTGGGCGCACGCCGTATGGAGAAACTCGAGCAACTTGCCGGCGAACTGGGGCTGGATACCAAAGCAGTACTGCGCACCGACGTGACGGACCGCGCACAGGTCCAGTCCCTTGTTGACCGGGCGGTAGAGTTGCACGGCCGTATTGACGTCATCATCAATAACGCCGGCTTAATGCCGAGTTCCATGCTCGACAAGCTGAAGGTGGATGAATGGGACCGGATGATCGACGTGAACATTAAGGGCGTACTTTACGGTATTGCCGCCGCTCTGCCGTATATGAAAGCCCAGAAGTCCGGACAATTTATCAACGTGTCATCAGTAGCCGGACACAAAGTTGGGCCCGGCGGTGCTGTCTATGCCGGTACCAAATGGGCCGTACGGGCTATTTCAGAAGGCCTGCGTCAGGAAGTGAAGCCCTGGAATATCCGCACAACTATTGTTTCTCCCGGCGCGGTAGATACCGAACTGACTAAAACCATCACCGACGAAGATATTGCGAAAGGTATGTCGAAAACCTACGAGAATGCGATCCCGGCAGAGGCTTTTGCGCGGGTCGTTGCATTTGCCATCAGCCAGCCTGACGACGTGGATGTTAACGAAATACTTTTCCGGCCAACCGTGCAGGTTTATTAAACCATCAACAGGCGGGTAGCTGACGCCTGCATTATTTCCGGATGGTTTATATCATCTGGAAATAAAAAGAGTAGGACCAAATAACACATCTTTGAACTCAGGAAATTCAAACCCGAATTTTCTGCGGGCCACATCGTGCCCTAAAAACGAAATACGTAAACGACATTCTGTTCATTAAAAGGTAAGAGGCTGCATTAAATGCCTGTAAAACATTCTCACACTAAGTCCGGTGTCGGTGTTGTCTCAGCGCTGATGCCGGTAATGGCTGCGGTACTGGTCGGCTTTATTATTATCGGTGTGGCACTGCCCGTCCTGCCGCTGCATGTCAAAAATGACCTGGGCTTCGGGACGTTTATCGTGGGCCTGGTCGCCGGGGCACAGTTTGCGGCATCGCTGATTTCCCGGGTGTGGTCCGGGAGTTATTCAGACAGGCGCGGCCCCAAAAAGGGGGTGGTGGCCGGGCTCATCGCTGCTGCCGTTTCAGGACTACTGTACCAGGTGTCGCTCTGGCTCGTCGGCATGCCGGTACTGTCTGTGGGTGTATTGCTTGCCGGGCGCGCGATCCTTGGCGGGGCGGAAAGCTTCATCATTACCGGCGCAGTGGCATGGGGTCTGGCCCTCGTGGATAAGGAGCATGCAGGTAAGGTTATCGCCTGGGTGGGTACCGCGATGTTTGCCGCTATGGCTCTGGGCGGGCCGGTAGGCACAATGTTATTTGATGCTTTCGGCTTTGAGGCGATCGCACTGCTGACGTTCCTGCTTCCGCTGCTGGTACTGGCGTATCTTGCACGCATGCCCGCGGTTGCGCCCCATCCGCATGCCGCGCAGGCAAATTTTGGCTCAGCCATGCACGCCGTCTGGTTACCGGGGCTGGGCGCTGCGTTGGCCAGCACGGGGTACTGCACCATTCTGGCCTTCAGCTCACTGTATTACAGCGCCATGAACTGGCAGCCCGTCTGGATGGCATTCACTGCCTTTGGCGTTGCGCTGATTGTTGCCCGAACCGTTGCTGGCCATCTGCCAGATCGCTTTGGTGGCGCACGTATTGCGTTGATTTTTGTGCTCGTTCAGGCCGCCGGGCTGTTCCTGATATGGCTTGCAGGTACGTCCCTGATTGCGACGATAGGTGCTGCCTTAGCCGGTTTTGGCTACTCACTGGTTTACCCGGGCCTCGGTATTGAAGCCATCAGTGGTTCAATACCCCAGAACCGCGGCATGGTGATGGGCATCTACACAGCATTTCTTGACGTAGCGATGGCGATCGGCAGTCCTGCGCTCGGCTGGATAGGGAGCCACCTGGGACTGAACGCGATATTCCTGGCTGGCGCGCTGACAGTGCTGTCAACCGCTGTGGTGGCATTCCTGCTGTTAAAACGCCCGGACCAGAGTCAACAAAATCCGGCCTGAATAGGTCCTGCTGTCCGGAGGTTTATTGTTCTCCGGATTTTTCACTCCGTTTGTCTAAACACCGTTATTTAATTCAGGAGGTAATATGAAATTGCATTCAAAAGGGAAATTGAAAACCCTGGCCGCACTGACGATACTCAGCGTCGCTCTGGGTATGGGGGCAAACACTGCCGTCGCGGCGGATATGTCTCACGGTGCGGATAATTTCTATCAAAGCGATAAGGTGAAAACTGAAATCGTAAAATTCAAAAATATTTACGGTATGGAAGTTACCGGCACGTTATTTACTCCCCGCACTATGGAAGCCGGTAAAAAATATGACGCCCTTATTGTCGGCCATCCTTTTGCAGCAGTTAGACAGCAGGCAGCTAACCTCTACGCAACCAAAATGGCGGAAGCCGGTTTTGTTGCGCTGTCCTTCGACCAGTCTTTCTGGGGGGAGAGTGCAGGTACGCCGCGAGGGGCTGTGCTGCCTGATGTCTATGCAGAAAACTTCAGCGCTGCAGTTGATTTCCTCGGAACGCGCGCATTTGTGGATCGTGAAAAAATTGGCGTGATAGGTATCTGCGGTAGCGGCGGCTTTGCCATCGCCGCGACAAAAATGGATCCCCGCATCAAGGCGCTCGCCACCGTCAGCATGTACGACATGGGTGAATATTTCCGTACCGGTCTGAACCATGAGCGGACCGTGGAGATGAGAAACAAGGACCTGGCGATTGCCGCAGAACAACGCTACAAAACCGCTGAAACCGGCCAACCCGTTTATGGTCCGGGGCAAAACGATCCGGTGTTCATCGAAGGTAAAGAGTCTAATGACTTTTATCAGACGGAGCGCGGCAAGGTGACATCCAACGATCGCCGCTCAACGCCAGCAACCTATGCTAAATTCATGAACTTCCATCCGTTTATCGATATCGAGTCTATTTCGCCGCGACCAATACTCTTTGTCGTGGGTGATGCTGCACCATCCCGCACCTATACCGATACCGCTTACAAAATGGCCGCAGAGCCGAAAGAGCTGGTGGAGATTAAGGGGGCTAACCGTATCGACCTGTATGACCGCACTGAACTCATCCCGTGGGACAAGCTGGTCTCATTCTTTAACACCCATCTGAAAACAGATAAATAATGCGCTATTTGAACGGCACTGTTGCAGTGCCGTTATTCCTGAAAAGATAAAAATAACGGAGAGTTTTATGTTCAAACCAGTCATGTTTGCTCTGGCCTCCCTGACGGCTGTGTCATTCTCATCTGTGGGGGCCGAGGCTGAAGGCATCCGGGTCAAGATCACGGCGGGTGACCAGGTAATGACGGCAACGTTTTATGACAATGCCACCACTCGGGCGCTGGTCTCTCGTTTCCCGCTGACGCTGCCCATGGAAGATTTATACGGACGTGAAATGTGCTACCGGTTCCCGGATGCGCTGCCGGCAAACGAAACGAAAACCAGCGGTTATAAAGTGGGCGATATTGTTTACTGGGCACCACGCCACAGCTTCGTCATCATGTACGAACAGAACAATGAACGGATCGGTAATCTTCAGAAGGTGGGCCGTATCCACTCTGGAGTGGGGATTTTCAGACATACGGGTAATATTGATGTGACATTTGAAATGGCACATTGATCCGTTATTCAATTAGGGCCTGACGCTAATCTCAAAGATATTCATCACTGTCTTATCCTGCATGTCAGGATTTTTTGCAAAGACAGGACTGCTTATTAGCATGCAAATTAAAAGCATGAGACTCTTTTTCACGATAATCCTGATACTGAAATTAATGTTTACGTTCGGTCCATTACTGTTTAAGACGCTCGATCAGTTGACTTTGGTAAGATGGCAGTCGGTCATTACTGGCGCTCTCAAAGACCAATGGCGAAAGCCACGTCATGCCCGCATGCAGAGCGCTGGCCTTCATGGGTAAAAATACATCCGCAAGCGTCACCCCAATCCTACCATCAGGACCGTACGTGGAGGCGCCGCCCGCCGCCGTACTGACCATCAACATCTCTTTTCCCTGCCACAGACCGGGCCCTACGCTACCCCAGGTTTCATTCAGCCAGGCTTTCATCATCGGCGTAATATTGAACCAGTGAGTGGGGAACAGAAAGACAACACGTGTGTGTTCACGCATCAATTGCCGCTCTGTATCGCCATTGATGCGACGAGTGTCAAAACCATACAGGCTCTCCAGATTGCGGACCGTCACGCCTTCCACGCTTTCTGCTGCCTCTTGCAGTCCTTTCGTCAACACCGAACGCTCAGGATACGGGTGAGAAACAATAACAAGCGTTTTAATTGTGGTCTTATCGCGATTCTGCGCGTGACTGATGGGTATCAAGCAGCTAATGGTAAACAGAGCGCATGCCGCTGCCCTGCGAAAGTTTATCCACTTCATAAAACCTCTTCTGGCTATATATGGGCTGATGTTGACGCTGATGATGCGATCCCCGAGAATGTGGCCGGACACTTTGCCGCTGGGTTATAAATCATCCTTCCTCCCATTGGGTTTCACCAAACTGATTAATTTCTACCTCGTCCATACCTGTTTAATGTCTTTGGTCTGCGGGGTGTTTTGTGCCATGATTCCTGTCAGGAAGTGCGGTTGGTAGGACTCCTCCAGATACCCAATTTCCTCAGGTTTCAACTGAAGATTTACGGCGTTTACCGCACCGTCAACATGATGTTTTTTCGTCGCGCCGACGACAGGAGAAGTAACTTTTGTAAGCAGCCATGCGAGAGAGATTTCAGTCATTGAAACGTGATATTGCTCTGCAAGCTCAGCCACCCTCTCTATAATTTTCCAATCCTGATCGACCGTGTTGTCGTACTTCCCACGCGCATAATCATCCTCAGCGGCTCGCAGCGTGTGGCCTTCAAGACGCGCCAGTCGCCCACTGGCCAGAGCGCTATAAGGTGTTAACGCGATACCGTCTTCAGCGCATAGCCCGAAGAGTTCTCGTTCATCTTCACGCATAATCAGGTTGTAGTGACTTTGTACAGAAACAAAGGGGGTTAGCCCTTCGCGTGCGGCGAGTGCGTTTGCCTTTGCCAACTGCCATGCATAGCAATTAGAAATACCAATAGCGCGTACTTTGCCCGCAGTGACAGCGGCATGCAGAGCTTCAAGCACTTCGACAATTGGGGTGTTGTAATCCCAGATGTGATTGATATAGAGGTCTATGTAGTCCATACCGAGATTCTGCAGGCTCTGATCAAGCGAGCGCATTATCGCCTGCTTTCCGGTGATACCCTGGTCAATTTGCTCTGGTGTTCGCGGCAGAAACTTAGTTGCAAGCACAATATCTTCGCGTTTTGCCATATCACGCAGCGCGCGGCCTACGTAACGTTCGCTCGATCCGTTCTGATAAGCGATGGCGGTATCGTAAAAATTGATGCCCTTCTCAAGCGCATAGCGGATGATTTTCCTGCTTTCAGTTTCGTCCAGTGTCCAGCGATGCTGGCCTGTGGAAGGATCGCCAAACCCCATACACCCCATGCAAATGCGGGAGACCATTAAGTCACTTTGACCGAGCTGGGTATACAGCATCTTCATTTCCCCTTTTGTTTATTCATGAATAGCGTTAAGCAGTGCGATAAGTCTGGAGGCATGCTCACGGGCCAGAGTTTTTTGTTGGGCTATCTTATCGTCATCCCGGTCAGCGTAGCTGATACCGCAGGTGTAAAGCGGAGGTAGCATCTTAAGCTGGCACAGCCTGGCCGTGGTGGCGAACGGGATGAGGTAATCTTCGACGGTGTGGCCAAAGAAACCGTCAGGGGTATACGCTGCCTGCGGAGCTCCGGTGGTGAAGGATAGAAGCAGCTTTTTACCTCCCAGTTTAGCCGTTGAGCCGTGTGCGAAGCCGTGAACAAAAACCTCATCCAGCCACTGTTTCATCAGCCCTGGTAGTCCATACCACGAAAAAGGAAACTGCCAGACAATCACATCGGCCTTTAGCAGGCTTTTCTGTTCTTCGTCGAGGTTGATTTTTCCGTCTGGATAGAGCCAGTCCAGACGACGGATTTCAGCAGCAGGCAGGGCGGTCGCAACCTCATCGAGGATGGTGGCGTTAGCGATGGAATGGTTGAGATTCGGATGCCCGGAAACGATAAGGATATTAGGTATTCTCATTCTTTCTCCTGATTTTTAAATTCTGTAGAGAAGAGATTTTCCCAGCTAATGAACGATCCAAGTGGAATACATTCGAAGGTTAATAATCCCGCCATCGCCAGCGGAAATTTGGCCATAACCCGATTGGCCTCATCAACAGTGTCGCACTCAAGGAAAATGGCGACGCCTGGTCTGTCCTGACGGAAATAGATGTCGCGAATGAAGCCAGATTTGTACAGCTCCCATGCATGCAAGGCTTCCGCGGTAAGGTGGGGTGCATAACGTTCCAGCGTTACGTCAGGCGCGGGGATATCGAGACATAAAATTCGCATGATTGTCTCCAGAAACAGTTATCAGCAGGAAGAGACAAAAGTATACGTGCCTGTGATGGCAAAGATTAGGCGGTCATTGACTTAAGAATATTTAGCCTGTACTTAATAATCAGGCGTACTTTGCTTAAGGATATGCTATGAATAACGCTCTTTATAATCAGATACGCATCTTTCAGAGCATTGCGCGCGAAGGCAATATTTCGGCAGCCGCGAGGAAGCTTGAAATCACGCCGCCGTCTGTCAGCAATGCGCTCAGGCTGCTGGAGGTGCACATTGGTCATCCGCTTTTTGTACGCACCACCCGGCGAATTGAGCTGACTGAAACCGGACAACAGTTGCTAGAGCAAACCGTCGCAGCGGTGGATACGCTGGAAAGGTCACTGGAAAGTATCCGCGACCAGAATCAACAACCTTCCGGGACGCTGAGAATTACGCTCTCGCGCTTTGCCTACCTGCTCATTCTTAAACCGGTGATGGCGGCATTCTGTCAGCAATATCCGAGGATTCAGTTGGAAATTTCGGTCAACGATGGCACCGTAAATATCATTGAGGAACGTTTTGACCTGGGGATTCGCTTTGGCGATATTCTGGAAGGCGGGGTGGTGGCTCGCCCATTGATGAAACCATTTCGTGAAGGATTATATGCTTCTTCAGCTTATCTCTCCGAGTATGGAAGGCCTGAGGAGCCAGCCGATCTCATCCATCACCGGCTTATTGGCTATCGTTTTATTACCAACAACCGTATCCTCCCGTTGATCCTGAATGATAACGGGGAGCAGTTGACTATTGAGATGCCAGGGCAGTTAATCAGCAATGATATTGACGTCATGGCAGATGGTATTCGTAACGGGTTGGGGATTGGACGCTTGTTTGAACCTGTATATCAGTTACAGCCCGATCAGGAGCAATTTATACCGGTAATGGAAAACTATTGGAAAACATATCCGCCCGTTTATCTCTATTATCCGAAAAATGCTGGCAACATCAAAAGAGTCAAAACCCTGATCGATTTTCTGATAGCCACAACAGCCTGATAAAAACCAGAAACTCACTGCTAATTACAGTGCTGTTAATGTAGTAGACGTTTATGGTCCCCTGTGGGATTCATTAATTTTGTTCATTACTGATATCAGAACTGCGTTGTTGTCCAGAGAAAGTCGTTGTTGTTACCGTTATGTACGTTTTGACAAATACTCTTCGCATCGCTTGCTGGTTAATTGCACGCGCTAATCGGGGGCTTTTCTGATTCTGAAATTGAAAAAGAACATGAGGTATTAATGAAAACGGTTGGTTATGCAGCGCACGCTGCCGACGCGAAACTGGTTCCTTATCATTTTGAACGTCGCGATTTACGTGAAAACGATGTCGCCATTGAAATTCTTTATTGCGGCGTTTGCCACTCAGATCTGCATACGGTCAACGGAGACTGGGGCCCGCAGCCTTACCCGTTGATCCCGGGCCACGAAATTGTGGGGGTCGTCACGTCCGTGGGGCAGAATGTCAAAAAATATCATCCAGGCGATCATGTCGCCGTTGGCTGCATGGTGGATAGCTGTCTGCACTGCGATCAGTGTGAGCATGGCGAAGAGCAATTCTGTCGTAACGGGATGACGCCTACCTATGGCGCACCTGATCGCTTGAGCGGCGAAATCACTCAGGGCGGATACGCCAAACATATTGTCGTACGCGAAGAGTTTGTCCTGCGCGTGCCGGAAAATATGGATCTGGCAAAGACCGCGCCGATCCTTTGTGCTGGTATCACCACCTTCTCTCCGTTGCGTACCTGGAATGTGGGCTCGGGAAGTCGCGTTGGCGTGATCGGATTAGGTGGCCTGGGCCATATGGCGGTTAAGCTGGCCGTGGCGATGGGGGCCGAGGTGACCGTCATCAGCCGCAATCAGAACAAAGAGGAAGAGGCAAGGGCGCTGGGTGCGAAAGGCATTTTACCTTCTTCCGATCCGCAGGCATTGCAGGATTCAGCCTGTGCATTCGATTTAATTATTGATACAGCATCCGTTAAGCATGACCTGAATATCTATACCCCGTTATTGGATATTGATGGCTCGTTAGTCATTGTCGGCCAGGTTGGTCTGATGGATGAACCGCTCACGGTTCCTTTGATCATGGGTCGCCGTCGCGTTGCGGGTTCGCTGATCGGCGGCATTGCGGAAACCCAGGAAGTCCTGGATTTCTGCGCGAAGCACGATGTCTATCCTGAGTGCGAAATGATTAATATCGATCAGATCAACGATGCTTTCGCTCGCCTTGCACAGGGAGACATGGCCCACCGCTTCGTCATTGATATGGCCTCGCTGAGCGCAGAATAAACGCAAAAACACAGGCGGTAGCGCGCGTTGGCTACCGCTTTCACAACGCCTCTGCGTCTTTTTTAAAAACAGTCGCAATTGATGTCGTCCGAGTGGCTCCTCATGTTTATTTATTCAAAAAATCAACGTGTATTTTCCAGATTTTCAGGATGGGGCATATTGGGTCTGATATTCATGTTTTCGGCTACGGCGAGCGCGCGGAATACAGAGGAAAATGTAATGAAGATAAATATCATACTTAACGATAAAACCCTTATCGCGACCCTGAATAACTCTCCTGCGAGCCGAGAATTTGCGGCCTTATTACCGCTTACGTTGCAACTGAAAGATTATGCCGGGGAGGAGAAAATAAGTGACTTACCTTCCCGGTTGACCACCGAAGGTTCACCCGAAGGAACGTCAGCAAAAAAAGGCGATATAACCCTTTATGCGCCCTGGGGAAATCTGGCTATTTTTTATAAATCCCATAGCTATGTGTCTGGCTTAATGAAACTTGGGCAATTAGATGAGCCAGATGCATTGCCCGTCCACCCTGATGCCTACAGCGCCAGATTTGAACTGTTGACGGAATAATCGTCACTCGGCGGGAGAAAATGAATGATAAGCAGGACATTTCTGGCGATTCTTTCTCTGTTATTGATGAGCGGATGCGTTTCCCAAACCACGCAAAACAGGAGTTTGAAAATGACACAAAAAGATACACATGGCGCCGTTGCTGAAGTCGCACCCGCTATGGCTGCGTATGCTGAACGATTTATTGAAAAAGATCTCTGGAATCGTCCGGAGTTGTCACGTCGCGACCGCAGCCTGGTCACGATTGCAGCACTCATCAGCCGGAATGATACGGCTGAGCTTCCGCACTACCTTAACGTGGCGCTGGATAGCGGCGTGAAGCCCGCTGAAATCTCCGAGGTTATTACCCATCTGGCATTTTATGCTGGCTGGCCAAACGCCACCTCTGCGGCGCTGGTTGCCCGCAACGTCTTTGCGCACCGCCATATCGATACGGCATCCTTGCCAGGGGATAAAGTGGATTTCCTGCCTCTGGATAAAGCGTCGGAAAACCAACGTGCCACGATGGTTGAGTCAAACTTTGGCAAGGTATCACCGGGGGTCGTGAAATACACCACGGATGCACTATTCCTGGACCTATGGCTGCGGCCGGGTCTGGCGCCACGGGACCGAAGCCTGGTAACGGTTAGCGCACTGGTTACCGCCGGGCAAGTGGCGCAAGTGCCGTATCATCTTAATCGGGCGATGGATAATGGTTTGACCCAGACTCAGGCCTCAGAGGTCTTGACACAGCTGGCCTTTGTGGCGGGCTGGCCAAACATTTTCTCAGCCTTACCCGTATTTAAAGAGGTATTTACAGGCAGGAATCACGCCTGACGGATGACGAGTCGGATAAGCCAGCACCTGTTCAGGTGCTGGCTTTTTTCTGCGCAGAAAGCGGGGCGTCCATCTGCCAGGGCCTGTTCAGGGATGTTTGTAGTGGCGCAGCGCGTCAATAACGAGCTGGAAAGCTTTCGAATGATTTCTGTTTTCCGGGTAGTAGATGTAATAACCATCCCAGTAAGGACACCAGTCTTCAAGGACGCTGATCAGTTCGCCGCGGGCGAGCTGTTTCTCTGCTATATCACGGGGAACATGTGCCAGCCCATATCCTTCTATGGCAGCCTGTAAATTCTGATAGATACGACTAAACACCAGCTGACCGCTGACCTTGACGTTCAGGCTCTTTCCCTCTTTTTCGAACTCCCAGACATACAAATTACCGTGGGTGGGAAACCGAAGATTGATGCAGCTGTGATCAATAAGATCGTTAGGATGCAGCGGATAAGGGTGGCGGGAAAAATAGTCAGGAGAACCGACGACGGCAAAGCGCACATCCGGGCCGATACGCACGGAGATCATGCCATTAGAGATTTGCTCACCGAGCCGCGTTCCTGCATCAAACCGGCCGGAGACAATATCCGTCAGCGCATAGTCATCAATCAGCTCCAGAGTAATATCCGGGTATTCCTTGAGTAGTGGCTCAAGCTTGGGCCATATGACAGAGCCAATCGCATAATCTGACGTTGATATACGTACCGTACCAGCGGCTTTACTGTTGAGGTCCTTCAGCGACTGTAATCGCCCCTGGATCCCATCGATATAAGGGCCGAGGTCATCGAACATGGATTGCCCTATATCGGTTAACGAAATACTGCGCGTGGTGCGGGTCAGAAGTTTCATCCCAAGACGGGATTCGAGGGTTCGAATGGTATGGCTGAGGGCTGATTGTGAAACGCCTAAATGTGCCGCTGCTTTGGTAAAGCTCTTTTCACGCGCGACGACTATAAACGCCATTAAATCATTAAGGTTTTCCCGTGCCAACTTGCCCCCCTTACTGCCAAAAGAAAGTGATGGAGTAGTGTAGCGTAATGCATAGCGAAGGGGCACTTAATGGATAGGTAATTTACGGCGTTAAGCTGGTCGATTTTCTGGGGCGTAATTTATGAAAATCGTGCATAAGTCATATCAGATTTCGCGCCTTACTCATGTCTGTCTTTTTATTCTAGAATGATTATTCAGGTATGGCAGAGGAATTCAAAAGTGAATTATTCATTATTAAACAATAACCTGAAAATGCCGATGGCTGGTTTTGGTGTTTTTCAGGTAACAGATAAAGAAGAGTGTAAACAGTCAGTATTGACTGCTATTCGTACTGGCTACCGCCTTATCGATACCGCAGCAGTTTACGGTAATGAAGATGCCGTTGGTGACGCCGTACGCGAGGCTATTGCCGAAGGGTTATGCAGCCGCGAAGAGCTGTTTATTACCTCAAAACTATGGGTACAGGACATGGCCAGTTACGATATGGCCAAAGCAGGAATTGAAGCGTCGTTAGAAAAATCAGGGCTGGAATATTTTGATCTTTATTTGCTGCATCAGGCCATGCGTGATTACTTCAGCGCGTGGCGTGCGCTGGAAGATGCCTATGATGCCGGTAAGCTTAAGGCGATTGGGGTGTCCAATTTCTATGCTCATGTATTAGCAAATTTCTGCGAAACCGTCAGAATCAGGCCAATGGTGAACCAGGTTGAATTACATCCTTACTTTGCGCAGCCTGCTGCACTTGAAACCATGAAGTATTACAACGTTCAGCCGGAAGCATGGGCCCCCTTAGGCGGCGGAAGGCATAAGCCCTATGAAAATGAAATGCTGCAGCGAATTGCTGATACTCACAAAAAGACAGTTGCTCAGGTTGTCCTGCGCTGGAATGTGCAGCGTGGTGTCACTGTTATCCCTAAATCCACCCGTCAAGAACGTATTGAAGAGAACTTTGCCATCTGGGATTTCGCATTGACTGAGAGTGAAATGGAACAAATTAACATGCTCGATTTAGGCTACGTTGGTGATGCCGTGAAGCACTTTAACCCTGAATTTGTGCGTGGCTGTCTTGGTGTGAAAATTCACGATCGCTAATGCTGATATTGGTACTGAGCCTTCAATAATGAAGGCTCAATACGACTTCTTTCTACTGCAGATTTTTTTCTTTCAGGAACTGACTCACCAAATCAGCAATTTGCACATTATTGAGATCAGAGAACGGGAAGTGGGTATTCCCTTTGATTCCCACTTCAGGCAAATGCGTTACCGTCACATCCCCGCCATGCTTGTTCACCACGTCACGCCACTCACGCGCCATCGCCAGACGTACTCGCCAGCTGTCCTGCGCGGGCATGGCGACAGGCTTATCCGGTATGTTATCGCCGTAAATAATCAGAATCGGGATTTTGGTCAGAGCCATAAACTGCTCCATCGGCACCGGCTCACCCTTCAGCGTGTCAAACGCGCTTGGCATAGGGGCTGGGAGCTCTTTCTCCGGGAAGACAAAGCTGCTGCCAGGCTCGAAGGCGACAATGGCTTTGACCTTGTCATTTTTCATCGCCGTGTACCAGCCTGGTCCGCCACCCTGAGAGTGGGTGAAGAGGATAGCGGGGCCGGATTTATCCACTACTGCAGACATCGCATCAGAGATGACATTGATATCAAACGGCCCGGTGTTCGGGGTCATCTGACGGAAATACTGGTTCAACGCTTCTTTGTCGTGAGAGAACTGAACGCCTTTAAAATACTCTGGCCACACGCCAACGCGGAACTGATTGAACCACATTTGTTCATCCGGTTTTGGCGTAACAGTACCTTCTACAGTCGTGCGTCCGGCGCTGCCCCGACGCGGCTGATCGACAAGATAAGTTGAGAACCCGCGACGCAGGAATATATTCTGGAACCCTTCGCGACCATCCGGGGTACTTTCCCAGGTACGGGAGAACTGACCCGCGCCGTGCAGCATGACGATAGGGTATTTATGCGGATTCTCCGGAATTTGGTAGAACACTGAAGCATGATCGCCATGCCAGGTTTGGCCAGCTGAATCCAGCGGCTTTTTCGCGTCAAATGTTCCTGGTGCGGTGATGATAGTGCCACCAGCAGAAAAGCTTCCTTGTTCCTGAATGACCAGCGGCTCGGCATAGACCGACTGAGCCACCAGGCCACCCGCCATTACGCAGATGGCCAGCGTTTTTAAGATTGTCTTCAAGATTACATCCTCTGTTATGTTTGCCGTTCAATCATATCTGAGTAGTCAGCGTTAATTATTTAGCACCCCTGATTGCCCTTATTTGGCAGACTCATGAATGCGGACGATTAAATGCGTATTGTCTCTAACCAACTGGTGACCGTTTCAGTGGTTCTTCGCTCCTGGTCGCATTCAATGACCAGCGGTTTTTCCCGACGTGCAGTCGGGGCAAGACGGGTAAGGATGTCGTCGCTGTCTCCTTTACCGTAGCCACCGTGAGTAATGAAGGGGATGATTAACTTGCCCGCAAGGTTGTGGCTGCTGAGAAATGTTTGCACTACAGGCGGCACGCTGGTCCCCCAGATCGGAAAGCCTAAATACAGGGTCTCGTAGCGTGAGATATCTGCGATGCTATTTTTCAATGCCGGTTTGACTCCCCGCTCACGCTCATTTTTCGCCTGTTCAACGGTCTGAAAATAGTCTTCTGGGTAAGGCGTAGCCGGTTCGATTTCAAACAGATCGGTATTCAGGTTGCGGTGAATGACGCCCGCAATGACTCGTGTATTTCCGCTGCGGGAAAAGTACGCCACCAGAACATGGCTTTTACCCTGCACGTTTGCGTTTCCGGTGGCCGCCGATGCCAGGGAGACGTTCGCCAGCGTCAGTCCGGCAAGCGCGGTGATCAACATTCTGCGGTTGGGATCGTGCTCCATAGCCAGCTCCTGTTAGTTTGCGAGTGCCTGTTGGAGCGCCTTTTCAGCTCGCGTTGCTGCATCACTTTCGCCATGTTCACGCAGAACCTGCGCCAGCTGGCGCAGCTGCGCTGCCGTCAGGCCGACCCGCATGCTGGCTCGGGTATGCGACAACAGCTGAGCCTCAACGCCCGGCGTGGCTGCTAATGCGCCAACCGTTGCCAGCTCGCGGCTTTGCCAGTCGAGGTTATCGCGGGCGAAAATGTCGCCGAAAAGATGCGTTTGCAGGAACTGGTTAATGACCGGGGCAAAATCAAACAGCGGGCCCTGGACAGGAGCGCCTGAGATTTTTGTCTGGTTTGCCGTACCGACACGGCGAAGCTCATCCCCTACAGGGATCGGGGCAACCGGTTCTTTACCCTCAACGTCTTTGATACCACGTTGTTTACGTGCTTCGACGACTTTCATCAGTTCATTAAGCGCATTCAGGCTACGAGGGAAGCCCGTATAGGCATAAAGTTGGACGAGAATCTCTTTGGTTTCGTTTATCGTGAGTTCTGCGTCAAGACCCTGATTCAGGGCTGCATTCAGCTTATCCATCTGGCTACTGGCCATCGATGCCGCAATCAACGGGATGGCCTGTTGGCTGGCTGACAGCGTATCTGAAACCCTTTGTTCGTGGTTCATTTCTGAGGCTCCTTTATTGACGGGCGCAGCATGTGCCGCGAGACCAAAACCAAAGGTCAGCAGTACCGCTGCCGCTAATGCTTTAATGGGCGTGGTATTGTTCATCTGTCACTAACTCCTTCCAGTTAACGCTTTTGCCATCCACAATCCCGGTTATCGCCAGATGCGTCATCGCGCTGCCGGGTGCCGCCCCGTGCCAGTGTTTGACGCCCTCCGGGCAAGAGACAATGTCACCGGCGCGGATAACCTGCACCGGCTGGCCTTCTTGTTGGGTGAGTCCAACGCCCGAGGTCACAATTAGCCGCTGACCTGCCGGATGCGTATGCCAGGCGGAACGTGCCCCAGGTTCAAAGGTGACATAAGCTCCGGAAACCGGGATGTCGTTATCTGGCGTGAAGAGAGGATCAACGCGGACGCGACCGGTAAAGTTTTCTGCAGGCCCATACACAGCGTTCTGACTTCCTGCGGGGGCGATATAGACAGCAGGATTTTGCTCCGCTGCCCAGGATGAACATGTGAAGAGGGGCAGTAACAGCCCGAGGTAACGTAAATGTCCGATCATGCAAAGCGTCCTTATCAATGAAGAGGGAATTGCCTGCCATGATTTTATCGAGGGGGTAATGACGTCAGGCTGACGCCCCCCTGACAATTCTGTCAGTTAACCCGGTGCCCGGCTCAGCGCCGGAGTGAGCGTTGCTCGACGTGTTATCCGCCAGGATCGCAAAGTTGAGGCCAAATGTATTGATGCCACCTTCACTACGGGCAAAGACATCTCCCCGGTGCATAATGGCAACAGCACGCACGATCGACAGGCCCAGCCCATGATGGGTATCACTTCTCGCCCGGGAGGTGTCTACGCGATAGAACCGCTCGAAAAGCCGGTGTAAGTGCTCTGGTGCTATCGGATCGCCCAGGTTAGAAACTTCAACACAGGCTTGATGACCTGTTTCGCTTAACCGCACCGTAACCGTGCTGTTGGAGGGTGAGTGTCTTGCGCTATTTTCCAGTAAATTGGCCAGTGAGCGGTGGAACAGTCGTCGGTCGATGTGTGCGGTGACATCTCCCTCTACATCAAGAGAAAGCTGTTTTTCAGCAAAAGAAGGCTCTACATACTCCGCTGTTTTCAGGGTTTCTTCCCGCAGGGAGACCTGCGTAAGCTGGGACGCATGTTCACCCGCATGGGCATGGGACAGGAACAGCATGTCGTTAACGATAGCCGTCATGCGTTCAAGTTCTTCCAGATTGGAACCCAGTAACTCTTCCAGTTCATCATGTGAACGTCGGCGCGCGAGGCCCAGCTGCGTCTGGCCAATCAGGTTAGTCAGCGGAGTCCGGAGTTCATGCGCAACATCGGCATTAAAGCTTTCGAGCTGCCGCCAGGCGACCTCTTGCCGTTCCAGCACGCCATTAAAAGATGATGCTAACTGCTGTAATTCGTCAGGTAATGCTTCGGTATTAAGGCGCTGACCATGGTCCCCGGGAGCGAGTCGCCGGGCCTGTTTACTGAGCGCCCTAACGGGACGAAGACCGATCCTTGAAACGATGTATCCCAGTAAGGCGACAATCACGACGCCCAGTGCGGTAATGATCAGCAATGTACGCGTGAACGCATCGAGTGTGCCCATGTACGGCGTGGAGTCGATGGCAACCACATAGCGCAGCTCAGGCCTTTCACCGTTGGCGGAGATCGTTTTCACTAACAGGAACAGCGAGCAGGCACCTTCTGATGCGCCGGGCACTTTATTAAAGCCTTCCTGTAAAGAAGACCACTGAACGCCCACCGGTGGTGTTCCCCCCATGCTAAAGCGTGGGTTATCGCTCACTATCCAGTAGCGAACGCGTTCACCTTCTGAATTGGTTAACACGGTGAATTTATTGGCCAGCGTCGACCAGCCGTCAGCCGAGGTTCGCGCGGTGATCCACGGACTCATTAATGATTCCCGGAATAGCAGCTCGTTGTGCATCTGCTTTTGCAAAGAGTCATGCAGGGAACTTCTTAACAGGATGCCGATAATTGACACAATCAGCAGCGCGGATAGGGCAAACATCAGCGCCAGGTGAACGGAGATGGAACGCTTAGGCATGCTTATCCCTTCATTTATTCGGACCGCACTTCAAGGACATAACCCATGCCACGAACGGTATGCAGCAGTTTGATATCGAACGGGGCATCCACTTTGGCCCGAAGTCGTTTAATGGCGACTTCAACCACGTTGGCATCGCTGTCAAAATTCATGTCCCATATTTGCTCCGCAATCATCATCTTTGACAGAATCTTCCCCTGATGCCGGGACAGAAGGCTTAACAGGGAAAACTCTTTTGCGGTTAGTTCCAGTCTCGTTCCGGCGCGGAATACGCGGCGAGCCAACAGGTCGAGATGCAGATCGTGGATTTTTAGTTGGGTGATATCTGCGCCATCCGTCGCGCGGCGACGCACCAGTGCCTGAATACGCGCCACCAGTTCGATGAGAGAGAAGGGCTTGGGGAGGTAATCATCTGCGCCAAGACGAAGTCCTTTAACGCGTTCATCGACCGATCCCCGTGCCGAGAGCATCAGCACCGGCGTTTGTTTGGCTGCTCGGACACCCTCAAGTACCCGATAGCCATCCATTCCAGGCAACATCACATCAAGGATTATCGCGTCGTAGTCGAACTCCAGCGCGTAATGAAGTCCTTCAGCGCCATCTGCAGAGACATCTACCGTAAACCCTGACTCACCCAGTGCACGGGAGAGATAGGTTGACGTTTTTTCTTCATCTTCGACTAACAACAGACGCATAACGGGACTTCCTCTTAACTTTTCATGGGTGCTTCAACATCGGAATAAACCTGCACGGTATCCGGCAGACGTTGACCCTGGATAGTAATGGCGTCCAGTGAGCGGGTGAGCTCGGTCATCTCGGCGGAAGTCAGCGACACGCCGGTAGCCGCTGTGTTTTGCAGCATATGGTCTTTATTGGTGGTGCCAGGAATGGGAACAATCCACGGTTTACGCGCCAGGATCCATGCCAGAGCAATCTGTCCCGGTGCCGCATTTTTTCGTATTGCCCAGGATTTCAGTAGTTCAACCAGCTGTAAGTTGTGTGGCAAGTTTTCAGGCGTGAAACGCGTTTCTGTCGCGCGGAAATCACCGGCAGCGAACCGGGTATTCTCATCAATCCAGCCCGTTAAAAATTGCACGCCGAGTGGGCTCCATGGTACGAACCCAATGCCCAGCTCTTCACACACCGGAAATACCTGCTTTTCAGGGCCACGCCAGAGCATGGAGTATTCACTTTGCACGGCGGTAACGGGTAATGCCGCATGAGCGCGTCTCAACGTATTGATGCCCATTTCAGACAGACCCCAGTGCAGGACTTTCCCCTGATCCATTAAATCTTTCACCACACCGGCGACATCTTCGATAGGGATCTGCGGATCAACCCGGTGTTGATACAGTAAGTCGATGCGATCGGTACGCAGGCGTTTGAGCATATTGTCGACGACCTGTCGGATATGCTCAGGTCTGCTGTTAAGGCCCGGCAGACGCTTACCCGTCAGTTGGTCAATGTTCCAGCCAAACTTGGTGGCGATAACGATTTTGTCCCTGAACGGGGCGACGCCTTCCCCGAGAATTTTTTCGACTTCAAACGGGCCGTAGGCTTCAGCAGCGTCGAAGAACGTTACCCCTTCATCAAATGCCCGGTGGATAACATTGATCATCTCGGGACGCCAGGGAACGGAGGTGTCGTATTTGCGACTCATGTTCTGCACGCCCAGACCGATGGCAGAAACTTCCAGCTTCCCGAGTTTACGCTTGCCCGGAGCAGCAGGGCGATGGTCGGATTGTCTGGACGAATCGACCTGAGAGGATTGGCTCGCAGCCGATACATGGGGAATCAGCGAGGCGGCGGCAACACCGGCCCCGGCGACTAATAGCTTGCGCCGCGCTGGCATCGCTGGGTCATTCTGGCTTTTCATTAATCGCTCCTTTTATCCGAAAATTGAACATGAATCGCATTTTAGCGGGACCATTCTGCCTTCTGATTGCCAACATAAAGCTGACGGCTACCTGACAGCGTTGTCAGAAATGTTTCCCCATCCCAGTCTGTTCCCTGACAAAAATGTTATTTCCCTGTCACGATGCTGACAGCCCTTACTCCCTAATCTGAGCCTGCAAATTTGATTCCGCGAGCCTGAATAACCAGGCCAGTACTCATCGGGAGAGACCATGAAATTCAATCTGTTAAGTGCAATATTGCTCACGGCAATGGCCGGAGTGACTTCAGTCAATGCGGCTGATTACAAAAAAAATCCCTTCACACTCGCCTATGACGGGGCCATCACTGAGAACGTCAAAGGCAAGGTCAACATTCATCCTGTGAAATATGATCTGCATGGCATCCAGATTGCTGCGAATGTCTATACCCCTGCTAACTACGATCCCGCCAAAAAATATCCTGCTGTGGTGGTTGCACATCCTAATGGCGGCGTAAAAGAACAGGTCGCCGGGTTATATGCCCAGCGTCTCGCCGAGCAGGGCTACATCACGATTACCGCCGACGCGGCTTATCAGGGGGCCAGCGGTGGGATGCCTCGCAGCGTGGATAAACCCGCTAATCGCATTGAGGATATCCATGGCATGGCTGACTACATCAGCCAGTATCCCGGTGTAGATACTACCCGTCTTGGTCTGCTGGGTATTTGTGGCGGCGGCGGTTATTCACTCGTTGCTGCCGAGACTGACAAACGATTCAAATCGATTGCAACCATCAGCATGTTTAATTCAGGTCTTGTGCGCCGCAACGGTTTTCAGAATTCACAGCTGGATACTATCCAGCAGCGTCTTCAGCAGGCTTCTGACGCACGTGCTCAGGAAGCCTCCGGGGGAGAAGTGCTTTACTCCGGTGATGCCAATCTGACTGATGAGCAGATCGCTAAATTACCTTTTGCCTTATATCGCCAGGGCTATGAGTACTACTGGAAAACCCATGCACACCCGAACTCTACGTTTAAATACACCACCAGCAGTCTGCTGGATTTGATGAGCTTTGACGTCACGGACCATATCACTCTCATCAATAAACCCCTGCTAATGATCGCCGGTACAAAAGCCGATACGCTCTATATGACTGAAGATGCGTTCGCTAAAGCCACCGGTACTAAGGACAAAGAACTCTTCCTGATCGAGGGTGCTACTCATATTGAGACGTACTGGGTGCCTGAATACGTTGATAAGGCTTTGCAAAAGTTAGACGTCTTCTTCGATAAAAATATTTAATTTTCCGCAGTCATGTTGGCCAGCAATGAACGCTGGCCAACATGTTGAGAATAACGGATGGTGAGGAGAAGATAACCCGGTCTGAATGGATAGGCTTTATGAATGAAATTCATAGGCCCGCTCCGGAATGTGTTGGACATTAAGCACGCGACAGGTCAGTTAACCTTTGCGCTGCCTGTAAATCTGCCAGGGTATCGATATCGTGAGTGATACCATAATCCGACAGGAAAATATCTTTAGCCTCTCCCCGAAGTCGTGCGCGTCTCACTATTTCTTTTGCCCCTGAATCACCAGAAAGGGCGAGTAATTCAGCACGGTGTTCCTGCCGGAATCCTACCGGATGGCCCGAATACTGCTGGTAGTGAGGCACCACGAGCGAATTTTCTTCAAGCTCTGCGGCGACGCGCTGCAATGATGATGGCTGAATTAAGGGCAGGTCGGCGGGCAGAATCAGCCATCCCGGGGCCTGAAGTGTGGCCTCAACGCCAAGCGCAATAGACTCACCCATGCCGCACGTTCCGCCTTCAGGGCAGACCAGATGCCCTCTCAGGTTTGCGGTTTCGACGGCTTCCAGCACATGTTCTAAAACCGGCTTGCCGTTGAGCAATGCGGCTAATTTATGGGTACTGCCTCCGGAGGCGAGAAAGCGCTCCCCACGCCCGGCCGCAAGGATCAGGACGACGGGGGCTGGCATGAGTCCTCCTCCTGATGGAGACGTACAGAGGCGACTTCTGCCAGTACGGAGAGTGCCAGAGTATGCGCATCCCGGGCTTTGGGGAATATCCCGACGGGTGCCTGGATTTGCGCTGTCTCCTCCCTGGACCATCCGAGCTCATGGAGTTTTTGCAGACGCAAAGTGTGGGTTCGATAGCTGCCCAATGCGCCGAGATAAAAGGGTTTCGCCTCGCGCGCGGCCTGCAACACCGGCAGCTCCCGGTTGAGATCGTGGCACAGCAAAATGACCGCCGTATCGGCATCAATCTGAGCGCTGGCTGAGGCCGGAAAAAGATCGAAGGTATGGCTGTCATAGCCTGTGGCTGCTGCAAGGCTCGCGGTTGCCTGCGCCTCAAGAGAACGTCCGTAAATCATCAGCCTGACGCATGGCCTGAACCCCACCTCAAAGCCATTGAGATCCCAGCCCGTTCGGGTTTGCGTGGGCAGGCACACCAGCGATTGTGCTTGCGGATCGTAGCGCAGACCCGCCGGTTTTCTCTGTTCCAGGCGGTTAAGCACGGCGAGCAGGGGCTGTGCCGAGCGCAGCTTATGGAGTGTCAGCGTGATCCCACCGCCGCAGGGCAAAACAATGTCGAACCACGGCGAACCTTCGCCATAGCGAATTTCGCGATCGCGGCCAGAGCCCATCACCTCCAGCGCTTCAAAAGCGGCAGCGGCCTCCACGCAGCCGCCGGAGACAAAACCGCAGTAGCGGCCATCTTCGCGTACCACCATCTGTGCTCCGAGCGGACGAGCCGCGCCGCCGCGTATCTCCACCAGCGTCACCAGCACCGCGGCTTTACCGGACATTAGCGCTTCTACGGCGAAGCGCAGAATGGCCCGGCGGTCATCGGTGAGAAACGCCTGTTCTGGCTTATGCCAGTGCTCGTCTTTGTCAAAAAGCGAGTATGACATTGTTCCTCCTTAAACCCCATCCGGCAGCTTATCGAGCAGCTTATCCAGGGTGATGGGATAATCGCGTACCCGAATGCCAGTGGCGTTGTACACCGCATTGGCGATAGCCGCGCTCACGCCGCACAGGCCCAGCTCACCGACGCCTTTGGCCTTCATCGGGGAGGATATGGGGTCGGTATCATCCAGGAAAATTACCTCCTGTTGCGGAATATCTGCATGGACCGGCACCTCATACCCCGCCATATCGTGATTAACGAAGTAGCCCAGACGGTCATCCACCGCCAGCTCCTCCATCAGTGCCGCGCCCATGCCCATGGTCATGGCGCCAATGACCTGGCTGCGTGCCGTTTTCGGATTCAGGATGCGTCCTGCTGCACACACCGCGAGCATACGCCGGACCCGAACTTCACCCGTCGCGCTATGCACGCCGACCTCCACAAAATGTCCGGCGAATGTCGACTGCTGGTACTCCTTGCTAAGGGTGCCGAACTCAATGCTCTCTTCCGCTGTCAGTCTGCGGTCGGACGCGGCCTCATGCAGCGTAGTGCTGCGAGCACCGCTGGTAATCTTGCCATCGGCAAACTGCGACTGCTCAGGATCAAACCCGACGACCGAGGCAATCATCTCGCGAAGCTTCACGCAGGCGGCGTAAACGCCGGAGGTGGAGGTATTCGCGCCCCATTGTCCGCCAGAACCCGCAGAAACCGGAAAGCTGGAATCGCCGAGATGAACCGCAACCTGTTCCAGCGGTACGCCAAGCATTTCCGCCGCAGTTTGGGCCAGTATGGTGTAACTGCCGGTACCAATGTCGGTCATGTCCGTTTCCACGGTAACGGTGCCGTTTTGCTCCAGGTGAACCCGCGCGCCTGATTTCTCCAGCAGATTATTGCGAAAGCCCGCCGCGACGCCGAGGCCAACCAGCCACTCCCCGTCGCGCACCTGCCCGGGTGTGGCGTTACGCTGTTTCCAGCCAAATTTATCCGCTCCGGTGCGCAAGCACTCGATGAGCTGACGGCGAGAGAAGCGGCGCGTCGGGTCGGCGGGGTCAACCTGAGTGTCATTCAGAATGCGAAACTCGACGGGATCGATGCCCGCTTTTTCCGCCAGTTCATCCATCGCGATTTCGAGCGCCATCAGACCGGGGGCTTCGCCGGGTGCACGCATGGCATTCCCTTCCGGCAAATCGAGTGTGGCGAGCCGCAGCCCGGTATGACGGTTTGCCCCTGCGTAGAGTAATTCGCTTTGCTGCACCGCTGTTTCCGGCGTGCCGCCGGGGAGGTTTCCGGACCAGCTTTCATGTGAGATAGCGGTGATTTTCCCGCTCTGGTCGGCACCGATACGCAGGTGCTGAAGGGTGGCGGGGCGGTGCGTGGTGTTATTGGGAATCGCGGGGCGGGGAAGCATCACTTTAACCGGGCGTTTCACCGCACGGGCGGCGAGGGCCGCCAGCAACGCATCGCTTCTCAGGAACAGCTTGCCGCCAAACCCACCGCCAATGTACGGGGAGATAATACGCACATTCTCCACGGGTACTTTCAACGTTTTGGCAAGATCGGTGCGGCACCAGTCAATCATTTGGTTTGAGGTCCAGAGGGTGAGCTTATTTCCATCCCAGACGGCCATCGAGGCATGAGGCTCCATCGCCATATGGCTCTGGTCAGGGGTGCTGTAAGTGGCATCAATCTTTACCGCCGCAGTGGAGAACGCGCCATCGAAGTCACCGACGTTTTTGTCGGGCGTTTTTTCCGGCGGCTGGCTGACAGCCGGTTTCTCATCTGCCAGGGAGTAAGCTCCTTTCTCTCGACGATAGTGCGCTTGTATCAGCGCGGCCGCCGCTCGCGCCTGTTCGAAAGTCTCGGCCACTACCAACGCAACGGCCTGATGGTAGTGCTCAATCGTGGGGCCGCCTAACAGTCTGGCGGTGTTTTTGTCGCCTTTGCCGAGTGCCCCGGCGTTACTGGCGGTGATGACAGCCAGTACGCCCGGCGCTTTTTGTGCAGCGTCCGTATCAAGGGCGGTGAGGCGTCCTTTGGCAATGGCGGAACCGACGATATAGCCATAGGCGGCGTTGGGGGCTTCTTCATGCCATTCGTAGGCGTAGTGTGCAGTGCCGGTGGTTTTCAGCGGTCCGTCGATGCGGTCATGGGGGCGACCGACAACCTTCAGTTGATCGATCGGGTTTTCCCCTGCGGGTTTATCAAATTTCATACCTGTGCCCTCGCTTCAGCCAATACGGAGGCAAGCGTTCGTTTCGCCAGCAGGAGTTTGAAGGTGTTTTCAGCAGTGGGATGGGCGCTGGAGAACAGAGCGTCATACACGGCCTGCGCGCCCTGAGACAGTTGAGCGTCCGCGGCCTCAACGCGCCAGGGCTTATGCGCGACTCCGCCCAGCGCGACGCGCCCGCTGCCGTCTGGCTGGATAATCGCTGCGACCGACACCAGGGCAAAGGCGTAGGAGGCGCGATCGCGCACCTTGCGGTAGACATGCTTTCCGCCGAGCGGCGGAGGTAACGTCACCGCAACGATAAGCTCACTGGGAAGCAGGGCGGTTTCAATGTGCGGGGTTTTCCCTGGTGGGCGATAAAAATCAGCCAGTGTGATACTGCGAGTCTTTCCCTCCGGCGTGATGGTTTCCACCACCGCATCCAGCAATCGCATCGCGACCGCCATATCGCTCGGATGGGTGGCAATGCAGGCTTCGCTTACGCCTACCACCGCGTGCTGACGGCTAAAGCCTTCAAGTGCCGCACAGCCGCTCCCGGGCAGACGTTTATTGCAGGGTTGGTTGGTATCGTAAAAATAGGGGCAGCGCGTGCGCTGGAGCAGATTACCGGCGGTGGTGGCCTGATTACGTAACTGGCCGGAAGCGCCAGCGAGCAGGGCGCGGGAGAGCACGGCATAATCCCGACGCACGCGCTCGTGAGCAGCCAAATCGGTGTTTCGCACCAGTGCGCCGATGCGCAGGCCGCCCGCGTCAGTTGCCTCAATCTTGTCCAGCCCAAGCCCGTTCACATCGATAAGGTGGGTGGGCGTTTCAATTTCCAGCTTCATCAGGTCCAGCAGATTGGTGCCGCCTGCAATAAATTTGGCGCCGGGAACCCGCGCAGCACTAAGCGCCGCTTCGCCCGGGGTGTTTACACGTTCATAGGTAAACGCCTTCATGATTTTATCTCCCCTGCAGCGTCCTCGATGGCGGCCAGGATGTTGGCGTATGCACCACAGCGACAGATGTTGCCGCTCATCCGCTCACGAATTTCATCGGCTGTCATTTCAGGCGCGGACACCAGGTCGAGGGTGACGTGGCTCGGAATGCCGTCCTGAATCTCTTTTAGCACCGCTACTGATGAGCAAATTTGCCCGGAGGTGCAGTAGCCGCACTGAAAGCCATCATGCTTAATAAAGGCGGCCTGCATCGGGTGGAGATGCTCTGGCGAACCCAGGCCTTCAATGGTGGTGATCTCTGCCCCCTGGTGCATGACGGCAAGCGTCAGGCAGGCATTGAGTCTGCGACCGTTGACCAGCACGGTACAGGCTCCGCATTGTCCGTGATCGCAACCTTTTTTGGTGCCGGTCAGATGCAGATTCTCGCGCAGTGCGTCCAGCAGCGTGGTTCGGGTATCAACGTCCAACTGCTCGGTTTTGCCGTTCACCTTAAGTGTCAGGGGCATTATCTCTGGCGCGGGTGTGGCAGCCGGAGCGCTTGCCGCAAGTGTAGAATGAGGATAAACAACGGCAGTTGCCGCTGTGGCGGCGCTCACTTTAATCAGATCGCGTCGGGTCAAACTAAAATCGTGCGGCTCGTGCTTCCCGACCCGATTATCTTCGGGGTATTCGCCTTGGTTGCTCATGCCAGGCCTCCGGTATTCGAAAGGGGAAAAAAAGAGTGTGCTGCGAGAATGCTGTTGCTTTTTTAAACGTTAAGCATAGTCGGCGAGAGCAGGGGGATTATTCTTAAAACACGAATGCAGCTATGAGCCCGGCTAATAAATTCATATTCGCCGGGAGGTTGATGATCATGATGCGAGCGAGTTTGTTGCTTTCGTTGTGAGCGCAATTGCTGCACTGGCAAGCGTGAACAGCGCAATTATCCAACCCATTGTCCACGGGGTGCCATCGCTGAACAGGGCAAGAAGAAGTGAAGAGATGATGCCGCTGCCGTATTGTAATGCACCCATTAGCGCCGACGCGGAGCCAGCCACATTAGGCACTGCGTCCAGAGCGCAAGCCGTGGAGGTTGCAGCGATGATGCCATTCATAGAGAAGAACACGAACACAGCGCCGACAATCACGGTAATGCCACCTACAATCTGTGATCCCGCTAACGTATTTGATCCCTGACGATCTTCGGCGATTTTTTAATCGTGATCTGCCTTGCAAATCTGGTTTGTTGTGCGAGAACTTTAATTTGTAATCGATTACTTTTGTTTTGAATTGTTTTTGTAATCGATTACTTGAGGGTGAAAACATGGTTTCCACAACAACACATGCTCCTGAAAACAGCGGCGTACGGCATCGGCTGTTGGTGCCGCGGCTGTCATTAATGATGTTTATGCAGTTCTTTATCTGGGGTAGTTGGTCGGTCACGTTGGGCCTGGTGATGAGTCATCACAATATGTCTTTGCTGATAGGAGATGCCTTCTCTGCAGGGCCAATAGCCTCTATCCTTTCGCCGTTTGTGCTGGGGATGCTGGTTGACCGTTTCTTCCCGTCGCAAAAGGTGATGGCAGTAATGCACTTGTTGGGCGCGGTGATCCTGTGGTTTGTGCCACAAGCGCTGGTGACTGAGAATGGCGCGCTGTTGATCGGCCTGCTGTTTGGTTACACCCTGTGTTACATGCCAACGCTGGCGCTTACCAACAATATTGCATTCCACAGTCTGAATAACATCGACAAAACCTTCCCGGTGGTACGCGTCTTCGGCACCATCGGCTGGATTATTGCCGGGATTTTTATCGGTGTGACCGGTATTTCGGACACGACCGGCATCTTTACGCTGGCAGCACTTTGCTCGGTGATACTGGCGGTCTACAGTCTGACGCTACCTCACACGCCAGCCCCAGCCAAAGGCCAGCCGTTAAAACTGCGCGATCTCTTTTGTGCCGACGCGTTTGCCCTGCTGAAAACCCGACATTTCCTGGTGTTCGCCCTCTGCGCCACTCTGATCTCCGTGCCGTTAGGTACCTACTACGCCTACACAGCCTCATTCCTGGCTGACGCGGGCGTGGGTGACGTCAGTACCGCAATGTCGTTTGGGCAGATGTCTGAAATCGTCTTTATGTTGATTATCCCGCTGCTGTTCCGTCGTCTGGGCGTGAAATACATGCTGCTAATCGGCATGTTGGCGTGGTTTGTGCGCTACATGTTCTTCGCGCTGGGCATCAATGAAGAAATGCGCTTCCTGCTCTATCTCGGCATTCTGTTGCACGGCGTATGCTACGACTTCTTCTTTGTGGTGGGCTTTATCTACACCGATCGCGTGGCAGGTGAGAAGGTAAAAGGTCAGGCACAGAGCATGGTGGTGATGTTCACTTACGGTATCGGCATGCTGCTGGGCTCGCAGATTTCTGGTGCGCTGTACAACCAATTGGTGGCCGGGCAAACCGTACCACAGGCCTGGGTGAGTTTCTGGTGGATCCCCGCGGTTGCCGCAGTCGTAATTGCTTTGATTTTCCTGGTCTCGTTTAAATACGACGATAAAGAACAGGCGTAATTTTTTTAAGGACGTAAGGGTATGAAAACCATAAAGGGGCCGGGGATTTTTCTGGCGCAGTTTATAGGCGGTCAACCGCCGTTTAATACGCTTGATGGGCTGGCACAATGGGCGGCAGAGCTGGGGTTTAAGGCGCTACAGCTGCCGTGCAATCATCCCGCCATTTTTAATCTTGAGCAGGCCGCCGCCAGCCAGACCTATTGCGATGATATTGCAGGACGGCTGGCAGAATACGGCCTGGTGATTAGCGAACTGTCGACTCACCTCGAAGGGCAGCTTGTCGCCGTGAATCCGGTCTATGACCAGGCTTTCGATGCTTTTGCGCCTGTAGCCGTTAAAGGCAACCCGGCGGCGCGTCAGCAGTGGGCGGTAGACAGCGTGAAGAAAGCCGCACAGGCTTCAGCGCGGCTGGGGCTTAAAGCCCATGCGACTTTTTCCGGGGCGCTGGCCTGGCCGTGGTTTTATCCGTGGCCACCGCATAACGCCGCGCTGTTGGATGACGCGTTTAACGAACTGGCTAAACGCTGGCGGCCGATTCTCGACTGCTTTGACGAGCACGGTGTTGACGTGTGCTATGAAATTCACCCCGGTGAAGATCTGCACGACGGCGTGACCTTTGAGCGTTTTCTGCACAAGGTTGATAACCACCCGCGTTGCCATATGCTGTATGATCCGAGCCATCTGCACCTCCAGCATATTGATTATCTGGCGTATCTCGATATTTACCACTCGCGTATTCAGGCATTTCACGTCAAGGATGCTGAGTTTCAAAGAAACGGGCGTAGCGGGGTCTACGGCGGCTATCAAAACTGGGCCGACCGCCCTGGACGCTTCCGCTCGCTCGGTGATGGCGACATTGATTTTAAAAAGATTTTCAGCAAGCTGACCCAGTATGATTTTGACGGCTGGGCGGTGATGGAGTGGGAATGTTGCCTGAAGGATGCGCAAGTTGGTGCGCGGGAAGGCAGTGAATTTATCCAGCGGCATATCATCCCCGTGTCCGCACGGGCGTTTGATGACTTCGCTGCAGGCAGGGAGGGTCGTGTATGATTCAGGTCGGCATTGTTGGCTCCGGGTTTATTGGCCCGGCGCATGTTGAAGCTTTGCGTCGGCTGGGATTTGTGGAAGTAGTGGCCCTGTGCGATGCGTCACTGGAACAGGCGCAAAACAAGGCGCGCCAGCTGAATATCCCTCATGCCTATGGCGATATTGATGCCTTGCTGGCGCATCCTGGAATACAGGTCGTGCATAACTGCACGCCAAACTTTCTGCACGCGCAGGTGAACCGCCAGATCCTCAAAGCAGGTAAACACGTGTTCTCGGAGAAACCGCTGTGCCTGACGCCGGAAGAGGCCAGAGAGCTGGAGCAACTGGCGCAGGCTGCGGGCGTGGTACACGGGGTCAGCTTTGTCTATCGCCAGTTTGCGATGGTGCAGCAGGCGGCGAGTATGATGCGCGACGGTAGCGTCGGGCGGCTCTTTTCGGCCTATGGCGGCTATCATCAGGACTGGATGCTGCTGGAAACCGACTTCAACTGGCGTGTGGATGCGCAGCAGGGCGGCGTGTCGCGTGCGGTAGCCGATATCGGCTCCCACTGGTGCGATACCGTCCAGTTCGTGACCGGGCGGCGTATTACTGAGGTGATGGCGGACCTCGCTATCGTCTGGCCTACACGTAAAGCCAGCGTTACCGCAGAAGCCACCTTTAGCGAGCATCGTCCTGACGCGCAGTATCAGAATATTCCGGTCACCACTGAAGATGCGGGTTCTGTCTTGTTCCGCTTTGACGATGGCAGCAAAGGCTGCTTTAGCGTTTCGCAGGTGAGCGCCGGGCGTAAGAACCGATTGCATTTTGATATCAACGCCAGCGCGAGCTCACTGTCGTGGGATCAGGAAACCCCGCAGCAATTATGGATTGGCAAACGCAGCCAGGCGAATCAGTTGCTAAGCGATGATCCGAGCTTACTCAATCGTGATATTAGCGGGCAGGCGCATTTCCCCGGTGGTCACAGCGAAGGCTGGCCGGACGCGTTTAAAAATATGATGCTCAATTTCTATAAGGCGGTTCACGCCGGGAAAATGCCGGATGCCCGTGAGCGTCGTTTTGCTTCATTCAGTGAAGGCGCGAACGTGATGTATATCATTGATGCCATAGTGAAAAGCCATCAACAGCGGTGTTGGGTCAGCGTTGAACAATAATCCTGTGCCCGGTATACCGGGCACGTTTTTATGATAGCCTGCACGTAAGCGTTAATTGCAGGGAATCGGGTAGTATGTCAATTCAGAAAATCGCCCAACTGGCGGGAGTCTCGGTCGCCACCGTATCGCGTGTGCTCAATAACAGTGAAACGGTGAAAGAGAAAAATCGCGAACGGGTGCTTAAGGCAATAAAAGAGAGCAATTATCAGCCGAACCTGTTGGCGCGTCAGCTCAGGACGGCGCGCAGCTCTATGATTTTGGTGATGGTGTCTAATATTGCTAACCCGTTTTGCGCCGAGGTGGTGAAAGGAATAGAGGAAGCCGCGGAGAAAAACGATTATCGCATTTTGCTGTGCCATTCCGGCTCCGATATTGGGCGTTCAAAATCGGGCCTGCGCTTACTGGCTGGTAAAATGGTGGATGGGATTATCACCATGGATGCCTTCGCCAATCTGCCGGAACTGACTACCGTCATTGGTGATGCGCCGTGGGTGCAGTGTGCTGAATATGCCGATGCGGGTGAGGTGTCTTGCGTTGGCATCAACGATATTGATGCTGCGGAACACGCTGTGGGTTATCTGGCGGCAATGGGGCGTCAACGGATTGCATTGATTAATCATGATCTCCGCTATAAATACGCCTTTCTGCGCGAGCAGGGATATAAATTGGTGCTGCAAAAGCAGAAGCTGGAGAGTTCGGCCATTGAGTATGCTAACGACCTGAGTGCGGCGGCAGGTAAGGCGGCGATGAAAAATCTGTTAGCGATGAACCCACGTCCGGATGCGGTGTTTGCCGTTTCCGATTCGCTGGCGGCCGGAGCCATGCGTGCCATTGAACAGGCTGGACTACGGGTGCCGGAAGATATTGCGGTAGTCGGTTTCGACGGCACGGAGCTTGCCGAGATGGTGTCGCCGCAGCTTACTACGGTCCAGCAACCGTCACGTGAAATCGGCGCCAAGGCCGTGGAACTGCTACTCAATAAGATTGAAAACCCGGATGTGCCCATGGAACGCGTGATGCTGGACTGGCGCTTTATTCCACGCGCCAGTGCCTGAGGCTACTTTTTTGGCTGCCATCGCGAATCTAAGCTATAAACTCGCCATCCAAACAGAAATACTCCCCGCACTGGATCCGCCAAGTAAGGACGAACGTTTTGCGTGCTTATAAATCCTTTGCATGCTCATGGTGTTGCCGGGATCCTTACTTTTTGATCTTGACCATGGCTGTCAATGAATAATACTGTATATAAATGGGTCTTCCCTTGTTATGGTGGCTGGGTGCATGATAACTGTAGTTTTTATCTCCAGAGATCATCATGGACGAGAAGTCACTCTATGCTCACATCCTGAATCTGTCCGCTCCGTGGCAGGTTACATCCCTTTCTCTT